>ONTS01000019.1 GCA_900320845.1 uncultured Prevotellaceae bacterium | reverse complement strand
TCACGCTTACACCAAGCGAGAAAATACACCGTGCATCCAACGATTCTGGAGTGTAGACGGATGATGGAAGCAATCTGGTTGAAAACCAAATCCAACACTTCTCCGGATATTTCAATCCACGCTCCCGCGCGGGGAGCGACTGGAGAATACTCTATTGCTGAGTTTACTGCCATGTTTCAATCCACGCTCCCGCGCGGGGAGCGACTAAGCTGCGAAAATGGCAACTACTATGGTGATTGGTTTCAATCCACGCTCCCGCGCGGGGAACGACGGATCTTAAACGTAAATATCATGCAACCCCGTAGTTTCAATCCACGCTCCCGCGCGGGGAACGACCATTGCAATCAAACAAATGGCATTCACCTCGATAGTTTCAATCCACGCTCCCGCGCGGGGAACGACTAAGCGTCAAACGCTTCGTCTTCGTCGTCACTGTTTCAATCCACGCTCCCGCACGGGGAGCGACTGCACTGACCGCAAAGGTGGCACAGCTCGAAAGTCAGTTTCAATCCACGCTCCCGCACGGGGAGCGACCTCTGGCTTGTTATCGCACATAGCCAAGTGTCAGTTTCAATCCACGCTCCCGCACGGGGAGCGACACACTCAGGGACATAATGTCCGCTATACAGCCCGTGTTTCAATCCACGCTCCCGCACGGGGAGCGACCATGCAGCAGATATATCGTTCTGTCATTGTTGTTGTTTCAATCCACGCTCCCGCACGGGGAGCGACTCCCGCTTCAAGAAGATGCTCTTCGCTCGGATTGTTTCAATCCACGCTCCCGCACGGGGAGCGACCTTTCTCGACGATGTAGATGATGACGGAGAAATGTTTCAATCCACGCTCCCGCACGGGGAGCGACCAGCACAAATGTGTTGTTGCCTTTCAGCAGGTTGGTTTCAATCCACGCTCCCGCACGGGGAGCGACGCTTTGCAGTCGTACGAGCAGTGGAATTACACTTACGTTTCAATCCACGCTCCCGCACGGGGAGCGACAACAGCAGACGTGCGTAGGATGGGTAGATATACCGGTTTCAATCCACGCTCCCGCACGGGGAGCGACGTGCTATTTTGCCATATTGTAGCAAGTGGCGGGTTTCAATCCACGCTCCCGCACGGGGAGCGACACCATACTATCTGTGTTCGTATCACCTTATCGTCGTTTCAATCCACGCTCCCGCACGGGGAGCGACCAAGAATGTTGTTTTGAGAAAAAATATCCCAAGACGTTTCAATCCACGCTCCCGCACGGGGAGCGACGGCTTCCGTTGGCATAAGTGCCAACATAAATTGTTTCAATCCACGCTCCCGCACGGGGAGCGACATATGACTCCACGATTTTTCATCTGCCGACTATGTTTCAATCCACGCTCCCGCACGGGGAGCGACCTTTTAAGTAAGTGTAAGATAATCATTACACTACCGTTTCAATCCACGCTCCCGCACGGGGAGCGACCTTATCATATCCCTCTATCTTGGCAAGGGTGAGGGTTTCAATCCACGCTCCCGCACGGGGAGCGACGAATTTGTACAAATCCTTGATGTATCCTTCATTGTTTCAATCCACGCTCCCGCACGGGGAGCGACGCAGAAGAGCGCGAAACATCTTCTGTAACTCCGAGTTTCAATCCACGCTCCCGCACGGGGAGCGACCTCACACACCGTATCCGGTGTGTTATATGTATGACGTTTCAATCCACGCTCCCGCACGGGGAGCGACTGCTCGTCCGCATTTGTCGAATTCAATGTATTGAGGTTTCAATCCACGCTCCCGCACGGGGAGCGACTTAGTTTGACAAATTTATAAATGTTTTTCGATGTTTCAATCCACGCTCCCGCACGGGGAGCGACAATTACGGTCATGCCCGAAACACACGACGCATTAAAGTTTCAATCCACGCTCCCGCACGGGGAGCGACAGGAGGCTGCCAGTGGCAAGGTAGACAAGGAGCGTTTCAATCCACGCTCCCGCACGGGGAGCGACGTACCGCAACGCCTGCATTTTATGCGTAACTCTGCAAGTTTCAATCCACGCTCCCGCACGGGGAGCGACCTATGATTCTACCGATTGGGAGCAAGATATAAAAGTTTCAATCCACGCTCCCGCACGGGGAGCGACAAGTTCTTATTACTGGCTTGTGTTTTTCTTAGATGTTTCAATCCACGCTCCCGCACGGGGAGCGACCTGGATGGCAATTTCTGTGACATCAGATACGACTGGTTTCAATCCACGCTCCCGCACGGGGAGCGACTCTATGTATTGTTTCCAATTGAGAAACAACTATTTATATATTGTAATTTGCGAACATATACTGTTGTGACCCATATGAGCGTTGTCCAAACCTTATAATCTCCTGTAAATCAACTAGTGCGAACTACTCATATTTCTTGTATTCCTTTAGGTTCGCAATTATAAAATTAAAGGTTCATTTACATTGTACGAGGTTTCACGTCCTAAAGTCATCACACGTCGATTTTCATTTTTACTAAGATGATAGATTCGAATACTATCCAAGAGTTTATCCATAACTGTCAATAAAGACTCTTTTAGTATAACAAATTGGACTTCTGTCACGTCACATTCAAAAACAGAATTTTGCACGCGTTGTCCGTAATTCTGGCATATACGTGCCACACTCCGCAACCGTTTCCGTCCTTGTGCGCTGGTGGTATCTACATCATATGTTATGAGTAAGTTCATCTTTATTATTTTATCAAGTATACAGGATAATCATCTATATCGTTTCTTATATAGCGAGCCAATAGCATTGCCTGGGCATATGGCACCAAGCCTACAGAAATTTTTTCATTCAAAAATGGATGCACAATCGTATCTTTCTTTCGTGTTTGCCATGCTGAGAGAAAAGTACGTCGCCCGTTTTCAGTAAGTTGCACGCCTTTGTCTCCTTGGAAGATAAAATCTTTAGGGGAAACCTGTCTTCTATTTATCAGCGAGAGTACAAATCTATCGCCCATATAAGCTCTTAGTTCCTCTACAAGATCAAGAGCAAGTGATGTGCGTCCAGGTCGTAATGTATGAAGAAATCCCACATACGGATCAAGGCCTACCGTTTCCAAGGCTGCGGTAACATCATTGGTTAACAACGTATAGGCAAGTGAGAGCATTGCATTGATTGCATCTTTAGGTGGTCGTCTGCTACGCCCACTGAATGGGAACACATCGCGTTGTTGTGTCAGCAGATGGGGAAACACGTCGAAGTAACGATTAGCTGCCATACCTTCCACGCCAATCAGTATGTCTTTGTTTTGGCAACGAAATATTTCTCGTTTGTATGTATCCAAAAGTTGGGCTGCATTTTTCACATCAACATTAAATCCATAATCACGGAGGTATCGACGCAGTATATTGCGATAGTTTTGAATTTTCCCTGAAATAATTATTTGAGCAAGATGTAATGACCACTCTGCATCGTCTGCAAGCTGATATTGCCTTTTACGCAACAACACATTTCCTTTGGTTTTTCCTTGAATACGACTTATAAATCGGCCATGTGGAGACAGGAATGTAAGCGACACATTATTGTCGGAACATAGTTTCATGAGCCCAGGACTTGCGCCCATATAACCGAAGGTAACAATGCCCTCAATGTTGATGATAGGGATGCGGAACACTTCCCGCTGTCGGACGGACACCACAACGTTCTGCCCGTCCTTGCTCAGGTACGATTCTGGCGTGGTGATATAGAGTGTGTTAAGTAGTTTCCTCATACAGATTACGTTTCAGATAAGTTGAAGCCGCTGGCTGGTTAGCCGTGTCGGGCATACACAGGTCTTTGAGCGAACAGCGGTCGCAGTGCCTGCCATGCACGATGGCTGGCAGCCGACCGCTCTTGAAGATGCTGTGCATCTCCTCGGCACATTGCTTGACGATATCGCGCAAGTAGGGCGTGATTTCCACCTCCACACGGTGCCGTATCTCATGATAGAAGAACGCGCCCCAGCCGATGTGGATGCCGTATTGCTCTTCTAAGCACATAGCCTGCGCCGCCAGCTGCACCTCGTCCACCTCGTTCTTCTTGGGCCGACCGTGCTTATACTCCACGGGATAGGGCAGCCAACGGCCCGGGTATTTGGGATGAGTGATGCTATCCGTCACATCCTCGGTAGGGTGCAGCTCAATGACATCCGAGAGTCCGTAAAGCCCAAGCTCGTTCGAAGCAATGCTTACGGAGCGCAGGCAAATGTAGTAGCCGCACTTCTGGCGGTAGGCGGCATCGTCCACGTGCTTGTGCAGCACTTCGCCCTCCACCGTCAGCCGGTTGTCGGCCCATTGTTGCTCAATATGTATCAACGCCCATTGTCGGGGACAGAACCTATAGTGCTGAATTCCCGACAACATGAGCATATCGTCCTCATCGTAATACATAAGCTATTCTGTTGATTCTTCCAATGGCAATACACCCAGAAACTTGTCGAAGTCGCTCTGGAACAGTCGGTCTTGCACGATGCGGTACTTCACAAACTCCGTCTCGGCATGAAACGACGCCTCTTCGTGACTCACGCTCCCAGCGTTGTCAAGCAGCGGACGTTCGTCGCTGCTCAGATAGGCATCGATGCGCTTGGCCCAGTCTTCCATCGTCATGGGGATATGCCGCTTGGCGCGACTCTCGGCAAACTCTAATACCGCCGTCACAATGCGTCCCATATCCTCCAGTTCCAATTTCTTCAGGTAGTTCTTAGCTATCACGACATCAGTCTTTACAATTTTACCGTCGGGGGCATTCTCCCATGTTGTCAGCCCCATGTGCTCCTTATCAGCATCTGCCCGTTCCATAATGAGTTCAGCAGCCGTCTTGCCATGCACAGCATAGTGCATCTTGTTCTGAATTCTTTTGTAGAACAAACGTGTAGTGGGCGCATCCTTGTTATAGTCCATACTTGTGGCGTAGATGTCTGTGAGTTTTTGGTAGAACCGTCGTTCTGAAAGGCGAATTTCGCGAATCTCAGCCAGCAAATGGTCGAAGTAGTCCTCATCCAAGAAGGTCCCGTTCTCCATCCGCTTTCGGTCAAGCACATAGCCACGAATAGAAAATTCGCGCAGCACACTCGTAGCCCATTGCCGGAACTGGGTTGCACGTACACTGTTAACGCGATATCCTACGGCAATGATGGCATCAAGCTTATACATTACCATAGAGCGTTTCACCTTCCTGTCTCCTTCCTGTTGAACTGTTTCCATTTTGGAAACAGTTGTATCTTCCTTCAGTTCGCCAGTCTCAAAGACATTGGCAAGGTGTTTGCTGATGGCAGGCACTCCCACATCGAAGAGTGCTGCCATCGCCTTTTGCGTACACCAGATGGTTTCTTCGGCATACATTACTTCAATGCCCTGCTCCTTGCTCTCTATTTGGAAGATTAGGAACTCAGCAGTGCTGTTTCTTATCTCACGTTTCTTTGCCATAGTCGATTATATCAATTCCTCAATGGTCACGCCACCAGGGAGATTGTCTCTATCAATGGTCACTTGGTAATCCTTAAAGTTGCGAGGTGCTCCATTGCAAACCTTTTCAATCGTTACTCGCTCAAAGAGCTTGTTGGCAGGCACGTTGCCCAGCATGGAGTCGTGCCTGAAAACGATGAGTCTCTGGGCACTCATAAGTCCGCGAGCAGCCGAACGATCTATATCGAACATATTCATCAATGCTTCCCAGAACAATTCCAAGTCTTCCTCGGAGAAGCCTGTCTGCTGTGCTAGATTGGCTGATATGAAACCGTGACAGACATAGAGACCATAGGGCACGGTGGCTTTGCGCCCCATCGTACGGTTATCGCCACCTTGCTTTTCAGCCTCTCTCTCGGTAGCAACCGCCATACGAGTTATTGAATGTTCTGAAGCAGCTATTGGGTCTACCGAGCGTGCGAAAGTAAATTGTATCGGTCCGCGTACCTGACCTGCATTCTTACCAGTAGACATCACTGCCCCAAAAGTGCGTATGTCGAAATACGCCTTACACATGAAATCGCGGGCAGCCGCGGTCTTGTCTTTTGCCGCCCTGACGACATCATCATCGTGCGCGGCATCAATCATCGTGTTAAGTACAGCCTTCTCTCTGATAAAAATGTCATAGCCTGAAGTCTTTCCCTTAGCAACCTGCACATAGTTACGTACTTTACGCTTCAGGCACACGTCAGTCACCAATCCCATACCTGTTTCTGCATCCACACGAGGCAGATTGCCTGCGTCGGGGTCGCCATTGGGGTTACCATCCTGTACATCAAAGATGTAGACGAAATCAAATCTGTTTTTCAGTTCACTCATAATTGAATTTGTTTTTTAGTTATTATTATTTTCATTCTTAGTAAAAAAGTCTTGGCGCTGGTGATAATAGCCAATAAAGAAGCGGCCTTGGTCTTGCAGGTCAAGGTGAGCGGGAAAGCCGTCAGCAGGTAGTTTGTCGATTATCTCTTGCTTCAGTTTCTCGAAGAAAATCGTCCTGCACTCATTCAGTTTTTCCGAATGGTGTGATGAGAGATTGAGGATTGTTGCAAACACCGTAGCGGGTGTTGCACTGGCACTGTTCATGTAACGTTCACGGATGGAGTGTTGATTGTTGGCATCCTCCTGAATTTTGTCAAGTACGGCAAAGAGCCGACCACAAAGGTAGCCTTGATTCTTGTTTTCTTTGTCTAACATAGGTTGTATTATTTGTTCATAATCGTTTAGTCGGTTTAAGTATGCCTTAATAATAGCTGCACGTCCTGTATAGATGTTTTGTTCTGCTCTGATACGTCGCATGCATCCAGCAAACAGCGTATAAGGATAAGGCAAACCCTGGAATATGCTTTTCACGATGGCTTCAGGCAAATTGGGTGTAGCTTCTGAAGATTTTCCTCCTAACGTCACTGCACTCAGCATAGAGTGCAAACCGAAATAAGGTTTCGTGCCTCCTTTCATTTCCATATCATCGAAGTGGCGGTTGATTCGTTCGGCAAAATCCTTCAAAGGAATCTCTGCCCAATAGGTGACAGCGATTCTGGCGGCATTCGGAGCCAAACCAAGAATGTAGAATTTGTCGTCAAGTGCAGTCTTCAGAATGCCAGAGTAAATAGACTTGAAGACCTTACGCACTTGCTCTATCCTCCTATCGGGATTATCTTCAGAATCAGGGAAACCTAACATGCTGAAAATGCTTTCTTCAGCTTGTCTACCAGCCTCATCATCTTTAGATGCCCAGAAGAGGAAAGTACGGTTGCCAACCATGAACTTGTTTCGTGAATCTGCTGCTAAAAGATGGTTGAGTGCTGTGGTATAGGCAAATTCAGCCTTTTCACTGATAGGCGCATTGGCACCTTTCTCCTTTCCGTAAGAGTCGTAACCAGACTTTATCTGAAATGCCACAAGTCTGGCCGTCGCCAGACTGCCAGGTATCATAGTGGCAGTGGTCGTTTCCACAGTGATGCCCTTATCGCCTGACACCAGACATATTCGTTCGTCTGTACTACTGTCCTCTTTCAACAATTCAAGTAGCTCGTCCTTTTCGGCAACAATCTGTGTATCGCCATTGATGAGGAATGAGAACCTTGAATACTTCTTGTTCAGGTGCTTCACAATTTCGTCCCATAGAGGGTCTTGCCTCATCCTTGTCTGTATGGCTGCAGGTGTTTCTTGATAGAACTGCCAGATAGCTTTCAGGTCGTTATTATTAGGTTTGGCCTCGTAAATCTCTTTGATTTTCCGTTTGAAAGTGTCAAAGTACTTCATGGTGTCACCCTCATCGGAATAGCCGAAGACATAAGCGCTGTTGTCATACAGATAGTTAGCGACAGGAGCACTGGAACGCCCAATACTTTTCTTGACTAGAAATTTTTGAGCATGTTTATTGTCTTTACGGCGATCCTCAAATCTGAGAAATGTTCCATTCTTATCAATGACAATCAAGAAACCTATCTCTTTCAATTCACGGCCAAAGGTGGGAAGTTTGTCCTTACTTCGGTTATAATAGTCATACAATGCCCGTAATATCATCTCAAAACCTCCTCACTATCTTTTGGTGGAACAATAATGACGCCATTCTCCATCCGTGCGCGATAGAACATGGCAGGTGGATTCTTGAGATTGGCTTCAAAATCCATATCATAAAGCATGATACCTAAGTCACGGCTCTCACTGATAGGCGCTATCAGTTCTTCCGTGTCTGGTTCAATTAAACGGAAAGATGCAACACACTCCCTTGTGCCAAGATAAGGCTGGTTGAAGCATTGCCCTTTCTTTGCACGCCGTTCAAACATAGCATTATACTTGCCAGGGCTCTCATCATTTCTTTCTTCGCTGTCAAAAAGCCCAGGTTGCTCATTCTTTCGTTGCCGGATAGGAATGAACTCCAATTTTGCCCATAGGCGATAGTGTACATCCTGTAATAGAAGCGTATTTTTCTGTTGGCGCTTTTCCTCAATATAAATGGGTGTCTTTGAGGCAACAGCCCCCACCTCATTTCTCCTTATCGATGTCCACTTGATAGGATTCAACACTTCTATCTTCGTCACCTGCCAGTGAATAGCCGGTTTCCAAAAGATAGCCTCAAAGATAGCACGTGCAGCCGATGGCGTGATTACGTCATAACTGACTCGTTCCACCTTCAGTTCCGGGCGGGTGAAGCAAGCCATTGCACCCCACACCTCTAAGCAGAATTCTTTATCGTAGTATTCCATATTTATAGTATATAAGTTTCTTCCAGCCATTGGTTATCGGTAATGAGGCCAAC
Organism: uncultured Prevotellaceae bacterium; assembly: GCA_900320845.1. Lineage (GTDB taxonomy): Bacteria > Bacteroidota > Bacteroidia > Bacteroidales > Bacteroidaceae > Prevotella. The sequence continues at coordinate 35,121 of ONTS01000019.1, read as the reverse complement.
CTTGTCATCATAGCAATCTGGATTTTCAATAACGTAAATACCTTCAAGAACTTCCTCTATAGCACCTGATTCCAAAAGTTTCCTCATATCATTCTGTCGCACGTTTACGCTATATTGTGCAAGATTTTTCATTAAATCATAGTTAAAGTTTCCCTCTTTTAATTTACTGACAAACTCCATGCCATTTTGCCAATTGACAGCAACAGATGTCGTCTTGTCATCTATCAGGCGGAAACAATTAGCTGCTTGTTCAAATTCTGCTTCTGGTTTATAAAGCAGCTTATCCATGGAATACTGTGTTTTTTCAAAAACAACAGTATCAAAGCTATCAATCTTTGAATATAATTGTCGATAGTATTCCCTCATGGCATGGGGAGAGAACCAGTCAAATTCCCCTACCATGTTCAGACGTGCATTATTCGTTTGTGTAATAAAACCTCTTGGCATTCTAGACTCCTTTTGTAAACTGAAAACATACGTTGTTCCAAGTTTTTGTAATCCTTCACGATTACAACGTCCCGCCGCCTGAAGAATTGAGTCAAGTCCTGCTTCTTGTCGAAAAACTACAGGAAAATCAATATCAACACCTGCTTCTATCAGTTGAGTTGCAATTACTCTGACAACCTTATTATGCTCGTCTTTCAATGCTTCTTTTAGGAATCGGATAGTTTGTCGAATGTGCTCGGGACACATCATTCGTGACAAATGCAAACAGATCCCCTCGTCCTTCGGCAACCTATTGTAAAGCTCCCGTGCATCCCGCCGAGTGTTTACTATGCACAATACCCGAGGATGCTCTAGGAGAGCCTTAGCGACTTCGTCGTAGTTCAGGGGGTTTTCATTGATTTCAAGTTTTACACGACGCAACTTTTCGTGTAATGCGGCACTTTCAGGAATGATTTCATGAATCTCAGGCAAACCTTCAAACTGTGTCATAGAGTTTGCACCTCTAATGGCACCTTGCAATGTGGGTTGACTGGCTGTTGTAAATAACACCGAGGTATCGAAAACACGGTTCAGCGTCTTAAACGTATCAACAATCGGACGAAGAAAATGCAATGGTAATGTCTGCACTTCATCAAGAATCAACACACTCTTGCAGATGTTATGTAGTTTACGACATTTGGAAGGGCGGTTGCTGAATAGCGACTCAAACAGTTGAACGTTGGTAGTAACCACGATGGGGTAATCCCAATTCTCTGCTGCCAGCTGATATCTTCTGCCAAGCTCATCGTCGCTGATGTTCTCTTCATTGACATTGCTATGATGCTCCAACACGTTTTCATCTCCGAAGATACTTTTGAGTGTGGCTGCTGTCTGCACTATGATGCTTGTATAGGGAATCGCTATGATGATACGATGCTGTCTGTTTTCTATAGCATGTCTTAATGCCCACAGCACAGATGCCAAAGTCTTGCCACCACCGGTAGGAACAATCAAACTATAGAAATCAATATCGCCCCTACTTTTCTCAATACATTGTTGCTGTACGTATTGACGAACTCTATTAACCTCTGTAGCTTCAGACGAGTTATTCAATTCGTTCAGATATGCCACTAGTCTTTCATACAATTCCTCCAAGGTATTATTATGCTTACGGAGCGAAGATAGTTCCGGATTCATAAATGCTTCCGTGTCTAAACGATCTGCATCTACTAAACAACTGAAGAGCATCCGTTGCAGATGGTGGAAGTCTGTTTTCTGAAGATCCTTGTGGGGGAACCCAAGAGTAGTTTCAACTTTTTCAAGACTTATATCTATTGGTATCTCGGTAGCTAACAGGTCTTGTAAATCACCAAAATCATACAATCCCCTATGATGTCCTGCGATTACATTGCTCAGTAGTGGAAAACATTGAGGAAATTGCTGTTTAGCAAGGATTGCACCGACATAAGCATGAGGTGTTTTTTCTGCTTTTAGTTCAGGTTGGAAGCCACTTTCTTTTCTAATATACTGCTGAAAATTACGCTGTTCCTTGCCTTTATCATGTAATAACCCTAATACTGTTCCCCACTCACCCATACCAAATTCACTCGCATATTGACATGCAAGGTGGGCGACACCTCGTTGGTGTTCTTCATTAGACTGAAATTCATAGACCGAGTCAACTTTACGAACATGTGATATTATCATTGCCATTTGCTAATGCTTATAATTTATAGTAAGTATCACCCTATTCTTCTTCATTAGGTGTATGTATCTGTGCAAAGATACGATTTTGAAAGCAATTCATAACCAGAGATGGAGTTAATGAAAAAGAAGATGTTTTATGAGTTTTTCAATTCCCATATTTCTTCATTTCTTTTCTATTCATGCGCTCGAGGAGGTCGAGCGTGGATGTGTCGCGGTTGTAATAGCTAAGGTGTCGTTGGTGCTGATATGGCAGCAGTGTGAGATTTTTAGCTGTTACTTTCATAGATTAACAGTTTTCGTCTGCGGGTTGTTTGCTACTGTAAACAAAGGTAATAAAAGATTTCGACAGTTATGCGACAGTTTGTCAGAGTTTCTGTTATTGCCCTACCCCATAATATAAAAAACTGTCCATCGATTATGACGATGGACAGTGTCGGATATGTTTGCTGTAGTTATCACTTGTTACGGCGTGCCTTCACCCATACGGGGTCTTCGTTCATGACTGGTTTATTTACCGCCATCACTCCCGACAGGTTGTGCGGGACGTAGGGCTCTTCCAGGAAACGAATATCTTCGTCGGTGAGTTGCACCTCGAGTGCCTTGACAGCGCCTTCTATGTGACTGCATTTTGTTGCTCCCACTATGGGCGACTCCACTTTGGTGAGGAGCCATGCCAGTGCTATCTGTGTCATCTCCACGCCATAACGGTCGGCGAGCTGTACAATACGCTCCACGATGCGGTTGTCCTGTTCGGCAGTGGCATCATATTTGAAGTGCATGAAAGCATCTTCCTTCTGCCGTTTGGAGGTCTCGCCCGGTCGTTTTGCCAGTTTTCCCGACGCCAGTGCGCTGTAGGGTGTCATGGCGATATTGTCTTCGTGGCACAGCGGCACCATCTCCCTTTCCTCCTCGCGCATGATGAGGTTGTAGTGGTTTTGCGCGCTGACGAACTTCGCCCATCCGTTTTTCTCCGCCAGTGCGTTCATCTTCGCCAGCTGGTAGGCATACACGTTGGCAATGCCGATGTAGCGTGTCTTTCCTGCGCGCACAGCATCGTTCATACCTTCGAGGATTTCCTCAGCCGGCGTCTTATAATCCCAGATATGGTATATGTAGAGGTCAACATAATCCATGCCGAGATGTTGCAGACTGCTGTCAATATTGCGCATCACATGCTGCCTTCCGTCGATGTTGTTGGCGATATCTTCGTCGGTGCGAGGGAGAAACTTCGTTGCCACCACCACTTCTTCGCGGCGTGCCATGTCGCGCAGTGCACGTCCCACGAACTGTTCGGAAGTGCCGAGCTGATAGGCAATGGCAGTGTCGAAGAAGTTGACTCCGATGTCAAGGGCACGTCGTATGATGTCGCGCGTGTGTTCCTCATCTATCGTCCACGAGTGTTGTCCTATGGCTGCGTTGCCAAATCCCATACATCCGAGGCAGATGCGCGACACGCGTAGGTTGGAGATGCCAAGTTGTACGTACTCCATAGTCTCTATTTTACTGCGTTATACCATTCGTCGTTCACAGGCTCGAGCCATTCGTTGCTGGCGTCGGCCTCCACTTTCGTCATATATGTCAGGTGCTGAAACCATGCGTCTTTGGCAGCTCCGTGCCAGTGTTTCACCTCTGCAGGGATGGCAATGACAGTGCCTGGCTTCATCTCCACGGCGGGCTTGCCCCACTCCTGATACCATCCTCGTCCGGCAACACAGATGAGCACCTGTACAGACTTGTGATGTATGTGCCAGTTGTTGCGGCATCCGGGTTCAAAGGTGACGTTGGTCACTTCGCCCATGGGTGCGAGGTAGCTCTTGCCGATGAAATATTTGCCGTAAGGGTTTTCTTCCCCTTTGGGCCACACGTTGAAATCTACCGTCTCAGCGGTTTGTACCTGTTCACCGAAGACGTCAGCCACAGCTTTCTGACAGCGCATAGCCTCTGCCTCGCCCACATTGTTGCGCAGTACGGCGGGTATGTCGTGCAGCTGTGCGTCGCTCACTCCCATGTTGCGTGCTCCACTGACGTGTGCCTTCAGTTGCGGTTCGCAGCCTGGAAGGGCAGAGATGGCAGAGATGGTGACAATCTCGCGGTCGGCAAAGGAGAGGTTGTTGCGCGCAAAGATATCGCCAAAGAGGTGGGCTTTGAGGTAGTAGTCGGTCTGCGGAGCGAAGGTATAGTTGAACGGCTTTCCGCCGACGAGCTGTGTCTGCACCTGCGTTCCCTGCTTCAGAGCGTCGTAGTCGGCAGGCAGCGGGTCGGCTTCGCGTCCCTCCTCCGTCTTCAGTCCTGCCTCGTTGCGTGTTGTGATGACCTGCTGCAGAGCTCCGAGGGCGTTGAGCGAACGGGGAAAGCCGGTATAGGCGTAGAGGTGCGAGAGGGCTTCCTTGATTTCGCTGATGCTCAGTCCGGCATCAAATCCGTTGTTCACTGCTTTTTTCAAGGATTCGATGTCGCCCTTTGCCTCGTTGGCGGAGATAGCCACGAGTGCCTGCTGTCTGTTTGTGAGGTTCATAACTGCTTGTGCTTTAACTTGAATGGTAACCACGAAGGCTGCCAATATGATGATAACTTTTTTCATAAATCAAAATATATGGTTTTCCGTTGTAAGAGATGAAGGAGTATGACGCCCGAAACGTAGCGTTTTCTTCCGCTTTTTATCTGATTATTTTTCTATCTCCTTTGATGTACACTCCGTGCTCCGGGTACTGCACCAGCTGTCCGTTTAGCGTGTAGTACCTGTCGTCGGCATGCCCGGCTGTCGGTGTGTGTATACCCGTGGTCTCTGTCAGCCACAGTTGCACACTGATGTTGCTTGCCCCTGCCTTGAGGAAAGTGCGCAGCTGGCTGACTGTCAGCCCTTCAATCTTTCCCAGCGGTGTGTAGCTCCAGCTGTTGGTGCCATAGAAGAGGCAGATGTTGCTTCCGCTGTAGAGCACGACGTCGCCTGGCTGTGCCGTCATCTGTCTGTTGTCAGTGGGGAGGGAGAATCCCAACGCCCCCCAGATTTCAAAGTCCTGGCTGGAGTTGAGCGTTACTGTTATGCCACCGCTCTTCAGCCGTTCCACGAGCGCCTTGGCAGCTTCGGTGTCTGCCAGAGTGATGCGCTGCGACTGTCCGTCAATGGTGATGTTTATCTGTGACATTTGCGTTGATGTTTTGAAGTTGAGTACCTTCAGCCATTGCTCTATGAGTGTGGATGCTCGGCTACGGTTGCTGTTGTTTATCCATAGCGGTTCGCCCATCCATGTAGCGTCGGGCAACAGTCTATTGGCGTCTGCCACCACCCCACTGATGCCGCTGCTGGCACTCGACACCACGAGCGCCATGTGGCTGTCTGCCATCTGCTCTCTGTAGCGAAAGAGGAACGACTGCATGATGGCTGCCATCTGACTCCACCACAATGGTGTGACGATGATGATGTTGTCGTAGGCAGTGAGATTTGTCGTCACGGCATCGATGGCAGGATAGCTGTCGGCATTGTCTGGATTGGCTTTGATGGCGTTGAGCAGTTGGGTGCCGAGCGTGTAGTTGTTGGCATCGTATTTCAGTCCTTTCTCTGCCGGCTGCACCTCCACCACATCGGCATCGGCATGTGCGGCAATGGTGGTGGTCAGGTTGCGGCAGTTGTTCGTATAACTATAGAATGCCACGAGGGTCTTGGCTGTAGCGCTGTAGCTCCACCATGCGAAGAGCATACAAAGAAGGGGTATCAAACTTTTTTTCATCTCAGTAGTATTGTTTCACCATGCAAAGAAACGAACTTATTCGCTAATTCTATTTACACATATTACGGATAGTTTAACCCTATTTACTGATTATGACAAAAAGAGACAGGAGATGTCCATCGCATGGTTATGGTTGCTATGAAGGGCGTAGACGACCAGGCGCATGACGAGGGAAAGGACACACAAGCCGCCTATCATTTTTTTCTTCATTCTGTATCGGTTAAAAATCATTGGTGTATCTTTGTCGCTGAAAAACATCACTTGAGGCAGTAAGTATGGAACCATTCATCTTGCTACCCAACATTATTGATACAAGCATGTTTACTTCCTATCGTCGTATTAGCTGGTTCGTCATCCTGTTTGGCGCAGTGATGATGCTTCCCTTTTTGGGTTTCACCGAGTTTTTCACCAAAGGCGAGCCCCGCGAAGCCATTGTCGCCGTGTCGATGATAGATACCGGCAACTGGATATTGCCCGAAAATATGGGCGGTGACATTGCCTACAAGCCCCCAATGCTGCACTGGTGTATTGCTTTGCTCTACACCATTACCGGCACTGTCAACGAGTACTTATCGCGTCTGCCGTCGGCGGTGGCATTCATACTGTTGGGTTTTCTCACATTCCGCTTTTTCAGCCGTTACGGGGACGTGCGCCGAGGACTGCTGGCGGCACTGCTGACACTTACCGCCTTTGAGGTACATCGTGCCGGAAACACCTGTCGGGTCGACATGTTGCTCACCCTGTTCATTGTCTGGGCTATGTATCTGCTCTACGGCTGGCTGGCACGCGGCTTCCGCGGCATGCCATGGGGCGCTGTGCTCTGCATGAGTCTGGGCACCCTGACGAAGGGACCGGTAGCCATCGTGTTACCCATGTTTGTTCTGGGCTGTTGGATGCTTTGGCACCGCCTGTTCCAATGGCGTCCGTGGCTGAAGCTCATCGTGTTGCCCGTGCTTGCCTTGGTACTGCCTGCACTGTGGTATTGGGCTGCATACCAACAAGGGGGCGACCAATTCCTGTCGCTGATGTTGGAAGAAAATGTGGGACGTTTTCTCGGTAAGATGAGCTATGGCTCCCACGAGCACTCTTTCTTGTACAATTTCCTCACCCTGCTGACAGGCTGGGCACCTTGGACATTGCTGTTGCCAGTGCTGTTGTGGCTGCGCAGATACAAAGAAAATAAAAGCGAGAAGTCTGAAGGGCTGCACGATGACGGCAGCAACAACCCATCGGCACGCTCCAACGTCAACCTACGCCGATGGACATGGTTTGCCTTCGGCCTGGTGCTGTTGTTCTACTGCATACCTTCGAGCAAGCGCAGCACCTATCTGTTGCCCTGCTATCCCTTCATGGCATATCTGCTTGCCGACCTATGGGTGCGCTGTTTCAGCGGCAGCTGGCGTCAGCGCGGCAGACAATGGCTACTCCGTGCCTTCGTGGGCGTGGCTGCAGTGTTTATGATTGTGGACGGCGTGGCTGTGCCTCTGGCTGTGAAGAAAAAGTACGACCGCCCCTTGGCACAACAAATAGCGCGCACCTTCCCTAATGATGAGATATATTCGTTTGTGGATGTGGAATATCTGCATTTCTTCAACACCAACTTTTACCTTCGCAACCGCCTGCGTCAGTTTGGTAAAGCCAACCCGAAACAGGGCATTCTGATGGTGGTGAAGAAAGATGTAGAAGCCTTCAAGAAACAATATGGCGACCGCTATGTGATGGAAAAGGTTTCACAAAGCAGTCGCCGTATGACCGAACGTAAAGATACGGTGTATTTCTACAGGTTTAGGCTGCGGTCCAATATGTAGTGCGGGCGGCGTTTCACCTCTTCGTATATACGTCCTACATAGAGTCCCATCACACCAATGGTGGTGAGGATGACACCTCCAAGAAACCATAACGAACTGAGCGTAATGGCCCACCACTCCATGGTGCTGTCAGAGATATACTCGATGATGACATAGACGATGCCGAGGAACGCTATGATGGAGATAAACATGCCGAGGTATGCCGTGAAGCGTAGGGGTGCCGTGGAGAAGGATGTGATGCCATCCACAGCCAGGTGCGCCATCTTGCTCAACGGATACTTGGTGTCGCCTGCCGTGCGTGGGGTGCGGTCGTAGTATACAAATCCCTGACTGAAGCCCAGTGTACGTACCAATCCACGCAGGTAGATATTGCGTTCGGGGTACTGCAGCAACGCACGTACAGCCCGCTTACTCATCAGTCGGAAATCGGCGTGATTGTCCAGCATCTCCTTGTCGGCAGCACGGATAATCTTGTAAAACATCTTGGCAGTGAAACGCTTGAAGAAGGAATCGGTCTCGCGGCGTTTGCGGATGCCATAGACGATGTCCTTTCCTTCACGGTATTGCTTCATCATTTCCACTATAGTGTGTTCATCATCCTGCAGGTCGGCATCGATGGTAACAATGGCATCAAACTTGTCCACTGTCTCACTCATGCCAGCCCATAGACAACGCTGATGGCCTTGGTTGTGAGCCATTTTCACGCCAGACACGTAGGGATATTGTCCAGCATACTCTTCGATGATCTTCCATGTTGTATCTTTACTTCCATCGTCAACAAACACCAGTTGTGTCTGTACCTCGATAGCGTGCAACTCTTCTATCAGTACTTGAAGCCGTTGCAACGTGAGGGGCAATACTTCTTCTTCATTATAACAAGGAAGAATGATGGCAAGCTTGTCTATCATATCAGTTTGTTATTGATCGTTTGGGCAAAAGTAAATACATCTTTTGAATCTACCTCATTATTTGGCAATTATCTTTTGTCCCCAAAGGTACGGCAAACGTCGCTCTGTCACCATGTGCGTACAACACAACACAGAACGCACGCTGCAGAAATGCAAGCAGTTTGAGAACAACAAACTAACAATCAGAAAGTTGCACAAAAACTTTTTATCCTTATAAGTTTTGTCAGGATAGAAAACTCTCCGTACCTTTGCACTGCATGTTTGAAACATATAGAAATATGAAACGTAAATATTTTACACCAGCAATAAAAGTGCGTAAGAGCGATCGCATCATGCTTGACTTATCTTCAAGCGAAGGTGGCGATCAGTTAGGTAAGGAAGACAACTTCGACTTCAACGACGACAATAATGCTCCTTTCGGCATCGTGCCCACCACAAAGAGTGTCTGGGACGAGAGCGACGAAGACAAGGATCTGGAGAAATAAGTCGTCGTCAGTCGACGATAAAGCCATGAGTACACCTCCGTAGTGTACATGGCACTGGTAAAAGTATTACAACAAGGCAACACACTGCCCTAAAGGAGGAAGAAGTGTGTTGTCGTGTTGTTTTTTTGGCATATCAACAAAGCCCTGCCGAGTTTCGAATGGGCAACAGGCGAAATCAAAGTCGACAAGATTGCTGACCAAAGTCGTCGAGATTGTTCTCTCAATGACTACAAAAATACAAAAGAAGCACAGCTGCTATGATGCAACTGTGCTTCTTTTGTCGTTTCGGTGTGCCACGCTCACTTGACAGGTCAGGCATACCGGCGAGACTGAACGGAGCCAGTCGGACATCTTTTATTTATATATGGTCCACGAAGCATCTGTGGCTCCGGCATAGTTGGTGAGCAGCTGTACCAGGAAATCAGCATTAGCGCTCACTCCTTCTTCATTGCCGTCGTAGCCGTTGATAAGTATGCAGGTGTGGGTGGTGCCTATCTCTATCTTGGTTCGCTCGTTGTCGCTTGTGGGTGTTCCGACCCCACCCTGCGCATCGCGATAGACAGGCAGCCCTTCAATGTTGAGCATGCCTCTGCCAATGCCTTCGTAGGGCTCGCCAGCGCATCCAATGCCGAGCGTAAGGGTGTCACCGACAAACTTCGAGGCGTCAAAACCTCCTATACTATAGCCAAAACGTATGCTGGCGAGATTGATGAGGTCGACAATGGTGTTGATTTGGTACAGCTCCTTGCCCTGTAGCATGCGCCGTATGAGCGCTTCGGAGGCTGGACGATAGCGCGAGGGATCTTTGCCGCAGGCACGGTAGATACGTCGTGTAGCCTCGATGGAGGGCATCTGCTTGAGCGTCTCGGTAGTGAGGGTGTCGCGATAGTGAGCGGAAAGGGAGTTAATATCTTGCCATAGTGCCTCGCTGTAAGGGCTGTTGACAACGTGCGCTTCGACGACGGCACCAACAAAGTCGGGACATACGGCTGCTATCTCGGGCGAAACTTTTACTTGTATCATGGGATGGTGGAATAGTGGGTTATGAATAGTCAGCGGTTGTCGCCAGAAAGGCAACATAGCCGGTGGGACATGCGTAGCTAAACGCTTTATAATCAGTCGAACAGCGAGCCTTCGACGAGTTGCCGATTGGGTATGGATGGTTCGGGGGCTACTTCTGTACGGTCAATGGGATAGCGTTGTAGGAATTCCTCTTCGCTTATGATGGGTATATTCAGCTGTTGGGCTTTCTCCAGTTTGGCAGGGCCCATATTCTCGCCAGCAAGCACGAAAGACGTGTTGCGGCTGATGCTTGAGCTATTCTTACCGCCGTGCAGCTCGATCTGTTGTTTGTAATAGTCGCGCGAATGCAGGGTAAAGACGCCCGACACGACGATATTCTGCCCTGTCAGGAGCTGGCTCTGCGGCTGTTCGGCATCTTCTTCCATAGCCATCTTCACGCCATACTGTTCCAGACGCTGCAGCAGTTGCTGGTTGTCAGCGTCGGCAAAGTAGTCTACTATGCTCTGCGCCATCACCGTTCCGATGCCGTCTACCTGGCATAAAGCATCCACATCCGCCCGCTGCAATGCCTGCATGGTACGAAAATGACGTGCCAAGAGGCGTGCCGAGGTTTCGCCGACGAAGCGTATGCCCAAGGCAAAGAGCACGCGGGGGAATGGTGTCTGCAACGACTGACGGATGCCATCGAGGATGTTGCGTGCCTGCACCTGCTTCTTTCCGTCGCTGGAGAGGTCGGCGAGGGTGAGTGTGTAAAGGTCGGCAGCGGTATGGATGAGCCCACGGCGATACATCAGTTCTATGTTTTCGGAACCTACGTTGGCAATGTTCATCGCCTTACGCTGCACGAAATGCTCTATGCGTCCGAGTATCTGTGGCGGACAATGGGTGTCGTTGGGACAGTAGTATGCCGCCTCGCCCTCATAGCGCACGAGGGGTGTGCCACACTCGGGGCAATGCGTAGCAAAGGTTACGGGTGTAGCATCACTGCGACGGTGCTCCAGACTCACACCGACAATCTTCGGAATGATTTCTCCACCTTTCTCAACAAACACGTAATCGTCGTTATGCAAGTCTATGCTTTGTATGAAGTCAGCATTGTTGAGGGTAGCCCTCTGCACCCAAGTGCCTGCCAGACGCACGCGCTCCATATTGGCAACTGGCGTCACCACACCTGTCCTTCCCACCTGAAAGGTGACCTTCTCCAACCGTGTGCAAGCCCTTTCGGCCTGAAACTTGTAGGCGATGGCCCAGCGCGGACTCTTGGCGGTGTTGCCCAACAGACGCTGCTGACGCAGGCTGTCCACCTTAAGCACCACGCCGTCGGTGGCTATGGGGAGGTTGTGTCGTTCTGTATCCCAATGGTGTACGAACTGAAATATCTCGTCGAGCGTTTCCACCCGTTGTGTCTGCTTTCCCACCTGAAAGCCCCATTGTCGCATGAGCATCAGGTTGTCGTAGTGGCTGTCGGTGGGCATATCGTCAACCAACAACGTATATAGGTAGGCATCGAGACGTCGCTGTGCCACGACCGCCGAGCTGAGGCTCTTCAACGTGCCAGAGGCTGCGTTGCGCGGATTGGCAAAAAGCTGCTTGCCTTGGCGTTGGCGCTCCTCGTTGAGCTGATCGAAGACCTGCCAGGGCATGAGCACCTCGCCACGAATCTCGAAGGAAGGTGGTGCATCAGGAGTGTGTAGCACAAGGGGTATGGACTGTATGGTTCGTACATTGGTCGTCACATCGTCACCATGTATGCCGTCGCCGCGCGTCACGCCACGTACCAGTCTACCGTTTTCGTAGGTGAGAGATATGGAAAGTCCGTCGAACTTCATCTCACAGCACACCTTGAAAGGCTCTCCGTTGAGCAGCTTCCGCACGCTGTCGTACCACTCGCTGAGGTCCTGCTGGTTGTAGGTGTTGGCGAGTGAGAGCATGGGATAGCGGTGTGTCACCTGCTGGAAGGCTTCCTGATGGTCGCTGCCTACGCGCTGCGTGGGTGAGTTGGGGTCGTATAGCTCGGGATGCGCTGCCTCCAGATCCTGCAACTCGTGCATGAGCATGTCGAAATCCTGGTCAGAAATGACGGGCTGGTTGAGCACATAGTAGTTGTAGTTGTGCTGATGGAGCTCCTCGCGGAGCTCAAGGATTCGCTTGTTTGCTGTCATCGTTAAGGCTGTTGAGGGTTTCTTCCAGTTTGTTGTTACGTAGTGGCGTCAGGCAGACATCAAGAATCTGCTTGCTTCCGTATTGCTCATATGCACCTTGTTTCGTATTACTTGGAGAGTGCTTTTATGCCTTCATAAGAAAAATAGGCCCCATCAATATTCGAAACATTGTTTGGCAAAGATAGCATTTCCTCCATTCGTCGGCAAGTTTAGGTCGCAGTATTTAGTCAACATGCAAAAAAGCCGACACTGCTTATCTGTGATTGAAGAAAAATTTGTAACTTTGAAGCGTCATTATGCGCGCATTGCGTCCATAGACGGTGCAAGTGTCTTACAGACACCTGTTTGGCTATGTGCGCATTCCTACATACCCATCCTTCAGATAAAGAAATAAATACAATGATACATGCAATACAAATGGACCTACAATCCTCCCACTCCTTCCGAGGAGGCGGGGGCGAAAGCCCTGGCGGAGAAGATTGGCTGCAGTCCGTTGGTAGCCTCGCTGCTCATTGAGCGCGGTATAACCACGGAGAGCAGCTCAAAACGCTTCTTCCGACCACAGCTCGCCGACCTCATCAACCCATTCTTGATGAAAGACATGGACGTAGCAGTCGATAGACTGAACGATGCCATGGGGCGAAAGGAACGCATACTCATCTACGGCGACTACGACGTAGACGGCTGTACGGCGGTAGCACTGGTGTATAAGTTCCTCCAACAGTTTTATTCTAACATCGATTACTATATCCCCGACCGCTACGATGAGGGCTATGGAGTAAGTAGAAAAGGCTTGGAGTACGCTCAGCAGACCGGCGTAAAGCTCATCATCATCCTCGACTGTGGCATAAAAGCCATAGATGAGATTGCCTATGCCAAGACATTGGGCATAGACTTCATCGTGTGCGACCATCATGTGCCCGACGAAGAGATGCCCGACGCTGCGGCGATACTCAACCCGAAACGTCCCGACGACACCTTCCCATTCAAAGAATTGTGCGGATGTGGCGTGGGATTTAAGTTTATGCAGGCGTTTGCCAAGAACAACGGCATCCCATTCTCGCGCCTCATCCCCCTGCTTGACCTCTGTGCGGTGAGCATTGCAGCAGACATTGTACCCGTGACGGAGGAAAACCGCATACTGGCATTCCACGGGCTGAAGCAACTCAACCAAAATCCATCTATCGGCATGAAAGCTATCATCGATGTGTGCGGCCTCACCGGGCGCGATATATCCATGAGCGACATCATGTTTAAGCTCGGACCGCGCATCAACGCCTCAGGACGCATGGAGAATGGTAAAGAGACTGTCGACCTATTGGTTGAGCGCGACTTCGACACTGCCCTGCGCAAAGCACGCCATGTGGACGAATACAACGAGCAACGCAAGGACATCGACAAACACATGACGGAAGAAGCCAACCAGATTGTGGAAAAAATCGAGAGCCTGAAGCATCAGTCTTCCGTCGTGCTCTACGACGAAAACTGGCGCAAGGGTGTGGTGGGCATCGTGGCATCGCGCCTCACTGAGATATACTTCCGCCCCACCGTGGTGCTCACCCGCGACGGCGACCTCGCCACAGGTAGCGCACGCAGCGTAGCAGGATTCGACGTCTACGAGGCTATCAAGAGCTGCCGCGACATGCTTCTGAACTTCGGAGGACACACATACGCCGTAGGACTCACCCTGAAATGGAACGACATAACCACCTTCCGCAAACGTTTCCAACAGTATGTGGAGAGCCATCTCAACATGGAGCAGCGCGAACCGACGCTCAATATTGATGCCACGCTCGACTTCAAGGACATCACTAAGCGTCTGATGAACGACCTGAAGAAGTTTGCTCCCTTCGGTCCCGGCAACGAGAAGCCCCACTTCTGCACGCGCAATGTTTATGACTATGGAGCCAGCCGCGTCGTAGGACGTAATCAAGAACATATCAAGCTCGAACTGGTGGACTCCAAGTCGAGCCATGTCATGAGCGGTATCGCCTTTGGACAGAGCCAGTCAGCACGATACATCAAGTCGAAACGAGCCTTCGACATTGCCTATACCATTGAGGAAAACACCTTCAAACATGGCAATATCCAATTGCAGATAGACGACATCCGCCCTTGTGAGGAAAGATAAGAAAACAACGGAAAACAATCAAGATAAAACCATATTACCAGGATTGTCCAACAATCCGAGTCTTACAAACAACATAACATACTTTATCGCTACACTTTAAAAATCACTGTTCTCAATTAACGAACAATATAGAATTAAAAGCTTTTTATCATGAAACAATCCCTATTTTGCATTTTTGCAACTGCCTCGTTCTTTTTTATAACTACCGTTACGATGGGTTGTACTGAAAAAAAGAATATTGAAAAGTCTAATGACAATGCCATCAATTTGAAAACATCTAATGGCTTAAAGCAGGATGACGGTGTTCCTCCTGTAGTAGCCGTATGGGTGAAAGACCTACCACTTTTCGCGCCTTTCAACGATGGAGACATCTTCAATGAAGGTAAGACACTGAAGCAAGACCCGAAGAAATATACCCACTTCATCGTAGATGAGAAGGTCTTCGATATCATGTATCAGGGAGAGAAAAACAAAGCGTTGGAGCACGACGGCAGTTATCTCAACCAATATGAGTACCAGTCAAAGGACGAGATGAAAGGACAGTTGTTCAAGTTTGTCGATACAAAGAAGATTGAGCAACACATGAACACACATGGTGATATGTTGCCAGAGGGTGAAATTATTCCCAGAGAGTACGCCTGTGGTATCATTATAAGTAAGGATTACCTCAAAGATCGCACAGTCTTGCCCTTCAACGCTACTACAACAGAAGATCCCAATGAACCGCAGTTCAGCAAGGATGTCATCAGAAAAGTAGAGAAGACCCTGCATACAACAGTGGAGAAAAACCGAATTATTTATATCATTGGTGAAGAAGAATACCAATTAGGAATCATGCAAACCAAGCCCAACGACAAATACGGCATCGCAGCATGGGTATTGGCGAAAGATGGTGACATCACAATATGGACTGACACTTGCAGAGTTGACGAAAATGAACATCGTGTGTACTGGTCAGACTATGATCCCGACGAATACCATGAGCCGGGAGTGATTGCCGTCGTAAAAAGTAAGGACGGACTTGACATCTATTGCAATCACATGTCGACAGATGAAACAGTCAACTTCTTCCTGATGAGACAGCGAAAAACCAAATTCATGAAGTACAGATTAGGCAGTTTTTATCAGATGTACGAATAAGTTGGAAGAAGATAGCGGAACAAAGGATGTACCTGACATTAGAGAAGGCAACAATCAGAAGATAACGTTTGTCACATCTGCACAACAGTCTGCCGTTTTAAATGAACTGACAGATAAGACATTGTATTTCAATATTACCTTGTATTTTTGCACTATAATCATATTTAATCTTAAAAACTTGATCATTATGAAACGACTTTCATTTACTATTCTCACATTCTTCTTTACCTTGGTGCTGGCAGCACAGGATGGCATCCGCGTCAAAAGCACCGGTACGCAACCTACTATCATTGACTTTGCCAAGGCATACATCGCTTCCATGCATGATGATGAGGAAGAAGGAGAATGTCAATGCGGCAATGAAGCCATCGGTTGGATAGAAAATGCTTTGAACAACTATCAGAAAGGACTGCCTCAAGTAGAGGGAGTGACCATCATTGTTGACGTAAGGAACGGCTACATCTGTTGTGAGTCACGCTATGAAAATTCTTATATTAAGACAGACATGTGCTATTGGAACGAAGCCGACGGCAAGCATAAATTGTTTGCTTACAACACATGGTGCTTCCAAAACGACACACCTGCAGGCGGACAATTCGACGGCATCGGTTTCTATCGGTATAACAATGCCACCAAAACGATGGAAATCTGCGAGACACCCGGTTTCACCCCAGAGTATTTAAACACCACATATTCGCTTCCGCGCAAAGGAAAGGACATCATCGAAACAAAATGGGACCAGAACGGCAAAAAAACAAACAAGACATTGAAGTGGAACGGCCGTCGGTTCGTAAGGTGAATGACCTTAAAGCAGAACACCACCACACTGACACCTTTACAATCATGAACCGTGAAGAAAGATGATTAACTGTTTTTTTCATCGACCATGATGGCGGCATGGTCATAGCGTTATCAAGAAACATTTAACAAGTAGAAGACATGTTATTGGCATCGGTCTTGTTTGATAAGATTATAAATTTCATTTCCTCTTTGGACAACCAGTTGCTGCTGTTGGTAAACGGTATGCACTCAACGTTCTTGGACTACTTCATGTTTCTTTACTGCGACCGTTACATTTGGATTCCACTGTGGATTGCCCTTTTCTATCTGTTGCTGCGCGTCATGTCATGGAAGATGGCATTGCTGGGGCTTGTTATCTGTGGTCTGATCATCCTGTTCTGCGACAAGATCACTGTTCAGGTCATCCGTCCTTACTTTATGCGGTTTCGTCCGAGCCACTCTGACGACCCGATGTTGTCTTGTGTACACATCGTCAACAACTACCGTGGCGGCAAGTTTGGTTTCCCTTCGGCGCACAGCGCCAATTCATGGGCACTGACATTCTACATATATTTACTGTTACGCAACCGCGTCCTCACATGGTTCATGGTGTTCTGGGCACTGATAATTTGCTATTCGCGCATGTATCTCGGTGTTCATTTTCCCACAGACCTGTTCGCCGATTGCCTCATCGGACTGTTTGCCTCCTCTTTATCTTATTTCCTGCTGAAACGCTATTTCGCTTATCAACGACCACCGGCAGAAGAGTGGCGCGACATTCACGTATACCAATTGCCGTAGGCCTCATCCTTATAGCAGGTATGCTTGTCTATTCAGGCATAAAAGTCCTCAGCAGTTAGCTACGAATCTGTCACAATATTTATCAGTTACGCAACACATTCTCTTAAATAGCGAATAAAACCGCTGCATTCTTAGGTTTTTGGGGGTATTAACTTCTGCATCCAAATGAAAGACAGAAAAATCTTGCTTAGTCCTTTCTGTTAGGAGTGAGAAGTTGAAAAAGGAATATTTCATCCTATCCCTCCCCTCTGATGGGAAAAGATGACGATTGTCTTTCCTGTAAGAGGTGGGCTATATTACTCACGTTTCACCTTTGTGTGACTTATTGCTCCTCTCCCATCACAGGGGATGGGCAGAGGTGGGGCAAGACATTTATCAGGCACCTATTAGAATTTTATAAGATTAAAGAATTGTAAGGTTCTATAAGTTTCTCGTTTCAGCATAATTGAGACAAGTTTTATACCGCGTTCTTCTGTTTAACTTTTCACTCGCATTGCACTACCTTTATATATTATTGTTTTTCTCATGAAGGTAGGCGGCGGCTCGGAAAAGTTCAAACAAGTTTGACTTTTCACTCGCCTTGCACTACCTTTGCATTGATATGGACATGACACGTTACACGGACATACTGAAAGAGTACTGGGGTTACCCTTCTTTCCGTAGCATTCAACTCGACATCATCGAGAGCATCTGCCAGGGAAGGGACACGCTGGGCCTCATGCCTACGGGCGGCGGCAAGAGCATCACGTTTCAGGTGCCTGCCCTCGCCATGGAAGGGACGTGTCTTGTCATCACACCGCTCATTGCATTGATGAAGGATCAAGTGGCACAGTTGCGCAAAAGGGGCATTCAGGCGGCAGCATTGCATGCTGGAATGTCGCGCGATAACATGGTACAGGTGCTCGATAATGCGTCTTACGGTGGCGTGAAACTGCTGTACATATCGCCCGAACGGTTGTCAACGGAACTGTTTCAGAAGCGCCTTCATCATCTGAACGTGAGTTTCATTGCCGTCGACGAAGCCCATTGCATCAGTCAGTGGGGCTACGACTTCCGCCCGTCCTACCTGCAGATAGCCGACTTCCGTTGCCTGTTGCCCGGCAAGGCGGTGCTCGCTCTGACCGCCACTGCCCCACCGCGCGTCGTGGAAGACATACAGGAGAAGCTGCACTTCAGCAGCCACAACGTGTTCAGCATGAGCTTCGAGCGCAGCAATCTGGCATACATCGTGCGCCATGCCGAAGACAAGCTGGAGGAGATGAGGCACATACTACAGTCTGTTGAAGGAGCCGCCATCGTTTACACGCGCTCCCGACAGAAGACAAAGGAGACTGCCGACTTCCTCAATGCGGCAGGTCTCAGCGCCACCTTCTACCACGCCGGATTGGAACATGCCGTACGCAACCAGCGGCAACAGCAATGGAAAGAGGGCAGACAGCGCATCATGGTAGCTACTAATGCTTTCGGAATGGGAATAGACAAGGCTGATGTGCGCATGGTGATACACATCGATACCCCCGACTCCCTTGAAGCTTACTTCCAGGAAGCAGGCCGTGCCGGACGCGATGGCAAAAAAGCCTATGCCGTACTGCTCTGCAATGACAACGACAAGCGGCGACTGGCACAGCGCATTGACGAGACGTTCCCCGACAAGACTTATATAAAACAGGTGTACGACGATCTGGCCTATCATTTCGTCGTAGGCTCACAGATGGGCGAAGGACAATCGTTTGCCTTCGACATCGACCAATTCTGCTTCACCTTCAAGCACTTCCCCACTCGCGTCATAGGTGCCCTTGCCACCCTGCAACGCTGCGGCTACCTCCAGTACGACGCCGACCCAGACACCAAAGCACGCTTCATGTTCACCGTACAGCGCAACGAGCTGAACCGTCTCGAAGCCACCACCCCCTTCGAAGAGCGCGTCATACTCTTCATATTGCGCAACTATCCGGGACTCTTCACACGATACATCAACATCGACGAAGGCTTCATAGCCACACAGACCGACCTCGACACCCATCAGGTATATGTCGTATTGCGGTCATTGGCACAAAGAGGTGTGGCGAGCTTCATACCCAGAAGGAAGACACCTTATATCACCTATACGTGCGAACGGGTAAAAGATGAGGACTTTGCCATCACTCCTCAGGCATACGACGAGCTGAAAGAGCGGTACATCGAGCGCATCACTGCGATGGTGAACTACATGAGCAACGACACCGTCTGCCGAAGCCGACAGCTGCTACACTACTTCGGCGAGGAGCGCAGCCACAACTGTGGGCAGTGCGACGTGTGCCACACCAACCATAAAAAGCCGCTGTTGCCGACAGAAAGCGACCTGTCGCCAACCGAAGCCATACTGCAACTGCTCAGCGACGGCAAGCCGCATGCACTGCAAGAGCTCAACACCTTGCCGCACGACAGCGTAGACATAGACCGCGCACTGCAACAACTCATGCACGAAGAACGCATCGACCTGCGAGACAATATGCTCGTGCTGTAGCGCAAAATGATCCCGACGACAACTACACTGCACCAGCAACAGCGTGAGAGAATGGCATTTTTTCAGAAAAATACCGACCTTTAAGAAAATCATTTGTAACTTTGCCATAATTCAACCATTGCTATTTATCACTTAACTTCATAACTATGTTTGACAAGCATATCTATCAACAGCGCCGCGAACAGCTCCGCAACATGATGCACGACGGCATCATCCTCATCTTCGGCAACAACAATGCCCCATGTAACTATCCCGCCAACGCCTATCAACCCTTCCGCCAGGACAGCGCCTTCCTTTATTACTTCGGACAGAAGCGCGACGGACTTGTTGGTGTACTCGACATCGACAATGGTTGCGACATGCTTATTGGCGACGACATCGACATTGAAGACATCGTATGGTACGGTTCCGTTGACAGCGTAGCAGACATGGCACAGCAGGTGGGAGTGGAAAAAAACGCACCCATGGCGAAGCTCGCCGACATCTGCAACGAAGCTAAGCAGAAAGGCAGAAAGATACATTTCCTGCCGCCCTACCGCCACGACATCAAGATTCAACTGATGGACTTGCTCGGCATTCATCCCTCTGAGCAGAAGGAAGCAGCCTCCATGGAGCTCATCCTCGCTGTGGTAGAGATGCGCTCGGCAAAACGTCCTGAGGAGTTAGAAGAGCTGGAACGCGCTGCCGAGATTGGCTATCGCATGCACACCACAGCCATGAAGCTCATACGTCCAGGCAGAACTGAGAAGTTCATCGCAGGACAGATTGACGGTATTGCCTACTCATACGGTGCCATGCCCAGCTTCGGAACCATCTTCTCGCAACACGGCGAAATCATGCACGGCAACCCGTCGATGAACAAACTGGAAGATGGACGCCTCGTATTGTGCGACTGCGGTGCAGAAACCATCAACCACTACTGCTCCGACAACACACGCACCATGCCCGTCAACGGCAAATACACACAGCGCCAACTCGACATCTACACCATTGTCGAGGCTTGTCACGACTATGTTTTGGAAGTGGCTAAGCCCGGTGTGAAATATATGGATGTCCACCTTGCTGTCTGCCGACTGATGACAGAGCGCCTGAAAGAGCTCGGACTCATGCGTGGCGACATCGATGCTGCCGTAGAAGCAGGTGCACATGCGCTCTTCCTGCCCCACGGATTAGGACACATGATGGGCATGGATGTACACGATATGGAAGGATTTGACCAGCGTTACGTCGGCTTCGATGCTGAGACACAACCACGTCTTGACCAGTTTGGCACCAACGCCCTGCGCATGGGACGCCGCTTGCAGGAAGGATTCGTAGTAACAGACGAGCCCGGCATCTACTTCATACCAGCCCTTATCGACGACTGGCGCTCACGAAAGCACAACGAGGAGTTCCTCTGCTTCGACGAGATAGAAAAGTTCAAGGACTTCGGTGGCATACGACTCGAAGACGATGTACTCATCACTACGGACGGATGCCGCTTCATCGGCAATGACATCATTCCCTATCACCCGAAAGATGTAGAAGCCTATATGGCAGAACACGGCGAGTGATTCATCTCACCCGGACGCAAAAGCACTCCATGCGAGCAGCTTTCATCATAACACAACGCATCATCAGGCGCGCCAATGGCTCACGTTCAGACCATGGCGCGCCTGTAGCAATGGTAGGAACGGCGCCAGTTGGCATCATGGCTTTGAAGGACAAGTTGCTTATTTTTGCAGGAAAGGTTGTACTTTTGCCACGATTAGCTGCCTAAGACAGCAGTATCAACAGCAACAATCATCGCATATAACAGGCAGACAACCGTCAAACAGCATGAAGCGGATAGCAGAAATAGACTTCCTGAAGGGAATACTGATATTACTGGTCATCACCTTCCATCTGGTGTACATAGAGCATCTCTATCCATACGCCAAGCAGGTGGTTTACACATTCCACATGCCCGCATTCCTTTTGTTATCAGGTTACTTTAGAGGTAAGCAGAAAGAGCCAAAACGTTTTCTCCTCTCTATAACCTGGTTGGCAGTTCCGTATGCGATAATGGAGAGTGGATACATTATCATGGCTTCCATTCTCCCGATATCCGAACATATAGACAACCTCTCAGTGGCGGTGTTTTTGGAAAAGTTGCTGCTCAATCCCATCGGTCCTTATTGGTATCTGCACACTATGATACTCTGTGAGAGCATCTGTTATACCACAGGCTACCTTGTTCGTGGGCATGGACTGCCCCAAATGCTCCTCGCCGTATCGGCTATCTATCTATGTTCCAAAGCATTGGACATTGTATCATTCACTATGGCAGCCTATTTCCTGTTCGGATTTTTCCTCCAAAGGCACAACATGCAGCTGACATCTTTTATCAAATCTTCATGGCTAAGTGTGCTGCTCTTTGCCATACTTATTACCAAACAAGAGAATCTGAATCCTTCTACGGTCTGCGGCATACTGATAGTGTACACCTCTATGGGCGGCATTCTTTTACTGTCACGTTACGCCACTTCGAAAGGCAGACAGTGGGTGCAGTATTTCGGTAGGAACAGCCTTTCGCTATTCCTGTTCTCGCCCATGTTCACCATCGTGTGCAAACAGTTTGTTCCGTTCCTCTCCTTCGACCCGACAGGCATGGCTTTTCTGATTTTATCGCTCACAGTATGCGTCAGTGGCAGTCTGCTTATAGCATGGGCTATGGACAAACTCAACTTCTCACGCCTAATGTTCGGCAAAAAGATATATTCTGGCAGGATATAATTGTCGTGGGCAACAAGCATTATCTCCACATCATTCATCATCAAATTAATGTGACATATATACGGAACGGTGAGCAACCAACGGTTTGTCGTCCCATCATTCCTATCTATACAGACTGCCATTCAAACCTACAGCATGCATTCTGAAAAAAATGTATATTCTTTTCACTTTATCATTTATTCATATTACCTTTGCAATGTTGTACTATAAACACCTAACAAACCAAAATAAACAATGAAAAAAATCTTCACTCTCGCCCTTATGGCATTCATTGCCATCGGCGCAAACGCACAAAACAATGCCAACAAGCCGGTGTTTACCGTTGTAAAGGCTAATCCTATCACCAGCGTGAAGGACCAAAATCGTTCCGGTACATGCTGGGCTTATTCAACACTCTCCTTCTTTGAGGCAGAGATTCTGAAGAAGACTGGCAAGAACTACGACCTTTGCGAGTCCTTCGTTGCAAACAAGACTTATATGGACCGCGCCATTCAGGTAGTACGCTACCATGGCGATTGCCAGTTCTCTCAAGGCGGTGCAGCTTCCGACGTTCACTACGTTCTGAAACACTACGGCATCTGCCCTGAAAATGCCATGCCGTTCCCCGGCAGCCTCTATGGCGACAGCCTCAACAACTTCGGCGAATTCTTCTCACTGATGTCACCCTATGTTGACGCCATTGCCAAGAACAAGGCAAAGAAAATCAGCACCCAGTGGAAACCCGGTCTGCAGGGAATCCTCGACGCTTACCTCGGCAAGTGCCCCGAAACCTTCACCTACGAGGGCAAGACCTATACTCCGCAGAGCTTCATGAACAGCCTCGGCATCAATATCGACGACTATGTAAGCATCACCAGCTACACACACCATCCCTTCTACACTTCATTCCCCGTAGAAGTACAGGACAACTGGCGCTTCGAGCCCTCCTACAACGTTCCCATGAACGAGATGATGCAGATCATTGACAACGCCATCATGAACGGCTACACCGTAGCATGGGGCGGTGATGTCAGCGAAGAAGGCTTCACACGTCAGGGTCTGGCTTACAGCTACGACACCAAGAAGGCTGAGCAGCTCAGCGGTAGCGACATGGCACGCTGGCTCAAGCTCACTCCTGCCAAGAAGAAGAACCTCATTGACAGCCTCGGATGCACCATCCCCGAAATAACTCCTACACAAGAGCGTCGCCAAGAGCGCTTCGACAACTGGGAACTCACCGACGACCACGGCATGCTCATCTACGGTATCGCCAAGGATCAGAACGGAAAAGAGTACTACATGGTAAAGAACTCATGGGGCGAGACAGGCGAATACAAAGGTACATGGTACATGACCAAGACCTTCATCTGCGACAACACCATGGACTACATGGTTAACAAGAACGCCATCCCCAAGGAAATCCGTAAGAAGCTCGGCATCTAAACACAGCCGACAGACCATATTCAGCTCCCCGTCGTCCACATTAGGATGGCGGGGAGTGTTGTTTTGCATGGCAGTCGTTGCCCTTTGAGACACCAAAGTCGACGACTTTGCTGTATGAATGTTCCTCAACAACTATGCCAAGGAGCACCATAGCAATATCCGGCAGAAACACTTCGCCGGAAATAGCACTGCCGGCATCTCACAACGCCACATTTTTACTACCTTTGCAGCCACAGACAACACGCGGCAGGCTGCTGCCCCGCACACTGATAACAGTCATAACGTCATGAAACCCTCCGACAATCACATGTCTGCCCTTTCCGGCACATCCGCACAACCCGCTTTCACCATGGAGCCTGTGGGCAGCTATCCCTTCGTTGCCGAGCCCTTCCACTGCGACTTCAACTACCAACTCATGATGGGACACCTTGGCAACTACATGCTTAATGCAGCCGATTACCACGCTGCAGCACGCCGCTTCGGCATGATAGAGCTGTCGGCTCTGAACCGCTCGTGGGTGCTCTCACGCCTCGCCATAGAGATGACAGCCATGCCACGGGCGTACGACAAGTTTACCATTGAGACATGGGTGGAGAGTGCCATGCGCTTCTTCACCAACCGCAACTTCGCCGTTGTGGGTGCCGACGGTACGCCGTTGGGCTTCGGACGCTCCGTGTGGGCTATGATAGACCGCACCACACGCCAGCCGGTGAACATCCTCGAGATGCATGAGGGCCTGTTAGGACGCATGGTATGTCCCGAGAAGCTGTGCCCTATAGATAAAGGTACGCGCGTACGCGTGGGGCAGGAGGCACTCATGGTTGGCGAACTCAAGACGGGTTACAGCGACATCGACGTCAACGGGCACGTCAACAGCATACGCTACATTGAACATGTGCTCGACCTCTTCGGTATAGACTTCTACCATGCGCACATCCTTCGCCGCTTCGAAGTGGCATACGTGGCAGAGGCTTACGCCGGCGACACACTGCGATTCTACCGTGAAGAGCCTGCCACCGACCAATGGGCAGTGCGCATCACAAAAGTAAACGCCGACGACACAGAGACGGAAGTGACACGCTGCGCCTTGATATTCGCGCCAATGAAGTAACAGCTGTCTGCCAAAACCATGAAGGGGCTGCCGACTTTCTCGGCAGCCCCTTCACAACAGACCAAGGACTCGATCGTCATGCGTCATTCGGCATCACGTAAGGGATACTGTTTTACTTCACGGTGCAAACGAAGCACGTTATCGTGATTATTACGGTCACGCAGTATAAGTGTAGAAGGTTTTTTCGGGTCAGTGTCGGCAGGTGCTTCAATGTCATATGTTGCAAGCAGGGCGTTGGCAATATCATTGATTCCATATGTTACATAGTACTGCCAGTTGTTATTCCACCAATAGGTACCTGTAAGAATGCATGCCATGTCTCCAAGAATATCGTAATCAAAGCATATAGAGGACACATAGACGGAAGAGGAGTATGAGAATAATAATGATTGGGGATGAGTCGTAGACTGTTCGGAGGATTTTCCAAATTGTAAATAGACACATTCTTCTCCTTTGCTATTTCCTGTATCGTTGTAAATGTTATCTGCTACTCGCTGCACAATCGGACCGACAACCGGACCTAAATCAGCAATTGAATTGAAATACCAGACATTCTGATTAAGTTGTTC
The DNA here is from genome assembly GCA_900320845.1 of uncultured Prevotellaceae bacterium. Lineage (GTDB taxonomy): Bacteria > Bacteroidota > Bacteroidia > Bacteroidales > Bacteroidaceae > Prevotella. Next base: position 9,660 of record ONTS01000019.1, on the reverse strand, counting down.
CACATAGTTTCGTATTGCCTCTAACTCTACATTGGCATCGTTGAGTTCCTTATACGCTATCGCATTCTGTTGCTGGTATCGGAATCCTGTGACAGCATGTCCTTTATAAGACAGAGTATCCTTATTCGCCACATTGACAGCTGCCAGATGCATGCCGTCGGGCATAAAGAAGACATTATACGTCTCTGTTTTCGTTGTTCCATTCTCTAATGGGCTGGTGCAAGTCATCGTTTGCTTATCAGTATTGACCGATACCGGCAATGTGTCACCTTCAATGATGATGTTATATTTTGTTCCGGTAAACTCCTCTTTCACTTTCTGAACCTGCTCCCGATAGTCGACAGGCGAAAAACCTTGAGGAATACGCCGCAATTGGATGTACTCTGTTTTTTCATCGTCCGATATCAGCTTGAGCACTATTCTATCTGGCGAATTGGAATACACAGCCATAGTACCCGCAACTGCCATATTGTTGGCAAGGAAATTATCCTCGTTATTTATTGCCAGCAGCACCGGACCGCCCGAATAATAGCCGTATAAACTGTATAAAGCATAAAATTTATAGCTCGCTGTAGATGTAATATCACCATCCGGAGTTTTCCGTGTTGCGGTAATTTTCCCATCGTTTAATTCCCAAGTATTACACATACCTTTATTTGAGCCGAATAGATACGCCGCCCATGTTTGTGGCTCACGCTCAAAATTCTGTTGTACAATCCAGATATTCCTCATTGCTTTCTCGGTGTCCGTAGTTGCCACAATCTGTACTTCGCGAATCTGCGAGAGGTCGTAGCTGATGGTGGATCCGGCGGACAGGATATTCATCTGCCATGTACCTGACGACTGCACATAGATGCGAGACACCTGAGCGGAGGTAAATGTTCTGCTATTACCGTCAGTAAACACTATTTTTACATCGTAGGCAGATATGTTTGCGACAAACAGCAGACCAATGAGGGTCAAAATAAGGATGTGATGTCTGTATGTTTTCATGTGGAAGAAGATGATTAACGGTTAGTAACTTTGAAACTCTGCGCAGATGTACGGACGATATAAATTCCTTTTGGCAACTGACGCAAATCAACAACAAGGTGTCCGTTGCCGTCTGCAGCATACCGATGCTGTAACTGTCCTTGCATGTCATATATTGCAATAGAAGCAAAGGGAGACAAGCTGTCGAACACAATGTTTCCAGCCGTGATGACGGGATTGTCTGTACCATTTTCATCATTTCGCAAATTCTTTATACCTGTCGATACGTTCAATGTCTCAAAACAATAGGACAACACGCCTACAGCAAGGAAGTCTAATGTGGTATGCTTGGTTTTGAATGTAATGTTGTCCGCGGTGAAACTGAGTTCGGGTTCATCATCAAGCAACAGGCGTAACTCACTGTTGTCGGCAAAACGTATCACCATGTGCGCCACTTCCACACTATCCGCAGCAACTCGCAGGATAGAACCTTTTGACTCTGTCGGATTGGGAAAGACATTGTCAGCTGCGTAAAGATTGCCTGACATGGATAACAGCAGTAGTATAAGAAGATACTGAAGTAAAAAACAAAGTTTCATATTATCTATTCTTTAAATTTTGATACAAAGATACAATTTACGGCAGACAACTGAAAAATATAAGGACGAAAAAAACAGCAAATCACAAATATGCTGTACATTTGCAACGCATTTACAGATAACACTCTATGATAACCGAACAAGATAAGCAATTCATGCGGGAAGCTATCCGCCTTGCTGACGAGAGCGTCCGCAATGGTGGTGGTCCTTTCGGTGCTGTCATTGTGAAAGATGGCAAGATAGTGGCTGGCAGCTCCAACTCCGTAACCTTAAAAAACGACCCGACAGCTCATGCCGAGGTGGAAACCATACGTCAGGCATGCCGCCGTTTGGGCACATTCGACCTCAGCGGATGCACTATCTACACCTCGTGCGAGCCTTGTCCGATGTGTCTGGGAGCTATCTATTGGGCACACCTCGACCGTATCTACTACGGTAACACACGAAAAGACGCCCGCGACATCGACTTCGCCGATGACTTTATCTACGAAGAATTTGAACGTCCGCTGGCTGCACGCAAGGTGCCCATCATGCCATTGCTGTCGGAAGAAGCTATAAAGAGCTTCCGTCTCTGGAAAGAAAAAGACGACAAGACCCCATATTAAAGTTTTACCCTCAAAGTTTTCATCTGTCATGAAGAAGATTTTCTCCTTAGCCACCATCCTGATGGCTACTTTTTTGTGTGCCTCTGCACAAAACATTCAGTTGCACTACGACCTCGGTCACTCGCTCAATAGCGACCTGTCGGGGCGTCCCAGTGTCACCACCACTATTGAGATGTTTCGTCCCGATGGATGGGGAAGCACCTATTTCTTTACCGATATCGACTATTTCCACGACGGTGTGGCAGGCGCTTATTGGGAAGTGAGCCGTGAGGTGAACATCAGCAAGAACCGACAGTGGGCAATTCATGCCGAATACAACGGCGGACTGGCATCAAGTCAGCTCAACGACATGTCCACACGGTTCCAACACGCAGCCCTCGCAGGCGCTGCATGGAACTGGCATAGTGCCGACTTCAGCCGCACCTTCTCCCTGCAAGCTATGTATAAGTACTACTTCAAAGGACAGAATGTGTGGAACCGTCCTTTCTCTTCCTTCCAGGCTACGGCGGTATGGGGGCTGACAACTGCCAACAAGCGCTTCACCTTCTCGGGATTTGTTGACTGCTGGTACGATAAGAGTGTGAAAGGCAACTGGATACTGCTGTCTGAGCCTCAACTATGGTGGAACCTTTCTGCCATGAAGGGCATGGAGAAAGTACCTGTCAGCGTAGGATGCGAGGTGGAACTGAGCAACAACTTCGTCTTCGACAAGTACGGACGCAACGACCGCTTCCACGCCATTCCCACCATTGCAGCCAAATGGACCTTCTAAGGTTGTAAGAGCGGAAGCAGTTCGCGCTCAAAGATGCTGCGTTCTACGATGCGATAGTGCGGATGATAAGCCTCGCGATAGTCTGATGAGTGGCTGAGGGCATAGCGCCCAGACACCAACACACTGTCTATCAGCTGCCTGTCATCGGCATAATGGGATAACCCAAGGTGCATCGCATCGATGATTTCAACTATATTGTGCCAACGTTCGCACCAGTCTTCCACCGACGGGCGCGGGCTGTTGGCACTTCTTATGAAGGCATCGGCGAGTTTGTCGATGCTGATGAGCCCTTCCAGCACAGCACGAAGGCTTACACGCACATAGCGACCGCCGATGCCGCACGGCTCATAGTAGTGTGGCAGCAAGTCGGCGAGTGACACTGATGCCAGCTCGGCACGCAGATAGCGCATCACACCAGCAGTGTCCGCCACCAAGTGTTCTGCTCCCATATAGTCCTGAAAGCACGACTTATACAGGTCGAGCAACCGTGATTGAGGATAGCGCTCCATCTGGCTATGCACGAAGCCTTGCACATCCTGTGTCGGGGCTGCCATAGCCAATGTAGAGGCGAACAGGAGCAGCAGTCCTATTCGCCTTATGACTTGTGAGAGTAAGTGTTTCATTTTCTTAATACTTACGTAAACGCACCTCGATGCCATCTTTCTTCAGCTGTTCGGGCACTGTACTCAGGTCTGTCTGTCCTTTATGATAGGGGAAGAGCACCTTGGGCTTGATGATGCGTGCTGCGCGGACGAGCTGTTCGGGCTTCATGGTGTACGGTTGGTTACAAGGCATGAAGGCGATGTCGATGTCTTGCAGCCTCTCCATCTCCGGAATGTCCTCCGTGTCGCCTGCCACGTAGATGCGCACGCCGTCGATTGTCAGCACATAGCCGTTGTCGCGTCCTTTGGGATGGAACTGCAGGTGTTCGGGTGTAATATTGTATGCCGGCACTGCTTCCACCGTCATGTCTTCAGCGAGATCTTGCACGTCGCCGTTGGCCATCACACTGCCACTGCCCAGCATGTCGGCGCAACGGCGGTTGGCAATAAGTCGTGTCTGCTCATTGGTGAGCTGTGCAATGGTTGTCTTGTCGAAGTGGTCGTGATGTTCGTGGGTGATGAAGATGAAGTCAGCCTTCGGCATGGCGGCATAGTCTATAGTGCGGCCGTTAAGATCTGCCACGGGGTCAATCTGTATCTCTTTGCCGTTGTACTGGAGTCGCAGGCTGGCGTGACGGAGGGCAAAAATCCTGACAGTCTTGCCACTCTTGGTAGCAAACACATCTACCTCTACGTTGTCTGTGGTGGCGGGCATCTCCGCTTTTTTCCATGCTATAAAGCCTCCTAAAAGGTTAATGCACGTGTATCCTTCAGTTGTGAGCTTGCCTGCGGCATTGGCTGAACGCTTGCCACTGCGACAGTACACTGCCACGCGCTTTTCCTTATCAACACGTTGCAGCACCTGCTGCACGAAATCGTCTTCAAACTGGTCGATGTTGATGGCACCTTCAATATGTCCTTCGGCATACTCTGATGGTGTACGTACGTCGAGCACCACTACATCGGGCTCCGTGAGCAAAGCCGAAAAGCCTTGCACGTCTACATTCTCATACTTCTGCTGAGCACAGGCGCTGAACATGCCCAGGGCTACCAGCAAGCTGGAAAAGATTCTTCTCATAGTTTTTGTGTATTATTATCTTGTTTTTGCATTGCGCTCGGCAATGTCCATCCTACGACAACGGCTATCGACAATCAGTCCGCTCATTGCTACATATTTCTCCATGCGTCCAACTTTCGATATAGCTGAAACCCACGATTCCGTCCTTGGGAGCCTCAACAATCATCTCGGCAATACGCTCGGCATAACAGATATGCGACTCGTCGGCGAATAACACGTTGATTTCATTCATGGTATTGAATGTGCTAAGCTAATATTAGATTTATTTTGCAAATATAAGATAAAAGACAAAAGGCATCATTAAAGAGGATGTATTTTTGACTTTTTTTCACTTGATTAAACTTTTTATTACTAAAAGATTGCGGTATTGAGATAATAACACTATATTTGTCACAACTTATCCTTATTTATGAGGAACCTTTTATCTCGTACCACAATGAACACGCCTAACAACGACTCTACAAAAAAGACAGGATTCTGGTGTCGCGCCCTCGAGTTATACGTCGATGGCTTTCGTAATATGCGTCTGGGTAAGACGTTGTGGGCGATTATCCTCATCAAATTGTTTATTATCTTTGTGGTACTGAAGCTATTCTTCTTCCCCAACTTTCTCAGTCAGCACGCCACCGACGGCGACAAGGCCGGCTATGTGTCAAAGGAGCTGGTGGGAAGAGGAACCTACCATCAGCAACATCCCTAACAATCACACACATATCACGCAGAACTACAATTATTTAATATCTTATGACCAACTTATTCTTAAACATTGACCTCGGTATGGTTGACTGGGCACGCGCTCAGTTTGCCCTCACTGCCATCTACCACTGGCTGTTTGTCCCACTCACACTGGGCTTAGCCGTCATCATGGGTATCATGGAAACATGCTACTACCGCACACGAGACACGTTCTGGAAAGACGCTGCACGTTTTTGGCAGAAACTTTTCGGTGTCAATTTCGCCATGGGTGTAGCCACAGGCATTATCCTTGAGTTTGAGTTCGGTACCAACTGGAGCAACTACTCTTGGTTTGTGGGCGACATCTTCGGCGCACCTCTCGCCATTGAAGGCATCGTAGCGTTCTTCATGGAATCTACTTTTGTAGCGGTGATGTTCTTCGGATGGAAGAAAGTATCGCCTGGTTTCCATCTGGCTTCTACCTGGCTCACCGGTATCGGAGCCACCATGTCGGCATGGTGGATACTGGTTGCCAACTCATGGATGCAGTATCCTGTAGGCTGTGAGTTCAACCCCGACACTATGCGCAATGAGATGACCTCGTTCCTCGACGTGGCTTTCTCCCCTGTTGCTGTAGGCAAGTTCTTCCACACAGTGACCTCAGCATGGATCATCGGTGCTATCTTTGTCGTTGCCGTCAGCGCCTACTATCTGCTTAAGAAACGCGAGCAGCGTCTTGCCATGGCAAGCATCAAGATAGGTAGTATCGTCGGCCTCGCTGCCGCTCTGCTGACAGCTTTCACCGGTGACAGTTCTGCATTCCAGGCAGCGAAGACTCAGCCCATGAAGCTGGCTGCAATGGAGGCTCTCTACGAAGGAGGTGAGGACGTACCCCTCACCATCGTCGCTGCCATCAATCCCTTTGCACAGCCCGACTACGCCAAGGGCGAGGAGCCACCACTGAAGATTGCCGTGCCTAACATGCTGTCGTTCATGGCCACACACGACTTCCACGGCTTTGTGCCAGGCATCAACGACATCATCAAGGGCGGATACAAGAATGCCAAAGGAGAGATAGAGCCCTCACTGGATGAGAAGATTCAGCGCGGACAGCAAGCCATCACGGCGCTGGGCAACTACCGCAAGCTGAAATCCGACGTCAAAGCTGACGAGATGACAGCCGAGCAGAAGGCGTCCTTGGACAGCTATAAGAAGACATTGGAAGAAAACATGCCCTACTTCGGATATGGATATATCCGCTCAGCCGACGACATCGTGCCCTTCATCCCCATCAACTTCTGGGCATTCCGCATCATGGTAGGACTCGGTGTTGTCTTCATCCTCTTCTTCCTGCTCACCCTCTTCTACTCCTACAAGAAAGACATCAGCACCAAACGCTGGCTGTTGTGGACTGCCATTGCCCTCGTGCCATGCGCATACATTGCCAGTGAGTCGGGATGGCTCGTCGCCGAGTTCGGCAGACAGCCGTGGACCATTCAGGATATGCTACCCACATGGGCGGCAGTAAGCGACCTGGGCTCACACTCTGTAATGATCACATTCTTCCTCTTCCTCATCCTCTTCACCACCATGCTCGTAGTAGAAATCAACATCATGAAGAAGCAGATAAAGAAGGGTCCGGAATACGAAGCACTCGAGAAATGATAATTGAGAATTGACAATGGACTATGGAGAGGCTGACAGGGCTTCGCAGAGCAAGAGCATTGCACGCTGTGCTCCTCAGGCCTCCACTACTCCTCACAAACAATAACTCCTTAACAACTCACGACAATGTTTACATACAGTTTTCTCCAACATTATTGGTGGTTTCTCGTTTCCCTTCTGGGAGCCCTGCTGGTATTCCTGATGTTTGTTCAGGGTGCCAACTCACTCATCCGTTCGCTCGGACGCACCCCCGAAGGCATACGTCTGGTGCTCAACTCCACAGGACGTAAGTGGGAATTCACCTTCACCACACTGGTAACTTTCGGCGGAGCCTTCTTCGCCTCGTTCCCGTTGTTCTACTCCACCAGCTTCGGCGGTGCCTATTGGCTTTGGATGATCATCCTGTTCTCCTTCGTGCTACAGGCTGTCAGCTATGAGTTCCAGAACAAACTGGGTAATATCCTCGGTCCGAAGACCTTCCAATGGTTCCTCATTATCAACGGCATCCTCGGCCCGCTGCTCCTTGGCGGCGCTGTAGCTACATTCTTCGATGGCAGCAATTTCCTCGTTGAGAAGGGCAACCTGCTCGATATGGAGGGCGCTGTAGTCATCAGCCACTGGGCTAATGCCAGCCACGGTCTCGATGCACTGCTCGACCCATGGAATCTGGTATTCGGACTGGCAGTATTCTTCCTGGCACGCATCCTCGGCATTCTCTACATCATCAACAACGTTGACAATGAAGACATCCGTTCACGTGCCAGCGTACGCCTCGTAGGCACCACCATCGTCTTCCTCATCCTCTTCCTCGCCTTCCTCGTGCGCACCTTGCTCAAGGACGGCTATGCCTACGACCCCGCAACAGGCGTCATCAGCATGGAACCGATGAAGTATCTGCACAACTTGCTCACCATGTGGCCGCTGCTCATCGTATTCCTCGCCGGTGTGGTACTGCTGCTCTACGCCATAGCACGCACCATCAAGAGCAAGACATACAGCAAGGGCATTTGGCCCGCAGGCATCGGCGTGGTACTCGTCGTACTCGTGCTGCTGCTCTGCGCAGGATGGAACAACACAGCATTCTATCCCAGCAACGCCGACCTGCAGAGTTCGCTCACCATACAGAACGCATGCAGCTCGGAGTTCACACTGCGCACCATGGCTATCGTATCGTTGCTCATACCATTCGTACTCGCCTACATCTTCTACGCATGGCGAAAGATGGATGCCAAGAAACTCACCCACGATGAGATTGAGAACGACGAAGCCTATTGATAAGCCCACAGGCTTACACATGCAGCCCAACACAAAGGGAGCAGACACACGTCTGTTCCCTTTCCTTTTACCCCCACACACATGGTGCAAGCCTTCCTACATGGAGAATATCGCCCACCGCATTGCACCATTGGGCGTTTTTCGTACCTTTGCAGCGTACAATAAACAATCAACACATCCATGCGAATAGACATCATCACCGTATTGCCCGAGATGATAGAGGGCTTTGTGCGCGAGTCCATCGTGGCACGGGCACAGAAGAAGGGTCTCGTAGAAGTGCATCTGCATAACCTGCGCGACTACTCCACCAACCGTTGGCGCCGCGTCGACGACTATCCCTATGGCGGCTTCGCTGGAATGGTGATGCAGTGTGAACCCATCGACCGCTGCATCAGCGCACTCAAGGCGGAACGAGAGTACGATGATGTCATCTTCACATCGCCCGACGGCGAGCAGTTCGACCAACACATTGCCAACGAGATGTCGCTGCAGCAGAACCTCATCCTGCTCTGCGGACACTATAAGGGTGTTGACCAACGCGTGCGCGACCACCTCATCACCCGCGAGATAAGCATTGGCGACTATGTCCTCACTGGTGGAGAGCTGGCTGCCGCTGTCATCGCCGACAGCGTGGTACGCCTGTTGCCGGGAGCCATAGGCGACGAGGAAAGCGCTTTCTCCGACTGTTTCCAGGACGATCTGCTCTCAGCACCCATCTACACACGCCCTGCCGACTACAAAGGATGGCGCGTGCCCGACATACTGCTCAGCGGACACGAGGCAAAGATAAAGGAATGGGAGATGCAGCAGGCATTGGAACGTACCCGAAGAATGCGCCCCGACCTGCTGGAGAAGAAATGACAACGGAGCCGAAGGAAGACAGTACACACCTGCTTACTCCCCGTCAAAGTCATTAAGGATACGCTGCCCGCGACAACAGCCCCCCTTCAACGTCTTCAAGGGTACACAACACGTGAGCCTTGCCTGCTCCATGCATAACCCAAAGCTTTCCTTTGCTATACCGTTGAAGAATAGTTGAAAAGCAAAATCAGTGATTTTGGTAACCAAAATCACTGATTTTGTTTTCTTATCGCGCCCTGTTCGGAAAGCAAATGGAGAACAGTTGCGCACCAAAGACAGCGAGATGGCTGGGCAAAGACTGCAGATGGATGAGCGAAGTCGATGACTTTAGGTTTTGAACGGACTCCGATAGTTTCGCAACCGTCAACGCCCACTCAGTGCCATCAGGCTTGATGTCATCACTGCATGATGCTGTACATATTGGGTAAAAGATGTATTGTTTACTGCCCGTCAACAAAAAGAGGTTGTGTCAAAAGTAACAGACACGGCCTCTTTTGTTTTTTATGAAACAAAGCCCCGACTTTCCCAAGCCAGGGCTTTGTCATGTCCCAGATTT
>ONTS01000022.1 GCA_900320845.1 uncultured Prevotellaceae bacterium | reverse complement strand
TTCTGGACGATGCCGGGGTGTTAGACGAGCCGGGAGTCGAGATGCCGGCACCGGACTTTCCGGGTCTGAACGGTCCTGCCGCTGTCATGATGCCTCAGGAGATGGAGCAGGCGGCCCCGCCGGAGATATCCGCCGCGGAAGAAGCAAGCGGCTCGCCGAAACGGCCAAGAAGCACCGGCGATGCCCCGGCGGAGTACCTGCCTTATGAGTTGACCGTCACAGACTACTGTGGAAACTTCATCTACGAGAATGGAAAGCTGAGCCGTATCCTCTTTGACGGGGGATACATCACTTTCCCTGACACCACGGTGAACGAGGTGACCATAGCCAATATCAACAAGCCGCAGTACCATTACTATTTCACCGACCACTTGGGCAGCGTCCGCGTCGTCACAGATGCACAGGGAAACATCGAGCAGGTAAACAACTACTACCCCTACGGAGGACTGATGGCAAGCAGTTCCTCCATCGCCTCACCGTCCTCGTCCTATCCCGCAACCAGCCGTACCGATACAACGGCAAGGAATTGGACCGCAAGAACGGTTTGGATTGGATGGACTACGGCGCAAGGCACTTCGCCGGGCACGGACAATGGACAAGTCCAGACCCCTTGGCAGAGAAGTATTACGACTGGAGCCCGTATGTGTATTGTGTAGGAAATCCGATGAGATATATTGACCCTAATGGAATGGATTGGTACGAAACTTCTTCTGGGAACATTATGTGGAAGGAGAGTGTAAAATCCCAATCAGATTTGTCAGATGATGAAAAGTACATTGGCGAGAGATACCAAGGATTGATTATAAAGCGCTACGAGCTTACCTCTAAAGAAAATGATGTGATAAAAGCCTTAGGAGTTGAAATTGTTGTCGGGCTAGATTATGGTAATGATTACACAAAAGGTAATTGGTTGCAAAATCTTAGTGTTAGTTTTCCAGAAAATGAATTGTCTGATGATATAATACTGCCCCAATATGTTGATGCAAAAGAAAAAGACTATCCATTTTATTTCTCTTGTGAAGAACTAGAATCTCAACGAAATCATATGGGTGAAAAATGGATTTTTGAAGATGGTCCCTATAGGAATTGTAAAAGTAATCAGGAATGGTCCGCTGAATTGTCTTTTGTTGAGCAAACAAAAAAAGGTTATAATATTCAACGGACTATCAGCTACGGATTTACGATAGACAATGAACAAATAAGACTAAAAGCCATTCAATATATAACAAATCCTTCGGCTTTTCAAAAAATGGTTGTAAATCAATTAAATGGGAAATGAGGACATTATTTTTTGTGGTTCTATTCACACTTTTCTGGAGCATTACCTGTGCCCAACAAAAAATTATTTACAGGCATTGGGGTATAGAAGATAAGCCTATTACTACAGTTCAACTTATTGTTGGACACAACCCATCTAAAGATCTTATTAATGTTGCAACCTTTTCGCGTGATAGTTTCCCTTTTGGCATCACATCTACTTATTCGTCAATTTCGAGAGAACTATTCAATAAGTTGGTACTATCTGTAATTGCGGATACTATTAAACAATATGAACCTTTAGATAATTTGAACTATGGCAACATAAAAATTACAATCATAGATAAGACGTTAAAGATTGATGTTTTCATACCATCAAGGCATGCGCCACAAATTTTTGGGTTACACCTTAATTTTCTTAATAAGAACACTAAAGCTTATAAACTGTTAAATGAAATGTTTTCTCGTATTGACATTCCTCTAGATAAACAGCCAAAATCGATAGAAAATTATTATATGGAGGTTGCAAGACCCAAAATAGAGAATCCTTCTAATCATATTTTTGTCCATTATGATTACCTTCACTGACGGAAGCACCACGCGTTACACCTACGATGCCACGGGACGTAAGCTGCGTGTGGAGCATAAGGTGATGACGACGGGCGTATTCAACCCCGGGCAGGAGCTTCTGGACGATGCCGGGGTGTTAGACGAACCGGGAGTCGAGATGCCGGCACCGGACTTTCCGGGTCTGAACGGTCCTGCCGCTGTCATGATGCCTCAGGAGATGGAGCAGGCGGCCCCGCCGGCTATATCCGACGCGGAAGAAGCAAGCGGCTCGCCGAAACGGCCAAGAAGCACCGGCGACGCTCCGGCGGAGTACCTGCCTTATGAGTTGACAGTCACAGACTACTGCGGCAACTACGTATATGAAAACGGCAAGCTGAGCCGTATCCTCTTTGACGGGGGATACATCACTTTCCCTGACACCACGGTGAACGAGGTGACCATAGCCAATATCCACAAGCCGCAGTATCATTTTTACTTCACCGACCACTTGGGCAGCGTCCGCGTCGTCACAGATGCACAGGGAAACATCGAGCAGACTAACAACTACTACCCATACGGCGGCCTGATGGCGAGCAGCAGCACGATTGCCAATCCCGTATCGCAAGCGAATGTTGGAGCCAATCAACCTAACCGCTACAACGGAAAGGAGTTAGACAGGAAAAACGGACTTGATTGGTTAGATTATGGCGCAAGGCACTTCGCAGGGCACGGACAATGGACAAGCCTTGACCCCTTGGCGGAGAAATACTACGACTGGAGCCCGTATGTGTATTGCATCGGCAATCCGATGAAGTATGTGGATCCGGATGGGAGACAAATAAAACCTGGAGATTTCTTTAGGACTGCTAATGCTGCTGCATTAGATTTTGGAATGTTCTATAATGACAACTCTATTCGAGAAGATCGAGAGATGTTGTCATACATTGTCAAAGTAAAGAACGAAAAGGGAGAAATAGGCTATACATACACACCTGCATTTAAAGGAGGGAAGCATTCTGTTAGATTTCCTAAAAATATTTCTAAAAATGTTGTTGCAATTGTTCATACCCATGGTGCATACGATAATGATAGTTGGAATGATGAATTCTCTGGGATTAGGGATAGAAATGAAAATATAATTGTTCAAAATCAAAGAAAAAAAGTTTTACGTCATGATAACGATTTGGGTATTGCTAATTCTTTGAAAATAGATATGTTTCTTGCTTCACCAAATGGTGTTTTACAAAAATATCGTTATAGTGATAATAATATTTCTGTCATTAGCAAAGAACTACCTAGTGACGTTAACCACCCTAACAGAGAAAATAACAACAATGCCAATATCGAACGCCAAAAGATAACCATAAGAAATAGTTATGTAATGATGTTAAACATTTTGAAGCTTTTATCTAATGGAACAAAATAGACATAGGCTATTATATGGTTTATTCGGTTTATTACTTATAGTAGTAATTGGATTGTTCATTTCACTTTATCATAAGAACAATCATACGTCATATACATATATATACCGTGGAAATATTGTTGATTCTACATATAACATTGAAATGGATGAGAATATGCCAAATGATATTCCTATATTAAAAGATTCTGATGCATATGTCTATGGAAAAGTCTTACTTTCCATAAGATATGGTAAGGAAAGAATTGATTCCATGATTTTAAATGTCGAACTTATTAATGATACCATTTGGTCGGTTTATACGACACACCCATGTGTAATATTGTCTGAATTTCTCGAAAAGATTTATATAAGTATACCATATTACTATCACTCATCATCTCAAAGAGTCAATTTTCGAAAAGACAATGGGAAAATATTGCAAATATTTAGTTATAAATAAGATCGAATATCTCCATGCAGAAGCGCAGGGGGGTGAAGAGGAAACACAATATGGCTACGAACACACCACCGCATACGGTTTTATAGCCAACATTTCCTGTCCCGAATATCACTTTTACTTCACAGATCACCTCGGTAGCGTGAGAGTCGTTACTGACTCACAAGGCAACATCGAGCAGATGAACAGCTACTATCCCTACGGCGGCTTGATGGCAAGCAGTTCCTCCATCGCCACTCCTTCTTCATCCTATCCTGCCAACCAGCCGTACCGATACAACGGCAAGGAATTGGACAGGAAGAACGGTTTGGACTGGATGGACTACGGTGCAAGGCACTTCGCCGGACACGGACAATGGATATGCCTAACCTGTTAGTGGCTACTTACTTGCATCTTGGAGTGGATTGTTGTTACTTGAAGCGCATGCCGTCCCAGATGTGTTTTCGCACGGTTTTGTTGCTGCCATAGTATATTTCGTGGATGATGTCTTTGCCCGTGCGTGGCAGTTTGACAACGTGTACGGGATAGGTCTCGCCTTGGGGGGTGTAGTCGAAGTTGATTCCCATGTCGTCTGTTGATACCTGATACATATTGCGTGTGTCGTTGTCGTAGATGAAGAGTGTCATGCCGCCATACTGTCCGTCAACATACTTGCCGTGTTCCATGCCGTAGAGGGCAACGGCGAACACTTTGTGCCTGTTGTCGGCGCAGTTCCAGTAGCACATATCCATGTGGTATACATCCTTGTCGGACCAGTCGGTGCCGTAGGCTTTGCGCAGGTTCTGCGTATATCGCATGTATCCGTTTTTGGTGTCGAGTAGGATAGCAGAGCCTTTCGCCAGTTTCTTGCCTTGTTTGTAGGCGTTCCATGCCAACATGCAGTCGCCCAATATCTCTGGATATCCGTCGTCGCTGCTGAAGTAGGCTGTAACGAAGTCGCTGATGGTGGGGCGTGCTCCCGTGTATGTCACCGGGCATGCCATCTCTGCGGAGAACATCTCGGCTGGATAAGCCTCCTGTGCGTGGAGTGTGGAGCAGCAGAGCCATGCTGCGAGGGCGGTGGTGAGTAGTCGTGTAGCTTTCATGACGTTATGTTTTGTTTAGTGATGTTGTGCTGTCAGTGTAGAATGTAGAATAGCAGTTCGCGCATGAGGTCGCCGTGTGTTGCCGAGCGGTTGTCGATGCCGTTACCTCGTGCGGCGGTCTCGTGCAGCTTGTGGAGTATGCCGAGGGTCTTCTTGGGTCTGTAGTAGCGCATGCCTTCGCTGTATTCGTTGACCTGCCAGGGCGACTTCAGTCCCAGGTAGCTCTGCAGGTTGCGCTTGTCGGGGGCAAAGTGGGCTATGAATAGTGTCTCGAAGTAGGTGAAGAGGATAGGGATGAGAATCATGAAGTGGCGGGAGGGGTCGTTGTTCTCAAAGTATTTCCAGATCTTGTTGGTCTGCAGTACGTTGTGTTGTACGATGGCTTTGCGCAGTTCGAAGACGTTGTACTCGCGGTTGATGCCGATATTGTCTGCCACCATCTGCACAGTAATGTTCTTTTCGTCGTGCAATGTACCGACGAGTTTGTCCAGTTCCGACGTGATGCGTGTCAGGTCGGTGCCTATATGGTCTGTTATGAGCTGAGTGGCGGCGTGTTCTATTTTGATGTTTTGTTCGCTGAGGTACTGCTCTATGAAGGGTGGTATGTCCTTGTCGTAGCGCTTTTTGCTGTCGAAGCATACGCCTTTCTCGTCGGCGAGCCGCTGCACCTTAATCCATCCCGTCTTCTTTCCGGTGCCTGTGCCGGGCTTGTCCTTGCAGCACAGCACGAGGAGTGTGGCTGGAGCGGGATGGTCTAAGTAGTCAGCTAACGGTTCCCAGTTCTTGATGTTCTGTGCTTCGCGTACCACTACCACGCGGTGTTGTGCCATCATGGGCAGCTGACGCGCCATGTCTGCAATCTGTGCGGCGGTGTAGTCGGCACCGTATACCACCTGCTGGTTGAAGTCCTGTTCCACGTCGTCGAGCACATTTTCGACGATGTAGTCGGCAATGCGGTCTATGAAGTAGGGCTCGTCGCCCTTCAGCAGATAGACGGGCAGGTATTGTTGCTTGTCGAGTGCTGTCATCACGCTGGTGTAGGTAGTGCTCTTTTTTGCTGCCATGCTTTCGTTTTTCGCTATAGATGTGTACTTTTGCGTTTCGGGACACGTGTCCCTCAGGCAGGCAAAGTTACACATTATGGAACAATTATCACTTCCTCCCTATGCAATAAATGTACGTGAGCATCGTGGCCGCACACAGATATACGATGTGCTGCGCCGCCGCTATGTGGCGCTGACGCCCGAGGAGTGGGTGCGCCAGCACTTTGTGCACTACCTTGCCGGCCATCTGGGCTACCCCCTGTCGCTGATGGGCAACGAGGTGCGCATCAGCATCGGTGCCAAGCAGCTGCGTGCAGATACTGTGGTTTACAACCGGCAGCTGCAGCCAGAGGTAGTGGTGGAGTATAAGGCCCCAACGATAGCCCTGACGCGCAAGGTGTTCGATCAGGTGGCGGACTACAACCAGCAGCTACACGTGCGCTGTCTGATGCTCAGCAACGGAATGCAGCACATGTGTTTCCTGCTTGACACCCACAGCATGACCTATCGCCAGCTGAAAGACATACCGACGTACGAGCAGCTGAAGAGGCTGATAGACAACGGATAGCCGTGTCACGCCGTGTGGATCCAGAAAGGTTCGATATGGGCATTCGTCACGGTATAGACTACGCCATTATTTTGTAACAGGACCGAAAACCCGTGCCGAGGGTGTTAGCCTCTGCCGACGATGAGTGGACAGGCTGTGCTGTTTGATAGTGGAAAAAGACGGAAAATGATGGGGTGAAAAAATAGTTGATTTTCTGTGCTTCATTTTTTGTACATCCCCATTCTGTCAGTATCTTTGCACTTTAGTGAAACAACCTCCACTTCCACACTCCCGAAATACCTATTGACATAGTATGAATACTGGTACTAAACGCACCTTTCAATTGGTGGCTATCACCATAGCTATACTGCTTCTGCTGCATTTTCTTCCCAAGATCACTTTGTTTGGCACCGAGCTTCGCCGCGTCAACATCCTTTCCGACCTGTTTGGCTCGGGCGAGGAGACAACGGTGGTGAGCGACACTGCCAAGGCTGCTGCAGAAGTGGTGGAAGACGACAACAACTATTATGTGGACGTGCCCAAGGGCATGACGCTGATAGAAGACTATGCCGGTGCCTCGGGCATGGGCATGGCACCGCTGTATAAAGCCCTCTTCCTGAACAAGAGCATAGCCCGCCCCGTGCGTATAGCCTACTTCGGCGACTCGTTCATCGAGGGCGACATTTTCACCTGCGACCTGCGCGAACAGCTGCAGGCACACTTCGGTGGTGAAGGACCTGGATGGATAGACGCTGGAAGCACCTTCAACAAGGGATTCCGTCAGAGCATACAGCAGAGTTATAAAGGTATCAGTGAGTTCTCGGTGGTGAAGAGTCCGTTTGATGCCGCCCTTCAAGGACTGAATCAGCGCTACTTCCTGCCCACGGAAGGCGCCACACTCGACACCAAAGGCACCGAACGCTATCCCCACGCCAAGCAGTGGCAGCGCGCACAGATGCTGCTCCGCACCTCGGGAGGCATACAGGTGACGACGACACTGGGCGAAGGTGAGGCGCGTTCCAGAAGCCTCTCGGCAGCCGATAAAGTGCAGGCATTTACCACAGAAGGCAAGGCAAGCCGCATACGCCACACCTTCAGTCATCTGCAGGGCAAGAACGTGCTCTACGGCGTGGCACTGGAGGGCACGCGCGGCATAGTGCTTGACAACTACAGCATGCGCGGCTCGGCAGGATTTACCATCGCCAACGTGCCGATGGCAACGCTGAAGGACTTTGCCCAGCTCAGACCCATCGACCTCTTTGTGATACACTTCGGCCTGAACGTAGCCAACACCAAGGGTACTCAGGCAAGCTACGATGCCTACATGAAGAAGATGCAGGGCGTGGTAGACCACCTGCATGAGGCTTTCCCCGACGCCGGCTTCCTCATCGTCAGCGTGAGCGACCGCGACCAGCGCACCGCCAACGGCATCACTACGATGAAAGGCGTGGAGGAACTCATCGTCAGTCAGCAGAAGATGGCTGCCGACGGAAAGATGGCTTTCTTCAACCTCTTCAAAGCAATGGGAGGAAAGGGCAGTATGGCAAAACTCGTCGACCGCAAATTGGCTGCTAAAGACTTCACACATATCAACTTCGAGGGCGGTAAGGAACTGTCCAAATACCTTTTCGACGCCATACGCGTAGGATACGAAAACTACGAGATGTGGCTCGGCAGAAAGTCAAAGAAAGACTAACAGCAACGCTATAACCATAAGAGACCTATTAGCAAACCTTGTCCACCCGTCAATTCACACATAATGTCCGACTTCTTCCATAATTTCTTTCATCAGTTTGTCTACGACCCCACACAGCCGATGATATTCAGCAGCGGCCTGTTCCTGTGGCTGTTCTTTGGCTTTGCCTTCGTCTATATGAAACTGCGTCGTCGCCCCGTGGCACGCCTGCTGTTTGTGACGCTGTTCTCCTACTTCTTCTACTACAAGAGCAGCGGACACTACTTCTACTTGCTGGCATTGGTGACGGTGAGCGACTTCTTCATAGCCAAAGCCATAGCTAAGGTGAGGAGAAAAGAGCTGGCAGAAAACCCCGCCGAAGCGCCTGAAGCGTCTGCACCAGAGGCCAACAAGGGCTTCACACTGGCTAAGATGCTCGTGGCACTGTCGCTCATCATCGACCTCGGACTGCTCTTCTACTTCAAGTATACCAACTTCTTCGCCGGCATGTGGTCTGCTATGGTGGGTAACAATTTCCAGCCCTGGGACATCTTCCTGCCCGTGGGTATATCGTTCTTCACCTTCCAGAGCCTGAGCTACACCATAGACATCTACCGCGGCAAGCTCAAACCCCTTGACTCGCTGCTCGACTACGCCTTCTACGTGTCGTTCTTCCCGCAGCTTGTGGCAGGACCTATCGTGCGCGCCACCGACTTCATACCACAGATACGGCAGCCGCTGAGGATAACAAGGGAGATGTTTTCGCGCGGAATCTACTTTATCATTATCGGATTGCTGAAGAAAGCCGTCATATCTGACTACATCTCACTGAACTTCGTCGATCGCATCTTCGACGACCCGAGCCTGTACACAGGTATAGAAAACCTGCTCGGACTCTACGGCTACGCCATACAGATATATTGCGACTTCTCGGGTTACAGCGATATGGCTATAGGTATAGCCTTGCTGCTGGGCTTCCGCTTCCCCATGAACTTCAATGCACCCTACAAGGCAGAGAGCATTTCTGACTTCTGGCGCCGCTGGCACATATCACTCTCTTCATGGATACGCGACTATGTGTACATCTCGCTGGGCGGAAACCGATGCAAGAAGTGGCGGCAGTATTTCAACCAGTGGTTTACCATGACGCTGTGCGGACTATGGCACGGCGCAGCACTCAACTATGTGATCTGGGGTATGACGCACGGCTTTGCCACAGCATTTCATAAATATTGGCGCTCTGATCACTGCCACCACGACAAGAACTATCGAAGCCGCGGATGGAAACGCGTGGGAGCAGCACTGCTTACCTTCCACTTCGTGCTCCTCACGTGGATACTCTTCCGCAATACGTCGTACGAAAACATCATGGCACAGTTCCACCAGCTCTTCACACAGCTGCATCCCGAATTGTTCATGCAAGTCATAGAAGGTTATCCCATCGTGTTCGCCTTCATCGGCATAGGCATGCTCAGCCACTTCCTGCCCGACAGTTGGCAAGAAGCCATCATACGAATGCTCAACAAGTGTGGCGTAGTGACATGCGCAGTGATACTCGCTGCCGTGATATTCCTCATCATACAGGTGAAGAGCAGCGACATACAGCCGTTCATATACTTCCAGTTCTGAAACGAGAAAACATAAAAACCAAAAACAAAACTCTCATGAAAAAGACAGAAACTATCAAGACCGGAGCAAATTATACTGCTGTCAATGTAGGCAAGCTCCACGAGATTATTGAACACGAGCTTCCCATGGGTCCCGACTTTGTGCTGAAAGGCAAGGTCTTTGCCGGTCAGGCAGTAGGCGCCACAGGCAGCGAGTTGAGCTTCCAGACGCTGGTGCCGGGACAGGACAGTGGATTCCTGCACACACATAAGACACACGAAGAGCTGTACATCATCCTGAAAGGCGAAGGCCAGTACCAGGTTGACGGCGACATCTTCCCCGTCAGCGAAGGTACCATCATCCGCGTGGCACCCGACGGAAAGAGAGCGTTGAAGAATACAGGTAGCGAAAACCTCACCATGCTCTGCATACAGTACAAAGCCAATGCCTTCACCGAGACTGACAGCCCGATGACTGACGGCACTATCCTGCAGGACAAGCTGAACTGGTAAACAGCAAACGCAACGCCGATACCATTCAGACGAAAAAAGGCAAATGAACGGGATGCGAGCGCATTGCAACGATTTCTGCAGGTTGCAGTGGAGTGAGCTGATAAATAAATCGATTGTCCCTTTCTACCGTCTACACCATATTTATATATAAGCACGAAAAATGGAGTCTTGATTGCTCAGGGCTCCATTTTTTGTGTATGCTTGTACAGCAACAGTTGTCTGTTATTCGCCCAGACGTTTGAGCTGTACGGTGAAGTGTCGCATGAGGGGAGCTTCCCACTCAATGGCGACGCCGCGTGTCACTTCCTGACGACGGTCGTAGACGTTCTTCAGTGCGGCAGCGATCACCTTCATGTGGTTGTCGGTGTATACGCGGCGCGGTATGCAGAGACGCAGCAGATCGAGGCCTCCGAAACGATTCTCGCGTGTCACGGGGTCGCGGTCGGCGAGCATGTAGCCTATTTCGCAGGCACGGATGCCGGCTTCAAGGTACAGTTCGCAGGTCAGAGTCTGTGCGGGGAACTCTTCCTTAGGTATCTGGTCGAGCACCTTGTCGGCGTCAACGAAGATGGCGTGTCCACCGGCGGGACGCTGATAGGGGATACCGTACTCGTCGAGCAGGCTGGCGAGGTAAGCCACCTGGCGGATGCGGGTGTCAAGCATGTCGAACTCAGTGTTCTCGTCGAGGCCCACTGCCAGTGCGTTGAGGTCGCGTCCGTTCATGCCACCATAGGTGATGTAACCCTCGAAGGGGATGCAGAAGAGCTTGGCGCCCTCGTACCACTCCTTGTTGCGCATGGCGATGAAGCCACCCATGTTCACCAGACCGTCCTTCTTGGCAGACATTGTCATGGCATCGACGTGGGTGTACATCTCCAGTGCTATCTCCTTGATGCTCTTATCGGCATAGCCTTCTTCGCGTGTCTTGATGAAGTAGGCGTTCTCGGCAAAGCGTGCAGAGTCCATCACTACGGGGATGCCATGCTTGTGGCACAGCTCGCAAGTCTCCTTGATGTTCTTCATCGATACGGGCTGGCCGCCGACGGTGTTGTTGGTGACGGTGAGTACCATGAAGGGCACGTTGCCTTTGTTCTCAGTGAGCACCTTTTCCAGCTTCTCCAGGCTGACATTACCCTTGAAGGGCACTTCCAGCTGGGTATTCTTGGCGTCGTCGGTGGTCACATCGATGGCTTTAGCCTTGCGGCTTTCGATGTGTCCCTTGGTAGTGTCGAAGTGTGCGTTGCCCGGCACTACGTTGCCTTCCTTGACGAGATAGGAGAAGAGCACGTTCTCGGCAGCACGTCCCTGGTGTGTGGGGATGACGTAGGGCATGCCGAAGATGCGCTTCACGGTGTCTTCAAACTTGTAGAAAGATGTGGCGCCTGCGTAGCTCTCGTCGCCAAGCATCAGTGCACTCCACTGTCGGTCGCTCATGGCACCGGTGCCACTGTCGGTCAGCAGGTCGATGTACACTTGTTCACTCTTGAGCTGGAAGACATTGTAGTGGGCTTCCTTGAGCCACTGCTCGCGCTCGGCGCGGGTACTCTTACGAAGCGGTTCTACCATCTTGATTTTCCACGCTTCTGCAAAAGGTATTTCCATAATGATATGTTTTTGTGTTGTTGGAATAGATTTGTTAAACTTTTTAACCATGGCGAAGGTATGCCTTTTCGACCATAACAACAAATATTTTGCCCGATAAGCACGCAGTGTAGCGTGTGTGGCGCCTCAGCGTTGTTTCTTAGCCATAAAAATTCGTGCATTTGGCCATCCGTAGGTGCCTGTTTGCCATGAAGATGGGGTGGCGCAGAGGAGCATCGTGTGAGGAAATGGGGAAGGGGTTGTGTATGTCAGACAAAACGATTATCTTTGTCGGGCAAAAAACAAACACACTATATATCATGGAAGACAATAACAACAAGTTTATCAGCGTGGTCTATGACCTCAGCACTGTAGAGCCCGACGGCGAACAGCTCGTTGAGCAGACCACCGAAGAACTCCCCTTCAGTTTCATCACCGGCTTCGGCGTAGCGTTGCTGCCTTTTGAAGAGGCTGTGAAAGACCTGCTTCAGGGCGGTACCTTCGACTTCACTCTCACCCCCGAGCAGGGCTATGGCGAATACGAAGAGCAGCGTGTTCTCGATCTGGCAAAGGAAATGTTCTGCGACGAGGGTAAGTTTGACGACGAACACGTGAAGGTGGGTGCTGTCATCCCGCTGCAAAACCAAGAAGGTCAGGTGTTTCCTGCCGAGGTGCTGAACGTCGGCGATGACACGGTGCGCGTTGACCTCAACCATCCGTTGGCTGGTAAGACACTGCGTTTCAAGGGCCATGTGAGCGAGTCGCGCCCTGCTACGGCAGAAGAAATCAACCACCTGGTGCGTCATCTGGCGGGCGAAGGTTGTGGTTGCGGATGCGAAAGTTGTGGCACTGGCTGCGGTGACGAGTGCAACCACGAACACCACGGAGACCATTGCGGCTGCGGACATTGTATGTAACGGGAACGTTAACGACAACGACAACGCTAACGGGAATAAACATTTGTTATGTCCAACACGTTTGGAACGCTCTTTCGCCTCACTACTTTCGGTGAGAGCCACGGACCGGGCATCGGTGGGGTGGTCGACGGCATGCCTTCTGGTATCGTGGTCGACACCGCCTTTGTGCAGGCAGAGCTCGACCGTCGTCGTCCCGCACAAGGGGCTGGTACGTCGCAACGGAGAGAGGAAGACAAGGTGCAGTTTCTGAGCGGCATCTTCGAAGGCAAGACAACAGGAGCGCCCATTGCCTTTATGGTGGAAAACCATGATGCGCGCCCCGACGACTATGCCCATCTGCGCGACGTGTATCGTCCCTCACATGCCGACTTTACCTATCAGCAGAAGTATGGTATGCGCGACTATCGCGGCGGCGGACGTGCCTCGTCACGCACCACGCTGAGCCGTGTGGTAGCCGGAGCACTTGCCAAACTCGTCCTGCGGCAGATAGGCATCAACATAACGGCGAGCGTCGAAGCCATAGGCGGCGTGGCGTGTGCCGACAGCCGAGTCGTGGAACAGATGCTGACCGATGTGCGTGCGGCTGGCGACACCGTAGGAGCCGTTGTCAGTTGCGTCGCAAGTGGTGTGCCGGTAGGGTGGGGTGAGCCAGAGTTCGGAAAGCTCCATGCCATGCTCGGCAGCGCCATGCTCAGCATACCTGCAGCGAAAGGTTTCGAACTGGGCGAAGGTTTCGCAGCAGCTGCCCAGCGCGGAAGCGAGTATAATGATATGTTGAACGGGAATGAGAGAAATAACGATAACGTTAACGGGAACGCTAACGAGGATGGGGACCTTTTTCCTCTTTTCCTTTCCAACCACGACGGGGGCATACAGGGCGGCATCAGCAATGGTCAGAATATAGTTTTCCGCGTTGCTTTCAAGCCCATTCCCACTCTCATGCAGCCCCAGTCGACGGTGAATGTGTACGGCGACGATGTCGTTTTGCATCCGCGCGGCCGCCACGATGTTTGTGTGGCACCGCGCGTGGTACCTGTGGTGGAAGCCATGACCGCTCTGGTGCTGGCAGACAGCTGGATGCTGTCGTGTGCCACAAGACAGATATAGGTTGGTGTTTTTCTTTATTTGGCAAAAAACCTTTATCTTTGCGGAGTTATACGGTTGTGAATATAGAGCCTGCGGGGTAACAGTGTCTATCACGTTGGTAGTGAGTTCTTTGTTTTCCCTATATGCGGAGCTTTTCGCACTGCCTTCAAACATGTACATCCACTTTTTCTCTCAACAGAGTAAAGACGTGGAGAGGTGTCATTGTGTTTTTTTACAAGGCGCAAGTGTGGCATTCTCGGCATCAGGTTCTATGATTCACGTAATATAATCCAATATGGAAGAGCATACTTCTTTATCTCCTTATGAGACAGTAATAGTCCATCGCAGTCGTGGCAGGTATATGAAAGGATTGTTGGTTCGTTGGTTGCAGTCATTCAAATACCGCAAAGCGGTGCGTGTGGCTCGTCGGCGAGGTGCAACGATAGGTGAAGGAGTTGTCATGCCGATGGCATTGGCACGTAAGGCAAATGCCAATCTGGTGATAGGTGACCATGTGTCCATACAGACCTCGTCCCTCGATGTCCGATGTCCGTTGCACATCGGTTCGCATGTCATCATCGGCAGTGGGGTGACCGTATGGACTTTGTCGCATGATATAGACAGTACCGACTTCCGTCTGAAGCCTTATGGTCTTGCGATAGAAGATTATGTCTGGTTGTCTTCCGACGCAATGATACTTCCTTCGTGCAGGCATATTGGTCGCGGAGCAGTGGTCGGTGCCGGCAGTGTTGTTGTTTCCGATGTGTCGAGTATGTCAGTTGTAGGTGGCAATCCTGCGAAAGAATTCCGAAAACGCAAGGAAGTGCATACCGAATTGGTGGTCGAGTCCTTGCTCGGTGGCGACTATCAAGCCTACCGCGATGCCCGGAGAAAAGGTAAAGAGGCAGGTAGAAGCATCTGAAGAAACTGCACGGATAACCTGTACACATCTTTATAATCCATTGTCAGACAGAATGGAAACCGAAAACTACAGCAAACAGCGTATCGTGAAGAACTCCTTGTTTCTTTACCTGCGTATGTTTGTCACAATGTGGTTCAATCTTTGGGCTACTCGTCTTGTCCTTTCCAATCTCGGTGTTGACGATATGGGTGTGTTCGGTGTGGTGGGTGGTATCGTCAGTATGTTTGCCGTGCTCGCCAATGGTGTAACTATAGGAGTTCAGCGTTTTCTTACTTTCGAGTTAGGAAAAGGTGGCAGCCGAGCGAACGGCGTTTTCGTCACTTCCATGAACATTATATTGCTGATGGCTGTCTTTCTGGTCGTCATGCTTGAGGTGGGTGGCTTGTGGTATCTATACACCTATGCCAATCTCCCAACCGACAGGATAACGTCAGCAGTATGGGTGCTTCAGTTCTCCATTGTAGCCAGTGTCGTCAGTATGCTGTCTATCCCTTACAACGCACTGGTGATTGCCCATGAACGCATGGGTGCTTTCTCGGTCATCTCCCTTATACAGGTGCTTCTCAACTGGGGTGCTGCCTGGAGTCTTGCTCTTGTTGCCACCGAAAGGAGACTGACCATGTATGGTGTGCTGCTGATGCTGGTTGCCATCGTGGTTTGGCTGTTGTATGTCGTCTATTGCCGTCATCATTTTGAAGAGTCGCGTTATAAACTGAAGGTAGACAAAGCTATCTTCCGTGAGATAGGCATCTTTACCGGCGTGACGACGTCTTCCAATATCCTGCAGACATTGTCTTCCCAAGGACTGATATTGGTGATAAACACAGTCTTCGGTGTTGCCGTCAATGCCGTCTATATGATAGCCTTGCAGCTGAAGAATGCCATTCTTTCCTTCGGTTTGAATATATTCAAGGCAGTGTCACCCCAGATCACCAAGACGTATGCGGCTGGTGACGATGTGCATTTTCGCCAGTTGGTGTACAGCGGCAGCAAGATGGAGGTGTACATGGTGCTGTTCATCATGCTGCCCTTTCTGTTTAAGACCGACTACATCCTCCACCTGTGGTTGGGAACGGTGCCAGCCTATACGGTGGCTTTCACCCGTTGTATGGTATTTCTGAGTGTTAC
This sequence comes from uncultured Prevotellaceae bacterium, assembly GCA_900320845.1. Classification (GTDB taxonomy): domain Bacteria; phylum Bacteroidota; class Bacteroidia; order Bacteroidales; family Bacteroidaceae; genus Prevotella. The sequence goes on along the minus strand of ONTS01000022.1, from coordinate 23,095 downwards.
CTACGCTATGTTTGAGCCTATCCGTACTGCCGTGTTGGCGTCGGGGCATATCCGACGGTTCCTGCTCATTCCAGATATGTTCTATTTCGTGGTGACTTTGGTGGGCGCATATGCTGTGGGAAAGATTACCGGCAGTCCACAAAGTATGATTCTCACTGTAGTGTGTGTAGAGATTGCCACCTGTGTACTGCGTGTGTGGTATGCGATAGATGCCTGCCAGTTTAAGGTGTCAGCACTGATGCGCCACATTCTCTTCCCATGTGCAGTAGTGACAGTTCTCGGGCTGATAGCAGCTTATGGTCTGTCCCAGTGTTTTGCAGACAGTCTTGCGCTGTTCCTTGTTTATCTGATTGTCAACTCTCTTGTTCTTTTGGTGCTTATCCTGCTCTTCGGACTCTCGTCGGCAGAACGTGCTTTTGTGCGTAAGAGCGTCATTGGAGCACTTAATAAACGTAATAGTAGCCGATGAGACTGCTTTGGAATCCCATACATGGTACCTCTGGACAGAGTCAGTATGCCAAGAATCTGGTGTGGCTCTACATCCTTCTGGTAGTCTTTGAGGGCGCTTTACGCAAATGGGTATTTCCGTCGTTGTCAAACGAGCTGCTCGTTATCCGCGACCCGATAGCATTGTTACTCCTCATATATGGCATTAAAAGGAGAATGTTGTGGGGCTTTTATTCCTTTGTAGCCATAGCAACCGGTATATTTGCGCTCCTTATCACGAGATCTTCGACCGATGTCAATCTGGAAACAGCATATTTCGGTTCACGAATATGGTATTTCTATGTCCCATGCTTCTTCGTTATAGGTAATATCATGACACGCGAAGATGTATTTCGTGTGTTACGCTTCTTCATTTGGTTATCCATCCCGATGACGGTGTTTGTGATAATGCAAAACAATTCTCCTCAATCATCGTGGGTTAACCTTGGTGTAGGCGGTAATGAAGAAGGTTCCGGGTTCGCACCGATAGATGACCATTACCGACCATCGGCTATATTTGCCTTTGTTACGCTATATGTGTCGTATCAGGTGTTTGTGTTGCTGGGACTTATATTATACATGGTGGACAAAGAGGTTAGAAAACTTGTGCCGATGTCACCCTATATAATCTATGTGGCATTAGTCTGTTATCTTATTTCCATTGCCATATCCTTCTCACGCACATTGGTGTTTGAAACAGGTTTTCTACTATTGTGCACATTTGTTTTTTATGCCATCCGCGGCCGTGGAATAGGGCGTATGTTGATATCATTCATCATATTGATAATCACTTCCGTATTCCTGCTTCAGAACGAATATGTGCAAAAACAAGTAGATGTACTGGAAAAACGTTTTGACCAAGCAGAGGCGGCAGAAGGTGATGTGTTGGAAGGTACACTATATGACCGTATGGTGGAATCTATGTTCAGATTTACTGAACTTGAAACACCAACGATGGGAAATGGTATCGGAATAGCATCCCGAGTAGGAATCAAATATCTGGAAGATAAAAATGAAGAACCCTATATTACTGACGAAGAATGGTCACGAATAGCATGGGAATCAGGATTCTATATAGGCGGAATCTTTATTTTACTACGTCTATTGCTTACCTTCCATTTGCTGTTTCGCGGTATTAATAGGTTGTGGTGGCGCGATGTCATACCCATCATGTTCATTCCTCCCATCATCATGTGGGTGCCAAATAATAACTGGAGCTTGACCACTCTGCTCGGACTATGCTCATTGGCAGTAAGTTTCTTCATATCAGTATCAAATTATATTCCCAAACAACAAGACTGATTACCGCCGTCGATGTGAAATTCGATGGATTGCCGATACCTCATAAGACATGTTACGTTATCTTCTATATCATCCTCACGGCAATGAAAACGTACGCCATCTGTTACAAACACTGGTTACCGATGGCAGATTGAGTAGATTCTTTACCTCGATAGCTGTTTTTACTGGCACCTTGCTGTTCAGAATGGGCAAGATACCCGGCCTTCATTTTTTGCTGAGGCGCAGATATGCAGACAATCTACATTGTCACACGACATCCTTTCCCTTCATTACGTTGCTCTTTCGTCTGCCAAAGTTGCAACGGCTTTTCATAAAAAAGGAACAAGACCTCAACGGCTTCTTGCAACAGCGTATCGCACGTCGCATGAAACGAAAGTCATACGACTACGATGTGGTGTACTGCTATCCCAATGGGGCTGCTGACATATTTCATGAGGCAAAGACACAAGGAAAAATATGTGTGTACGAGTATCCGATAGCCTATTACGATGAGATACGCAGAATACAAAAAGAAGAGCAACAGCACTCTAAGCATTGGCGAGATACAAAAATAATGTACAAAACCGAAAGCTCACGGCAGATGATAGATAAGGAGTTGGAACTGGCAGACATCATAATAGTTCCTAGCCAATACATACGTGGTACGCTGCTGGCAGGAGGTTGTCCGATGGAGAAAGTGCATGTGGTACCCTATGGTTTTGCAAACGTCAAGCCCAAGCAATACACTCCAGTCGCCGACAGAAAACTGCAAGTGTTGTTCGTAGGAGGATTGTATTGGCTGAAAGGGGCAACCTATCTGATAGAGGCAATGAATCAGTTGTCAGCTAAGATACATCTTACGCTCATCGGAACAGGTCCAGACAGCGAAGCCTTACAGGCAATGACTGAAGGTGACTCCTGTACTTTCTTAGGTAGCGTAGGACATGATGAGGTTTTACGGCAGATGCAAAGTAACGATATCCTCATATTGCCTTCATTGAGTGACGGCTGTCCTCTTGTGACGTTGGAAGCTATGTCGGTAGGAACGCCTGTGGTGTTGACTGATAAGTGCGGTAGCATGCAATGGATAGAGCATGGACGCAACGGATGGATAATACCATCTAGATCTACACAGGCCATCGTCGACGTACTCTCCGACATAGCAGCCCACCCCTCACAGATAGAGACAGTAGGACGCGAAGCCCAGAATGTGGCTGCCCAATGGTCGTGGGATGACTATGGAAAAGCCGTGACCTCGTTGGTCAGCAAAAACGCTGTAAAAAACACATAATACGTCAACATCAACTATGCGCACAGCTGTTATCATGACCTGCCATAACCGATGTGAGCTGACACGTCAATGCCTTCGCTCGCTATATGAGGTGTGGCCCGATGTGGATGTCTTTCTCACAGACGACGGCTCCACCGACGGTACTGTGGCGATGTTGGAAAATGACTTTCCAAAAGTGCATATCATACAGGGCGACGGCACATTATTCTGGAACCGCGGCATGCACCGTGCATGGACAGAAGCCCTGAAGAAAGATTTTGATTTCTACCTATGGCTTAATGATGATTCCATTTTGCTGCCTAATATAAAGGAAGAATTGTTTGCAACGTATCAGCAACAGGGACAGGGCTGTATCGTTTCAGGTCTTGTCAGCGACGAGTATTCGAAATTAGTTATTTACGGTGGATCTGACGCATCAGGCAAATTAGTTGGACATAGCGGTAAGCCGGAAGTCATTATCCGTATGAACGGCAATGTGGTATTGGTACCACGACAAGTCGTTGAACAAATAGGCATACTGGATCCTGTCTATCATCATGATTTAGGTGATGTCGACTATGGACTGCGTGCAAGAGAAAACGGTATAGGCGTGTGGTCAACAGGCCGTGTGGTGGCGAAAGGAAGAGTAAACAAAGTGGTACGTATCCGGAAATGGGGGGCGTCGCTGAGGCATAGAATGAAAGTGTTACACTCTCCGTTAGGATGTCCGCCACGACAAAACTTTTACTTCCGCCGTCGACACTTTGGTTTATTAAAAGCCATAGCATTTGTCCTTTACGTCTATGTCATTAATATAATGCCCGACACCATAGTGAGATGGGTGTGGAAAAATAAATACGTTTTGTAACGGTGAACTGCAGAAGCAAGCCAAGCGCTGATACCCTAAAATAAACTATAATCCTCAAACATTGTTATGACTGACCGTCTTACTGTTGTTCACTATATACCCAGAATCTCTTTTACCTCTGCTGGCTTGGGGGTATACATGCAACTTCTTGCAAAAGAACTTGGCAAACTGGTGAAAATCATCATTGTCACCCACGAAAGCAATGCCGATTTGCGGATAGAGAATGCCAAAGTTATTGACCTTCCGTTAATGACAGTGACAGGAAAACGGTGCCGACATGTCTTCGAATATATGCTCGACACACTGCAGCCAGACATCGTTCATACACATGGATGTTGGTTTCCACTGTGCGGCCTGCTGCCAATATGGGCAAAGAAGAGGGGCTACAAGGTGATGACCACAATCCACGGCATGCTCGAACCTTATATCATACGGAGCAACTACTGGAAGAGGAAAGTGCCAGCATTGCTCCTCTACCAGAAGAAAGCATTGAAACAAGTCGACTGCCTGATAGCTACAGCAGAAGAGGAACGGCAAAACATACTGCGCCTGGGCTACAACGATAGGGTAGAAGTGGTGCCCATAGGGCTTGATGCTTCCACCATCACCATGAAGACATCATGGCAGAACACAGGAAAGATTGTCTTCCTATCGCGTATTCATCCCAAGAAAGGCATCGAATTTCTGCTGCAGGCAGTAGCCGACATGGGCGAAGAGCTGAATGCCTACACCATATATATATATGGTATGGGCGACCAAGAGTACATTGATAAGCTGCAACAGCAAGCCCATAACCTTGGTGTCACCGACCGTGTGGTATTTGCCGGCAGTGTGAGGGGCGAAGAAAAGTGGCGTGTCCTACGCGAAGCCGACCTGTTTGTGCTGCCCACTCACAGCGAAAACTTTGGCATTGCCATCGCTGAGGCATTGGCATCGGGCACACCAGTCATCACCACTAAGGGCACACCCTGGCGGGATATAGAGAGCCAGCATTGTGGATGGTGGACGGAGATAGGTGTCGAACCAACCAAGGAGGCACTGCGCAGCTTCATCAATATGTCGGAAAGCGAACTCGAGACGATGGGACGCAACGGCCGCAGACTTATCGAAGAGAAATACTCCGATACTGCAATAGCTAAACAGATGGTGAATATTTACGAAAAGTTGTTGAAAGAATAATGTCTGTAAGTGATATAGAAATGTCAACGGGGATGAAAGTGTTGCATTTCGGCACACTGTATGCATCAGCTGGAGGACCGGCAATGAGCACGTATCTGAGTCTGAAAGGATTACGAGCCTTGGGCACTGATGCGCTTATGGCTATGTTCGAACTGCCCGATCTGGGTGCACTGCGTGGAGACGATGTGCCGATAGTGTGGTGTCGGAAGCCGTGGAGAGGAAAACTGAGTTACTCGCCTATCTTGAAAAAAGAGCTTCTTGCTGTCGAACATCCAGATATTTATCATATACAGGGTGTGTGGCAGTATCCTTCATACGCCATGGCAGATGTGGCGCGGCGCAGGAAGAAGCCCTATCTCATTACCCCTCGCGGCATGTTATATCCCCAAGATATTCAGAAGAGTAACGCATTGTTCAAGCGTATCTCGTTGAAATGGAGATTGTTGGATGACCTTAACAGGGCAGCCTGCGTGCATGTGACATGCGAAGAGGAAATGAAACACTGCCGTGCATTAGGGGTGAAATCGCCTATTGCCGTCATCCCCAATCCCGTTGAGGTAAAGACGTATCTGCCGATGCAGACGGATGACATTTTCAGAGTGGGCTATTTGGGGCGTCTGTCACCACGGAAGAATGTGGAGTCGCTCCTAACGGCTTTCGCACAGTTGAATATACCGCAGTCGGAACTACTGATAATTGGAGGTGGTGACGAGGCATACGAACATTATCTGCGTCAAGAAACACAACGAATGGGATTGACTAACGTGACTTTTACAGGATTTTTGTCGGGCGAAGAGAAAGACAAGACCCTCTCCTCCCTCTCCTTGTTGGTCATGCCCAGTGAGTTTGAAAATATGGGGAATGTCATTCTGGAAGGTCTCATAAGGGGCATTCCCTGTATTGCAACCAAAGGTGCACCATGGAAAGACCTCGAAGATGCACACTGTGGGTGGTGGGTAAACTACAATCAGGAAGCTATTACCGAAGCTATAAGGCAAGCTTCTATGATGGATAGCAAGGATTTGGCAGTAATGGGGGCCAACGGCAAACAACTCATAAAAAGCAAATATGCTGTTGAAGTCGTTGTCAAACAATTAAACTCGCTATATATGTGGATAATGGGCAGAGCAGATAAACCATCTTTTGTCTATTTGTAAAATAGCCATCCGCGACTTATCAATTATATATTATGAATAATCGAGTCAATATAGGCAACGTGTCAATGCGCATCAAGGTGCGTCGGGCAGTATGGAACGTAGTCTGCGCCCTCTTTTTCCGTCCCTTTGGCACGCCTTACCTATGGTGGTGGCGCCGTTGTGTGCTGTCGATGTTCGGTGCTAAGGTGCATCGTAAGGCTATGGTGTACAGTTCGGTGCGTATATGGGCACCGTGGCAGTTGCGCATGGAGCGCGGAAGCTGTCTCGGACCACGCGTGGAGTGCTACAATCAGGCACTCGTATATCTGCAGGAGGGGGCCACGGTGTCGCAGAGAGTGACACTATGCACAGCCGGACATACTACCGACGAACCCAACAACGCCCACAGCGGACTGCTCGTCGCTCCCATCACCCTGCACAAAGACTGCTGGATAGGTATGCAGGCATTCATCGGAATGGGGGTGGAAGTGGGGGAGAGAGCCGTCGTCGGAGCCACAGCATCGGTATTTAAGGATGTGGAACCCGCTACAATAATTGGCGGAAACCCAGCAAAAATCATCGGAACATCAAAATAATAGAATGCGAAAGAAACCGAAGATATGCCTCGCCTGTTCTGCCGGCGGTCATCTGCGCGAGCTGCTGTTGGCTGTAGGGAGCATCCCGGAGGAGTGGAACTGCTACTGGCTCACACTGAAGACGACAGCCACACGGGCGTTCCTCAGTGATAAAGAGCATGTCTTCCTGACCAATTTCCAGCCGCGCAGACCGTGGACCTTGTTCATCAATGCAGCACAGGCACTCTTTTATGTGCTGCGCAAGCGTCCCGATGTCATCATCACCACGGGCGCAGGAGTGACAGTGCCTACAGTGCTTTTTGCTAAGAAGCTGCTGAAGACTAAGATAATCTTCATCAACTCGGCTGCCGACGTCACCCATCCATCGCGCACACCGGTATGGATAGAGAAATATGCAGACCTCTTTCTCGTGCAGTGGGACGACATGCTGCCACGTTTCCCTAATGCTATAAGCTGCGGAGTATTATGATATTTGCCAGTCTTGGAACCATGGATATGCCCTTTGTACGTATGGCTGAAGCCGTCGACAGGCTCGCCGCAGCCATCGACGAGGAAGTGATAGTGCAGACAGGGCATACACATTACGACTATAAACACGCCCAGGCGTTTGACTTCTGTACGCGTCCTGAAATGGCACGCTACCTCAACGAGGCACGTATCGTGGTGCTGCAAGGCGGCTGGGGAGCCATATCCGAAGCCATGGAGCAGCACAAACGTATCGTCGTAATGCCACGACACAACGGAACAGAGCATATCCATGACCAGTTTCAGCTGGTAAAGAAACTCGACAGTCTCGGTTGTGTGGTGGGAGTGTACGACGGTGAGGACCTCATGGCAAAACTGCAAGAGGCAGAACAGCACGAGTTTAAGCAACTCGCCAAAGGCAATGCCGAAAGCATCATCACCGCCAAACTGCACGAATGGTTTGGCTGAAACAGCAATAATTTCCCCTTCATATTTCTACCCGCTATGACTTTCTCCGTTATTACTACTTGCTACAACCGCGCTGACACGGTGGGGCAGACCATAGAGAGCCTGCTCGCACAGACATGTAAGAACGTGGAGTATATCGTCGTTGACGGGGTGTCCACCGACGGATCGTGGGAGAAAATACAAAGCTATGGCAACAGCATAGCAATGATGGTGTCGGAACCCGACAATGGTATGTACGAAGCCATTAACAAAGGCATACGCATGGCAACGGGTGACTACATCCTGCTGCTACATAGCGACGACCAACTCTACGACGAGCGTGTGCTGAGCGATGTGGAGGCTTGGCTCGGACAACATCCCGACACCGACCTGCTCTACGCAGACGGTATCTACGTCGCTGCCGACGACCATCAGCGTGTGGTTCGCAACTGGCGAGGACACAGTTTTCACCGATGGAAGCTCCGTACGGGCTGGTTGCCCCTCCATACGACCTGTTTCATCCGCCGCAAGGCGATGATGGAGCACGGACTCTACGACGAGCGCTATAAGATTGCAGCCGACACCGACCTGCTGCTGAGATATATAGGGAATAAAGATGTGCATGTGGCTTACTATAGGCGCTACATCGTACGTATGCTGATGGGCGGATTGAGTACCGACAGCGCACGACGCAAGCTGATGTGGCGCGAAGATGTGGACATATATCGCCGTCACCGCATGCCCGGCACGCTGATGAAGATGATGAAGATGGCACACAAAGTGCCGCAATACCTTTTTAAGAGAGTATAGAAGGACAACGTTTCCGAGGAAAGTGTCTTTCCTCCGATATGGCTTTGAAGACTGTTGTCTGTACATATATCCCCCAAACCGACGTGAACTACGTAAAACCTTTCTTCCAACTGCTGCGTAACGAGCTGTGGCAACAGGGCACCGTGCCTACTGAGTTGTCGCTGCGACTCTTCAGCTATGTGCAACAGTTTGCCCAGCAGCAGACCGTCTGGGGACTGGTAAGCAACAGTATCGTGCGCAACAACGTTAAGACGGGCGATGACAATGCCATGGAGGCGATGGGGGCGACTATCACCCATGAGCGTATGGCAAAGAAAATGACCGCCGTATTGGCGCAAGTGGTGCATGCCTTGGAGGACGATGACGACGGGCCTGGAGCCATACCCGACGACGGTACACAGCCTTCGCCTGCACAGAAGAAGGGCATCCGCTATGCCATCTTTAAGGGACAGGCCGCGGCTGAATGCTATCCCACACCACATTGTCGTACTCTGGGCGACATCGACATCTATTTCCATCCGTCTTGTTTCCTGCAAGCGGTGGAACGCATCGAGCGTCGTTGCGGGGTGACGGTGCACCGCGAAGAGTTGGACAAGCATTACGACTGCGAGATAGACGACGTGCGCATAGAACTGCACTATAGGGTGGAGACATTCGGCTCGCGTCGTAACCAACGATACTTCGATCGTCTTGTCGAGACAGATGTCGACACTGACAATCCTTACCGCTTCGAGGTCGATGGGGTAGGGGCGCGCACCTTCTCGCCCATGGTACACACCCTGGTGGTGTTCAAACATCTCTTCAACCATTTCCTCGTTGAAGGGGTCTCGTTGCGTCAGCTGTGCGACATGGCTGTCCTGATGCACTGTTATCATGATGTGCTTGCTGCCGACACGCTCGACGCTCACCTGCGCGGCATGGGCTACCGACGTGCGTTTCTTGCCATCGCCATGCTGCTGGTCAAGAAGCTCGGCATGCCTGAGGACGACTGTCCGCTGCCGCTCGATGAGCAACGCGACACACCTTGGGCACGACGTATCCTCGACGAGGTGGCACAGAGAGGGAACTTCGGCGCCAATGACCGACATGCTGACGAGACAGCACGACAGAAGAGTATGACGACGGCACGCCTCGCCATGCGGCACTGCCTGCAATATATGCCCCTCGCGCGAAGAGACATCCTTTGTCTCATACCGAGAAGAATAAGTGTTACCATTAAAAAGCATTTCATACGATGATATGACAAGCTGCTGAAGCGTAGCATCCGACGACCGATGCCACACTGATACTGCCCCACAACATCAACGAGCCGACACACTATATCCCCCAGTGTGCCGGCTCGTTGGCGTAGTGGGGCAGTGTGTGTTTGTAGTATTTGCTGGCTGCCTTGTGCATAGGGGAAAGAGTGTTGCTCAAATCTTTCCTTCTTCACAGTGCCGTAGAGTGGGGTAGTGGACGGGCGGAAAGTAAATAATGGTAGGAAACAAATGTAAATTAGATATATTTTTTAAACTTTTTAACAATAATAAGGGTATTTCTTTCGTAAAATCATGCTCCGACAGTACCTTCTTGAAATAGGTGTCGGGGCATTTTTCATCTCTGTGAATCTAAAAGACGGAAAAGCGGTGACAGGAAAAACAGCCTCTCATGTGCGATGAGTAGGGCAGAAGTGCCGATTTTTCCCTCTCGAGAGTTGTGTCGGAAAATCATTTCTTCACAATGAGTCGCGAATAGTCGGAAAATGGTCGGTTTTTGAGTGGCAGGTGGGTGAAAAACGTAGTTTTAGAATCTTTAAGGTTTACAATAGGCAATTTGTGCATCAAAATAGTAAATCGAAATAACGATTCTAAAATAAAGATTCATAAATGTATATATCTTTGAAGAATACATTTACTTTTATAAATACATATTTCTATTTATTAATTTCAAGATTAAAAATATAAATGAATAATAGTGCAAATTAGATATGTCTACGTAAACAACTAAAAATTAGTGTATTATAGTGTTTAGTGAAAGTGGTTTTGAGGACTTTTCACTCCTTTTATAACAAAACATGCATAAATGCTGTTTTTTGAGTGTGAAATTCGTAAGTAACTCATTCTGTCCCAGTTTTTAAGTTCGTAACGTTTAATTTTATGTTTTGTTGCTGAAAGTCTGCATGTGGTATAGATTTCGGAATTGGAGAGGCTTTTGTGGAAAGTGATTTGCGCTTGTAAAAATTTTAGGTTTTGAAATGTTATTCTTTGGGTGATTTTTGGTTGTAAAGTGACTTTGTTTGTGTAAAAAGTTGGCTTTTTGTTTGTAAACTCCCCTTTTTCGCCTATATTTGCCCATGAAAGAGATGATGCCGCCCCAAAAGTGGCATGAAAACCACCTTACAGTCGTCCCATGACTCTAATGTTGAGCGCGATGTGGGTTCTGTGATGAACAATTCCACCTCACCACCATCCCCTCTGCGCAACCTGTCACCCATCTATGGTGGCACGTTGCTTCGCAATAGGATGCCTCTTCGTTGCCCGACGATGACCATCTGACATTCATAACTCGCTAAGTATTAAAGTTTCATAAATTTCTTCACTTATTTTCTGTACACAAAACTCGCCCTTCTAGAACGGAATATAGTCCCCTAAAAGTTCAATTCCGTCGCTTTTTGACTGTGCGAAGGTATAGTACAAGCAAATATTCAATCCACATGCGCGAAAGAATACGTAAACTAATGGAGTCAACCGAGATGACTCAGCAGACCTTTGCCGAACAAATCGGCATCTCACCCGCTTCCATGAGCAGCATCTTCAACGGACGCACCAACCCCACGCTCAACATCGTCGAGGCCATCAAGCGCCGTTTCCCCACCATCAGCACCGACTGGCTCGTGTTTGGTGTGGGCGACATGTATGCTGATGCCTCCACTGCCACTCCTTCTGCCGAGGCTGCCGTTGCCGAGGTCGATGAACCCGGTTTGCCCTTCGACCAAGAGCCCGCCAACGAGATACACCGTCAGGGGGCCCTGGTCATGCCTAAGACATCTACCACCAACGCCAAGCCTATTGCCATGCGCGAGATAGCAGCCCCTGCTAAATCCCTGCGCACCATCACAGAGATACGCGTGTTCTACGACGACCAGACCTATGAGTCGTTCACGCCGAAGAAATAAGGCATCCGTGCCCGTCTCGCCCCAAACGCTCGGTGCGAAGGAAGATAGTAGCTCTCCCTTTGCACCGAGTGTCATTTTCTGGCGCATGCCCTGCCGAGACTCCTTGGTGCCAACAATGCTGCTGACACGGAACCACGCCGCACCTTTCAGCCTAACGTCCTGATACTATTCCGTTCTGCTCATTGTTTGTTATCAAGCTTTCCTGTACCTTTGTAGCAAACAATATATCTCCTTTTCTCTCATCTCCGTGCCGTTTTCCTCTTCCATTCCCTTGGGCAACAGCCGTTGGCAGCTCTATCCTCTGCTGCGCATAGCCTTGTTTCTGCTGTGTGGCATCATGCTTGGTACCTCGCTGTTTCCACATGTTGGCATGTGGGTATGGCTCGGTGCCCTGTTTGGATCGCTTTTCGTCGCCGTTGTCTGCCGTCGTTGGCCTATGGCGCAGTCGTTATGCGTGCTTCTCGCTACCCTCTTCGCCGGCTGTGTACTTGTCACCCACGCTGAGCTGCGGTTGCAGGTAGCATACGTCGACCGCCCGGTAGGCTACGAGGGAGTGGTGTTTAGCGAGCCGGAGGAGCGTGGTAAGGTGGTACAGTTCGACATGATGATGGCAGAAGGGCCCTATCAGGGCAAGAAGGTGCGTGCTGCGTTGCTGCGCGACACCGTTCAGCATCGTTATAGGAATCTACATCTGGGCGATGGCATTATGGCGCAGTCTGTCATTGAGCGTGCCCGACGTTTCCTAGGTAGCACGTTCGACTATCCGTTCTACCTACATGTGCGCGACTTCGTGGGCACCACCTTTATATATTATAACGCTTGGCAGAAGAAGTCTGTCAGTACGGGTGGCATTCCTGTCGGCAGTCGTCTGCGTTTGCGTATGCTCCTGCTGCGACAGCGCCTCTTGCAGCACACAGCCCACCTTGGTCTGAGCGACGAGGCAGCCTCATTGCTCACCGCCATGACGTTAGGCAACAAGCAACAACTGTCCACTGCCACACGCGATGTGTACCAAGCCACAGGCGTGTCGCACGTCTTGGCACTGAGTGGTCTGCATCTGGGCATCATCTATATGCTACTCGTCCATCTTCTGCCCCGCCGGCGCCATGCTTTGCTGCGCGAGGTGGTGCTGTTGGCAGCCATCTGGGCATATGTGTTGCTTGTCGGCATGTCGCCGTCGGTGGTACGTGCTGCCACCATGGTCAGTGTCTATGCCTTCACGCGTCTGCTCAACCGGCGCGGACAGCCCCTCAATGCTCTGGCGTTGGCTGCCACAGTGCTGATGGTGGCCAACCCCTTGTGCATCTACGATGTAGGTTTTCAGCTCTCGTTCACGGCTGTGCTGTTCATCCTGTTCTTTTTCAAGCCGTTGTATGGTGTTCTTCCCGAGCGTTGGCTGCAGCGCTGGCGTGTGTTGCGCTGGTTGTGGTCGATGGTGGTGATGTCCATTGTGGCGCAGGTGGGCACGGCGCCCTTGGTGATGCACTATTTCGGCACCTTCGCCGTCTATTTCCTGCCTGCCAACCTCATCGTGGTGCCCCTCGCCATACTACTCATCTACGGCATGCTTCTCCTGCTGCTGCTCACTCCCTTTCCTGGCGTTCAACAGGGCGTGGCATCTATCCTCTCTGCCCTCGTCGCATGGCAGCACAACATCCTGTCAGCCATTGCGTCGTGGCACGGCGCCACCATCACCGACATACAGCTCTCCACCATGCAGACGTGGCTCGTATATGTCATGATGGCTGTCAGCGTCGGTGTCGTCATCGTACTGCGACGAGGGAGAATAAAGAAAGTACATTCACATATACACCCTATCAACGAATGAGTGTAAGTCATTTGTCTTAAGGTCTGTTCCTTGTTCATTGTCATATCGTCCTCCTTTTTATAGAGGGCAGAACAAGAAAAGCGCATCAACCACATAGCATGGTTGGTGCGCTTTTCTTCTTTCTCAGTGTCGTGTGTGATGTCAGAGCACAGCCTTCACGTCGTTGAGTGTTATCTCCGTCAGGTCGCGGTCCGACACTTTGCTGGTTGTGGTCAGGCGGTTGGCTTGCACCTGTATGACTTTCTCGAACACATTTCTCACGTAGCGGGCATTGCCGAAGTTGCGGTCTTTGTGTTGCACCACATATTCCAGTCGTTGTTGCAGGTAGGTAGCTGCCTCCTTGGTGATGGTGTATTCGTTCTTGTCCATGTACATACGGAAAATCTGATACAACTCGTCAGCCGTATAGTCGGGGAAGTGTATGTATCTGTTGAATCGTGACTCCAATCCTGGGTTGGAGTTGATAAACTTTTTCATCTCGTTGGAATATCCTGCCACTATCACTACGAGTTTGTCGCGGTCGTCCTCCATACGTTTCAGCAGTGTCGCCACCGCTTCTGCGCCGTAGTCGTTGCCGTTCTCCGACTGTGTGAGGGCGTAGGCTTCGTCTATGAAGAGTACGCCGTTGAGTGCCGAGTCGCAGATGGCGTTCACGCGTGGTGCTGTCTGTCCTACATACTGTCCTATCATACCTGAGCGGTCGGTCTCCACCAGATGACCTTTCTTCAGTATGCCGAGGTCTTTATATATGCGTGCCACGATGCGTGCCACCGTCGTCTTACCCGTTCCCGGGCTGCCGGTGAATACGATGTGGTACGACAGCTTCGGCGTCTTCAGCCCCTTGTCAGCACGCATCTTCTGCACCTTCACAAAGTTGGCCAATGTGTGCACCTCCTGCTTCACTGACTTCAGACCAATCAGTTCGTCCAGCTCTTTGTAGGGGTCACCCTCCAGTGCATCTTTCATCACTACCTGTTCCTTGCCGTCGCCTTCCGAGCGGTCTTCGTCGCCCTTCAAGTGTGCGAATGTAAGACTGTCTTTCTCCGAGGCACCATCCTTGTTCTTTGCCTCTTCAGGATCTTTTACCGTAGCGGTGAAGATGCCGAGCACGATGAAGACGATGAGGGCAATGATGCCGTGCTTTTTTGTAAGTTCTATTTTCATGATTCTTGTGTGTTAACTGCTAAGCAGAATGTGATGATAGCGTAGTAGCATAGGTATGGCATGGTGAGGAAGGCTATATCAACCCAGTCGAATGTTCCCGGCACGATGCCTGCGGCTTGCAAGATCTCTCCCGCCACGCCACATAAGGGTATCGCCGCAGCCCATGCCATGCGCGTGTCAAGGCTGTAGCGGTGAAACAGTCCGTCGATGAGTACGACATACGACAGCGCCCACAGGCCGGTGGGCAGGCTGTAGAGTGCCCATTCGGGCAATGCGATGCCGTCAGCAGCCTTGCGCCAGCCATCGGTCAGCCCCTGCATGCCCAGTGCATCGGTGAGCCGGAACACCAACATGTTGCTTGAACGGAATAACATGTAGATGACAATGCCTCCCATAAGCAGCACCATGCTGGCTGCAGTGTGGATATGTCGGGTGATGGATGTTGTCAAAATGCTGTCTGATAGAAAGATGATATACCCTGACGCAGACATAGTGCGGCAGCATAGATGCGTGGTAACTATCCGCGAAAGTAATAAGAAAACTTGGTTTATACGATAAAGGAGGCGAAAAAGTGTCATCGTCGGCGTATCGTACCATGCCCGCCGACAGCCTCTTATACACACATCGGCATCTGCTGGCGTCACATTTGCAGCTGTACACAGGATGTTGTACCTTTGCAAAGAGCCTACGGGGCTCCAACCTGCAGAAATATGATACAAAAGTATTGTCCCGATTGCGGCACGGCACTTGTCGAGCGTGTCCTCGACGGCGAGGGTGTCGTCCCCTGGTGCCCCCGGTGCGAGGCGTGGCACTTCCCCATGTACAACGTGGCAGTAAGCATGCTGGTGGTCAACGAGAGCAATGGTAAGCTTCTGTTGGTCAAGCAGTATGGCAGACCTTCCTTCATCCTCGTGGCAGGTTACGTCAACCGTGGCGAGCCGTTGGAAGATGCCGTGCGCCGAGAGGTGATGGAGGAGACAGGCATGACGGTATGCCGACTGCGCTTCAACCGAACACAGTTCTTTGAGCCGAGCAATACCCTCATGTGCAACTTCACCGCTTACGTAATCGACGACCACCACTACCATCCCAACAGCGAGATAGACGAGGGTTGCTGGTTCACACCTGACGAGGCACGCGCACACATTCGCCCCGACAGTCTGGCACAGCGATTCCTCAATGCCGCCCTCAATGACCAACAAGAAGAAATCATTATCCACACACCTTAACACCATTTGCTATGTCCACATTCATCGCCCAACGCAACGAGCTATTCTCCGCCCGCCTGATAGAGAACCTTCTCCGCCGGCATATCCATGCCGTGTATTGCCCCACCGTCGCCGATGCCGTGACACACGTGTCGTCGCTTATCGCCGATGGCAGCAGCGTGAGCTGGGGGGGCTCAATGACTGTCCGCGATATGCGGCTGCCCGAAGTATTGGCAGCACGTGGCACGCTCCGCCTGCTCGACCGCGACAAGGTGGAAGGAGCAGATGTGCGACGCACATACCTCGAAGCCATGGATGCCGATGTGTATCTCACCAGTGCCAATGCGCTGTCGGAAGACGGCATCATCGTCAACATCGACGGCAACGGCAACCGCGTGGCAGCCATCACCTGGGGACCGAAACGCGTCATTCACATCATCGGCATGAATAAGGTGGCGCACACCCTCGACGCCGCCATAGCCCGGGCACGAGGCACGGCAGCACCCATCAACGCCCAACGACTCAATATCAACACACCCTGTAAGCACGACGGACGCTGCCACGACTGCAACGCTGCCGACAGTATATGCAGCTACATACACCTATTGCGCAATTCACGCGACGAACAACGACATGTCGTGGTTCTCGTAGGCGAGACGTTGGGGTTCTAACCGCACCTGTAACCGCTTCGCCCACAGCACCAGCGTACACACCTCGCATCACGCAGCACCGCCAGTAGCATGCCGACAACGCCCAGCCAGACACACCACATGACAACACATAAAGGAGAATGTCTCGCCAGACACGTCTCCTTTTTCTATGATAGGCGCATGAATCACGCTCGCCTGCCTACCTATCCCGACGACTATGGTCCGTCAGCGTTGCCTGTCAGCATTCCGAACAAAGCCCGATGAGCATGCAGAAATAGTCAAGAAAAGGGCAGAGTTCTTCTTTTTGAAATGAAGATAATATACGACTGCCTCACTGTCAGTATCTTAACGTGCAGTAAGCAGGCTTTTTAGAAAGGTTCCTCTTCAGCCAATACCCTTTTTCTTTTATCTTTATTATCCTTCTCCTGCGCCAATCTACGATACCATTCCCCAACCAAAAAAGGCTCTCCGTCCTGTGGGTGGAGAGCCTGGATGTGTATTGGTATGGTGTATATACGGTCATCGGTCGGTGATTATTTGTCGCCGAAGATATATTCCTTGATACCCTTATTGTGTTTGGCGAATAGGTCGCGTGTCGTCTTGAGGAAAGTCTCGCGCTTTGTCTTCTCAGCTTGTGTGAGATTGTCGGTGGGATGGCCAGCGGGATACACCACATATCCGTTTCTATTGCCCGAGTCTACGGGGCGCGACACCCAGTAGAGACTATATCCGCAGTCGGTGAGGGTGGTCTTGCCGTTCTTCTTGGTCAGCGTGAGACGCACCATGGTGCCGCCGTAGGTATTAGGCTTGTACTGGTTGCTTACGAAGTTTCCGAGTGAGTACGCCAGTACATGGCGGTTGTCGCCTTCGCCGCGCACCTCTATAGGCTCCACCACGTGCGGATGGCCACCGATGATGTGGTCTACGCCCTGACGGAACATCCAGTCGGCGAGGTCTTTCTGCTCTTTGCTGGGCAGCAGCGCATACTCTATTCCCCAGTGAGGCATGCAGATGATGACATCGGGCTGCATACTCTTTGCCTTACGAATGTCAGCAGCCATCTGCACGGTGTCGATGGTGTTGACGATGTAGGGTGTTGGCACGGGAATGCCGTTGGTGCCATAGGTATAGTTCAGCAGGCATACCTTGATGCCGTTGTGTTCGATGATGAACGGATAGTCGCGGTCGCGCTCTTGCTGGTTGCGGTAGGTGCCGAGGTGTGCCACACCGATAGAGTCCATCATCTTGATGGTACGTTCCAGTCCACGAGCGCGGGTGTCTACGCTGTGGTTGTTGCATGTGGTGAGCACGTCGAAGCCCGCATCGACACACGCCTGCAGGTATTCGTCGGGCGCACTGAACTGCGGATAGCCCTTATAGGGAGGGCCACCGAGCGTCACTTCAAAGTTGGCGATTGCAATGTCGGCGCGTTCTATCTCCGGCTGCATGAGGTCGAAGACGCCGCTGTAGTCGTACTTGCCGCCAGGACGCAAAGCGTTTTGTATCTGCGGAGAGTGCTGCATGAGGTCGCCGGCGAAGAGCAGCGTCACGCTGTCTTCCTGTTGGTCCGCCTCTTGTGAGGAAGAGTTCTGTGCATTGCCTGTGCAACCGCAGCAACCGATGATGAGCGACAGCAGCAGGGAGCGGATAAGGGTGGGGATGTGTACCATGATGTATGGGTGTAAGAGGGGTGAGTGTGTGATGTGCTATATATAATATGGTGTAATGGGCAGAAAGCGCTATCTTCTTTTCACTATGGCAACGTAGATAAGCAGCACCACGTTCATCATCAGTGCGTAGATAATAGCAGGTATCGCCATTTCTTCGTTGTTGAACACGAGAGGCGATGAGGCTATGGCAATGGCTTGCGCCGCATTCTGCATACCAATCTCAATGAGCAGCGTGCGCTGTTCCTTGCGGGTGAGGCGGAAGAGGAGGGCGATGCCCCAGCCCACAGCCATACAGATGAGCAGCAACAGTGTGACGGCACTGCCCAACGAGGGGAACTCTCTGACGATGGTCTCCCGGTGTTGTATGAAGAAGATGCCTGCCAGCAGCATCAGTGCAGGGAATGCCAGGCGCGACAGCACACGGTCGATGGCTGTGGCGGCACGCGGAGCTTTGCTGCGAACGAGGATACCTATTACGATGGGGAGCAACATCAGCACGATGTTCTGCATGATGAGGTTGCCAATGGGCAGGTGGATGTTGGCATCGGCCATCGTTCCGAAGTGCGCCGTCGCCCAACCCATCACCACGGGGATGGTGAAGAGGGTGAGTATGCTGCTGATGGCAGTAAGCGATACCGACAATGCCACGTCGCCCTTAGCCAACATAGAAAAGATGTTGCTGCTGCTGCCGCCCGGACAGCAGGCGATGAGTATCAGGCCGATGGCAAAGATGGGAGGCAAGCCCAGCAACGATGCCAGCAGCCAGGCAATGAGAGGCAGCAAAAGAAGCTGACCTGTCATGCCAGCCACGATGGGACGAGGACGATGAAGAAACAGACCGAAGTCGCTCACACGAAGCGTCAGACCCAGCTCAAACATCAACAGTGTGAGAATGGGGAGAACAATCCAAATGGTAGACATGGTAGAGGGTTGTCGGTAAGTATCTCCCAAGCAGAGTTGGGGAGAAGAGTTTTTGGTGTTTTGCAAATGTAGTGTAATAACCAGTAAAAACCAAGAACACTCCCGACAAAATTTTCCTGTCAACGGAGATACACCTCCTCTCGTATAGCTGCCAACGAGTGTTACAGGCAGTGGAAGCGTTGAGATAAGATAAACAGAGGAACAAATCCGACGGAAGCAGATGTGGAAAGCAGGATAATCCGGAAAGAAACAAAATATAAGGAGAATTTTTTTTGGGGGGAGAAAAAACACATACCCTTGTCGCCCAAATCATTACAGACCGACAACAAACGGTCAGACGGCAGGATTGTTGAAACTAATGACGACAGGCACAGCCTGAGGTGAAAGCCAATCTCGCGAAATCAATGAAATGCACAACATCTGGTATCGGTGCACAGCCGATACCATACAATCTAAATCACTCAATTTTCATTGGAAAACCCTCTCCAGATATCATAAATCCTATGAACACACACACAGAACACGAGCGCCTTGTCGGCATTGCGCCGGCACTTCGTCGCCCATATACAGCCCCTACATCGGACGCCATCAGCTTTGGAGCAAGCCGGATGTTTGCCGCTTCCAAATACGAAGGCGGCGGCAATGGATGGATTGACGACGATGATGAAGAACTGGAATTTGACGCAAAAGAGCACGAATGGGAGGATGAAGACGAAATATTCTCCACCCCGCTCACTGCATTAGATTTCGATGCGCTCAATCCTTAAGAATGTAGTGGGAAAACGCCACCGTATGACAATCAATAACCTCTAACGATATGAAAAAGAACGTTTTCGATAAGCCGAATGCAATGGAGCCCGCTCCAATTGCTGAGGCGAGAAAAGGTCGGAACAAATCCGACAGTTTCTGGTACGTTTTTCTGGTAGTGCTTTTGAGCTCTGCAAGTCTGCTGACGTCATGCTCCAGCGACGAAGAGCTGATACAAGACGAGAGACCAGAAGAACCGGAGGTGGAATATCTCTTCAGCCTCAACGAAGGTTGGGATGATGCGGCCTCTTCCGCACCACAGGCCCTGCCCGAGCAGTGCACGCTGACCCTGACGGGAAGTGGAAGCAGACAGACCGAGGCAGCAGAAAAACTCAGCGAACAGCCCTACTTCCTCTCTGAAACACACGACAGCAAAAGCGTGCTGATGGGCAATATAGTGCCGCAGGGAGGAAAAAAGCGGGGCCGACTGGTCCATGCCTCCACTTTCCACAACACCTTCATGCTGTGGAGTACAGGACAGGTGTTCGACAAAACCAAGATGTCGAACATAGAAGGCACGCAAAGATACTCTCCCAACAAGCGCGTGACATGGGGCGACAACACACAGACCACCATCTACGGCATAGCACCCTATAGCGAAGATGCCTACGAAGACATGTCGGTGGAAGACGGAACCTTCACCTACACCACACCGTCAGTGGCCACCGAGCAGGACGACGTGATGGTGAGCCAGGTTGACGCACAGGCCACCGACAAAATGATTACCTTCCCCTTCACCCACGCCCTGTCTGCCATACGCTTCAAGGTGGGAGACAAAGGCATAGAGTATGCTACCGAACTGGTGCGCATCACTATCAGCGGCATATACACCAAAGGCACCTACTCCTTTGAGACAGGCGAGTGGACATGCACCGACACAGGGTCGATAACGCAGGATTTCAAGGACGTGAAGGATTGGGAGATAGGCCAACTCTTCACCGACGACGAAAAGGGAACCACCTTCTTCGTGCTGCCGCAGACTACGCCTGCCGAGGCCAAGATACGCATCACGCTCATCGACGAAGTGTACGGCGAGTACACACTGACCTCAAAAATCGGCGGGAAGACATGGACCAAAGGACATGCCAAGGCCTATAAGGTGTCGAAGGTGTTCGACTACGGCGAACTCTTTGCCGCAGGAGCAGTGCCCTATATGTATGACAATAACGGTGGCAGCGGCACAATGTATGTGTGCAGTTCACGATATAAGCAGAATGGCGGATGGGTCAATGTCATCGGGCCGCTGAAGCGAGCACGGTGGGAGTATGAGCTGTCGTCGACCAACTACTTCCAGACATGGTCGACAGACCTTCCTTCATGGATTACAATGGAAAAGCTCGGCGGCGGCGGCGGACTGTGGAACTTCGACAGTATGGACGCCATAGAATGGGAAACCTTCAATATCACCGTAGCACCTAATCCCAACGGAGGGTCACGTTATTGCCAGATATGTCTCCGCCAACCAGGAAGCAACAACCGTATATACTTTGTCATATTCCAAGGCACGGGCATGACCCCCACCACCAATCTGAAGGAGTGTGTCACCTTCATCTCAGGATTGGGCAACGAGTGTGTGGGCAATGGCAACATCATGCTCGGCACAGGCAACTTTATCTTCGACGGCTATGGCTGCATCATCAACGGCAACAACAACAAGATAGGCCAGGCGAGCAACCTGATGCAACCACCACAGCGGCAATACGACAACTACTACACCTATATCTGGGGCGACAACAACGAGGCAATGGGCTCCTATGCCGGCATAACAGGGCAGGACAACCTTGCATGGGGCGACTATTCTGTGTGCGGTTCGCGGCCATCGGGTAACTGGTACATCGACCCATGGCCAAAGCAATGAAGACGCCCTTGCGAAAAAAATGAGGGATATTTTTTTCATTGTCAAGAAAGTGCGTATCTTTGCACCCGCTTTTGAAACCAAAGCAACACGGTAGACTCGTTAGCTCAGTTGGTAGAGCATCACACTTTTAATGTGGGGGTCTTGGGTTCGAGCCCCAAACGGGTCACAAAAGGGAGTATTTTACGCTCCCTTTTTTGTTTATAGAACCAAGAAAACCGAAACACCATAGAGAGCACCTTCAAGTTGAGAGCTCATTTTCCTTTATATATGGCGGAAAATTCTATTTTTTCTTAAACCCTTTTACGATAAAATAGAATAGGGTGATTGCAACAATCACATCGACTATGTTCCATATCGTTCTGCCAAGGGTAATTTTGAAGAAAGGTTGAAGGAGGAGTGCAAGTGCTGTAAAGAGAAAGCCTTTGCCGTCTTTTTTGCTTTGAAACTGTCGTAGGCGTACGTTGTCTCCGTGCCGTTGCCGAACTTGGCATATACCATATGCCCGTCCTTGTCGTAATCTGCCCTCTCTACTATAACACTTTTTTTATACATTGTGGATATAAATTGAGAATTGTTCCTACATGAAAAAATGCGACTTATTGAAATATTAAAAAAAAATAAACACAGAACCGTCCCCGTTTACACGTTCACATAATCAATTAGGAGGAGAAAATTTAGAGGTTTCTCTAATAATTGATTTGAATTTATAACTCTCATGCTCATCAATTTCTTCAACTTTACCTGTATTGCGATTTAGAATAAAAAAATGATGCTCTTTTTCGTATATTTCCAGTGCTTCTAAATTCTCCACATGGTATGCATATTTTTCATAAATTTCTTTCATTTGATTTTTATCAAAAAAGTCATCAAACAAGGATTTTATGAATACCACTTTTTTACCACCTTCAAATAATATATAACTGCTCGGATAATTTTCCAATAATCCATATTCTCCATGACCAAAAAAAACATCAAAAGCAGGCATAATATCAAATATAGAAGTATATTGGTTCTTATCAAAGGTGCCAGATGAATCCCTATCGTAAAACAACATTGTTTCTGTCAATACAAAAGAATTGTATGCTTTATGATTATCCATATACAAATGTATATATTTCATTACATCCCTTTCTATCCCAGTTGTATCCACTTCTGTAATACACAATGTCTTGTTATGGATGGATTTTCCACAAGACATCAATAGACATAAGAAAATAATATATGTGACTTGTATTAGATATTTAAATTTACTTTTTTTCATACACCCTTCTCCTTATTTGATTATAATCGGGATTAA
>ONTS01000001.1 GCA_900320845.1 uncultured Prevotellaceae bacterium | reverse complement strand
TCATAAGGCAGGTACTCCGCCGGGGCATCGTCGGTGCTTCTTGGCCGTTTCTGCGAGCCGCTTGCTTCTTCCGCGTCGGATATAGCCGGCGCGGCCGCCTGCTCCATCTCCTGAGGCATCATGACAGCTGCAGGACCGTTCAGACCCGGAAAGTCCGGTGCTGGCATCTCGACTCCCGGCTCGTCTAACACCCCGGCATCGTCCAGAAGCTCCTGCCCGGGGTTGAAGACGCCGCCGGTCATCACCTTATGCTCCACACGCAGCTTACGCCCCGCGGCATCGTAGGTGTAACGTGTGGTGCTGCCGTCGGTGAACGTAATCATAATGGGCAAATTTAACGAATTATACTGAATGTCGGAAATCTTTGCATCCAAATCTTTTGTCAGATTACCGTTTCCGTCATAGAAGCGCTCCTGCTGCTTGTCGGCGTTGTCGCGGTAATGCCATGCTCCCTGATAGTAGGGTCCGTCGTCCACGGCGTCGGTAACCTTGATAATCTGATTGCCGTCATAGTCAAACGTCAGGTCGTCGATGTCGGCATAGGTTGCCGGCGTATGTGCTGCGGTGTCGGGTTTTTCCATCATGCCGCGTCGCTTCAGCGTGAGGATGTTGCCCATGCTGTCGTACGTGTAGCGTGTGTCGTAGTGGGTTGAGCGGTTGCCGTCGGTGTGGTAGTCCGCCTGCGTGAGCCTTGACATGCCGTCGTAGGCGAAGGTGTAGCCTTCCAGAGGCAGTACGTTACCGTTGTCGTTGCCGTATCCGCTCTTCCAGTCCATGGCGGAGA
Organism: uncultured Prevotellaceae bacterium; assembly: GCA_900320845.1. Classification (GTDB taxonomy): domain Bacteria; phylum Bacteroidota; class Bacteroidia; order Bacteroidales; family Bacteroidaceae; genus Prevotella. The sequence goes on along the minus strand of ONTS01000001.1, from coordinate 173,353 downwards.
TGTTGCCTGCCCACTGCGGCGTGCTGCCGTTGTACACGGTGTGGTAGTACAGGTATTCGGAGAACGGCTGTGCGGTAATGGCAGTAGTCCATCCCCGTATGTTATAGGTGTAGTCCGTGGAGAGTCTGCCGTTGCCGCCGCGCTGACGCTTTGTCAGCATGCCGAGTTCGTCGTATTCGTTCTGTGCAATGACGACGGGTGTGCCGCCGTTCAGCGTCTGCGTGATGGTGCTCACACGTCCGCCATTGTCATAGGAGTAGTTGACGGATATTTGGGCCTCCACCGTTGACATCTGCGTGTCTGCCATGTGTGACATCAGTACCTGTGACGGGCGTCCCGCATAGTCGTAGGTGGTCTGTGTGATGTCTGTTCCGCCGAGTGCATTCTGTGCGATGGTATAGACGGGCATGGCGGTAAGATACCCGTATATCGTCATGCTGTATAGCACGGCATCCGCGGCTTTCTCGCCGCTCCGCACGGCCGTGCCCGTCAGCAGTCCATTGGTCATAGGTCTCTTTTCGCCCACGATGTCGCCTTCGTACAAGCTGTTATCCGGCATCTGCCATCCCAGGCTGTCGTTGAAGGCATAGCTGTCGTAGTAGTTGGCGGAGACAGCAATGGCATCATCCATCTGCGTCCATCCGGCAGGCGGTGTGTATCCCAGCTGTGGACCGTGTATGTCGCCTGTGAAGGCGGCCAAGGCATGTATGCCATACAGGGTGTTCCTGTATTCCGCAGGACTACCCTGACAGCTGCCGCGCACGGCTTCGCGCCCGGCAGGGTCGTAGAGGATGTAGGTCATGCGTCCCTGTGCCCTCTGTCTTCCGTCCTGCGAGAGTACGGGACGGTTGCCCGCGTCGTAGGCATAGCGTGTCCATGCGCAGCCGGGCAGTTTCTTTGCGATGCAGTTGCCGCGGTTGTCATACTGATACAGGTAGGCGAAGATATCCCGTCCTTCCGTGCTCAGCGTGCTGCCCGTGAGCAGTTCGTGGGCAAGGACGGGCGGCAGGACGGCACGCAGTTGTCCCAAGCCGTCGTAGACGTAGTAGGTATCGAGGTTCGAGGAGGGAGAATTCGTTGTGCTTTCGTTTGCACAGATTCTACGTTCCAGCACCTTGCGTCCCTGTCTGTCGGTGAAGGTGAGCAGTGTGCGTCCGTCCTCGTCTGCAGTACGCTCCACATAGAGTGTGCCGTCGGCATAGTCGCCGGTGCATCGCACGTTCATGACGGTGTCGCCGCCGTCCTCGGCTGTCAGCAGACGGCAGCGCAGGGAGTCGACGGAAGTGCGGTTCGTCATCCGGTCCGTGCGTACGCTCCTGTCATTGCTGTGCCACTGTTCACCTGCGCCGGTAACCTTTGCCACCCGTACCAGCGGGTTGGCTTCATACTGTGTCAGCTCAAACGGCATCATGTCTCCCTGATGCAGGCCTGCGGCAGCTGCCTTGATTTCCGGGATGGGGACTGTACGTCCGTTGACAGTACCGCTGTTTGCAACAGGTGTCGGCAGCCACGTGTGTGTCCTGCGACCGAAGCCGTCATATTCCGTCAGGGATACGAGGTCATTGTGTTGCGGGGTATGGTTCTCAAGTACTGTACGTTCTTCGCGTCCGAAACCATCATAGATGACGGTCTTTGTCTGCCCCTCCGTACCCTCGGCATTCCAGTACGTGTACTCCGTGATACGGTTTTCACCCGTGAAGGACAGTACACCCGGATCGCGCACCGGAGGCGGAGGTCCTGTTTCTATGGTGATGGTCAACTGGGTAGGCAACAGACAGATACCCGTGTCGGTCAGCAGATTCTGATAACTCAGTTCATATTCATCAGAATACAAATCAAGCACAAGGCTTGAACTGTCCGTCGGTGGAAGGATGGTATAACTGTCACCGTGGTCTTCCACATAAAACGGTAATACCCGATTGTGCAGGCTGTCCGGGGAATCATACGATGCAGATGAAATGGTGACGTACGGTTGCTGCGTTGTGGACAGCGGCGGCAGTGTGTTACGCCCTTTTACCGGAGGATTCCCCGGCCATACACGGAAATCTATCAGCGAGAACGTTGCCGTGCACGATCTCATGGAGGAGGATTTACGCAGGCGGACGGTATGATATGAGGTAAGCGAATCAAGAAATAAATAGAGTGTAACGGTATCCACTGTATTATAATGAAGGACGTACTCAGCATCTCCGGGAACATCTGTCGAAAAAGATGACTGCAACAGCACATGTTCAATGTCATGATTCAACACCTTCGGCTTTTCTGTTACCGTTACATTATTTCTGTCAGGTCTGATTCCATGCAGCATCCTGCCCGCACCCGACAGGTGCAGGCAATAAGCCGTCAACAAAGCAATGATGACTGTGATTGTTATGTTGTATCTGCGTAGCATGAAAGTATTATTTTGTTATCTGCTGATATTCGTATTCGTAACGTTTTAATGGATGTTCGTTTTTTCCTGACTGAATTATATTGATCAGCCGTCCCATGAAATCGTATTCGTACTGTAAGTTGGGCTTCCCGGGTTCTTTGGATGATGTCAGACGCAGTGTGTTGTCATATTGATAGTTGTAGGTGGGCAGGTTTTCCGTAAGATTGTATGAATGACATCCCACGACCTTCCTGGTAAGACGCTGTCCCTCATTGCCCCATTGCATGGTAACAGGCACTCCGTAGTCAATAATATCTGTCGGATTGCCGTATTCGTCTGTATCAATGACTTCATACACCGTGTGTGCGCTGTCCTGATCCTGTTGCACACGGACCTGCTGCAGGTATGGTATCTCGGAAGAACCGTTCAGCCGTTTGCCGTAATCATTGGTGATGGTTTTGGTCTTTCCTTCCGATGTTGTCGTCTGCATGAGCAGCTTGGACGTGAAATGTCCGTCTCGCATCCACTGATACTTTGATGAATTGTCGTCAGTAATGTATCTGTATTTGTTGACCGTCATACTGCCCTTGCTGTTGATCGTGCTGTCGGCAGCAAGCATCTTCCGGGAGTTATACGTATAATAAGAGGATGTCAACAGAGAATCGCCTGAAACAAAATATTCCGTTACCGTCTTTCTGTCCGGAAGATAGCTGTGTGTGTATGTTTTTGTAAGCCAGCCGAAAATGCTGAGAGCAGTATTCTGAATATTAAAGGTGTTATAGCTGTATACAATCTGTCCCTGACTTGCTGTCCACAATGTTTCTCCCTGTGTCAACGAATAGTGCACGTTCTCTTTTCGCACCCGGGTTCCGTCAGACTTAAAGTATTCTTTAGACAGGAGTCGTCCCCGTTCCGTTGAATGACTGGTAAAAGGAATCGTCGGCCCTTTGCCGTTATTCAGAGCTGCATACGTAAAAGGTTCATCGTAATGGGGCTGTCCATATATGTCGGCATCGAAATTGGAATAACGGTAATGGATAAAACCTGTCGAGCGATTATCTCTGTCAAATGTTTCTTCAAAGATGGAAGAATAGCCTACATCAGGAGTATTGAAGTTGGTGGAAGATGGAGAAAACCCTTCTTTAGACTTAATCCGGATGGTATCACCTCCGTTTGTACTATAAAGCATTTCATATACAGGTTCATTCTGCAGGATGCCACTGCTTAATTCTGATCCCTTTGTATGTGCGTAACTGTATTTTACAGAGTTGATGGTATCTCCATATTCATTACGGTTGACAATGCGTGCGACACGCAGACCGCCTGCAGTGGAAGAGGAAGAAAACGATGTGATACTGTTTCTGTCGGCAGACAGTTTCTTTGCGTAGGTGTTCAGTTCATATTCGAATGATGTGATGCCGCCTGTGGGATAGCGCACAGAGTGCAATGTTTCAGCAAGGGTACTGGAAAGACTTGCAGAACGTCCTGTCAGAACAGGAACTGTCATGCTCCACATGTTATCTGTACCTGTATTGTATCCCCATTTGTCTGCCTCGGTTATGGCGGGATTATAGGGCATTATTCCCCTGTTATATGTAAACCGATAGGTAAAAGCATCGTCTGATTGAGATGATGATGGGGATTGGCAGGTAATGGAGTGCAGTTTTCTCCTGCCATTATTGACAATATAATCAAAGACTATCTTTTTTTCTCGCAGTCCTCCTTTGGGAGTTATTGCTATTGCGTCAAGTTGATAATGCTTGAGACTGGTCTTGATTTTTTCAAAATTGTTATCACCAGAACCTTTAGATGTGTTGATAAGTGTAAGAAACTGGTTATGAGAGTTGAACGGTTCTTTAAAAAGATCATGACGGGATAACTCACTGCTGTTCCAGTATAAACATTTAATAGCATCATTGCGGTTGCAGAAACGTTGACCATACCCTTCTTCCTCCTGGTGGATAAAGGTTAGTGTTTCGTTTGGTGTAATAATTTTGTCCAGGGCAACAGGGAAAAGAAGAAAACCGGTAAAGCCTTTATAGCCGGAGTTGGTGTCCTGACCGTTGTGTCCGTCACCACTGTTTATCCTTTCTGTAATCTCCTGCGGCACATGACGGAGAACACACATCTGCTGATCGGTTTTATATGTAAAAGACACCTCACGTCCTTCAGGAGTAATGATTCCGGAAAGCCTCCATGTCGTAGGTGTCAAATCGCTGTTATCCCGGCTGTAGTAAGGGATAGACAGTTCCATCGCATCCGTACCGCCGAACACATATTTGCATCCGTCGGGGGTAACCAGTGTAAACTTACAGAAAAACCTGTTGCAATAACTCTTTCCTCCCCAGCCAGAAAGATTTCTTGCAGAACGGAGAAAGTTAAAATCCACAAATCCATCTTCCTCATTAAATTCCACCTTTATGTCATCATCACTTACAACGGTCCATCCTCCGTCAGCATTCATGTAAAAGTTGCCGCTGTACCCGCAGAAACTGAAAGAGAACTCATCGGCAGAAATTTCAAAACTCTCACCGGAGGATTGCGGATTCATCCGGGATACTAAGGTTCTGAAACTGTTCTCTGTTATATTCTTCATCTTGGAATGATGAGCATAAAAACCTGTTGCCTGCCCGTCATCGCTCATCTTCTCATCCATGATACCCCGCACCGTGCGCGAGATGTAGCCGCCGGCGTCAAGCACCCAGCCCAGACCCAACGTTGTCGGGGGCATGTGGGGTTTCACGGAAGAAAGATGATAGCGGGCGGTGAGCGGAAGGGTGAAATTGCCCGCGTTCACCTCATACAGTGGTATGGAGATGTCCGGCTGACCCGTATAATGGCTCACAGGCACACTGCCGAACATGCCTAAAGTACCCGCTTCGGGACTCGCCACATTGTGCACAGGGGTAAGCTGCCCGCGGACAGACAAGGCCGTCAGGGTCAGCAGAATAAAAAGAATGTGTCGTCTCATATTGTGTTATATGTCATTATCTTACGTTAAACTTTTCACTGTATTGCTCACTGTTCATGCGGATATACAGCACGTATTGCCCTCGTGTAAGATCCGCATAGCTGATGTTGATGCTGTAGCCTTCGCCGGCAGACTCCGTACGTGACAGCGAACGGTAGACAATGCCATGCGTGTCGCACAGCACAAACTCCACCGTGCCACCCTCGAGCTGGTCATAGTCAATGGTGAGGTAATCACCGTCGCCATGCTGGGAGAAACGGTAACTCAGCACGCCGCCGGGGCCCTCAGCGCCAGACAGCAGATCTTCCTGTGACAGCTGCTCACGCTTGGCAGCATTAGGCGCGTCGTAAGGCAACAGGCGTTGCGCATCAGGAGAAATATAGGCAAGGGAGACGCCGGAGACAGGATGGTGGGTATGCTGTCTGGTGTACACACGACGAAGCACAGGGTAACGGTAGCCTAAGGCATACCACAGGAAAGTATGCTTCTCCGTATACGTCGTGTCACTGCCCGATACCATGCCTCCGTCGTTGATGTCGTGGATGATGTCACGCTCCATTTGGGCGAGATGCAAGCGCAGCACATGGCGCAGCGTGTCGCCGTCGGGAAGGACGAGCATGCCCGTGGCATCAACCTTGGAGTAATAGGCACCGTCGGCATACAGCTTCTGACGTTCATAACAGCGGCCGCTGCCGCCATACACACCAGACAGGCTGTCGCCGTAAACCATCGGAAAACGTAAGACAGTGACGGGACGGTCGAAAACGATGGCGCTGCCGTTGTTCTCAAAGCCCGTCAGAAGAAGAGAGTCGCCACGCTGCTCATAGTAATGGCGCGTGTCCCTTTCCGTGGTACGATAGAGAAAAGATTCGCCCGGACGTGACAGACGCACACGGCTGCTGCCGGAAGATACCACCCCCTGAAGGTCCCAGCACACGTCACGACCGACGGAAGAAAGACCGGCAAGGTCGGCGCACCATGTGCGCGTGAGGACATCACCGTCGCGCAACATGTTGCGCGACAAGGTCAGCGTGTCCTGAGCATGGAGACATGACAAAGGAAGGAAAATCATCAAGAGGATGACAAACGGATGATAAACGGTACTTCTATTCATGTGCACAGACATTGGTTATATAATAATCGTGGAATAGTCAATCATTGTTAATCGGTTCAGAGTAAGAAAATCGTGAGGGATACCTCTATCACATTGAATGAATGTCATGGCAATTCCACATAAGTTATTTCATGGTATAAAAATATAGTTGTCGATGCAAATATAAAGTTGTTATATATTATGCTGCAAGCGTTTTGTCTATTATTTTCGTGAAAGTGTAAAATTGTTACACTTGAACCTGTTTTACGCGTGTTTTGACTCTATTGTTTAAGAAAAATGATGTTCAATTACCACTCCATCATCTTCTGTTATTGGTGCATGTGCCGCCGTGCATCACCTTACGCCCCGTGGCATCGTAGGTGTATTGTGTCGTGCTGCCGTCAGTGAACGTAATCATAATGGGCAAATGTAGTGAAAGATGAGCGAAAAACCAAACTTGTTTAGGCTTTTCCGAACCGTATCCTACATTCATCAAAGATAAATTTAACGAATTATACTGAATACTCCTAATCGTTGCATCCAGATCTTGCGTCAGGTTTTTCACTATATGAAAGAAGTTTGCTCGGCTTGGCATAGGTCAAACAAGTTTGGCTTTGCGCTCGCCTTAAGCAAACATTGCCCGTTGGCATCGTATGTACATTCCTGCTGCTTATCGGCGTTGTCGCAGTAGTGCCGTGCTCCCTGGAAATAGGGGCCGTCGCTGACGGCATAGGTAACCTTGATAATCTGATTGCCGTTGTAGTTAAGCACTGTTGATATAGCAAAATCAGTGATTTTGGTAGCCAATATCACTGATTTTGCATCATAAGTGGAGAACATTCAGCATGTTGTCTGCCGGTAGGAATACTACGGACGGACTGCATGGCGGAGCTCAGTAAAACCCATTACACATCAAGTGGGGCGGCAACAGGCTGAGACCAAGGAATGAGAGCGTGTTGTCAGACATCAGTCAGACTGTCCTGAAAATAAAACCGCAACGCCTGTTTAAAGGTGTTGCGAAAGATAATTATTGCGCATTTCACTTTTAGCAGAAAGCAATAATTGCTTTTACCTCCTGTTGCTCTGTGGGTTTCTTGTGAGGGAGCGAATCTCCCTTCGGTAAGCGACCGTTGGTTCCCCTACGAGGGTGGGGATTTGTTGACGCCAGTGTGATAAACCTTTTGTCCTTCTGTCAAAAACAGCATGTCCTTATGTCTTAAAAACAAAAAACGGACACACCTTGTGGGCGTATCCGCTTGGTTGTGGTATTGCATTCTTTTTAGAACGACATGTCTGCTGCGCGGTAGATATAGTCGTACAGACAGCTGACAATGCCGAAGAGGAATACGCCTGCTGTGCAGATGGCAAGGGCAAGGCGTGTGCCGCAGTCGCTCTTGAACGTGGGCAGGGGATTCTCGGCATCCTTAATGTACATGGCCTTGACGATGAGCAGGTAGTAGTACAGGCTCACTACGGTGTTGACCAGTGCGATGAAGAGCACGATATAGGAGGTGGTATCCATCATCTTACCGGCTGCCATGAACACGAAGAACTTGGAGAACATGCCGGCGAAGGGCGGGATGCCTGCCAGTGAGAACAGTGCCAAGGTCATGAGGAACGACAGCTTGGGGTTCGTCTTGTAGAATCCGTTGTAGGCGTCGATGTCGGTGCGGCCACCGTTATTCTGCTCTACAACGCTGATGATGCTGAAGACGCTGAGGTTGGCTACGACATATACGAGGATGTAGTACATCAGTGCTGTGGGCGATGTGGTGTCGTTGCCTACCAGTGCCAGCATGATGTATCCTGCCTGCGAGATGGAACTGAATGCCATGAAACGCTTCAGCTCGCTCTGACGGATGGCGAAGAGGTTAGCAACGGTGATGGAGAGCACGATGACAACATAGAGGAAATACTGTGAAAAGAATGCCATGGGGGCGAACACCTTCAGCAGGATGACCATGAGTGTGAAGGCTGCAGCGCCTTTGGAGACCACGCTGAGGTAACCGGTAACGACGGTGGGTGCTCCCTGATAGGTGTCGGCAGTCCAGAAGTGGAACGGCACGAGTGAGATCTTAAAGCCCAATCCGCTGAGGAAGAACACTACGCCTACGATGGTGAGCAGCGAGGGTTTGATGGCTGCTGCCACGCCAGCGAAGTAGAGGGTACCACATGCGCCGTAGAGCAGCGATATTCCCATGAGCATCACGCCCGAAGAGAACGTGGCTGTGAGGATATACTTGGCTGCGCCCTCGGCGGAGTCGTTGCGCCACTTATCTAATGCTACGAGACATGCCATGGGGATACTTGCCATCTCCAGTCCAAGGAAGAACATGAGGAAGTGTCCGGCAGACATCATGGTGTACATACCGAGCAGCGTAGATATGGTGAGGAGGTAGAACTCGCCCTCGCGCACCTTTGTCTCGGTGTTGTACAGCCACTGACGGCTCATGATGACTACGATGAGCGTGGCGCCTGTGAGGATGGCTTTCATCACGTTGGTGGCTGCCGTGGTGACGTACATGCCTCCGAAGAGTGACTGCGGCTCCCAGGGCACTACACAGACAGCAAAGGCTGCCAGCATGAGTACGCCCACAAAGGGATTGAACCAACGACGCTCTTCCTGCTTCGATGTGGCGAAGTCGGCGATGAACACGATAATCAGGATTGCCACGAGGACAGCCTCGGGAATCATCTGTAGAAATTGTGAATATGTCATTGTTGTATCTTTTTTACACCTTAAACTATACAGCTGCTATAACATTGAGGATGGGTTCTACCGCTCCGTTGATGACGTTGCTTGCCCAGAAGGGAGCGAGTCCCAGTCCGGCAACGCAGAAGATGAGGCAGATGACAGCCACGCGCTCGTCCCATGTAGCATCGGTGAGCTCGAGGAAGTGTTTGTTCTCTACTGTGCCGTAGAGTATCTTGCCTACCACACGGAGGATGTAGACGGCTGTCACGACGATAGATGTGCAGGCGATGATGGTGGCTACCATGCGGAATGATGCGTTGGGGTCGCCGCTCACGGGCTCGGCACCGAAGGAACCTACGAAGATGGTCATCTCGGCAATGAAGCCTGAGAAGCCCGGCAAGCCGAGGTTGGCAAGACCGGCGATGACATAGCCTACGGCAAGGAAGGGCATGATCTTCATCAAGCCGGCAAGCTCGCGAATGTCACGCGTATGGGTACGACCGTAGATCATACCTATGAGCGCAAAGAAGAGGGCTGTCATAAGTCCGTGGGAGAGCATCTGCAGGATGGCACCGGTGACGGCAGTCTTGTTGAGCATGAGGATGGCGAAGAGCACGAGGCCGCAGTGGCTCACGGAGGAGTAGGCGTTGATATACTTCAGGTCGGTCTGCACGCAGGCAGAGAAGGCACCATAGACCACAGAAATGGTAGTGAGGATGAGGAATATCCACGACAGTTCGTTGGCAGCGTGAGGCAGGAGGTACATGGCAATGCGGAAGCAGCCGTAGCCTCCGAGCTTCATCAGCACGCCGGCATGGAGCATCGACACCGCTGTGGGCGCTGAAGCATGACCGTCGGGGCTCCATGTGTGGAAGGGGAACAGGGCACCCAACACGCCGAAGCCGATGAACACGAAGGGAAAGAGGATGTTCTGCAGGGTATGCGGGATGTTATTGTTGTGTGCTATCTCCACGACGTTCATCGTGGTAGCTCCGTTGCCGAAGTAAATGCCTACGATACCGAGAATGAGCAGTGCCGAACCGCCCATCAACATGAGCGTGAGCTTCATGGCAGAGTACTCTTTCTTACCACTACCCCACACGCCGATGAGCAGGTACATGGGAATGAGGGCGACCTCGTAGAACATGAACATGGTGAACAGGTCGGTGCAGATGAAGAATCCGTAGACACCCGTCGAGAGCAGGGTGAACCACAGGAAGTACTCCTTCGTCATGGGCTTGAGCTTCCATGAGGCGAAGGTGCCTGTGAAGACGATGATGCTGGACAGCAGGAGCATGACCACCGAGATGCCGTCGACGCCAATGGCGTAGGCAATGTTGAGCGGTTTGAACCATGCGATGCTGTAGGTGAAGAGCATCTCGGCATCATTGCCGGCATTGCGCTCGGCGATGAAGGCGAAGGTGAGATAGACTGACAGCGCCAACAGCAAGGAGGAGCCGACGACCATCACTGTGCGAACTTGGTTGAGGTTGCGCGACAACCACAAAGCCAGCAGCATCAGAAGGGGAATGAGGACAAAAAACGATAGTATGTTCATGACCGTATGTGTTATTCCTTATTATTATATGGTGTGTATGTTTGATTGGATTTGGATTACAGCAGGCATATCAGCAGCAGAGCGATGCCGACGGTTCCGGTGAGGAACCATACTGCATACTGGCGCACATCGCCACTCTGCCATCCGCGGATGCTCTCTCCGGCCTCGTTGGCTCCCCATGCCATAAAGTTGAACGTGCCGTCGATGACGTGGCGGTCGAACCATGCAATGGGCTTGGAGATGCAGCGGAAGATAATCTTATGGGTGACAAACTGCCATACCTCGTCGATGTAGAAGCGCTTGTAGGCTGCCTGGTGCAGACGGGGGAAAGTTTTCTGCAGACGATCGGCAATGGGCTGACGGTCTTTGATATATATAAAGGTGGCGAGAGCGATGGCACATACTGCCACAACGATGCTCGTTCCTGCCACGCTCCAGTCGAGATGGATGTCGTAAGCCTTTCCGCTGGCACTGACGAAGTGTCCGAAGGGGATGAAGCCTGCGCCAATGGTCACCAGCGAGAGGAAGATGAGGGGGAAGGTCATGGTGAAAGGAGCCTCGTGGGGAGTGTGATGCTCGTGGGCCTCCTTGTTTTCGGTTCCCCAGAAGATGCCGTAGTAGAGACGGAACATGTAGAATGCCGTCATGGCTGCCACGCCGGTCATTATCCAACCGATAAGCGGACTCTTTGCCATGCAGGCGGTGAGTATCTCGTCCTTGGAGAAGAAACCCGAGAACGGAGGTATGCCGGCAATGGCAAGGCAAGAGATGAGGAACGTGATATGGGTGATAGGCATGTACTTGCGCAGTCCACCCATCATAGACATCTCGTTGGAGTGGACGGCGTGGATGATGCATCCGGCGCCGAGGAAGAGGCAAGCCTTGAACATGGCGTGGGTGAACAGGTGGAACATCGATGCCATGTAGCCCAGCTGTGTGTGGTTGTCGAGAATGGTCTCATGTCCGGGAAGGCACACGCCGAGGGCAACCATCATAAAGGCAATCTGCGAGATGGTGGAGAAGGCGAGCACACGCTTGATGTCGCTCTGCGCGCAAGCTACGGCAGCAGCGTAGAAAGCGGTGAACACACCTACCCATACAACGATATTCATTGCATCGGGAGCATATTGTATCCACAAGGGGAACATGCGGGCTATCTGGAACACACCTGCCACAACCATGGTAGCGGCATGGATGAGGGCACTGACGGGTGTCGGACCTTCCATGGCATCGGGCAACCAGATGTGCAGGGGGAACATCGCACTCTTACCGGCACCACCGATAAACATCAGCACAAGGGCGGTGGGAAGTATCCATCCTCCCATTGCAACGGCTTTGGCAGCGTCGGCAGGGATGAATGGAGTGGCACCATTGAGCAGCTGTTCGCCACCGTTGACGAACGAGAAGCTGAACGATCCGGTGGTATAGCCGAAAATGAGGATACCGATGAGGAAGAAGAGGTCGGCAAAGCGTGTAACGATAAATGCTTTCTTCGACGCTGCGATGGCAGGCTTAGTGGTATAGTAGAAGCCTATGAGCAGATAGGACGACACACCTACAAGTTCCCAGAACAGATACATCTGGAAGATGTTGGTGGCGACCACCAGTCCGAGCATCGACATGGAGAAGAGCGACAGGAACGCATAGTAGCGCTGGAAGCCGCGTTCGCCATGCATGTAGCCGAACGAGTAGATGTGTACCATGAGGCTCACTGTGGAGATGACGATAAGCATCATCACCGAGATGGGGTCGAGCATGATGCCCATGTCGAAGTGCAGGTTGCCGAGCGGCAACCATGTGAAGTTGTAGGGGACGAGTGTTGCAAACACTCCGTCAGCGGTGCGCGCCGCCGTGAAGTAGTTGAACGCCGTCATGTAGGAGAGCACTGCCACGGCAGCCATCGACGTTGTGCCGATGATGCCCGATGTGCGATGCGACAACTTCGGGCCTGCCAGACCTAACACGAGAAATGCCAATGCCGGCAGGAGCAGGATGAGAATGGTATAGCTGTATTCCATAGGGCTTTTACAATTTCATGTTTTCGATGCTGTTTACCTGGTCGCTGTGGAAGCGTCGGTAGACATTGATGATGATGGCTACTGCCACTGCTGTCTCTGCTGCTGCCACACCGATGGCGAACAGGGTGAAGAACATTCCCTCAAGCTGTCCGGGGAAGAGGAGACGGTTGAACACGGCAAAGTTGATGTCAACGGCATTGAGCACCAACTCCACGGAGATGAGCATGGCGATGAGGTTACGGCGCGTAACGAAGCCATACACACCGATAAAGAACAGCAACGTGCTCAGGATGAGATAAAAGTGTACGGGTATCATAAGTTTGTTTGCTTTTTTCTGTTACTTGTCCTTGCGTGCTATGACGATGCCTCCTATAATGCATGCCAGCAGGAAGATGGAAATGAACTCGAAGGGCAGTACGTAACCGTTTTCGCCTGCTCCGACGAGGGAGTTGCCGATGACGTCCATGGGCACTTCGCCATGCTCGACGCTCTGTGTGACGAACTTGGTCTTGAGAATGATGACTGCAACCGTTGCCAGTCCTGCCAATGCAGCGAGTGCTCCGGGCAGCATGCGCTTGAGTTGCGGACGCTCATGCAGTCCTTGCAGCGTGCGCTTAGACACAAGCTGTATGGCGAAGATGTAAATCATCGTCACACCGCCGGCGTAGACACTGATCTGCGCTGCACCAAGGAAGGTGTAGTCGAGCAGGAAGTAGATGCCAGCCACGCCGAAAAGAACGAACAGCAGGAAGGTCGCTGCACGCATAATGCGGTTGGTGAGCACGCTGAGCACGGCGGCACCGAGGATTACTATCGCCAGAATGGCGAACATGATTTGTTGTGACATATTGTTATTTTTTATTTATTGTTTCTCTAACATGAGTCTAACCATATCGTGACCAGGTAAGTTGTTGGGGGGTCTGATGCTTTTCAGCGAAACACTTATATGGTATTCTTAATCATCTCCACTCCTTCACATCATCGCTTCAGACATTGCTAAGAAGCGTCTTTCTTGTCAATGGCTGAGGCTGTGGCAGTGGGTGGTATGTTATTTCTTCTTAGTGTTGAACTTACCTATTTGCATGGGTGCTCCGCCTTCGATGATATTGGGCAGGCTTCCGCCTTCATAGGTCTCCTTGTCGAGGTGAAGCACGAGCTTCTCGCGGTCGAAGACAGCATTCTCGAAGTCGTTGGTAAACTCAATGGCGTCGAAGTTGCATGCGTTGGTGCAGAGCTGGCAGAACATGCAGTCGCCAAGGTCGTACTGATAGTCGACGAGCACACGCTTCTTCTTGCCTGTCTCGGCATCTTCCATCATCTTGGTAGTAATTTTGATGGTGCCGTTGGGGCATGCCTTCTCGCACAAGGTGCATGCTGTGCACTTGTATGTGCCGTCTTCGTTGCGTTTGAAGACGAGGCGTCCGCGGTGACGCTGGGCGACGTGCAGTGTCGTCTTGCGATTTTCGGGATATTGCTCGGTAGACTTCGGGGTGAGATATTCCTTAAAGGTAACCTTCAGTCCGGTGGCGAGGGTCTTGGCAGCGTTCGCTATCTCGCCGAAATATGATTGTTTCTTTTCGTTTTCCATGATAATCCTGTTTTATAGTGTGTCCTATAACTTTGTTTTCACCTTTCATTTAGGTGTTGTCCTATTGCTTTGATGCTCGTTGTTGGTGGTCGGCAGTGGTGCGTTGTCCTTAATACATAGTTTGCTAACTATCAAACAGATGTCATCTGAAGCTCATTTATAGAACCCACCTTGTGGAATCCGCTCGGCTTCACCGTCTGGCGCTGCCAAGAATGATCCGTTTGTGCTTGCGCAGCAAGCATCTTCTCTTGTCAACGACCTATCAGAAGTGCCAGCCAAAAGCTACAATGACGGTCATGAGTATGATGTTGATGAGTGCCAGCGGCATGAGGTATTTCCATTCGAGTGCCAGTATCTGGTCGATACGCAGACGGGGGAAGGTCCAGCGAATCCACATCAGCACCCAAACAAGGAAGAATGTCTTACCGAAGAACCATACTACTCCGGGGATATACGCCATCACCTTGTCGAAACCCTCTATCCCTATCTGAATGGGGGCCCATCCACCGAGGAAGACGGCAGAGGCGATACCGGCAATAACAAAGAGGTTGAGGTATTCTGCAAGGTAGAAGTATCCGAATCCCATACCGGAGTACTCTGTGTGGTGTCCTGCTGTGAGCTCGCTCTCGGCTTCTGCCATGTCGAACGGTCCGCGATTGGCTTCAGCATTACCTGCGATGAGGAAGATAATGAAGGCAATGACAGCTGGAATATGTCCTTTTATGATGAGCCATCCCCACGGTCCGCTCTGCGCTTCTACCATCTGCGACATCTGCATGGTGCCGAGCAGTATGACGGCTGCGATTAAGCAAAGGCAGAGCGACATCTCATAGCTGATCATCTGCACTGCGGCACGCATGGCGGACACGACGGAGTACTTGTTGTTGGAACTCCATCCTGCCAGGAATACGCCCACAACACCGATGGATGAGATGGCGGTGATGAGGAAGATGCCTACGTTGAAGTCAAGAATGTGCGCACCCTTGTTCCACGGCAGGAACGAGAATGTTCCCACAGAGGCTATCAGCACGAGGAACGGTGCTATGGCGTAGAGCAGTTTGTCAGCCTTTGCCACGGTGAATATTTCCTTGATGAGCATCTTCAGCACGTCGGCAAACACCTGCAGCAAGCCCCACGGGCCTACACGCATCGGGCCCAGACGGCACTGGAAGTAGGCACACACCTTACGCTCCATGAAGATGAGCGCGATGGCGATGAGTGCGTAGGCTAGGAGGATGATGACACCAACCACCACACACTCTATCAAGATGGTGAGGAAGTCTCCCAATCCTAACGTATTGCGAAGAAGTCCGTCGAACCAATTGGCTACTATTGAAAAATCAAACATATTAACTATTTAGCGATTTACGAATTACTATTTATTTGATAACATACGATTGCGTCAGCCTGTCGTTATTATGCTTGCGCAGTAACATTCTTTTTCATACTGACTGCGCAGCATCACTTGCCTATTATCTGTCAATGTCAGGTATGACGAAGTCGATGGCAGCTCCTGTTGTGATGAGGTCGGCGAGTTTTTGTCCGCGCAGCATCTTGTCGAGAGCGCCGGTGAGTGTCAGTCCCATGGGACGCATCTTCAGTCGGTAAGGGCTCTTGTCGCCGCGTGAGTCAAGATATACTCCGAATTCGCCGCTGGCTCCTTCCACGGAGAAGTACCACTGTCCCTCGGGCACCTTGATGATGGGCTTCTGCTTGACGTAGAAATCGCCCTCGGGGATATTGTCTATGAGTTGCTCTATGATGTCGAGACTTTGGTATATCTCCTCAATATGAACGAGATAGCGTGCCATACTGTCTCCTTCGGGCCTTGTTATCTGCTTCCATTCCACCTTATCGTACATGTCGTACGGATGGTTTTTGCGCACGTCGTTCTGCCATCCTGCGGCACGTCCTGCTGGACCAGTCACGGCGTAGTTAATGCAGTCTGCCTCATCCATGGCACCTACTTTCTCAAAGCGGTTGTGTGTGATGACATTGTCGCCAAACACGTCCATGTATTCTTTTATCATCGGGCGCAGATAGCGGCAAAGATCCTTGACGTTCTTCACGAAATTCAGGTCGATGTCGTCCTGCAGACCACCGATGCGGTAGTAGTTCTGTATGAGCCTTCCGCCAGTGGTCTCCTCCATGGCGTTGAGCACGTGTTCGCGGTCGCGCATGCAGTAGAGGAATGCTGTCAGTGCACCGAGGTCCTGAGCGCAGCAACCACAATAAAGAAGGTGGTTGTCAATGCGTTGCAGCTCATCCATGATGGTGCGCACATAGCGAATGCGGTCGGTAAGTTCCACACCCATACCTTCTTCTATGACACCCACCAATGCGTGGCGGTGCATCATGGCAGAGAGGTAGTTCAGTCGGTCGGTGAGTGCAAGTGTCTGCGGGTAGGTATAGCTCTCACACATCTTCTCCACGCCGCGGTGTATGTATCCGAGGTGGGGATAGATGCGTTTCACTATTTCTCCGTCGAGCACTGTCTGCAGACGAAGCACACCGTGAGTAGACGGGTGTTGCGGTCCTATGTTCACTACATATTCGTCGTCGCTGAAGAGTGCGTTCTGCTTGCAGCGCAGCTTACCGTCTTCGTCGAGCCAGTATTCCAGTCCGTAGGGCTGTTCTACGTCGTCTTCCAGCGAATAGGTGTCGTCGCTCTTGTAGTTCTTGCGCAGGGGATAGCCCTTGAAGTCATGACGCAGGAAGAGGCGTCGCATGTCGGGATGTCCGAGGAAGACGATGCCGAGGAAATCGTACACCTCGCGTTCGAGCAGGTCGGCGGCCTTCCACAGACCCACCACGCTGGGAATGTAGTACATATCGCCCTCTTGACGGGATATCATCTTCACGCTTTCACGTGCGTGCGTACGCGTGTTCTCTATAATATATATACAGCCGAGTCCTTCTTCGCCGAAGTCCTCGCCTACGATGGTTACGAGATAGTCGTAGCCCTGTTGTTCTTTCAGTGCCTGCATCTCGGCGGAGAAACGCTCGAATGCAAACTGTTTGCTGTCTAATTTCATTGTGCGTCCTCCTTGTTGTTAGTTGTCGAGTTATCGATTTGGCTGTCTGACACGTTGTCAGGCTGAACGGTTGTGGCGTCAGCGTCAGCCTTGGGAGCTTCGGGTGTAGCCTCGGCGGTGGTTGCTTTTGGGGCTTCGGCCTTAGCCTCAGCAGCAGGTGTGGCTGCGGCCTTGGCTGCTTGCTCGCTCTTCAGCTCCTCGACGAAGTCCTGCGGCACGTCTTTCACGACGATGGTCTCGCGCTTGCCGTATGTCAGTTCTTCGTTGCTGACTCCAAGTTCACGCTCTTCTGGGGTCTGTTTGTGGTTGGCACCGCCGAAGAATTTTTCTACTTTTACCTTGCGCTGCAGCTGCATCATGCCATAGAGTATGGCTTCCGGGCGTGGCGGGCAGCCTGGAATGTACACATCGACGGGTACGATCTCGTCAATGCCCTTCACCACGTGGTAGCTTGACTTGAACGGTCCGCCACTGATGGCACATCCTCCTACAGCGATGACATACTTCGGTTCTGCCATCTGGTCGTAGAGGCGTTTGAATACAGGTGCCATCTTGTGTGTGATGGTACCTGCGCACATGATGAGGTCGGCCTGACGGGGTGAGTTACGTGTCACCTCGAAGCCGAAACGTGAGAAGTCATAGCGTGCGCAGCCCACCGCCATGAACTCAATGCCGCAGCAAGAGGTGGCAAAGGTGAGCGACCACAACGAGTTGCTGCGACCCCAGTTGATAAGTTTATCGAGTTGTCCTGTCACTACGTTGACGCCACCTTCATTGAGTTGGTCGATCAATGACTCCAGGCTCTCGTTATCCTTGAATTCCTCGTAAGGAATGCTCTTTATCTTAGGTTTCTTTATTTCCATTCCAACGCTCCTTTCCGCCAAGCGTAAGCCAGGCCAAATACTAATACTACGAGGAAGAAACCGATGCTGACGATGGCTGCCTTGCCAAACGTTCCTACGGCTACTGCCCAGGGATAGAGGAACACTGTCTCGATGTCGAACATCAGGAAGAGGATGGCGAAGAGGTAGAAGCCTATCGATACAGGCATCCATGAGGTTCCCTTGGTGGGGATACCACACTCATACGGCTCATCCTTAGTCTTGTTGTACGACCGCGGACCTATCAGCTTGGCTATGACAAAGGCTGCAAGCACCAAGGTGATGGCCGTCAGGATGACGGTGACTAACAATGTTGAATTCATGTTATGTTCTTTTGATGTTTAAATAGCATTTTACTTTTAGGGTAGTTGTTGCTCACATACGGGCACACCTCACCCTTTTCTATCAGCCTGCAAAGTTACTACAAGACAAAGACAATACAAAATGTAAGTGTCTTTTTTATTGTTTCTCCCATTGCGGCATATTGTTAAAATATTTGCATGTTAAGCGCGCATTGCTGCAAACCTATTCTATAACGGACCACATTCTCCCCCATCATCGCCATAGCGTTTAGCATGACGGATGCGAAGAGTTTTGGACGATAAAGGTTGTTTTTTGTTTTTTTTACACTACCTTTGTGCCGCCATGTGTTTGAGAAGGCCTAGTGCACCTTTGCGTTCTCCCTACAGAGTTCATACGTTTGGCATTTTTTTCACGAAACTTAACCACCACCATGGAAAACAACAACATACACGACTTACGCTATTTGCAGCTGCTGGCACACTCATTTCCCACCATTGCCCAGGCAAGTACAGAGATTATCAACCTTCAGGCTATCCTCAACCTGCCTAAAGGCACCGAGCACTTCCTTGCCGACATTCATGGTGAGTACGAGGCTTTTCTTCATGTGCTGAAGAATGCTTCAGGCAACATCAAGCGAAAGGTCAACGAGATATTCGGCAACGAGCTTCGCGAGTCGGAGAAACGCGAGCTATGCACGCTCATCTACTACCCCGAGCAGAAGCTGGAGCTGGTGAAAAGCAGCGAAGCCGACATGGACGACTGGTACCACATAGCCCTTAACCGGCTGGTGCGTGTATGCCGCGACGTGTCGAGCAAGTACACCCGTTCCAAGGTTCGCAAGACATTGCCCATAGAGTTCTCGTACATCATCCAGGAACTGCTCCACGAGCGCACCGATGACCCTAACAAGGCAGCGTACTTCCGTGGCATCATCGACACCATTATCGACACGGGGCGCGCCGACGACTTCATCACAACGCTTGCCAATGTCATACAACGCCTTGCCATCGACTACCTGCACATCCTCGGCGACATCTACGACCGTGGACCAGGTGCGCACATCATCATGGACACTATGGCGCAATACAAAAACTGGGACATACAATGGGGCAACCACGACATCCTTTGGATGGGTGCCTGTGCAGGCAACGAGGCTTGTATATGCAATGTCATCCGCCTGTCGTTGCGCTACGCCAACCTCACCACCTTGGAAGAAGGCTACGGCATCAACCTCATGCCGCTTGCCACCTTTGCGCTTGAGACCTACGGCGACGACCCGTGCGAAGAGTTCATGCCACGCATACAGAGCAACGACAGCCACAACGACGAACAGAACATAAGGCTCATTGCCCAGATGCACAAGGCCATCACCATGATACAATTCAAGAAGGAGGCAGAAATCATCCGGCGCCATCCCGAATGGGGTATGACCGACCGCTGTCTGCTGGGCAACGTAGACTATGCCGACGGCACATGTCGTATCGACGGCAACGACTATGAGATGCGTAGCTGCCACTTCCCCACCATCGACCCTGCGAATCCTGAACAACTCACACCTGCAGAAGAAAACATCATGCAGCGCCTTGCCCACTCCTTCCGCATCAGCGAGAAGTTGCAGAAGCATATGCGCATGCTGCTCAGCCACGGATGTATGTATGCCATATACAACAACAACCTGCTGTTCCACGCTTCGGTACCCCTCAACGACGACGGGACACTGAAGGAGGTGGAACTCTACGGCGGCAATCGCTACAAAGGCATGCAACTGATGCACAACACGGGCATGCTCATACGATCGGCGTTCCAGAACGATACCCCCAAAGAGGAGCGGCAGTTTGCCATCGACTACTTCCTATACCTGTGGTGCGGACCCGATTCTATCCTGTTCGACAAGTCGAAGATGGCCACCTTCGAGCGCTACTTCCTGAAAGACAAGTCGACACACAAGGAGGAGAAGGGCAACTTCTTCAAGTTGCGCGATAACGAACAGGTGGTGGACACTATTCTCGACGCATTCAACGTGAAAGGTCCCAACCGCCACATCATCAACGGCCACGTACCAGTGCACGCTGCCGAGGGCGAAAACCCCATCAAGGCCAACGGCAAGCTCATGGTCATCGACGGCGGATTCTCGCAGGCTTATCATAAGGAGACAGGCATAGCCGGATATACCCTGGTGTACCACAGCCGTGGCTTCCAGCTGGTGCAGCACGAGCCCTTCAGCAGTGCCAAAGATGCCATACAGCGAGGTACCGACATCATGAGCACCACGCAGATAGTGGAGATGGCCAACCGCCGCATGCTCGTAGGCGACACCGACCAGGGACAAGAGATACAGCAACAGGTGGACGACCTCAAGGCATTGCTCTACGCCTACCGTCACGGACTGATAAAGGAGAAACGCCCCTGAGCCTCTTCCAATTCCTGAAAACAGAAGCCCTGCACCATCACGGTACAGGGCTTTTCAATGTAGTTCTCGGCAGTGTGGTAGCCGTTTATTTCTTATAGTACTTCAGAGCCTCGGGCATCCACTTCTGAATAGCTTTGATGCGGTTGGCATCTGAGGGGTGGCTGCTGAGAAATTCTGACGACTTGCCACCGCCCTGTGCTGCCATACGCTGCCACAGGCTAACAGCCACCTGCGGGTCGTAGCCTGCCATAGCTGCAAAGATGAGGCCGATGTGGTCGGCTTCGTACTCATGGTCTCGCGAATACTTCAGGTTGCGCAGCTGTATACCCTGTGCTATGAGCGAACCTACTACGCTTGTGGTGCTGCTTCCCACTCCCAGTGCGCCTGCTACGGCAGCACCTATCTGCAGACCGGTCTGCTGACGCTGCTGTTTACTAATCTGTTCGGCAGAGTGACGTGCCACGGCATGGGCGATCTCGTGTCCCAGCACTACGGCAAGGCAAGCCTCGTTCTGGGTTACAGGCAACAGACCTTCGTAGACAACAATCTTTCCGCCGGGCATGCAGAAGGCATTTACCTGCTGGTCGGCAACGAGATTAAACTCCCACTTATAGTTGGACAGGTCGGCAGCCATACCATTCTGACGCAGGTAGTTCTCCACAGCCGTGGCGAGCTTTTGTCCCACGCGCTTTACCATAGCGGTTTTGGTAGCGTCGGACGAAGTCTTGGCACTGGCCATAAACTTGGAGTATTCCTGCGAGCTGAGGCTCAGCATGTCGGCATCGCTCACCGAGATAGTCTGCTTACGGCCGGTGATGGGCACAGTGCGGGTGGTGCCACAGGCGGCAAGCAAAGCTACTACAAAGATAATAAGAAGACTTTTTGCTTGTTTCATGGTGTGTATTGTGTTGGTTTATTGTGTTGTTATGTCATTGCTATGCGCAAAGGTAGAGTTTATTTCCAAAGCCAAATAAAAAATTTGGATTATTCTCACTATCTTTGCCGAGTAAACTATCACCAACTTTCAATTATCTTTTATCCATCCTAAATTATCAATTTTCATGCGCAGCCTCGCCACCATCACAGCTCTCATTGTGTCCATTACACTGTTCGCTCAGCGTCCACGCTACGACAAACTGTCGTCGTGGGTGAGAGAAATCGTTGCGCAAGATGCACCCCAACCATCAACCATTCCACACCATTCAGCATCAATCACTCGGCACAAGCGTTCCTCCCTCTCCGCTTTCATACGTATCAACGGCGACGGCACTGCCCTGCTGAAACGCTATGGCGCAAGGAACCTCGCACAGTTTGGATCCATATACATTGCCGACATACCCCTGTCGTCGATAGGAGCACTGAGTCTGGAGCCTCAGGTGCGACGCATAGAGAGCCATCGCAGCCACACCATAACCCACGTGGACAACGACACCTGCGCCGTTCACCTCAACACGCGACCCGTATGGGCCGGCACCAACCTGCCACAGGCGTACACCGGCGAGGGCGTCGTGGTAGGAGTGATGGATATCGGCTTCGACCTCACACACCCGACATTCTACTCTTCAGACATGAGCCGCTACCGCATACAGCGCTTCTGGGATCAGCTGTCTGCCGATACGCTGGCGAGCGACCTCTATGTGGGTCGCGACTGGACTTCGCCCACTGACATCTTGGCACTGGGATGCTCGCGCGACGGCACCAACTTCTCGCACGGCACGCACACCCTCGGCACAGCAGCAGGCGCAGGTTACGGCTCACAGTGGAGGGGAATGGCACCCGATGCCGACCTGTGCGTGGTGAGCAACGCCGTGAGCAACAACGCATACCTCATAGACAGCACACAACTGTATAAGTTCACCTATGCCACCGATGCGCTGGGGTTCAAGTATATGTTCGACTATGCGCAGTCGGTGGGCAAGCCTTGTGTGATATCGTTCAGCGAAGGGTCGCCCGAAGACTTCCGCGGCGACGACCAGCTGTACTACGAGGTGCTCGACAGCCTGACCGGGCCGGGCCGCATCCTCGTGGCAGCGGCAGGCAACGACGCACTGGCACCCACCTATATACATAAAGAACAAGGCAGGGAACGCGCAGGAAACTTCCTCTTTGCCCTCGGCAAGCGCGTCGCATTCACGGCAAAGAGTAAAGAAGACTTTGGCATCGACCTTACCATCTACCACACGGCGACGACAACCGAGAGCCCCCGCACACTGTGGCAACTCAGCACCGAGCGAGTGCTGGAGGCTGCCGACTCCACACTGACCGACACCATCGTCACCGACGACCGACGACATATTATTACCGCAACGGCCTATCCCTCATGTTACAATGCCGAAGATATGTGCTTCGACATCGTCATCAGCAGCGACAGCAACCTCATAGGCATCACCCAACCGCTGTCGGTGGAACTCGTTGGCAGTCATGCCGACGTCGAACTGTTCAAGCAGTCGGGCTACATCTCTCCGCATCCCATCAACCGTAGCCTCACCGACGGCGAAGCTACGCACTGCATCAACTCCCCCTCGGGCGCTCCCAGCGTCATCAGCGTAGGGGCCACAGGCTACCGCAAAGGCGCATACAACTACAAAGGCGAATGGGGCGAGACCGACCACGCCACAGGCGGACTGCGCAGCTACTACTCTTCCGTAGGTCCCACCCTCGACGGCAGGCTTAAACCCGATGTAATGGCGCCCGGCACCAATGTCATCAGCGCATACAGCAGCTACTATGTAGAGGCACATCCCGACGCCCACGACGTGCTGGAGGACGTAGAGCACTTCGACTACGGCGGACGCACCTATGCCTGGAACCGCAACACCGGCACCTCGATGGCTTGTCCGGCTGCGGCAGGTGTCGTAGCGTTGTGGCTACAGGCCTGTCCCACGCTCACTCCCGATCAGGTGCGCGACGTCATTGCACACACATCGCAGCACAACGACCCTGCACTGACATATCCCAACCAGCAATACGGCTACGGACAGATAGATGCCTACGCTGGACTGCTCTACATACTGTCTACCACTGCCATCCCCTCGCTGCCCGTCACTCCCATGAAGGCAAGCCTGCACCTCGACGCCGACGGCACGCTGCACATCAGTCTGCCCCATGCCACACAGTCACCCCTCGCCTTTACTGTCTTTACCACACAGGGCATGAAATGTCTTGACGCCCTACTGCCGGCACAACAGCGCGATTACAGCATCAGCCTGACACACCTGCCACGAGGCATCTATGCCCTGCGCCTGTCAGGAGAGAGCAGCATTCAGGGTGCCGCACTGGTGCAGAAGCAATAAGAAGAGGCAAAAAACGGACAGCCGACAAAGCCTGATCGGAATGCAATCTCGACGACTTTGGTGCCCAAAGTCGTCGAGATTGCTGCATGAAAGAACCCCAACATGTCGCCCATCGGGTATGAGTTCCGAAACGTTGTAGTGCAAAATACCATCTTTTAGGTATTGCAGACATTTTGCTGCGCCCTTACCTTTGCACCCGTAACCTGTAAGAAGACTGCTGTCGTCCTCGACATGGGCTGACAAGAAGTAATTTTTGAATTCATAATGTTTTTGTATAGTACGCAAGCGGGCCGACTGTGAAGTCGACCCGCCTTGGTTTTGTATTGCAGTTGGTGCTGCTCTGTCCTATGGTTTTTCTTACGGTATCTGCACTTTGATGTCATCGAGGCAGATATAAGCCGGTGTATTGAGTCCATATTCGCCTGTACGTGAACCCGTCATAACGAAGTCAAGGGCAACAATCTTGCCAAGCGGACGGAGGTTAACCTGCTTCCATTCCTTCAGATACTTGCCGTTGCTTGCCAGGTCTACGTCAACGGTGGCTTTGGTGCCATCGGCATGGTGACCTACGAAGGTACATGTGAGCCAGTCTTCGTTGGTGAAGGGACTGCCACTGTAGTAGTCTCCGTTGAGGATGGAGTTCACGGTGTAGCTGGAGTTGGTGTACCACAGGCTTTCGATGACGGCACCTCCTTCGATGGCGACGTCAATCTGCTCGCCGTAGAGAGTTGCCACGATGAAGTTGTTGCCTTTGTGTGCCTTACCGGTAACATTGTTGTACTGGTCGGGCGTAAGATTTGCGAAGCCTGATGCTCTGCGTGAGGAGAGGGCAAAGCCGCTCCAGAAAGTAGAAGTGCCATACTCGGATGTATTTTCCGAATAGGTGAGGTTGAATTCCAGCGGACCATCGGCATAAGGATTGTACCAGCTTTTGGTGCCATAGCCCATGTCGATGCCTTCGCCGTTCTGGCCACCAATCCAGTAGCCGTCGTCGTTGGTAGCAAAGGCTTCAAAGTCGACCGTGTAGGTTTTGTCTTTCTCGTCATCGTCGTCACAGGCGGTAAACAGTATAGGAGCTGCCACTAAGGCAACTGCCATCATCCATGTGTTGATTTTTTTCATTTCTGCAAAAATGTTTAAGTATGAATAATGATAATATGTAAAGCACTTGACTATGTATTGCAGTCCGGGTATGTCGCTATATGATGGCGACATACCGGCGATGGGAGACTGACAGGTGGCTGTCAGTGTGTTGCAACGCTCTGAAACTATGCTGCAAAGGTAATAAAACGAATGTATTTAGAAAATTATCCTAGGATATTTCATCCTGTTTGCATGACTTTTTCTAACTTTGCACCCTATATATATAGGTCATCAGACTGAAAGTAAGAAACCGATGAGTAAACAATTTCCCGAGTATAAAGGTCTTGACTTGACTAAGACCAATGAAGAAGTCTTGTCGCGTTGGTTGCGCGACGATGTATTCCACCGTTCACTGAGTGAGCGCGAGGGCTGTCCCGAGTTTGTATTCTACGAAGGTCCTCCCTCCGCCAACGGGCATCCTGGCATACACCATGTACTGGCACGTTCGATAAAGGACACCTTCAACCGCTATAAGACGATGAAGGGCTACCATGTAGCACGCAAAGCAGGATGGGATACCCACGGACTGCCTGTGGAGCTGAGCGTGGAAAAGGAACTCGGAATTACCAAAGTGGACATCGGAACAAAGATATCCATTGAGGAATACAACCACAAGTGCCGCGAGAACGTGATGAAGTACACCGCTGAATGGCGTGAGCTGACCGAGAAAATCGGCTACTGGGTTGATATGGACAACCCCTACATCACCTACGATAACAAGTTTATTGAGACCCTGTGGTGGCTGCTCAAACAGCTGTATGAGAAAGACATGCTCTACAAAGGCTACACCATTCAGCCCTACTCGCCCGCTGCCGGCACTGGTCTGTCGAGCCATGAGCTCAACCTTCCAGGCTGCTATCGCGACGTAAAGGACACCACTGCCACCGTGCAGTTCCTCGTGGAAGAAGCCGACCGTGGACGAATGGCACAGCTCTTCGGCATCGACGACAACGCAATACCGCTCTACTTCCTGGCTTGGACGACAACACCGTGGACACTGGCAGCCAACAGTGCCCTCTGCGTTGGAGAGAAATACACCTACGTAGCCGTGCAAACCTTCAACCCATACACCACCGAACGCGAGATAGTGGTGCTGGCTGAAGACCGTCTGGCAGCCTACTTCGACGCACAGGGACAGACCGACAACATCGCCAATGCCGACTACAACAAGAGCGACAAGGTGGTGCCTTGGCAGCTCGTAGGTAAATGTTTGGGCAAGGATCTGCTAGGAATGCACTATCAACAGCTCATGCCGATGATAAGCCCGCTCAGCGACGGGGCCTTCCGCGTCATACCTGGCGACTACGTTACTACAGAAGACGGTACGGGAATAGTACACATCGCACCCAACTTCGGTGCCGACGATGCCCTCGTAGCTAAGAAGGCAGGCGTGCCCCCCATTGTACTCGTAAACAAAAAGGGCGAACACAGACCCGTCGTCGACCTCGAAGGAAAATACTATCGCACTGAAGACCTCGACACAGAGTTTGTCAACCAATATGTGAATACCGACCTGTGGAAGCGCTATGCCGGCCGCTATGTGAAGAATGCGTACGACGATACTCTGACCGACAAGGACGAGACACTGGACATCAGTATCGTGCTCGACCTGAAAGCGGAGAACAAAGCCTTCCGCATCGAGAAACATACCCACAATTATCCGCACTGCTGGCGTACCGACAAGCCCGTCCTCTACTACCCGCTCGACAGTTGGTTCATCCGCTCGACGGCGGCAAAGGAACGCATGTCGGAACTCAATCACAACATCAACTGGAAACCTGAGTCGACTGGCACGGGACGCTTCGGCAAGTGGCTGGAGAACCTCAACGACTGGAACCTGTCGCGTTCGCGCTTCTGGGGCACCCCGCTGCCCATCTGGCGAGACGAAGACGGCAACACCAAGTGCATAGGGTCGCTGGCCGAACTGTCCGAAGAGATTGACAAGGCGGTGAAAGCTGGCGTGATGAAGGAAAACCCGCTGACCGCTAACGGATTTGTACCGGGCGACTACAGTGCAGAAAACTACAACCGCATAGACGTGCATCGTCCCTATGTCGACAACATTTTGCTGGTGAGCGACAATGGAGAACCCATGAAGAGAGAGACCGACCTCATCGACGTATGGTTCGACTCTGGTGCCATGCCCTATGCACAGATACACTACCCCTTCGAGAATGCCGACGACATCGACAAGAAAGAAGCATTCCCCTGCGACTTCATCAGCGAGGGAGTAGACCAGACACGCGGATGGTTCTTCACCCTTCATGCCATCGCCACCATGCTCTTCGACGACGTAGCTTACCGCAATGTCATCTCCACCGGACTCGTTCTTGACGCTCACGGCAATAAGATGAGTAAACGACTGGGTAACTCCGTCGACCCGTTTGAAGCACTGGCAAAGTATGGAGCCGACACACTGCGCTTCTACATACTGACCAACTCACAGCCTTGGGACAACCTGAAGTTCGACCCGCAGGGCGTAGAAGAGGTGCGACGCAAGTTTTTCGGAACACTCTACAACACCTATTCTTTCTTCGCACTCTATGCCAATGTCGACGGTTTCGACCCCAATGCAGAACAGGTGCCTGTGGAAGAGCGCCCGGAGATAGACCGATGGATATTGTCGTGCCTGCACACGTTGATAAAGAAGGTGGACAACAGCCTCGACGATTACGAGCCAACACGCGCCGGACGACTCATCGAAACCTTCGTAAACGATGACCTTAGCAACTGGTATGTTCGACTCAATCGCAAACGTTTCTGGGGCAAAGAGATGAGCCGCGACAAACTCAGTGCATACCAGACATTGTACAGCTGTCTGAAGACCATCGCACAACTGCTGGCACCCTATGCTCCCTTCTATGCCGACCAGCTCTACAACGACCTGACCGCAGGAAAGGAACAGGACGGACAGTGGAACTCTGTACACCTCACACTCTTCCCCGAAAGCAACGCCACCCTGATAGACAGCGACCTGGAAGAGCGCATGGCTATGGCACAGAAGATCACCTCTATGGTGCTCGCCCTTCGACGCAAGGTGAACATCAAGGTGCGCCAACCGCTGCAGAAGATCATGATACCCGCAGTAGACGACGAACAACGCCGACGCATCGAAGCAGTGCGTGACATCATTCTCAACGAAATCAATGTCAAGGAACTGCAATTTGCAGAGGGCAGTTCGCTGCTCGTCAAGAAGGTGAAGTGCAACTTCCGCACCATGGGTAAGAAATTCGGCAAGCTGATGAAGGCTGTGGCTGCTGTCGTCAACACACTCACTCAGGAGCAGATAGCAGAGCTGGAACAACAGGGAACGCTCGCACTTGAGACAGAAGGACAGCCCGTTACCATCGATGTTGCCGACGTAGAGATCATCAACGAAGACATACCCGGCTGGCTCGTCATCAACGAAGGCAACCTCACCGTAGCCCTCGAGGTGAACCTAACCGATGAACTGAGATGCGAGGGAATGGCCCGTGAGCTCATCAACCGCATACAAAACCTGCGCAAAGACAACGGACTGGAGATCACAGACCGCATCAACGTGGTACTCACTCCGAACGAAGAGGTGGAGAAAGCACTGCAGATGTTCAGTGAATACATCAAGACTCAAGTGCTCGCCGACAACATTACACTCGACAACAACGACGGAACCGACGTCGAATTAGATAACTTCAACATCAACATCAAGATTGAAAAACAATAACATT
Organism: uncultured Prevotellaceae bacterium; assembly: GCA_900320845.1. GTDB lineage: Bacteria > Bacteroidota > Bacteroidia > Bacteroidales > Bacteroidaceae > Prevotella. Next base: position 144,287 of record ONTS01000001.1, on the reverse strand, counting down.
ATGTCAGATAAGAAACGTTACAGCGATGAGGAGTTGGAAGAATTCCGCGCCATCATCAATGAGAAACTGGCTTTGGCCCGTCGCGACTACAATGCAATGATGAGCCAGCTGGCACACAAAGAAGGCAACAGCACCGAAGATACCGCTTCCACCTATCGCTCGTTGGAAGAAGGAAACATGCTCCAGAGCCGCGAAGAACTCATACAGCTGGCAGCTCGTCAGCAGAAGTTCATTTCTGGACTGGAAGCCGCCCTCGTGCGCATTGAGAACAAAACCTACGGCATCGACCGCATCACCGGCGAGCTCATACCGAAGGAACGTCTCCGCGCAGTGCCCCACGCAACACTCAGCGTAGCTTCGAAAAACGCCAGAAGATAAGCATGAAAGCCACCACACAACGCAGACAAGGGATGATTGCCATCATCCTTGTCGCCGTGCTGCTCATCATCGACCAGATAATAAAGGTCGAGGTGAAGACAGGCATGCGCTTGCACGAAAGTATTCACATCACAGACTGGTTCCAATTGTCGTTCATTGAGAACAACGGCATGGCATACGGCATGACGTTTATCAACAAGATTGTACTCAGTCTGTTCCGCATCTGCGCCGTAAGTCTCATAGGATACTACATCTTCAGGCTGGTGCGACGTGGTGGTTCACGAACAGGATACATCGTGTGCTTGTCATTGATACTGGCAGGTGCAGCTGGCAACATCTTCGACTGCTTGTTCTACGGACTCATTTTCAGTGCATCCACACCCTTCGACGTGGCTTCCTTCGTCCCCTTTGGCGAAGGATATGCACCCTTTCTGCAAGGCAAAGTGGTCGACATGTTCTACTTTCCCATCATTGACACTACACTGCCCGACTGGTTTCCGATATGGGGAGGCGACCACTTCATCTTTTTCAGCCCCATCTTCAACTTCGCCGATGCATGCATCAGTGTAGGAGTCATCTTGCTGTTGCTCTTCTATCGCAAAGACCTGAGCACCCTCTCGCTGAGCCGACAGCGCACCGATAAGGACGACACCGCCACCAAACCTGCCGATGACATACAGTAGCATATCAGCATATCGTAGCCTTCTGCTCGCCATGCTGTCAGCACTGCTGCTGATAAGCTGCAAGCCAACCGTGCCGGGACGTTATATTCAGCCCGACGACATGGAAGACTTGCTCTACGACTATCATCTCGCCATGGCAACGGCGGCAGCCGAATACCGGCAAAGCATCGACATCAGGCAACTGCAAGAGCAATACCGCAAAAAAGTTTTTGAACAACACGGCATCACTCAGGCTGAGTTTGACGAGTCGATGGTGTACTATTATCGCCATGCCGACCGCCTTAACAACATTTATAAGAACCTTTCTCAACGCTTTAGCGACGACGGCGAAGCCCTCGGAGTATCCATCACCCCGCATGGCAGCCAAATTCCTACCACAGGCGACACCGCCAACGTATGGAGAGGCGACAACACACACGTGCTGCTGCCCTACAAGCCGCACAACATCTACTCCTTCCGCATCAATGCCGACACCGCTTTCCATGCCGGCGACCAACTGTCGCTCAATTTCAACGCTGTGTTCATCTACCAAGACGGACCTCGCGACGCTACGGCATACCTCGTAGTGCGCTACAACAACGACAGTATCGCCACACAGATGCGTCGCATAACATCGTCGACACGCTACAGCATGTTCGTTACCGATGCCCACAAGGTTGGCATCAAGGAAGTGAGCGGCTACTTCATCATGCCCCACTCGCTGGCAGAGCTCAGCAGCAACTCGTTCCGCATAGTCAGTCTGTACGACATCCACATGGTGAAGACACGCGCCGGGAGCAAACCTGCCACCATAGAGACGGGCGATGCCGAGACGGTTACACCCTCGACAGACCAGCCTGTCAACACCCAACAGGCGCAAGAGGGAATGGGCGAAGAGGAGGTATTCAGCGATGATATGCCGGGCAATGAGCGTAGCAAGCCGCATCGTGCCCAAGGCAACAACTCATGGAAAATAGCCAACCCGCATAGCCAGCGAAGTGCCATCAAGGAGAGACAACGCGACCAGGCACCCGGACACAATGCAATAGACGATAGGAACACACCGCAACGTGTGCCGCCGCCCGACAACACGGCGGTGAAGAGCGTAGCGCCGGACAGAAACAGATGATGACGGCCGAAAGGCAACGCAAAAAAGATACGAAAGCGAAACACTACATACCTGCCGACCCGCGCCAGTGTCAGAATATTATCCCTCGACAGCGGAAATACCGATAATTATCATTACATTTGCGAAAAACAACCCATCACCCCTAAAATACATACACTTATGTTAAGCGTAAACGAACTTGAAGACCGGCTCATAGATCTCGCCTTTTCGGAAGACATTGGCGACGGCGACCATACCACCTTGTGCTGCATCCCTTCCGATGCCATGGGACAGTCGCGCCTACTCATCAAGGAGGAAGGCATTCTGGCAGGTGTGGAAGTAGCCCAACGCGTGTTCGCCACCTTCGACCCCGACCTTAAGATGGACATCATGCTGCACGACGGAGCCCACGTCCGCCCCGGAGATGTGGCATTCATCGTCAGTGGAAAGATACAAAGCCTGCTGCAGACGGAGCGCCTCATGCTCAACATCATGCAGCGCATGAGCGGCATCGCCACACAGACACACCGCTATGTGCAGCGCCTCGAAGGAACACATACACACGTTCTTGACACACGAAAGACCACACCCGGACTGCGTATGCTCGAGAAACAGGCAGTGAAGATAGGCGGCGGCATGAACCATCGCATAGGACTCTTCGACATGATACTGCTCAAAGACAACCATGTCGACTTCGCCGGAGGCATAGAAAACGCCATCGACCGCTGCCATAAGTACCTCGAAGAAAAAGGGCTGAAGCTCAAGATAGAGATTGAAGTGCGCTCATTTGAGGAGCTCGACAGCGTGCTTCGTCATGGTGGTGTCGACCGCATCATGCTTGACAACTTCAGTGTCAGCGACACAAAGAAAGCCGTCGGCATCATCAACCACCGCTATGAGACTGAGTCTTCGGGAGGTATCACCCTCGAAACCATTCGCGACTATGCCCTCTGTGGCGTCGACTTCGTCAGCGTGGGAGCACTCACACACTCTGTCAAAGGACTCGACATGAGCTTCAAGGCAGTGAGAGAATAAAAGTGCTGTATACGGATGATAAAGACATTCATGTCACAAAATTGTTCGTTAACATATATATAGGGTGTCGTTAGTTCCATATCAGGAAAATCTACACCCTCATTTGTCTCAAGAAGATGAGTCTTTCATTTGATTCGTGGACATAATCACAAATTGTAATATGATTGCAACATGAAGAAACGAAGCCTATTCCCCTTATGTAACCATACCGTTAAGACGCTTGTTCTTGTGGCGTGTGTCAGCATTACTGTTGTTTCTTATGCACAGACAACACCTACATATCGCCAAATGTGTGAGGATATAGATACAATGGTCTCCCTTATAGAGCAAGTGCATCCTGCTCTTTATAGTCGTCTTAGTAAGAAAACATTCTACAATGAGGTAAAAAAGTCGAAGCGACAACTGCAAAAAGGTGATATCTCCCGCCTTCGGGCATACATGGAACTCTCCCGTTTGGCAGCACTTTTTAAGGAGGGACACTTCAGTGTCTACTCGCGAAATGCATTGTTTTCAGCTGAGGAAAAAGGTTTTCCATATCTATCACTGTTTCATATAGAGCCCCAAACACATCGGCTTATACTCAAATGTGATACGGTCTTGGGCGATATCCCATTCTTAAAAGGTGATGAATTGCTGAAAATTGATCATTTAAAGGCAAAGAAAATCGTAGAACAGAGCCTGAAATATACTTTTGGTGAACGCGATTTCTATCGTTGTATGCGGGCAGAAGACGATGGGACGCTTCAAAAATGGCTTTATCTGAACATGCCAAAGAATTATTATCGCATAGTAATGAAAACGAGTAGTGGAACAAAAACACTCATGTTGAAAGCGCTGAATAAAAAAGAGATAAAGGAAATACAGGCAAAACGACCTAAGGAAAAAGATGAAGCAAAGGAAGATAAAGCATGGAGTTACGAAATGTACAACGACTCCGTGATGATTCTCCATTTCAATGAATGCGTGATAGAAGGATTTCCTGAATTCCTGAGTGAAATGTTCCGTCAAGCCCGTACGAAAAATGTGCGCCATCTCGTAATTGATAACCGTTATAATGATGGCGGAAACTCTAAAGTTTCTGATGAGATATGTCGTTATTTGGCAGATAAACCTTTTAGTGGTTATTATAAAGTTGTGATGCGTATGTCTGAACCTGTGCGTGAGTTCTATCGTCCTTATTTAAAAGAATATCCACAATTAAGCGAGAGCATAGCATTGCCTGATACCATTATTACTGAAGTGATTTCTTCAGATGATTACTGCCAACCTTATGCAGACAGTCTTCGTTTTACAGGAAAAGCGTATTTACTCAATAGCCACAAAACCTTCTCTTCTGCAAGCGACTTAGCACAAGTTTTCAAATATTACAACTTGGGTGTGATTGTTGGTGAAGAAACCGGTGGAATGATCATTTCTTCAGGTGATATCATTGATATAATTCTTCCACATACAAAAATGGACTTGATGCTTCCTTACAAAATGTTTTATAATATAGGTGCTGAAGATGGCAGTGAGATTCATGGTGTTTTGCCTGATGTTCCTCAGCCGTCAGAAAAGGCAATGGATTGGGTTTTGAAGAAAATCTGTAATAAATAGCGATTCTATCAAATAGCGCAAGCTTTATAGATGCAGAGTGGAAAATGAGTTAAGTTATCTTTTGCTCTGCGTTTATATTTCTGTATCTACTATTACAAATTTCCACTTACTATTTTCTTCTTTCCATGGGTTATTCCCAACATATTGACTATCTTTGCACACACATGAGGCTAACTGCAGTCAGCGATTTTTGCACTCATACACAATATTATATCTTATGAAAAAACTCTTTATCCTCCTTCTGTTCGGCATGGGCACTGCAGCCATGGCATGCACCAACTTCATCGCCGGCAAGAAAGCTACCGTCGACGGCTCCGTGCTCTGCACATACAGCGCCGACGACTACGGCATGTTCATTAACCTTGCACACTATCCCGCTGGCAAACACGCACCGGGAACGATGCGAAAGATTATCGACTGGGACGACGGTACGTACCACGGCGACATCCCCGAGGCTCCTGTCACCTATAATGTGATAGGTAACATCAACGAATGGCAGGTGACCATCGGTGAGACGACCTATGGCGGACGCGAAGAAATGACCGACCCCACAGGACTCATTGACTACGGCTCTCTCATCTACCTTGCCTTGCAACGCTCAAAGACTGCTCGAGAAGCCATACAGGTGATGACCACGCTGGCAGAGACCTACGGCTTCCGTTCCAGTGGCGAGACTTTCACGATATGCGACCCCAACGAGGCGTGGATTATGGAAATGATGGGCAAGGGCCCCGGCGGCAAAGGTGCCGTATGGGTGGCACTGCGCATTCCCGACGATGCCATCTGCGGACATGCTAATCAAAGCCGCATACGCACCTTCAACCAGAAGGACAAGAAGAACGTACTCTTCTCCAAGGACTGCATCAAGTTCGCCCGCGAGAAGGGCTGGTTCAACGGAAAGGATGCCGATTTCAACTGGTGTGAGACCTACGCTCCTGCCGACTTCGGTGGACGCCGCTTCTGCGACGCACGCGTATGGAGCTTCTTCCGTAAATATAATAAGGACTTCGACCGTTATCTGCCTTGGGCAATGGGTAAGGATAAGGATGCTGAACCTATGCCGCTGTGGATAATTCCCGACCGCAAACTTTCCGTTGCTGACATGCGTGAGGCCATGCGCGACCACTATGAAGGTACACCTCTTTCCGTCGACAACGACCTCGGTGGCGGCGTATGGAACATGCCTTATCGTCCCACACCACTGCGCTTCAAGGTGGATGGCAAAGACTACTTCAACGAGCGTCCCATCAGCACTCAGCAGTCATCCTTCGTCTATGTTTCGCAAATGCGCTCGTGGTTGCCGCGTCAGATCGGCGGATGTTTCTGGTTTGCCAACGATGAAGGCAATATGTGCGCCTTCGTACCTATCTACTGCGGCAACCCCACACAGCCCGAATGCTTCAACACTCCCGGCGCCGATGCAGTGACATTCTCCGACAAGAATGCCTTCTGGGTATGCAACTGGGTGAGCAACATGGTTTATCCGCGCTATGCCCAGATGTTCCCCTCGCTGAAAGCCGTACGCGACAGCCTCGACATGAGCTACGACCAGCTGCAGCAGAGCATAGAGCAGCGCGCCCTCGACATCCTTAACAGCCAGGGCGAGCAAGCCGCTGTGAAGTATCTCACCGACTACAGCGCCGAGAAAGGTGCACAGATGCTCAGCCGCTGGCGCCAACTCGCCACCTATCTCATCGTGAAATACAACGACATGGTCATCAAGCCCGAGAAAGACGGTAAGTTTGAGCGCACCGAGACCGGCATGGGAGCACGTCCCGCACGCCCCGGCTATCCCGAGAGCGTGGCACGACAGCTCGTCAAACAGACTGGCGACAAGTTTGCTGTGCCCGAAGAATAACACACACCACTTGCGGACTGGCAACACACTCAGGCTGCAACCGACACAACAATGAATACCGACAGGGCTACGCTAAAAAACGTAGCCCTGTCGTCGTTGGTACACATCGCCTCCCGCAAGGAGAACAGACGAGAGACAGACTTCCTCATCCGCCCCCCTTCGCACGGTCTTTATTAAAGGTTGTATGGCATGGTGCTGACACACCTGCTCCCCGCTTTTACCCTTTCACGCTGCCATTGCCGTACAGTACATCTTCTCTTAATCGGCAGATGGGGGAAATCATAAATATCATGCAGTCGGCAACGCCAATCATTAAAGTTTATTCGCAATAAGTATGGTTTGACCGCATTTTCTACGTACCTTTCGCCCGATTTTGTAAGTTACAACTATTATTCCTTTTGCCTCTAACCATGCAGACACAACCTCTGGTCAGTATTATCATGGCCGCCTACAACATTGAAAAATGGGTTGGCGAGTGCATACAGTCTGTTCTGGCGCAGACCTATACCCACTGGCAGCTCATTGCCGTTGACGATGGGAGCACCGACCGCAGCGGCGACATCATCGATGAGTTTGCAGCGTCTGACAATCGTATCGTGCCTCTGCACCTGCAGAACGGCGGACTGAGCTATGCACGCAACAATGGCATGAAGCATGCCGAGGGAGAACTTATCTACTTCCTCGACGGCGACGACCGCATGCTGCCCGAGATGCTTGCCACGCTCGTCAAGCACATGCAAGACACAGAGAGCGACATCGTGGTGTGCGGATACTACGACGACTACACCGACCACCGCAAGGTATGCCTTCCCTGCCGTGGAGAGATGGGAACCTTCGAGCAACGCGAAGCCCTTGCCAAGATACTGCGCGACGAAGTCAACTCGGCTGTGTGGAACAAGCTGCTCAAGCGTCACACCGTGACCCAGGAGTTCCCCATCAAACTCTACCACGAAGACCATGCCGTGATGGCTGCCTACTTTGCCGAGGCACAGCGCGTGACCTTCATCCCCGATCCGCTATACCTCTACCGTCAGCGACGCGGCTCCATCATGAACGACAACGTCAACGCACGCAGACACCACGACGTGTTCATTGCCGAGAAGATGCGCTACGCTGTGGCTGAAGCCAACGGCATGCACGACATCGGTGTGCAGCAGATGGTGATGCGCGCCTACCGATGCAAACAGCGACTGATAAGAAGTACGGCACCGCTCAGCGAACGCCACCGCTACCTGCGCGACATCATTGAAGAAATACGCCCACTCTACAACGAAGGTAAAAGCATACTCAAACCATCCAAGCGACGCAAGATGTGGCTATGGATGCACCTGCCCATAACGCCTGCCGTGGTGGCCATGTTCTCCATCACAAGACACAAACGAATAAAGAAGATAAAAGAAGAACAGTTGTATCAGTAGACCCAAAGCCCTATCAGGTAGATTCCACACCCCTCCGTTCGGGCATTGTCAGTCCACCTCACCCATCGCAACACGTTCCCCCAGCCTCTAATACTCTTCCCCTCTTGCCCATGCAACCCCTCGTCAGCATAGTAGTACCCATCTACAACACCGCGCACTACCTGCCGCAGTGCCTCGACTCGCTGCTCGCACAGACCGAGACGGCTTTCGAAGCCATCCTCGTCGACGACGGAAGCAGCGACGACAGCGCCGACATTGCAGCTCGCTATGCTGCTAACGACAGCCGTTTCAGCGTCATACGACTCCGCCATAAAGGTGTGGCAGAAGCACGCAACAAGGGCATAGCCGCTGCCAAAGCCGAATTTATGAGCTATGTCGACAGCGACGACTGGGTGGAACCCACCTTCCTGCAGTCAATGTTGGAGGCACAGCAGAGCAACGACGCCGACATCGTGGCATGCGGATTCTACACCGAATACACTGACCACAGCGAGCAACGAGCCGAGCGTGTGGAGCCAGGCACCTACTCCCACGACGACATCATGCCCCTACTCGTCAACAACACCATCGACTCCAGCATCTGCAACAAGCTGTTCCGTCGTTCACTGTGCACCACGCCCCTGCCGCAGGAGATAGTCTACGAAGACCACGCTGTCATCGCCGCATGGTTTAACCGTTGCCGCTGCGCCACATTCATGCAGCAGACACTCTACCACTACCGACAACGCGAAGCGTCAATCACTCACCCCGACAACAAGACTATTGACTCCTTCTACCAGTGTTTCCTTGCCGAAGACTTCCGTCTGCGCGTCTTAAGCGACACGCCGTGGGCTGCCGACGCACAACGCAACCTCTTTCGCTGTGCCAAGACCATGCTGCGAAGCATCAACACCAGCCAAACATCCTTCGCAGAGAGAAAACACTACAACAGCCTCATCGGTCAACGACTGAAAGCTGAACGACAAGCACTGCACCAATCACTCAACACCAAAAACCGACAACGCATACGACTGCTGTGGGCATCACCAGCCCTATACACCTTTGTAATGGCTCTTACCCGACCATTCAGAACGAAAAAGACATGGAAGAAAGAATCCCTCTTCTCTCCATCATAGTGCCCGCCTACAACGCCGAGGCATACATTGAAGAGTGTCTGGACAGCTTGCTGCATCAGACACTGCACGACATCGAGGTCATCGTCGTCGACGACGGTAGCACCGATGCCACCCTCGCCATACTCCAGCAATATGCCGCCAACGACAACCGCCTATACATCATACACACCAACAACAGCGGCCCCTCCAAGGCACGCCTCGCAGCACTACAACAGGCTAAGGCACAGCTCATAGGATTCGTCGATGCCGACGATAAGATTGCCCCCGACATGTACCGACGCCTCACACAGGCAATGGAACAGCAGCAGGCCGACATGGCAATATGCACCTTCTACAAATGGTATAGTAACACCTGCCGACCCTATCGATACACCTTCAGCGACACCCTCATCAACCACGACGAGCTCATGCGCTACATTCTGCACAACACCATACAAAGTTACCTGTGCAACAAGGTGTTCCGCAAGGAACTCATATGGCAGGACAACGCCACAACGCGCTTCTACGAAGACAACGCACAGTTCTACATGTATGCCGACAAGTGCCGACAAGCCGTCGTCATACACCAACCGCTGTACTACTACAGGCAACGCCAAAGCTCAACAACGAAAAAGTCGGACAATGTGCAAGCACTATCATACTACTACGAGTCGGAAAAACAGAAATACCGCTACTATCTCAGCCACAAGCTGACCACCCTTTCCGACCCGCACCTGCTGCAACAAGCCCTGCGCACAGCTAAACGCATCGCACGCGGGTCGTCGCCACGAAGCCGTAAGCTGGCACTGCTGCGCACCATGAAAGCAGATATCAACGCACTGCCATACATCGACACCAGCACACTCAAGGCAAAGTCACGACTCAGACTCTTCCTCTGGACACACACACCCAACCTGTTCATCACAGCTGAAAAGCTGCTACACCAACCCTTCCAATTCTACAAAGACTGCATCTGCAAAATGTTTCCGTAAGCACGAGCGACAAGAACATTGGAGTGCCATACCCCAATGAGACCACACTTCTTGCTTGATGTAATTCTCCTTATCTCTTCTGTCGATAACTATTGAGCCCCGATGAGAGAGTAAAATCAGTGATATTGGTAATCAAAATCAGTGATTTTACATTACGAAAGTATTGTTATCGGGAGCAAAACGTTGTATCTTTGCACCGCCGACGGGGACGACCTTCGGCTGAACATTATTACTTACTCACTAAAACTAACATTATGGCAATTTTCATCAAGCTGTATCGCAACGCTTTCAGCACCGATGCACGGAGCGGAAAGTGGTTTGCAAGACGTATCAAGACACAGGACACGGACCTGAGTGTTCTTGCCGAGCGCATTGAGCGCAACACCACCTTCAAGCGCGGCGAGGTGCACGGGTTGCTCCTTGAGCTGGTGGAGCAGGTGCATGCCAGCCTGCTCAACGGCGAGACGGTGGTCATCGACGGATTGGGACGGTTCCACCTGTCGGTGAAGAGCAGGCATGTCGACACGCCAACGGATTTCCGAGTGGGGCGCGACATTGATGATGTGGTGTGCCGCTTTGTTCCCTCTGGGCACCGACGCGCCGACGGCACCATCTTCCAGTCGCTCGCCGAGGGTGCCAAGGTGGAGCTGTGGGAACCGAATAGCTCCACGCCGCCACGCACGGAGGGATAGGCTGACCATGTGACGGCGAAAGCCTGCACAACAATGAGCCTCGACATAGGGCACTGCCCTACCCCGCCGAGACGAAAAGAAGGGTGCACGGACGATATGTCTGTGCACCCTTTGCTATGCTACGGCGCTACGTGAACACCGAGGGAAGGCTGTTACTTCACGGGAATCACTTCGAGTGTCTTCTTCAGCAGCTGCCAGAAGGGTTCCACGGTGGGAATGTATGCGCGCTCAATGGTGGTGTGCGGTGACTTCATGGTGGGACCGAGGGATACCACATCCATGCCGGGATACTTGCTCAGGATGATGGAGCACTCCAGTCCGGCGTGGTCTACCTGAATGATTCCGTCTTCGTCGAAGAGGTCTTTGTACACCTTGAGCAGCAGATGGAGTGCTTCGCTGTCGGGGTTGGGATCCCATCCGACGTAGCTTCCGCTGGTCTCCACCTTCATGCCAGCCATGTTGAAGCCTGCGGTGAGCGTGGTGGTGATGTATTCCTTCATGTCTTCACGTGCCGAGCGTGCCAGAATCTTGATGCTGGCCTTGCCTTCTGCGATGTTGATGATGGCGAGGTTGGACGATGTCTCTACCACATGCGGATAGGCAGGAATCATGCGGAGCACGCCGTTGTGGCATGAGATGATGGCTCCGATGAGGTTGTCCTGTATCTCTTCGGGCACGATGGCCTTGGGTGCGGGCACCTCTTCGGCGAAGAACTCGATGCCTTCCTCGATGCCTTTGAACTCGTCGATGAAGTCGGCCTTGTAGGCTTCCATCATTTCGCGTACTGCCTCGACGTTTTCTTTGGGCATGGTGAGCACTGTCTCAGCCTTGAACGGTATGGCATTGCGCATGTTACCGCCCTGCCAGCTAGCCAGACGAGCCTCACAGTTTTGTATGGCGTCGTAGACGAAGCGTGCCATGAGTTTGTTGGCGTTGCCGCGTCCTTCGTTGATCTCAAGTCCAGAGTGTCCGCCCTTCAGTCCCTGGAGGGTGAAGTGGAGAGCCACATCTTCGGGATCGGTCTCTTCTTCCTTATAGTCGAGGGTAGCGGTGATGTCTATTCCGCCTGCGCTACCGATGACAAACTTGCCCCATGTCTCGCTGTCGAGGTTGAGCAGGATGTCGCCGTGGAGGATTCCCGACTTGAGTGCGTTGGCACCGAACATGCCTGTTTCTTCGTCGGCGGTGATGAGGGCTTCGATAGGGCCGTGTTTGATGTCTTTTGCTTCCATGACAGCCATGATGGCAGCTACGCCGATGCCGTTGTCGGCACCGAGGGTGGTGTTGCGGGCGCGTACCCAGTCGCCGTCGATGTAGGTCTGGATAGGATCGGTCTCGAAGTTGTGGTTGGAGTCGGGTGTCTTCTGGGGCACCATGTCCATGTGTGCTTGCAGCACTACAGCCTTGCGGTTCTCCATGCCTGGTGTGGCTGGCTTACGCATGACAATGTTTTCAGCGTCATCCTTGAAGGCTTCTACACCCACGCGGGCGGCGAAGTCGAGCAGGAACTGCTGTACTTTCTCGAGATGTCCCGACGGACGGGGCACCTGTGTGAGTGCGTCGAAGTTCTTCCAGATGCACTCGGGGTTCAGATTACGAATTTCGCTCATAGTAAATGGTTTAAAAGAGGTGAGAGGTGAGGGAGTCAATGAGGATAGAGAAGTGTCTCACTTGCCTGTAGCGCCTCGACCTCAACGCCTGAAGTTAATAATATTTATAGTGCAGTATTATCTTATTCATGAATGGTGTAGAGACTGAAACTTCCATCGCCGACTGCGTAGCCAACCTGTTGGCGTTGCGATTTTGATTAGAGAAGTATTCCATATCTTGTTGCTTAGTATGCTCAGACGACCACCTTTTCTTCTTCTCTCTCAGCCATCGGCGCCGTCCGCATTGCCGGCATGGTGGCCCAGGCTATGATGCCGAGCAGCACGACGAGGGCTGTCTGCACGGTGTGTACTATGAGTACGAAGTAGAGGGCACGCTCGTCTGCGACGCCGTAGAGGATGAGCATGGTCTTCACGGCAAAATGCCAGGGGCCAGCTCCGTTGGGAGTGGGCACGATGACGGCGATGCTACCCACGACAAAACTGACCAACGCACACTGCAATCCGAGACTCTCCGTGAAGTCGAAGCAGAAAAAAGTGAGATAGTAGTGGAGGAAATAGCTTGCCCAGATGGCGAGGGTGAACACGAGGAAGAGCCCCTTGCTCTTCACGCTGCGCACCGACATGATGCCTTTCCAGAGGTTGCGCAGGGTGTCTTTCACCTTGTTGTACACCGCCATGCGGCGCAACAGCCACCATACGAACACCACTGCCACGATGGCACAGCCTGCCGTGACGAGCCATCCGGCTGTGGTGAAGCGCGAGACGATGCCCCCGAAGTTGGTACCCGTACGCGAAAAGAAGTCGGAGAAGACAGGGAGCTGTATCAGTATGGCGGTCAGCGAGAGCACGGCTATGAGCAACGTGTCGATGACGCGTTCGGTGACAACGGTGCCGAGAGCCTTGGCATAGTTGACATTGTCGTAGCGTCGGAGCACGCCACAGCGCACAAACTCGCCCACGCGCGGCACGACGAGGCTGGTGGCGTAGGAGAGGAAGATACTGTTGATGCGCACCCGGGTACGCGACCGTTCCCCCATGGGCTCGAGCATCTGCCGCCAACGCAGCGCACGGAATGCCTGTGCCAGCACGCCGAAAGGCAGGGAGAGCAGCATCCAGGTCCAGTCCATCTCACGTTGCATGAACGTCCACATGCGCAAGAAGTCCATACCGCGATACATCCAGTAGAGGATGGCTGCGGCAAGAAGCAGGGGAAAGGCGATGCGCAGGATGTGACGGAGGGGTGAGGTGAGTGACATGGGACTGGCTGTATACCAATGAGAGGGTTACTAAATATGGAAGGAGGAGCGACGAGTAATCATGTCAGCGGCATTATTGTCCACGAATGATGCATACCGGCAGGAGTCATCATACTAAAGGCATCGGTTGGGCAGGAATATGCCGCAACATAGCCTACTCAGCCTTCGGCAGTTTAGGATACTTGCGGAACCATCCGTCCCATCGGAGTCGCATCACGCCGAAAAAGGCTTCGCCGAAAATGCCGCCACTCATCTTGCTGGTGCCCTCGCGTCGGTTGACAAACACAACGGGAACCTCCTTGATGCGGCCGCCAATCTTCTTGGTGGTGAACTTCATCTCTATCTGGAAGGCATAGCCCTTGAAGCGTATCTTGTCCAGCTCGATGGTCTCGAGCACGCGGCGACGGTAGCACTTGAAGCCCGCCGTGGTGTCGTGTATCTTGAAACCGGTGACCATGCGGACATACTTTGATGCGAAATAGCTCATCAACACGCGTCCCATAGGCCAGTTGACGACGTTCACTCCACTGATGTAACGCGAGCCTATGGCGAGGTCGTAGCCCTCGTCGGCGCACGCACTGTAGAGGCGCGGCAGGTCGTTGGGGTCGTGAGAGAAGTCGGCGTCCATCTCAAAGACATACTGATAGTCGCGTTCCAGAGCCCAACGGAAACCGGCTATGTACGCCGTGCCCAGTCCGAGCTTACCCTTGCGCTCTACGATGAAGAGCCTGTCGCCAAACTCCTCAGCCATCAGCCGCTTGACAATGTCGGCCGTACCATCGGGACTGCCGTCGTCGATGATGAGTATGTGGAAATACTTTTCAAGGCCGAAAACGGCACGGATGATTTTCTCGATATTCTCCTTCTCGTTGTAAGTGGGGATGATTACGATGCTGTCGCTATTATTCATACAAGTTTGCATTTGTTTGAGTAGGCAAATATACTGATAAAATAGGAGTAACAAAAACGCACATGCGAAATTTATGCTTCAACCATAGGTCTGCAAGCCGCAGCGGATAGAGACTGAAAGCCGCTTACTGCCGCAGAAGATGGGCATACCAAGGGGGTGAGCATAGCACCACTGCCTACTTTTGACAACGAAAACCGCGACGTGTTGACAGCGAAAAGCAGAACGAATGAATAGCCATAGCAGACAGAAAAAAGAAAAAGCGGAACTTTCACAAGCTCCGCTTCTCATTTAACCTTAAATCTAATACTATGAAAAACACTAGTGCAAAGGTGAGGAGTATATGCCGTTTACACAAATATATACATGGAAAAATCACCATTGAGGCGGTTTTTCTTGATATAAATCAAAAAAGGGGCGCAAAATAGCGCCAAACGCCAAAAAAAATGCAATAAAAACGCGCTTTTCACGATATCCTTACGAAGAAAAAGCGTTCCCATATACAACAGAGATACAGCACTTAAAGCGGCAAGATAAAGAGGTTTATACAGACAACATCAGCCACATAAAATATATATAAGATATCGTTGGTAAAAAAGACGCCAAAATCCTTTGTCGGTTCGCTGATAGTATATACTTTTGTAGTGCACTTATGGAGATGACCCGTACTACAAAACGTCCTGAGCAATTCGCACATGAGGTGTAACAACACCGCTTGCTCCCCTCCAAGTCTCAGTGGGCAGCCCCTAAACCCTCGCCAAACGGCAGGCCGACAGGCTGGCACACCACATTTTGACAGTGCTCTTGCACGGCTTATGTCGGCAAAACACAGCGCCCCAAAACACAATCAAACAACAAAAGGACACAATAACAAGAAACTATTCATAATCATTTATTATCAACCCTCAATTATTAAACAATTAAATTATGAACGTTGAGAAAATCATGCAGCATCTGGAAGTGAAACATCCAGGTGAAAGCGAGTACCTGCAAGCCGTTCGCGAAGTGCTCGAATCAGTAGAAGAAGTGTACAACCAGCATCCCGAATTCGAGAAAGCTAAGATTATCGAGCGTATCGTTGAGCCCGACCGCATCTTCACTTTCCGTGTAACTTGGGTTGACGACAATGGCGATGTACAGACCAATCTTGGTTATCGTGTACAGTTCAACAGCGCTATCGGTCCGTACAAAGGTGGTCTCCGCTTCCACAAGGCTGTTACTCCCTCTATGCTGAAGTTCCTCGGTTTCGAGCAGATGTTCAAGAACGCTCTTACCACTCTGCCCATGGGCGGTGGCAAAGGTGGCTCTGACTTCGACCCCGTAGGCAAGAGCGACGCTGAAATCATGCGTTTCTGCCAGGCTTTCATGCTTGAGCTGTGGCGCTGCATCGGCCCGGATCAGGACATCCCCGCTGGCGACGTAGGCGTAGGTGGTCGCGAAATCGGCTTCCTCAATGGTATGTATCAGAAGCTCGCTCGTCAGTATCACACTGGCGTTCTCACCGGTAAGGGCGAGACTTGGGGTGGATCTATCCTCCGTCCTGAAGCAACTGGCTTCGGCGCTCTGTACTTCACCGAGCACCTCCTCCACAAAGCTGGCAAGGATATTAAGGACAAGACCATCGCTCTCTCAGGTTTCGGTAACGTAGCATGGGGCGCTGCCAAGAAGGCTAAAGAACTCGGCGCAAAGGTTGTTGCTATTTCTGGTCCCGACGGCGTTTGCCATATCCCCGAAGGCATCACCGACGAGATGATCGACTATATGCTCGACATGCGTGCTTCTAACCGCAACAAGGTGGAAGACATGGCTACCAAGTTCCCCGGCAAGGCTCAGTTCACCGCTGGTAAGAAGGCGTGGAGCATTCCTTGCGACATCGCTCTGCCTTGCGCATTCCAGAACGAGCTCAGCGAAGACGACGCTAAGGAACTGAAAGCTAACGGCTGCTGGTGCTGCTGCGAAGTGTCTAACATGGGTTGCCAGCCCGGCGCTATCCACTTCTTCCAGAACAACGGCATGCTCTTCGCTCCCGGTAAGGCTGTCAACGCTGGTGGTGTTGCCACATCTGGTCTGGAAATGACTCAGAATGCTGCTCACCTCAACTGGAGCGGTAAGGAAGTAGACGACAAACTGCACTGGATCATGGAAAACATACACGAGCAGTGCGTGAAGTTCGGCACACAGGCTGACGGCAGCATCGACTACGTGAAGGGTGCTAACATTGCAGGCTTCATGAAAGTGGCTACCGCTATGCTCGAGCAGGGCACCATTTAATATATAATAAATGTGTGACCACTCACCACTACGCCTCCTTCCATCACGGAAGGGGGCTATTTTTTGTGTACCATATAAATAGCAGAAAAAAAGCACCTATAAATGTAAGCTAACGTTTGCAGCACAAAGCAGAAATCATTACCTTTGCCAAAGCAGACAATCTATCACCCATGCACATAGCAATAGCAGGCAATATCGGCAGCGGCAAGACAACACTAACCACACTACTTGCCCGACACTATGGATGGACGCCGCAGTTTGAGGCCGTAGACGATAACCCCTATCTGGACGATTACTACAAGGACATACCACGATGGTCGTTCAACTTGGAGGTGTTTTTTCTGCGCCACCGCTTCCGTGACATGCTCAACATAGCCCATAGCAGCCAGACCGTCATACAAGACCGCAGCATCTACGAAGGCGTCTACGTCTTCACAGCCAACAACTACGCCATGGGCAATCTCACCGACCGCGACTATGAGACATACATGGAGCTCTTTGAGTCGATGATGAGTGTGATGCGCTTGCCCGACCTTATGATATATCTGCGTGCTTCGGTACCACATCTCGTGGCAAACATCCAGCAACGCGGACGAGATTACGAACAGACAATTCCGCTCGACTACCTAAAAAATCTCAACGAGCGTTACGAAGACTTCATACACAATAAATATAAAGGACGAGTGCTCACCGTCGGCGTTGACACCCTCGACTTCCAGAACCGTCCGCAAGACCTGGCGTCCATCATAGACAGCATCGATGCCGAACTCTTCGGACTCTTCCCCGAAGACGACGGGCAACAACCGACTCGCTGAACAGGCACCATTACCATAAAAACATGCAGCGTCGCCAAAGCAACACACCCACTTCTCACCATTCAACACCGACAATAAACAAACCTCTAATACATCCCCACACATCATGCACATAGCAATAGCAGGCAATATCGGCAGCGGCAAGACAACACTAACCAACCTTCTTGCCAAACATTATGGTTGGAGCCCACGCTTCGAACCTGTTGATAACAACCCGTATTTGGACGATTTCTACGCCGACATGCAACGGTGGTCGTTCAATCTGCAAGTATATTTCCTCAATAAGCGCTTCAAGGAAGTGGTGGAAATATCCCGCAGCCAAGAAACCATCGTACAAGACCGCACCATCTTCGAAGATGCGCGCATTTTTGCGCCAAACTTGCACGAGATGGGTATGATGAGCGACCGCGACTTCGCCAACTATTCCGACCTATTCGACCTGATGATGTCGCTGGTGAAGCTGCCCGACCTCATGATTTACATCCGAAGCTCCATACCGACACTCGTTGCCCAAATCCAGAAACGAGGCAGAGAGTTTGAGAAGTCTATACGTATCGACTATCTGCAGGGCCTTGCCCAACGCTATGAGGCGTGGATAGAGACATACAAGGGGCCGCTCATCATCATCGACGGCGACAACAACAAGTTCGGAAGCGAGCCAAAAGACTTCGAACATGTGTGCGACATGATTGACGCCAAGCTCTTCGGACTCTTCCCCTTGGAAGGAGAATAAAGCGAAGACAGCACGCATGCTACAACACAGCGGCAATATCTGCCCCACCGCAAACATATTGCCAAAGGCTGGTCAGGTGCCGTTGCCGACCGATATCGTCATTTTTGGTCATCAATCTTTTCCATTTTGGTCACCAAAATTGACGATATCATTGTTTGCAGAAACCTTCATCAAACATCCATACAACAACAAGCCGATGCCCTATGATGGACATCGGCCTGTCTGTTAGTGCGGAAGGTGAGGGATTCAAACCCCCGATACCCGAAAAGGGTATACCGGATTTCGAGTCCAGCGCGATCGATCACTCTGCCAACCTTCCTCGTCGAAAACCGCGTGCAAAGGTAAAAAAGAAATTACAGCACACAAACTATCGGTGCAAAACTTTTCATTTCACCCCCTCTGCAGCTTCCAATGTCATTGCCTTTCAGCCCCTCTCTTTGGATTAGAAGGGCAGGTCGTCGTCGGCAGCTTCTGCCGGCGCGGGAGGAGCAGGTGCGGCGGGTGCTTCAGGAGTAGCAGGAGCAGCGGAAGCTGCAGGAGCGGCGGAAGCTGCCTGCTCGCCAGTGACGGGACGCACGTCGAAGGCACGGACGCTGTTGAACCAACGACCGTTGTACTCGTGAGCGTCAATATCAAAAGAGACCATCACTTCCTGGCCTACCTGTATATTGAAACGGTTGAGTCTGTCTTCGCCAAACACATCGAAGACGAGCTTACGCGGATAAGCATCGTGGGTCTCAACAACAAACGACTGAGCCTTCCACGGACCACGTGCCGACTCACCTGAGCGGGGCTCTAAAGCATAGATAATTTTTCCTTGTATGTCCATATTACAATATGTATAGATTAGTGATGTCACAAGATGAGAAAGCCCGCACTTTGATGTGGGCATCTGTTGTCGGTGCGAAGGTACAAAAGTTGTCGAGGAAGAGAAAGTTTTTCTGTCTTTTTTTGTCAGTAACAGACAAAACGCGTATTTTTGTAGTCAGATTAAAAAACAGTTCATAACCAATCACCCAAAAGAAAGTATAAGGCCATGAAATTTACCGTATCAAGCACAGTGCTCAACTCGCGTCTTTCGGAACTTGCCAAGGTCATTTCCGGCAAAGCATCCATCCTCATCCTCGACTCATTCCTCTTTCAACTGAAAGGGAAACAGCTTGTCGTGACGGCTTCCGACGGCGAGAATGCCGTAGTAGCCGATGTTGAAATTGCCGACTGCGACACCGACGGAGCATTCTGTGTACCGGCATCGTCCATGCTGGGATACATCAAAGAGATACCCGAGCAGCCCATCACATTCGAAGTAGACATGAATACCTACAACGTACAGGGCACATACCAGAACGGCGTCTTCACTTTCGTGGCTCAGAACGCAGAGGAATATCCCATGCTGCAAGGCGTAGAGGGCGAGCTCACTTCCATCACGCTCCCCGCCGACCTGCTGTCGCGCAACATCTCACGCTCACTCTTCGCCACAGCTGTCGACGAGTTGCGTCCGGTGATGAACGGACTGCTCTTCGACCAGACCGCCGAAGGTCTCATGGTCGTAGCAAGCGACGGACACAAGCTCGTGCTCAACACCAATACAGCCTACGCTTCGGAAACACCCTCACAGTTCATACTCCCCAAGAAGCCCGCTACCCTGCTTCGTGCCATGCTGCCCGCAGGCGAAGAGCCCGTCACCATCAACTACAACCAGCGCAATGCAGAAGTGAAGCTGCGGCATGCCACACTCACATGCCGCCTCATCGACGGACGATTCCCACGCTACAGCTCAGTGATACCGAAGGACAACCCCAACATTCTCACCATCGACCGCAACACATTGCTCGGTGCTCTGCGCCGCGTATTGCCCTTTGCCAACGAGAGCACAGCACTCATACGCCTCCGTGTAGAGATGGGTAAGCTCACTCTCTCGTCCGACAACGTAGAATTTGCTTCCTTCGGTCGTGAAGAACTGGTGTGCGACTACGACGGACAGCCCATGACAATAGGTTTCAAGGGCTCAAGCCTCGCCGAATCGCTGACCAACCTCAGCTGTGACGAAGTGACATTCAAGCTCGGTGATCCCAGCCGCGCAGGCATACTGGAGCCAGCACAGCAGGAAGAAAACGAGAAAGTGCTCATGCTCGTCATGCCGATGTTGCTCAATGACTGAGCCGTCGGCAACGACATACAACCCAAATCATGACCATACCTATAAGCCCCGTGCTGTCTGACGACCTCAGACAACGGGGTTTTTCAAACTCCCACATCCCCATCCGTCACGCATCAGGCAGCAGCACAAGCACTGTCAGACGTCAACACAACACAACACCCCACCATCCTACTATCTATCATCCCCCCAATCCCACATCACCGACCATGCTTCAAGGAAAACATATCGTTCTCGGCATCACAGGCTCGATAGCAGCCTATAAAGCTTGTCATATCATCCGTCTGCTCGTCAAGAAAGGCGCAGAGGTGCAGGTTGTCATCACCCCGGCAGGCAAGGAGTTTATCACTCCTATCACACTGTCGGCACTGACACAGAAGCCCGTCATCAGCGATTTCTTCGCCCAGCGCGACGGCACATGGCACTCACATGTAGCCCTCGGCTTGTGGGCCGACGCCATGCTGGTGGCACCCTGTACGGCAAGCACGCTGGCAAAGATGGCACATGGCGTGGCAGACAACATGCTTATCACCACTTATCTGTCGATGAAAGCACCCGTGTTTGTTGCTCCGGCGATGGATCTGGACATGTATCAACACCCCACCACGCAGCAGAACATGCAGTGTCTGCAGGCTTTCGGCAACCACGTCATCGAACCGGGTAGCGGTTTTCTTGCCAGCGGACTCGACGGTAAGGGACGCATGGAAGAGCCTGAGCGCATCGTCGAAACCCTGGAGCAGTTCTTCGGCAGCGAGCCATCGGCGCCGTCATCCCCCGCTGATGACATGAAGGGCAAGCGCGTGCTCATCACCGCAGGCCCCACCTACGAGAAACTCGACCCTGTACGCTTCTTAGGCAACTACAGCAGCGGCAAGATGGGCTTTGCCTTGGCAGAAGAATGTCTGCGCCGCGGTGCCGACGTCACCCTCGTGGCAGGACCGGTAACCCTCACCTGCTCGCCCAGCATACGACGCATCGACGTCGAAAGCTGTGAAGACATGTACCAGGCAACCACCCGTTGCTTCGCCGACAGCGACGTAGCCATACTCTGTGCCGCCGTGGCAGACTACCGCCCGGCGCACGTTGCCGACAAGAAGATAAAACGCGAGGGCGACGAACTGGTGCTCAACCTCTTGCCAACGCGCGACATCGCAGCCGCGCTCGGACAGCTGAAGCAACCCCATCAGCGCCTCGTAGGCTTTGCACTCGAGACCAACGACGAAGAAAGCAACGCACAGAAGAAGCTGGAGAAGAAAAATCTCGACTTCATCGTGCTCAACTCCATGCGCAACGAAGGCACCTGCTTCCGCAACGACGACAACCAGATAACCATCATCGACCGACACGGTGCAACACCTTTCGACAAAAAGCCGAAGAGCGACGTGGCAAGCGATATCATCGACCATGTAGTAAGCATACTGTAACACCCCAACCATTATGAGACACTTTCTCCTCACGCTCGTCCTCGTCGTAGCCGCCTGCTGTCAGATACAGGCCCAGGAACTCATGGCACGCGTCACCATCAACCACTCACAGGTGCAAGGTACCGACGTGGCAGTGTTCGAAAATCTGCAACAGACACTCGAACAGTTTCTCAACGAACGACAGTGGACCAACCTGCAGTTTCAGAAACACGAACGCATCAACTGCAGCTTCAGCATCACCGTGACCAAATATGACAAGGCCACCAACCTCATGACATGCAATGCCATGATACAATGCAACCGCCCTGTCTACAACTCCGCCTACACCACTACCCTGTACAACAACAAAGACAATGAGTTTAACTTCGAGTTTTCGCAGTTCGACCAGCTGGAATTCAACGAAGAGTTTGTCGACAATCAGACCACAGCGCTCTTCGCCTACTACGCCCTGCTCATCATCGGGCTCAACCTCGACTCCTTCTCTCCCATGGGTGGCGACGATGTATTGCAGCGTTGCATGGTATTGGCCAACAATGCTCAAAATCTGAACTTCCCCGGGTGGAAAGCCTTCGACAGCGACCGCAACCGCTATGCCATCATCAACGACTACCTTGACCCTGGTATGAAACCCTTCCGGCAGCTGCAGTACGACTACTACCGCCTTGGACTCGATGAGATGGCAAACAACAGCGACCGCGGACGCACCAACATCACCACGGCGATAGAGCAACAGCTCAAGAAGTGTCACGAAGACAAGCCCATGAGCATGCTGCCGCAGATATGGACAGACTACAAGCGCGACGAACTCGCCAATATATATAAAGGAAAAGGCACCCAGAAGGAAAAGGAATCAGTTTACGAGATACTCTTTTCCATCAACGCCTCACAGAAAAACGCCTGGGACAAAATAAGACAGTAAGCGGTTTTGTTGCAACGAAAAACGCATTAGATATATGAAAAAAATCACACAAGAGACACAAGTAGTTGATGCTATACGGGAAAATGGTGGTTACTCTACATTAAAACGATTGTATGAAGTTATAGATTCTTCTTCATGGAAGACAAAAACTCCAAATGAATCGATTAGAAGAATCGTACAACAAAGTCCAAGAATTTTCAAAATACAACCAGGCCTATGGGCATTACAAGAGTGTCGTGATGAAGTCCTGCGTAAGTTTGAATTAAAGATTGGGAACAAACAAAGTGAGGAAATTTTCAGTCATGGCTATTATCAAGGTCTTTTGATTGAAATAGGAAAATTACAAAATTTCACAACCTACATTCCACCACAAGACAAACACAAAAAATTTATCGAACAATATCTAGGCGACCTTACAGACACAACAGAGCTTCCCAACTTCACCTACCAAAATCTTCTTAGACGCGCCAAGACAATAGATGTCATTTGGTTTAATGAAAGGAATATGCCATCTGACTTTTATGAGGTAGAACATACTACAGATATAAAGAATTCACTTTCAAAATTTTACGAGTTGCAAGATTTTTATGCTAACTTTTACATTGTCGCTAATGCCCATCGGAAGCAAGAATTTGAAGACAAGCTAAATGTTTCGATTTATTCACCTATTGCAAAACGTGTTAAATTTCTTGATTATGAACGAGTATCGTCAATGTATGAAGGTATCTTAAAAGTAAAGAAGTTCAATTGGTAGAAATAAGATGAAGTTATTAAGGATTTGGCATTCGTAGACAATGTCGCGCCAAGCATATTCGCTTGCGACGACACAACACCTGAAGACTACCATTCTAAACTACCTTAACGCCTCTATTCTGCACATGCTTACCCATCTCTACATACGCAACTTCACCCTCATCGACGAGCTAGACATGACGTTCGGTGACGGTTTCTCCGTCATTACGGGCGAGACTGGTGCCGGCAAGAGCATCATTCTCGGTGCCATCGGGCTGCTCCTCGGTCAGCGTGCCGACCTCAAAGCCATCAAGGCTGGCACAGACCGCTGCACCATAGAGGCACACTTCGACCTCTCGCAGGCTGCCATGGACGAGCATTTCTTCAACGACAACGAACTCGACTTCGACCCTTCGGACACCATTCTGCGCCGCGAGCTCTCAGCCAACGGCAAGAGCCGCAGCTTCATCAACGACACACCCGTGGCACTCTTGCTCATGCGACAGCTCGGCGAGCGCCTCATCGACATACACAGTCAGCACCAAAACCTGCTGCTCCAGACCGAAGACTTCCAGCTCTCCGTGGTCGATATCATTGCCAGCCACGCCCCGGCATTGGCAGAATATCGCACGGCATACGCCCGCTGGCAATCTGCTGCCAAAGAGCTCGAAGTCCTCAAGCAACGCATACAGCAGTCAACCGCTGATGCCGACTTCCTACGTTACCAGGTCGACGAGCTGGAGACGGCGCGTCTGCAGGTCGACGAGCAGGAACAACTCGAAGCCGACCGCCAGACCATGAGCCATGCCGAGGACATCAAGGCATCGCTCTACGCCACCACACAGCTGCTCAACGACGACGGAGGCATACTCGAACGGCTCAAGACGGCAGCAGCACATACCGAGGAGGCATCCCACGTGTACGCACCTGCCGAGGAGCTGTCGGAGCGCATGGAGAGCTGTCTGATAGAGCTGAAGGACCTCGCCTCCGAACTCGACAACCATGCCGAGCGCGTAGACTTCGATCCGTCGGCACTCGAGGAAGTCAACAACAGGCTCGACACCATCTACCATCTGCAACAGAAATATCACCTCAACAACAATACAGAGTTGCTCACCCACCTTGCCCATCTGCAGGAACAGCTCTCGCTTATTGACAACAGCGACGAACAGTTGCGCCTGCTCGAAGAGCAAGTGCAGGCACACGGCGACATCTGCCGCCGACAGGCGGAAGCCCTCACGGCAGCACGCATCACGGCAGCACGCAAGGTGGAGAAGGAGATGGCAGCCCGTCTCACCCAGCTAGGCATGCCCAACGTGCGCTTCGAGGTGCAGATAACACCCCGACCGCTCAGTGCTGATGGTGCCGACAAGGTGGCATTCCTCTTCACCGCCAACCGCAACGCACCACTCATGCCCCTCTCACAGGTAGCATCGGGAGGCGAAACGGCACGCGTCATGCTCTCGCTGAAAGCCATGTTGAGCCACGCTGTACATCTTCCTACCATCATCTTCGACGAGATAGACACTGGCGTGAGCGGCCAGATGGCGGAGCGTATGGCACGCATCATGCGCGAGATGGGACGCGAAGGGCGACAGGTCATTGCCATCACGCACCTACCGCAGATTGCCGCCATGGGCAAGACACACTACCGTGTTTACAAGACAGAGGACACAAGCGGCACCACTACGACACGCATGCAGCAACTGTCTGCCGACGAGCGTGTGGCAGAGATAGCCCAGATGCTGAGCGGCAGCAGCATCAGCCGCGAGGCACAGGACAACGCACGGGTGCTGCTACAGGCGGCAGAAGAATGACATGCCGTACTGGCAGACAACAACGAGCGCCGCACCCTACCCCATTCAGTACGCTGATGGGCAACGATGAAAAAGCAAAGTCGTTGAGATTGGTGTATGAAGGTAGCCCAATGCCGAGGAAGTCGGGCAAAAACTGATGTGCACTGGTGGCTCAACAGTGCTGCTATCGACACTGATGTACGACGTCAGAAAAGGAAAAAAACGCAAATCATTTGGCAGAACAAAACGGAACTACTACCTTTGCATGCGCTTTATGCAAAACTTTTGGTGCCTTGGATGAGTGGTTTAGTCACCGGTCTGCAAAACCGAGCACAGCGGTTCGAATCCGCTAGGCACCTCAGAGAAGAACGCTGCGAATGTCTTTTTACAACATTCGCAGCGTCTTTTTTGGTTGTTGTTGACAGGTACTATTTCCTTTCTCCCGTCGAAGAGTATTCGGCAGTCTCCACCTGCGGCTTACAGCGTGGCACGCCGTTAGTCAAACAAAGTGTCTATTTCCTTTATCTCATCCTCGTCGAACCACTTCGACAGTCGTTTGCGTGCCTTTTCGCGCACTTCGTCGGACACGTTGTCCCACACTTTCTTCAGCGCAAACATCAGCACTCCGAGGTCGTCACCCAGTCCGGCAATAGGGATGGCATCGGGGATGGCGTCGAGGGGTGAGATGAGATAGCCCAACGCACCGAGGATAAGTGCCTTATCCTTCAGCGAGACCTTCTTGCTCTGCAACATATAGTAGAGGATGAGTGCCACATATATGAGTTTGGCACCAGCGCGTTTGGCTATACGCGAAATCTTCTCCGAGAAACTGCGCGGAGAAAATTTATCCTTATATGACATAAAATCGGGAAGTTCCATAAGCTATACGTCTGATGTTAAGGTTTTAATCCTTGTGTCCTGCAAAAGTAGACATTGTTCAACAATCTGCAAAATATATTTGTAAGAACGGCTGTGTTTACCTAACTTTGTAGCAAAGAAACCCTCATATTATGACCCTTACACAGAAAGAAGAAAAGCGTCTGCGCCAGCTCATAGCGCGCAACCGTACCAACCCCTCGTTTCCTCACCCCGAAGACTTCGACACTTCGGAAGAAGACATGGACGACTACCTGTACCTGATGAATCCCCACCGCGATCAGATGGCTGAGCAGCGCAAGCATCTCACCATCATGGGCATGCTAATGGTGATACCCATAGGTCTGATGTCCTTGTTTCTGAAGTACGAGTTGGCTCTGCTCTCGGGCGTAGCCATAGGCCTGCTGCTGTGCGTGGGGTATCATTTTATGGTAAAAAACATGGCACGTCGCAAGGCAACGGCACTGGAGGATAGCGGTGTCAGGGCCTACATCGAGGCTGTGCTGGCTGCCGACCCGGAACGACAGACCGAATGACACAGCCCCCTATTATTCACTATTAAACTTTATAACCATGAAAAGAATTTTATTTTTCCTCCTTGCTCTGGCTGCTGTTGTCAGTGTCTCGGCGCAGCAACACTACGGCCGTGTGTACGACCCCGACGGCTACACCAACATACGTAAAGGACCAGGCACCAAATATGCCATCGTGAGTCGGTATCAGTCGGGCGACTATCTGTACTACACCCCCATGAGCAACGGCTGGAGCAGAGTGTACTCAGCCAAAAAGAGTAGCAGCTTCATGGGCTACATGGCCACCAACTGCATCAAGCGCGTGAACCCCACCGGCACCAACACCAACTCGACCAAGCTGCGCACGGGCGTCATTGTCGACCCGCGCGACACCTATGTCAACATACGCAAGGGACCAGGGACCAACTATGCCATCACTGGACAGCTTGCCGTGGGCTACGAAATACAGTACCGCCCATACAACAGCGGTTGGGTGAAGGTGTACGACTACGACCGTTTTCTGGGTTATGTAGCCAAGAGCCGTGTACACTGATGCCATATCGCACGCCTACAGAGGCTCACCCTACCGGTAAGTCTGCCGTAAAAGCATAAAAAAGGCTTGCAGTGTACCTGTAAGCCGGGTTCTGTGCCGACGGTTTCCGTAAGGATTCCGTCGGTGCTTGCCATTTATCTACGCCATGAGTCTCCCCAGGGCTTTAGCGTTCTACCCTCCATCGTAGCAGGACGCACATGGGTGCTCCTACACTCGGACAGGCTGCCCTCCGTCGATGGTATACATGAACTTGCAGCCTCCAGCCGATACAGCCCGCCGATCACCCGGCGGCTGGTGGTCTCTTACACCACCTTCTCACCCTTACCTGCCTCTTGCGGGACAGGCGGTTGTTTTCTTCTATCGTCACTTGCCGTCGCCGACAACTGGTATTTTCGCCAGTGGAGTGCCTTATGCTGCCCGGACTTTCCTCCCGCAGCCCACGAGGAGCCGCCAGCGGCAAGCCGTCACACTGCAAACGCGGGGCAAAGGTCGGTAAAAACATACAACCGACAAACCCCTTTCACGATTTTTCTATATTGAACAGCACATTATTACAGGGTTGTTCGTACTTTTGCCGACAACAAACAACACTGCAACATGAAATACGTAATCGGTATTGACGTCGGCATCAGCACGACAAAGATTGTCGGCATTCGCGACATGAAGGTGACTGCTCCCATGCGCATCACTGCCAACGACCCCATCACCTCGCTCTACGGAGCTCTGGGCAAATATCTCTGCGACAACAAGATAAGCCTTGAGGACGTGGAACAGGTGGTATTGACGGGCGTGGGCAGCGCTTATGTAGACAAACTGGTGTACGATGTTCCGATGATGAAGGCGGAGGAGTTCGACGCCGATGGTCTGGGGGCACGCTTTGAGTCGCGCCTCAACGACATACTTGTCGTGAGCATGGGCACCGGCACCTCCCTCGTTAGATGCAAAGACGAGGAGATACGCCACATAGGCGGCACAGGTATCGGCGGCGGAACCCTCAATGGACTGTCGCGTCTGCTGCTCAAGACGGATGACATACGCCAAGTGTCGGCGCTCGCCATGCAGGGCAACATCAAACGGGTGAACCTCCTTATAGGCGACATCAGCGCCCATCCGCTGCCCGGACTGCCCATGACGGCAACGGCATCGCTGCTCGGACGCATCACGGCCGACGCACCGAAGGAGGACATAGCACTGGGCATCATACACATGGTGCTGCAGTCGGTGGGATCGGCAGCCGTACTCGCAGCACTCAACAGCGGCACACGCGAGCTCATACTCATCGGCAACCTCACCTTGCTGCCACAGTGCAGAGACGTATTCCCCATGATGGAAAAGCTGTACAAGGTGCACTTCCGTATACCGAAGTATGCAGAATACTGCACTGCCATAGGCGCCGCACTGGTGTACCTCAACAAGAAGAAATAACAACGTTCAGCCATCCGCCCCACCGACAACGCATGCATCATTAACAAACCAACACCTATCATTATGAAACACCTTATTACCTTATCCCTTCTGCTGCTCGGCAGCATCTCGGTATCTGCACAGACGGAGCGCGTTCTGCCTGCTCCTCAGTTCCCTGCCGACGCCCAACGTCCCATCAACGAGGTGCTGATGCAGCGTCGTAGCATCCGCCAATATGCCGACAAGGCACTGGACGACGCCACATTGTCGTGCCTGCTGTGGGCAGCCTGCGGCGTGAGCGACCAGAAGACGGGTAAGATTACTGCCCCTTCAGCCATCAACAAGCAAGACATCGAAGTGTATGTGTGCGCCGCTGACGGTGCTTACCGCTACGATGCCAAAGCCAACAAGCTACTGCTTGTCAGCAAGAAAGACCTCCGTCAGGCCCTTGCCTCACAACAGGCATTTGCCGCTACTGCCCCTGTCAACCTGTTGCTGGTGAGCCGCACCTACGAGTTTAGCCGCCGCGGTCACGACTACGGCTGCATGGATGCAGGCTATGTGTCGCAGAACATCTATCTGGCTGCTACCGCTCTGGGACTTGGAACTGTAGCACGCGCCTCCATGGATGTGGACACCATCGTCAAGGAACTGCAACTGAAGGAAGGCGAAGAGCCTATACTCAACCACCCCGTGGGCTATCTGAAATAGGCAAGACCACCGCATAGCATACAAAGACGCACTTTCCTTCATTTCGGGAAAGTGCGTCTTCGTATGTCGGAACGACGATGACTGTTGATGTTGTCCTGCGTCTTACTGCTTCTCTTCAGCCTTGAGCTTGGCTGCATCCTCGGCGTCGCTCACCATTTCGGCCACCGCATGCTCCAGCGTCTCGCCCCTCAGGTTGACCTGAACGATTTCGCCTTGGTCGTTGACGAGCATGGTGAAGGGGATGGATTGCACGTTATAGAGCTGTGCTGCGGCACTCTCCCAACCCTTCAGGTCGGACAGCTGCAACCATGTCAGCTCCATGTTGCTCACCGCCTGCTTCCATGCCTCGCCGTTATTGTCGAGCGAAAGTCCTATGATGTTGAAGCCACGGTTTTTGTATTGGTCGTACACTCTTTTCACATTGGGCATCTCGCGCATGCAGGGTCCGCACCAGCTTGCCCAGAAGTCGATAAGGGTGACAGGGTTCTTCTTCACCTCTTCGAGGAGTGAATGGTTCTTTCCGTTGATGTCGGGCAGGGTGATATCCTTCAGATTCTCGTACGCCTGAAGTTCCATCTCTTCGCTGCCGTCGGCGATCGGCTGGCTCTCGGTTTGCGGAGCATCGGCTGCCGATGTGCCCTTCTTGTCGCACGAGGTCAGGCATAAGCCCGAACAAAGCAGCAACAGGGCATAAATAGTGATTCGTTTCATAGTGATATGGGTTAGTGATTATTAAATAATATATTGCGGGCTGATGCTCTCATCGTTGTCAATGCGGCGTATCGTCTCGGCGAGCAGGCCTGCCACAGTGAGCTGCTTAACCTTGGTGCATGTGCCGTGGTAGGGTATGGAGTCGGAGAATACTATCTCCGCCAGGTTCGACTTCTCCACACGCTCGTCAGCCGGACCGCTCATCACGCAGTGAGAGGCGCACGCTCTTACGCTCTTCGCACCCTGACGTATCATCTCGTCGGCAGCGGTGGTGATGGTGCCAGCGGTGTCTACGATGTCATCTACGAGTATCACATTCTTGTCTTTCACGTCACCGATAATGCGAATGCTCTCCACCTCGTTGGCTCTGACACGTGTCTTGTTGCACAACACGAGCGGACAGCCGAGATACTTAGCAAACGTGTTTGCACGCTTTGAGCCACCCACATCGGGCGAAGC
Organism: uncultured Prevotellaceae bacterium; assembly: GCA_900320845.1. Classification (GTDB taxonomy): domain Bacteria; phylum Bacteroidota; class Bacteroidia; order Bacteroidales; family Bacteroidaceae; genus Prevotella. The sequence continues at coordinate 113,607 of ONTS01000001.1, read as the reverse complement.
AACGATAACGTCATCAAGTCTGAGGCTCTGCAGGTAAGGCAACAGCACGCTGGACGCATACAGGTGGTCGACGGGTACATCGAAGAAACCTTGTATCTGGTCGGCGTGCAGGTCCATGGTGATAACGCGGTCGACGCCGGCGGCGGTCAGCAGGTCGGCTATAAGCTTTGCGCCGATACTCACGCGGGGACGGTCTTTGCGGTCTTGTCGTGCCCAGCCGAAGTAGGGAATGACGGCATTGATGGTACCAGCAGAGGCGCGCTTGGCTGCATCTATCATGAGTAGCAGCTCCATCAGGTTGTCGGTGTTAGGAAAAGTGCTCTGCACAAGATACACATCGCGACCGCGGATACATTCTTCATAATAGACGGTAAACTCTCCATCGGAGAAGCGAATAAGATTGAGTTTACCCATTGGCTGACCCAACTCCTGGCAAATCTTTTCAGTCAGATATTTGGTTTTAGAACCAGAGAAGACTAAAAATGATGATTGTTCGTTCATCTTTGATGTTGAATATCAGTGTGTAACAATACGAAAACAGACCACTGCGGTACTGTCCTACAAACGCGCAAACGCCCTATCTTCATTGACATGGGGCTTTAGAGAAGCCCCTTTGTCCGTGAAGCAAGTAGCGTTGCATGTATCTGTAACGTAACACGGTGGTCTGCTTTTGACCGCAAAAGTAGAAAAACATTCTCGTTCTGCCAACACTTATCGCAACAAAAAAATTACCTTTGCCTCACTTTAAGGCTACACCATTATATATATATAATATGTTGAACACGTTGCTTCATCCCCTCCTTCACACCCCCGAGCTGTCCTGCATGGGCCGTCCTGCCTATGTGGTGAGCGAGTCGTTGCTGCGTCGCAACCTGACACTCATCGCCTCGGTGGCTCACGAGTCGCAGGCAGACATCATCCTTGCGTTCAAGGCCTACGCCCTATGGAAGACCTTTCCCATCTTCCGCGAGTACATATCAGCATCGACGGCAAGCTCCCTCTACGAGGCGAGGATGGCTGCAGAAGAGTTCGGCAACGCACCGCATACTTATTCGCCGGCATACACCGACACCGACATGGACGACATAGCACGACTGTCTTCACACCTGACCTTCAACTCGCTGAGCCAGTATCAACGCTATGCCGAACGTGCCTTGCAAGCCAATCCCGGCCTCTCGCTCGGACTGCGCATCAATCCCCACAGCAGTCCGGTAGAGACATTGCTATACAATCCCTGCGCACCAGGTACACGCTTCGGCATCGACGCCGACAACATACCTACCACATTGCCGCCGCACATTGAAGGTTTCCACTGCCACACGTTGTGCGAGAGCAGCGCAGAGCAGTTTGCCGAGGTGCTGAGCGTGGTGGAACGCGACTTCGCCCAATGGCTGCCGCAGTTGCAATGGATGAACTTCGGCGGCGGACATCTTATGACACGCGAAGGCTACGACGTGCCGAGGCTTGTCCGCCTGTTGCAAGACTTCCGCCAAAGGCATCCTAACCTGCACGTCATCCTTGAGCCCGGTAGCGCCTTTGCCTGGCAGACAGGATGGCTCGTGGCACACGTCGTCGACGTCGTCTGCGACCAAAACATCACCACCGCCATCCTCGACGTGAGTTTCACATGCCACATGCCCGACTGCCTTGAGATGCCCTACAAGCCCGAAGTATGGCGACTGGCAGGCGAAGAGGGCACAGAGGAGCGAGGCAACAGTGGCGACACGGGCTTCGTCTATCGGTTGGGCGGCAACAGTTGTCTATCAGGCGACTTCATCGGCACGTGGACCTTCAACTCACCACTGAACATTGGCGACACCATCGTATTCGAAGACATGGTACACTACACCACGGTGAAAACCAACATGTTCAACGGTGTTCACCATCCCTCGCTAATGTTGCTCACCAACGACGGCGCCCTGGAACCCCTGCGACACTACGGCTACGAAGACTACCGCGACCGCATGGACTGACAACCGACAACCACAACACAACCACAATAAAAAAAACACCCCCAAACATTTGCCAATACGCTGATAGTTCGTACATTTGCAGCCGCTAAAACGGACACACACCTCCTTCTTCGGTGACCAACACAACACTGGAAAGGGTGTTTGCGTGGACGCAACACAACAGTTATCAACCCTTTAAACAGTTGAATGAGAAACGACAAGAAAGCTCCCAGTTACCGCATTAACGAGCAGATACGCGTCAAAGAAGTACGCGTTGTAGGCGACGGCGAACCCGTTGTCATGCCCACACGTCAGGCTTTAGACCTCGCCCGACAACAAGGTGTAGACCTCGTAGAAATCTCTCCCAATGCGCAACCGCCTGTATGTCGACTCATCGACTACTCTAAATTCCTCTACCAGCAGAAGAAAAAGGCCAAAGAGATGAAGGCCAAGCAGGTAAAGGTAGAAGTAAAGGAGATACGTTTCGGTCCGCAGACAGGCGAAAATGACTACAACTTCAAGCTGAAACACGCCAAGGAGTTCCTCGAAGCAGGCAACAAGGTGAAAGCCTACGTATTCTTCCGCGGCCGCAGCATACTGTTCAAAGAGCAGGGAGAAGTACTTCTGCTGCGTTTTGCCAACGATCTGGAAGAATTGGCGAAGGTTGAGCAGCTGCCGAAGCTGGAAGGCAAGAAGATGTTCCTCTTCCTCGCTCCGAAGAAGGCCGGCGTAGCCAAGAAGAGCCAACAGAAGCGCGACCGCGAACAGCGTCAGGCTGAAGAAAAGGAACAACAACGGCAGCAGCAGGAAGAACGTGCACAGATGAACAGTATCCTCGCCAACGCCAAAGGAGCAGAAGCGCTGCTCAAAGACAGAGAGGGAGACGAAGAATAAACCCTCAGACAACCGATAAAGAGAAACAAACAGATTCATTCCCGTCTGTGCGTAACGCTGCTTTGTGCGTTACCACGACGTAACACTAACCAAATAAACATTAAAAACAATGCCAAAACAGAAAACAAACTCCGGAGCTAAGAAGCGTTTCACCTTCACCGGAACAGGCAAGATTAAGCGTCACCACGCTTACCACAGCCACATTCTCACAAAGAAGACTAAGAAGCAAAAGCGGAATCTTGTGCATCAGGCCATCGTAGATCCCTCCAACCTCAAACAGGTGAAAGACCTGCTTCGTCTGCGTTAACCAACATGTCTCACGTTATTTAAGAAAGGAAACAAGTTATGCCAAGATCAGTAAATCACGTAGCTTCAAAAGCCAAACGCACACGCATACTTAAACTCACCAAGGGTTATTTCGGCGCACGCAAAAACGTGTGGACCGTTGCTAAGAACACATGGGAGAAGGGTCTCACCTACGCCTATCGTGACCGTCGCAACAAGAAACGCACATTCCGCGCACTGTGGATTCAGCGTATCAACGCTGCCGCACGTCTCGAAGGTATGAGCTATAGCCAGTTTATGGGAGCCCTGCACAAGGCTGGTATTGAAATCAACCGTAAAGTGCTCGCCGACCTCGCCATGAACAATCCCGAAGCCTTCAAGGCCATCGTGGAAAAGGTGAAGTAAACCATTTAGCACCAACAACGCAGCACCACTGTTCGCACTGAGCAGTGGTGCTGCTGTTTTTCTGCCGCCGACGGCTGCTGTCCCCGCACAACGACGGCCGAACGAACCAGTATGATTGTAGGAAATATTGTGCGACATTATCGAAAGGAATCATTACCTTTGCCATCTGGAAGGGAGGATGGCATACACTCACGGTTGTGAGACTTCCCCTTCTCCTCCCCCACCCCATGCTTATGTTACGTAGTATTCTTCTTTCCGGCATCATGTTGTGCCTAAACCTGCCCCTTATGTCACAAGACAAGACCCTCACGCTGCGTTTTCTCGAGACCAGTGATGTACACGGCTGTTTCTTTCCCTACGACTTCATCAACCGCGGTCCGCTGCCCGGCACACTGGCACGCGCCGCTACCTACATAGACAGTCTGCGCAAGGAGTATGGCGAAAGGCTGATGCTGTTCGACAACGGCGACATCCTGCAGGGACAACCTACCTGCTACTATGCCAACTACGTGCATCCCGAGCTGTCGAACGTGGCAGCCAAGGTATCAAACTACCTGGGCTACGACGCACAGGTGTTCGGCAACCACGACGTTGAGACTGGACACGCCGTCTACGACAAGTGGATAAGCGAGCTGCGCTGCCCCGTGCTCGGCGCCAACATTATCAACACAGCCACCGGATTGCCCTACGTACTGCCCTATGCCATGTACGACCGCGACGGCATTCGCATCGCTGTCATAGGCATGCTGACTCCAGCCATACCCTACTGGCTCCACGAGACGCTCTGGCAGGGAATGCACTTCGAGGAGATGGTGAGCTCGGCACGCCGATGGGTAGAGGTAGTGAAAAAGAAAGAGCGCGCCGACATCATCATCGGTGTGTTCCACTCTGGACGCGAAGGAGGCATCACCACACCCGAGTACGAAGAAGACGCCACCATGCGCATAGCCCGCGAGGTACCTGGATTTGACATCATATTCTACGGACACGACCACACCATACACCACGACATCGTGGAAAACGTGGAAGGCAAGCCCGTGCTGTGCCTCAACCCCTCAGCACACGCACACTACATTGCAGACGCAAAGCTCACACTCACACTGAGAAAGGGAAAGATTGTCGACCGCAAAGCGGAGGGAAAGCTCGTCAACATCGAGCAGATGGCCATCCACCAGCCCTTTATGGAGCGCTTTCAGAGCGACATCGACAGCGTACAGAACTACGTCGACCGTAAGATAGGCGTCAGCGACACCACCATTCGGAGCCGCGACGCATACTTCGGACCGGCAGCGTTCACTGATTTCGTGCACGACCTGCAGATGCAGATAACAGGAGCAGACATTTCGTTCAACGCCCCACTCGTATTCGACGCAGAAATTAAGAAAGGCGACATACGCGTGAGCGATATGTTCAACCTATATAAGTACGAAAACAATATCTACGTACTGCACATGACCGGCGAAGAGGTGCGGCGTCATCTCGAAATGAGCTACGACCTGTGGGTGAACACCATGACCTCGCCCGACGACCACATCATGCAGATAAATGAATACAACTTCAACGACCTGCAACGCTACGGTTTCAAAAACCTGGCATTCAACTTCGACAGTGCCTTCGGCATCGACTACGAGGTGGATGTCACCCAACCCGACGGCAGCAAGGTGCGCATCCTGCGCATGTCCAACGGCGAACCGTTCGACCTGCTGCGTACATATAAGGTGGTGATGAACAGCTACCGTGGCAACGGCGGAGGCGAACTGCTCACCAAAGGTGCCGGCATCAGCCGTGAAGAGCTGCCCAAACGCATACTGTTCAAGAGCGCACGCGACCAGCGATACTACCTCATGCAAGAGATAGAGAAGATGGGACACCTGCATCCCAGGGCTCACACCAACTGGCGTTTTGTACCCGAAGCGTGGGCACAGCCCGCACTGGAGCGCGACCGCAACATCATCTTCGGAGAAAAAGGACTGAAATAAGCCCCCACCGCCACCCCCACCACGCCACACACAGACAACACACGCTGCATCAACCCGCAGCAAGTCATTATCTCCCACACACCATGAAGCATCAAAACCCTCCTTCCTCACCCCTCGCCGACGAACAACTTCTCTTCACTCCCGAAGAGATGAGCGGCGACTTAGCCTCCGACAGCCCTGCCGTCGGTGCCGAGGCTGATGCCCCCGACAAGGAGGACACCCCCGACATGCTCGCCAACGACACAGCCGACAAAGCCCAACAGGACGCAGAAGAGACCGACACCGACCACGAGCCGACCACGCGGAAGCAGCCCGTAGAGTCTGAGCCGCAACAGACTGACATGACACAGCAGCCGACAGAGCAACACTCATATGCCACCACGCAGCACACACTGGCACAGAGCAGTCATTCTGCACACCAAGCTGATACCAACGATGCCTTCACCGACGAAGAACGCATCATCACCGAGATGACCATCGCCCTCGAATTTACCGACGGACTCTCCCTCGGAGAGGTGCGTCTCATAGCCCTCGAAGCCTCGGTGATATGGCAGAACGGTGTCACCCCCTCGGGCACCTACGCCATACAGAGCATGCCACGCTACACATTCGACGGATATAAGTTCCTCGCCCTCTACTATGTCACCTTCTATCGGGCATTCCCGTCTATGATAGAGAAGCTGAACCTACCCTACGACCGCCTCTATCTGCTTGCCCGCCGACGCTACGACGGCTACAGAACAAAGCACTGAAAGAACAACAGACAGACCATACATAACACACACAACAGGCAACATCGACACCCATGAAGGGTACGTGTTGCCTGTTTTTCCATGCTGAAGGAGGGTATCCGAAAAGCGCAATCAGTACTGTGTGGTTGGGTTGAGCAATGAGCGATGCCTCTTGCCTCCTGGTGGGTGGATTGCACACCAACTCGACCGACACCACCAACCCATGGACAGCTATTATTATTTAGAGGAGGAGAATACGGGGCGAATGCAGCAACTGGTGGCGCGGGGATTGTTGTACTTCTCGATATTGGTGGCGATGAGGACATCAGCTCGTCACTATATAGCAACAGCCACTGACAACAGCAGCGTGCAGAGAGTGAGCGCTGACGTAGGACATGGGGATGTCCGTCACTACCATTGTTCGCTGCGGGTGGTGGCGATAGAAAAAGGTCGGCAGTGTCGAGGGGCTACTGTGAGAGACAACCCATCAACACTGCCGATGCAAAGAGGAGTAGCCAATGTCGTAACTTTGTACTATCGCTGTGTGGGAACGGTTATTTCCTGTGCCCAAGCCATGCGTTTCTTTCCCTGCATGACGTTGAGTACGAAGGTGGCTTCTCCGTTCTTCATGCGTGCCGACTTGATGGTGGCTGTGTAGCGCACGCCCTTTCCAGGTGCCAGTCGTTCCACATGGATGGGTTCGGAGATATAGATACGCTTGTTGCCATTGCGCTCGTAGACAACGGGTGTGATGCCATAGAGCATGCGGTCGGATGTGTTGACCACCTCAAACACCACGCGACACACCTCATTGGAGGAGAGAATGTTGTCGCGGTTGCCGTCGACGAAACGTGCATTGCGGATGATTACCATGTCGCTCGAGGCTCCACCATAGGGCACTGCCTCAGCAGCGTTGTCCACCTTGTTGGCTGGCAGCGGGCTGTATCCTTCTGTTGCGACAGGTGCGTCGAAGTCGGCTATGCGGTCGTCGCCGCTACCTGTGGGGTCGAAGCCGCTGCGTTCCAGCCCTATCTGACCATAGTCGTTATAGGTGTCGTCGACTCTTGTCTGCAAATTGTTGTTTTCATAGCGGCTACGTCGCTGCTGTATGCGCTCCATGCGGCTCTTCTCGCTAGCGTTGCCTATGGCTGCTCCCACTACGGCGCCGCCCACCATGCCTACGATGGTGCCCACATCACTGCCACGCGGACCGTCGCTAATGCCGCCGATGGCGCTGCCCAGGATGCTGCCGAAGGTGGCACCGCCGTACAGTCCGGACTCTAACGAGGTGCAGCTGCTGAGAAGCAATGCTGCAGAGAGCAATATGCAAGGGAATGTCTTTTTCATAGGAATGTTGCTTATGAAGTTGTTTTGTATGCTTTTGTGAGAGCAAAGGTAGTCGTTTTTGACGTAATGACGGCAGGAAAATCCTAAAACTGTATAGGGAAATCCCTAAATATGTAGCCTTCCTGATGCGCTCTGAAGGCGGTGCGGCAGGGCAAAAACCGAAGGCATGGCTTTGTATAGACGGGCGTTTGTGCTATCTTTGTAGCGAAAATAATCGTATTGCAATTAACATTATGCCTTTACAAGCCCCACCCCAGCATCGTCTTTGCTATGTGTCGCGCAACTATATCGTGTCCAATATGGCCCGCATCAACACCGAGAACTTGCTTGAAGAGTGGGGTGCGGTGAACCTCGGCAGCGCACAGATGCACAGCAAGAACATGGTGTGGGGATTTCTGCACAACCTATGGGGAATCGTGGGCTACACGTTTCGCGTTAGGAGAGGCGATATCGTAGTACTGCAGTATCCTATCAAAAAGTATTTCAAGTACATCTGCCGTGTGGCTCGCCTGCGTGGAGCCCTCACCGTGACACTCATCCACGACCTTGGCTGCATGCGTCGGCACCGCATCACCGAGCAGGTGGAGCTGAGCCGCCTGTCATTAAGCGACTATATCATCGCCACCAACAGCGTGATGCGCACCTGGTGTGAAGAACATGGGCTCAGTCAGACTATAGGTGCGCTGGAGTTGTGGGACTATCCCTCGCCGATGCCGCTGCGTAAGCAGGAAAGCATGCCCGCTGACGGTAGCAGGAAGCCCGTAGTGGTGTATGCCGCACGCCTACATCCACGCCGTAATGCCTTCCTCACCAAGCTGGAACACACCGATCTGACGTACGAGCTACACCTATATGGTCAAAATGATACCACTCCCTTCGGCAAAGACAACCCAAACATACACGAACACCCCCGCATGGCGTCGGACACTTTTATCGAAACCGTGTGCGGCGACTATGGACTGATGTGGGACGGAAACAGCATCAACAGACTGGACGGAGCCTGGGGGGAGTACAACCGCATCAACACACCTATGAAGGTGTCGTTCTATCTGCGCTCGGGCATGCCCGTCATCATCAACAAAGACGCAGCCCTGGCACCGCTGATAGAAAAGGAAGGGGTGGGAATAGTCATAGACGACCTGGACCGTCTGGGCGACATACTGACACACATTACGCCCGAACAGCGACAAGCTATGACTGACAACGTGGCACGCATACAACAACGCATAAACAACGGCTACTACCTGCAGCAGACCATAGAGCAAGCCATGGCACACCTCGCTGCCCGACATACGAACAACGACTAAACAATGACAGCCTCGGCACACACCGAAAAGACTATCATGTACAGACTGACACTTCTTGCTATAGCGCTTTGCTTGTTTGTCCATTCCCTATCTGCCGACGACAGACTGAAGGGGACCGTGATAGGCACAAAGCTAAGCTTAGACCATACCACTAACAACGCATCAACAACGGTGAACACTTGCGCCAACGCTTTCGACGGCAACCTGTCCACCTTCTTCGCATCTTACGCCTCATCCAACACTTGGGTGGGGCTGGATCTTGGCCAAGAGCACATCATCACAGGCGTGGCATGGGCACCGCGCAACAACATATTGGGTCCGCAGCAGGTGTGTCTGGGACTGTTTGAAGGCTCCAATCGCCCCGATTTCCTCGACGCCGTGCCGCTATACCTCATCCCTGAGCGCACCACAGCAGGACAGCTGACGTGGGCAGAGGTGCAGGTGTCGCGAGGATTCCGCTACGTTCGCTACGTGGGACCGCACGATGCACACTGCAACATAGCCGAGGTGGCATTCTACGGACACCCCGGCACAGGCGACAACACGCACTACTACCAGATAACATCATTGCCGACACTAAGCATACACATCGTCGACGACATTGAGCCCTACGACAAAGAAGACGAGCTGCAAGGATGGTTTACCTCCATTTACGACGACGGCAGTCGCCAACAACAGAAACCCGTGCTGACGCGTCTGCGTGGAAACAAATCGCTCTCCTTCCCTAAGAAACCCTACCGCATACGCTTTGAAAACAGTGTAGAAAGCCGCATACTGCCCGGTTCGCCACTCGCCTCGCCGGCAAAAGCCGACACATGGACACTCATCAACAACTACGGTGACAAGAGTCTGATGCGAAATGCCGTCGCTATGGAGATAAGCCGCCGTATGGGAATGGCTTACACACCCTACTGTCAGCCCGTAGACCTTATCGTAAACGGCGAATATAAGGGCTGCTATCAGCTCTGCGACCAAATTGATATAGGCAAAGGACGCGTAGATATAGACGTACTGACACGACACGACGACAACACAGAGACAATAACGGGCGGCTATCTGATAGAAGTGGACGGCTATGCAGAAAAAGGTACACTGTGGTTTAACACCAAACGCGAAACACCCATCACGATAAAGTCGCCCCAGAAGTCGGAGATAACGCAAGCACAGAAGGCATACATAAGCCAACACGTCAACGAAATGGAGCAACGACTCTTTGCAGCAAACTACACTGACGCTGCTGCCGGATACCGGGCACTGCTGGATGTGAACTCCTTCGTGCGCCATCTGCTTGTAAACGAGCTGTCAGGAAACCCTGATACCTACTGGAGCACATACATGTGGAAACAACGGGGCGACGACAAGCTGTACGTAGGGCCCGTATGGGACTTTGACCTGGCTTTCGAGAACGACAATCGCGTATACCCTATCAACAGTCATGCCCAATGGCTGTACCAATACTCCACAATAGCGGCGGGCAAGATGCGCGACAATGTCAACCGGTTGCTCAGCGACCCCTATGTAGAGGCACAGATGCGCTCCTGTTGGCAAGAGGCGAGAGACAACGGACGCATCACACCCGAAGCACTTACGCAGTATGTCGACGCCATTGCCGCCGAATTGGAGGAGTCGCAACAACTGAACTTCAAACGATGGAACATACTCAACACCATCGTACACCAGAATCCTCTCATAGAAGGCAGCTACGAAGGCGAGGTGAGCAGGTTGCGCACCTACCTGACAGACCGCATCGAATGGATGGACAGGAAACTACAGTACAGCGTCGGAACCGCCATCAGCAGCGTCGACTCCACAAAGCCGCAACACATAGCCATCTACGACACACAAGGCAGACGCCACAACCAACTGCAGCAAGGAATAAACATCGTGCGAATGAGCGACAACAGCGTGAAAAAAGTCATCATCAACAACCGATAAACGCCACACAGCAAAGCTGTTGGCAAACAGAAAAACGCCAACAAAACTTGCATAAGACGCAGAAAAGATGTAACTTTGTAGACATGATACAACACTTACGCAACAGTAGTATCTCGTCACACATACCATATTATAATATTATCACCTATGACCTACAAGATTATTGACATCGAAGGCATTGGCTCCGTCTATGCCGAGAAGCTGATTGCCGCAGGCATCAACACCGATGCCGAGCTGCTTGAGAAATGTTGCAAGCCCGCTGGTCGCCAAGCCTTGTCCGACGAGACAGGCATCACCCCCAAACTCATCCTCACTTGGGCCAACCATGCCGACCTGATGCGCATTGACGGTGTAGGCCCGCAGTTCTCCGAGCTACTGGAAGCAGCCGGAGTGGACACCGTTAAAGAGCTACGCCACCGCGTTGCCGAAAACCTACAGGCCAAACTCGAAGAAATCAACGAACAGAAACACCTCGTAAGACGTGTTCCGGCAGTGAGCGAAGTAGAAAAAATGATAGAGCAGGCAAAAGCATTGCCGCCTATGATGGAATACTAATCCGCTGCCTACGCCCGACGGGCAACCACCACCTTCCCATTCTGCCACAATCAGAAAAGTACGGCAGAATGGGATTTTTCACATTCTGGGCACCATAACACGTCATCAAAACGCCGATAATGACCGATATATATTATATATAAGGAAAGAAAAAACACGATTTGTTTTCCCACACAATAAAAAGTCCTTACATTTGCATGCCCTTAAAAAGGCAGAACCTATATAGTATTACTCCTAATTTATTCTCATTATTATGACTAAAGCAGACATTGTAAACATCATTTCTGAAAAAACCGGTCTTCCTAAGAGCGAAGTTATGATCACCGTAGAAGCTTTTATGGATGTAGTAAGAGACAGCATGGTAAAGAAGGAGAATGTGTATCTTCGCGGCTTCGGCAGTTTCGTAGTGAAACATCGTGCAGAAAAGACTGCTCGCAACATATCAAAGAACACAACTATCACCATCGCTGCTCACGACTTCCCAGGCTTTAAGCCCGCCAAGAGCTTCATCAGCCGCATGAAAGGCGAATAAGACAGCCCGCAAACAGTCTGCACACACAGCCCCGACACCCCTGCATCTACGCAGACCTCACGCATCATCGCGATGATATCGTAATTATAAACATCAATATCACCACCATTATGCCAAACGGAAAAAAGAAAAAAGGCCACAAGATGGCTACCCACAAGCGTAAGAAGAGACTGAGAAAGAACAGACACAAGAACAAGTAAGCTCTTCCGTCACGTCCCGTTACCCGTGGCAGCACAACAACGGGGATGCACCGCGACAATATTAACGCCGCAGTACGCACCCCGTCTTTGCATGTTCACAACACAACGGAGACAACTTGCAACCCGACGTACAGAAAGAGAAATGACAAGCGAAGTAGTAATTGATGTCAGACAAGATGAAATTGCTATAGCTCTGCTCGAAGACAAAAGTCTAGTAGAGTTCCAACAAGAAACACGGTCGGCATCATTCTCAGTAGGCAACATCTACATTGCAAAGGTAAAAAAACTCATGCCCGGGCTCAATGCCTGCTTTGTCGATGTAGGTTGCGACCGCGATGCCTTTCTCCATTACTTAGACCTCGGTAGTCAGTACAACTCCTTTGAAAAGTATCTTAAACAGGTACAGAGCAATCGGAAAAGTCTTTACCCCTTCTCAAAAGCCAGCAGACTGTCAGATCTGCCCAAAAACGGCACCATCACACAACTTTCGCAAGGACAAGAGGTGCTGGTACAGATAGTCAAGGAACCCATATCCACCAAAGGACCTAGACTTACGGCAGAAATAAGCTTCGCTGGACGCAACATCGTTCTCATACCATTCGGCGACAAAGTAAGCGTATCGTCAAAGATAAAAAGCAACGCTGAAAGAGCAAGACTCAAGCAACTCGTACAGAGCATCAAGCCGAAGAATTGCGGCATCATTGTACGCACAGTAGCTGAAGGAAAACGAGTAGCCGAGCTAGACACAGAGCTGCGTATACTCATGAAACGATGGGAAGACACACTTATCAAAGTGCAAAAGACCCAAGACCGACCGCAACTCGTATACGAAGAGACAAGCCGAAGCGTAGCAATGATACGCGACCTCTTCAACCCTTCCTACGAGAACATCTACGTCAACGATGCCACAGTACACAACGAGCTGCATCAGTACATCTCGCTCATCGCCCCTGAAAAGGCTGACATCGTTAAGCTCTACAAAGGTAGCGTACCCATCTTCGACAACTACAACGTCACCAAGCAACTCAAAGCCGGATTCGGTAAGGTAGTAAACTACAAACGTGGTGCCTACCTCGTCATCGAACACACCGAAGCCATGCACGTTGTAGACGTCAACAGCGGAAACCGCATCAAAAAAGACAACGGACAAGAAGAGAACGCACTAGAAGTGAACCTCGGTGCCGCCGACGAATTGGCTCGACAGCTGCGACTGCGAGACATGGGCGGAATCATCATTGTCGACTTTATCGACATGAGATTGGCAGAAGACAGACAAATACTCTACGAGCGCATGTGTAAGAACATGCAAAACGACAGAGCAAGACACAACATACTGCCACTGAGTAAGTTCGGACTGATGCAAATCACACGCCAACGCGTGCGGCCGGCAGTAGATCTCGACGTTGAAGAGACATGCCCCACATGCTTTGGAAAAGGAAAAATAAAGTCGTCCTACCTCTTCACCGACCAACTGGAACGAAAAATAGACTACCTCGTCAATCGGATAGGCATCCGAAAGTGCTACCTGCACGTACATCCATACGTTGCCGCATACATCAACAAAGGTTTTGTGTCTTTGAAAAGAAAATGGCAACTGAAGTACGGAACAGGTTTACGAATCATCCCCTCGCAGAAAATGGCTTTCCTGCAGTACGAATTCTACGATGCAGACAAGCAATTCATTGATATGAAAGAGGAGATGGAGACAAAATGAAAAAAAGTGGAGTGTCAGCAATAGGACACTCCACTTTTTTTTGGCTACACTCTATACCTTATTGTTAAAAGTATATTAACTTTGCAAGGATATAGCACAGTCGCAACACACCTTTCGCATAATCCATTTTAAACACCATATTATCCCACTCCCAAACTATGAAGAGCTATACCTACGACGAAGCCTATCAAGCTACACTCAAGTATTTTAACGGTGACGAACTGGCAGCCCACGTATGGGTGAACAAGTATGCCATGAAGGACAGTTTCGGCAACATATACGAACGTTCTCCCAAAGATATGCACCAACGCATTGCAAAGGAAATAGCCCGCATCGAGAAACAATATCCCAACCCATTGTCGGAGAAAGAGGTCTTCAACCTGTTAGACAAGTTCAAATATATCGTACCCAGCGGTAGCCCCATGACCGGCATCGGCAACAATTTCCAAGTGGCATCGCTGAGCAACTGCTTTGTCATCGGCATCGATGGCGACGCCGACTCCTACGGAGCCATACTGCGCATCGACGAAGAACAGGTGCAACTCATGAAGCGTCGCGGCGGAGTAGGACACGACCTCTCGCACATCAGACCCAAAGGATCGCCCGTCAACAACTCGGCACTGACCTCGACAGGCATCGTGCCCTTCATGGAACGCTACTCCAACTCCACACGCGAGGTGGCACAAGACGGCAGAAGAGGTGCCCTCATGCTCTCCGTCAGCAGCCGCCATCCCGAAGCTGAGGCATTCATCGACGCCAAGATGAAAGAAGGAAAGATAACAGGAGCCAACGTCTCGGTGCGCATCGACGATGCCTTCATGCAGGCAGCCATCGACGGAAAGACATACGTACAACAATTCCCCGTCAACAGCGACAAGCCCATCGTCAGACAAGAGACCGATGCCCGCAAACTATGGCAAAAGATAGTACACAACGCCTGGCAGAGCGCCGAGCCGGGCATACTCTTCTGGGACACCATCCTGCGCGAAAGCATCCCCGACTGCTACGCCGACCTGGGCTTCCGCACCATATCCACCAACCCCTGCGGCGAGATACCACTGTGTCCGTACGACTCCTGCCGACTGCTGTCCATCAATCTCTACTCATACGTCGAAAAACCCTTCACCCCGCAGGCACGATTCAACTTCGAACTCTTCCGCACCCACGTCGCCATGGCGCAGCGCATCATGGACGACATCGTAGACATGGAGCTGGAAAAGATACGCCAGATTATCAACAAGATTGATTCCGACCCGCAACTGGAAGAAGTGAAGCAGAGCGAGCGTCACCTTTGGGAGAAGATTCTCGCCAAGAGCAGCAAGGGCAGGCGCACCGGTGTCGGCATCACAGCCGAAGGCGACATGATAGCAGCCTTAGGCCTGCGCTACGGCACCCAGGAAGCCACCGACTTCTCAGTAGAAGTGCACAAGACACTCGCCCTTGCCGCCTACAGGTCATCCGTAGAGATGGCCAAAGAGCGAGGGGCCTTCAGCATCTACGACGCCAAACGCGAAAAGAACAACCCCTTCCTGCTGCGCATCAAGAGCCAAGACGCTCAACTCTATCGCGACATACAGAAGTACGGACGACGCAACATAGCATGCCTCACCATCGCTCCCACCGGCACCGTATCACTGATGACACAGACAACAAGCGGAATAGAACCCGTATTCATGCCCGTCTACAAACGCCGCAGAAAAGTCAACGCCAACGACCCGGAGTCACGCGTCGACTTCATCGACGACATGGGCGACGCCTACGAGGAATACATCGTATACCATCCTAAGTTCATGGAATGGATGAAGGTCAACGGCTACGACACCGACAAGCGCTACACACAGGAGGAGATAGACTCCCTCGTAGCCCACTCGCCCTACAACAAAGCCACCGCCAACGACATCGACTGGCTGATGAAGGTGCGCATGCAGGGCGCCGTACAGCAATGGGTCGACCATAGCATCAGCGTCACCGTCAACCTGCCTAACAACGTCAGCGAACAGCTCGTCGACCAGCTCTATGTCGAAGCATGGCGCTCGGGATGTAAGGGCTGCACCATCTATCGCGACGGCAGCAGGGCAGGCGTCATGGTGTCCGTTGATGACAAGAAGAAGAAAAAGGAAAACACCACCACAGACACCGAAGACAAAAAAGAACGCACAGAGCAGAAAGAAAAGCCCAACGTAAAGGAAGTACGTCCTGATGTATTGGAGTGCGATGTGGTACGTTTCCAGAACAATAAAGAAAAATGGGTCGCCTTCGTAGGCCTCTACAACGGCTATCCTTACGAGATCTTCACTGGTCTGCAAGACGACGACGAAGGCATCGTACTGCCCAAGACCGTCACCAAAGGCAAAATCATCAAGCAAGTGAATGCCGACGGCACCAAACGCTACGACTTCCAGTTCGAAAACAAACGCGGCTACAAGACCACCGTCGAAGGATTGTCCGAGAAGTTCAACCCTGAATACTGGAACTACGCCAAGCTCATCTCCGGCGTGCTGCGTTATCGTATGCCTATCGACCACGTCATACACCTCGTCAGCTCCCTGCAACTGGGCAGCGAGAGCATCAACACCTGGAAGAACGGTGTAGAACGCGCACTGAAGAAGTATGTCGTCGACGGCACAACAGCCACCGGACAACGCTGCCCGTCATGCGGACAGGAAACACTCGTCTACCAAGAAGGATGTCTCACCTGCAAAAACTGTGGCGCATCACGCTGCGGATAACCACCCTATGACACTCACCCACAGCCACATCACCCTACAGGGACTGCGCTTCCGCGCCCTGCATGGTGTCATGCCGCAGGAAAACGTCGTCGGAGCCGACTTCATCGTCGATGTCACCGCAGCCTACGATGCCTCACGTGCCATGCTGTCCGACAATGTCGACGATGCCGTCAGCTACGCCATGCTCTACGACATCATCAAAGAAGAGATGGCAAAGCCCTCCAAACTCATAGAAAACGTCGCCTGGCGCATAACACAACACATCAGCCAAAGCTGCCCAGCCATCACCCACATCGAGGTCACACTCACCAAATGCAACCCTCCCATGGGCGCCGACACCAAAGGGGCAGCCATCACACTGAAGTTCAACACCGACAGTCACGCCTGACACCCGCACCATCCCTCCCCATTTCCACCATATATATAATATGAAACATCTTCGCCACTACCTTGTCCTGCTCTTGTTGTGCACCACCCTGCCCCTCGTAGCCAAAGACCGCTTTGTACTCGTCATCGACGCCGGTCATGGCGGACACGACAGCGGAGCCCTCGGCAAATACTCCAAGGAGAAAGACCTCACCCTCAAGTTTGCACTTGCTTTCGGAAGAATGGTGGAACGCAACTGTTCCGATGTCAAAGTGGTGTACACCCGCACCACCGACCGCTTCCTGCCGCTCATCGAACGCGCACAGGTGGCGAACCGAAACAAAGCCGACCTCTTCATCTCCGTACACATCAACTCCATCGGAGCAGGACGCATAGCACGCGGATTTCAGACATACACCCTCGGCAGCGGACGCAATACCGGACGAAGCGGACTGACAAAGAACCTGGAAGTGGCTAAACGCGAGAACGCAGTCATACTACTTGAGAAAGGATACAAACAGACCTATCAGGGCTTCGACCCCAACTCGGCAGAGAGCAACATCATGTTTGAGTTCATACAGGACAACAATATGCAGCGCAGCGTGGAGCTGGCACGCCTCATGCAGCGCAACGTGCCTGCCGTGACAGGACGCAACGACATGGGAGCACATCAGGACAACCTCGCCGTGCTGCGACTCTCCTCCATGCCCGGATGCCTGCTCGAACTCGGATTCATCTCAACACCCGACGAAGAAGACTTCATGAACTCGCCGCAAGCTGCCGACCTCTACGCCAAAGGCATATACAACGCCTTCGTACAATACCGCAACAAGTTCTACGGCAGCAATCAGCAGACACTCCCCCTCATAGCCGTTGCCAACCCCGACAAGCCCATGCCGCCCACCAGCACCACGCCGGTACACGTCAGCGGCAACGACAAGACTCATTCACAGGCTAAGTCCACACAGCCGGAGAGCAAGAAAGCACCTGCCACCGACAAGCAACAACCTACACAAAAGCCCCAACAGGCTACACCGCAAACACAGCAGCCCGAGGCTAAACCTCAACAGACTGCCCCGCAGGCACAGCAACCTGCCGCCGAGGTGCCTGTGTTCAAGGTACAGATATTGGCCAACAGTCAGCCGCTGAGCAAGGACGACGCACGACTGAAAGGACTCACCGGTCTCGACCACTACACCGAAGGTGGACTGGTGAAGTACACCGTGGGCGCAACGACCGACTACAACGCCATCATCAGCCTCAAACGCTCACTCACTGAGCGCTTCCCGCAAGCATTCATCGTGGCTTTCGTCAACGGAAAGAAGACCGACGTGAGACAAGCCATCAGCATAGCTACAAAAAATAAGAAATAATCATTCCCAGCCATGAACCAACGTAAAAAGGAAATCACCATAGCCCTGACAGCCATCGTTGCCATTGCCCTGCTCTTCTTCGGCATCAACTTCCTGAAAGGCAAACAACTGTTCTCCTCCGACAACACCTACACCATCCTCTTCGACGATGTCAGCGGCTTGTCCGCCTCCAGCCCCATCTATTCTAACGGCTTCAAGGTAGGCACAGTGAAGGAAATCAACTACGACTATAACAGCAATGGTAAGGTGAAGTGCGTCGTTGCCCTCGACCCCAAGCTGCAACTGCGTCAAGGCACACGCGCCGAGATTGTCAGCGACCTGCTGGGCAACGTACAGGTGAACCTGCTTCTCGATCAGGCACGCGGCAACATCCTCCCTCCCGGCACCGACATACAGGGTCAGGCACACGTAGGAACCCTCGACAAGGCCGCCGAACTGCTGCCACAGGTAAGCAACATGATGCCAACCATACAGGCCATACTCAACAATCTGGAAGCCGTGACGGGCAGCGCAGCCCTGCAGGGAACACTTTACAACACACAACACCTCACACAACGCCTCAACAATACGGCACAACACCTCACCACGCTGGCATCGACGCTCAACCAGCAACTGCCACAGCTCGTTGCCAAAGCCTCCGGCACACTCGACAACACCACACGCATGACAGCCAACTGGGCAGACATCGACTTCAACAACACAATGGAGCAGCTCAACCAGACCATTGGCGAGCTGCAGCAGTTTACCGCCCAACTCAACGACCACAACTCCTCGTTGGGACGACTCATGGGCGACTCCACCCTCTACACCAACCTGGCTTCGGCGGTAGGACATGCCGACTCATTGCTCATCAATCTGCGCGAAAACCCGAAACGCTATGTGCACTTCTCCCTCTTCGGAAGGAAGAACAAATAGCCGAAAAAGCACCCTCACATCATCCGTTTTCGGACGTAATAATCACATACTCACTACACTAAATTATAATTGATGCAGGGCGCTGCACAATGTGAACTCATTACAAATAAACATTCGGGGCAAAACTTTTTTATAAAGTCCTTTCCTATCGGCATTTTCAGCCCTATTTCTCCCCTCACACACCCCAAAAACACTTCACGCAAAATGCTTTCACCATTATGCGTAACACCTTAAAAAACAACAATTTGCACGCACTTCAAGATGCTTTGTTACCCATACACACGGTAAACCCTCGCTAAAGTTCCCACAGATAGCCATTTACCGATTTTTCTTTCAGCCTTAGACACCTTATGCCGTTTGCCCACTTGTCAGAATTGTGCGACATTTGCAAACGGCAAACAGAAGAAAGAAAGTCTCGCTTTACCCCAGCATCAACCTCATTCTGTTTTTTCCACACCCCGGCACAAAGTACAAACACCACATCGGATTGTACCATGCACCACATCAAGGAAACGACACGTTGAGCATGTAAGGGACTTTCTTCACATATAATATAGGACTAACACTTATGCAACAAACACCCAAACAGCTTTGGGACGAGTGTTTGCGGCTCATCCGCAGCAACGTCAGAGAGGAACAATACACCACATGGTTTGCTCCTCTCAAGCTCGTGCAGTACGATGCAGAGAGCAAGACTCTGCTCGTAAGTGTGCCCAGTCCTTTCGTCTACGAGTACATTGAAGAGAACTTTGTCAGCCTGTTAAGCAAGGTGTTGCGCCATTGCTTCGGTCGCGGTGTGCAACTCAGCTACCGCATTCTTACCGACAGCACCAACGACCTGAGCACTGTGCTGCCCACCGACAACATCGGCAACGACCACTGTCCGGCATCACAGGCAGCAGGAACCAACACCACCCCCACACCCCTTGACGCACTAGCACCACAGGATATAGACCCGCAGCTCAACCCGCAGCAGACCTTTGCCAACTTCATCGAAGGCAAGAGCAACAAGCTGCCGCGCGCCGTGGGATTGGCAATAGCCGACAATCCTACCACGACACAGTTCAACCCCATGTTCGTATATGGTCCCTCCGGGTGCGGCAAGACCCATCTCATCAATGCCATCGGCATACACATCAAGCAGCACAACCCCAACATGCGCGTACTCTACGTCAGCGCAAGGCTCTTTCAGGTGCAGTATGTCGATGCCAGCAAACACGGAACCATCAACGACTTCATACGTTTCTACCAATCCATAGACGTGCTCATCATCGACGATGTGCAGGAATGGGCCACTGCCAAAGGCACACAGAACACCTTCTTCCACATTCTCAACCACCTGTTCCGCAACGGCAAGCGCATCGTGCTCGCCTCCGACCGTCCCCCTGTCGACCTCGACGGCATGGATGCCAGACTCATCACACGCTTCAGCTGCGGACTCATTGCTGAGATAGAGAAACCAGACACCACACTCTGCAAAGACATCATGCACCACCTCATCCGTAAGAACGGATTGAAGATAGGCGACGATGTTGTCGATGTCATTGCCCGCACTGCCGGCAACAGCGTACGCGACCTTGAGGGCATCGTAGCGTCACTCATGGCATACAGCGTGGTCTACAACAGCCACATCGACCTGCAGCTGGCACAACGCGTCATCAGCCGTTCGGTGAAGACAGACAACCGCCCCGTCACCGTCGACGACATCGTGGGCGAGGTATGCCAGTACTACCACGTCTCAGCCAGCGACGTTCAGAGCCGCAGCCGCAAGCGAGCACTCGTCGAAGCAAGACAGGTGTGCATGTATCTCACACAGAAACACACCAAGATGACGGCAGCACGCATAGGAAAACTCGTGGGAGGACGCGACCACAGCACCGTACTGCACAGCGTAAACCTCGTGGAACAGAGAATGAAGGAAAGCCACACATTCCTCTCAGAGATAGAACACATAGAACGCAACCTGCTCGGATAACCAACAGCACACACATCATTACAACCGAAAAGCGCAAAGGCTACATAAGTGAAACTTTTTCAACGAAGATGGCAACCTGCATCAGCAAGTTGCCATCTTTTATGTTGCATAGCTTTCTATCGGTGCGTCAGACATCCTCCTCGTCGCCTTTCAGCGTCTGCCACTGATTGCGGAACACACTTTTCAGAAAGTATTCTGTCCATTCTTCGTTTTCTTCAAACTCATCCTCACTTGCCATCGGCAATGCCTGTACCGCCACCTTGGCTGCCTTCGCCCATGCTTTTGCCACCTTGGCTCACCATGGGTGCTCAACAAAAAACCAAAGTCGTCGAGATTGGTCACCAAAGTCGTCGACCTTGGGTTGTCACGGTAGCTCTTTGACCCGACAAACGGGAAACATGTACAAAGCAATATCAGTGATATTGGTCAGCAATATCACTGATATTGTTTTACAGTTGTTGCTGAGCTGGTTTCCATTCATTGTCGGCTTGTGTCATCATCCTGCGCCAGCGGCGGTAGCCGAACACGGCAATGACGACGTAGAGGGCATAGAGCGACGCCTTGAAGGGGATGTCCTTGTAGTAGTAGAGGGCTGAGGTCACCACGTCGACGACAATCCACACAAACCACTGCTCCACATACTTGCGTGCCAAGGCCCATATTCCCACGAGGCTGAAGGCTGTTGTAAAGCTGTCGGCTATGGGCACACGCGAGTCGGTGAAGGTAGTCAGCAGATACCAGATGAGTGCCCACAGCAGCAGTCCTATGCCTATCCATAACACCATCTGTCGCTTCGGCATGTGCGTGATGGGGCGCGCCGACGCTGTACCCTTCCCCACTTGTTGCCCGTCGGAGCTTTTCTTGCCGCCACGACGCCACATCAGGAAGCCGTAGACGGTCATCGACAGGTAGTAGAACTCCATGCCGCAGTCGGCGTAGAGACCTTTATCGTAGTAGAGCACGATGCCGAGGGCCTGCATGACAAAGCCCACAGCCCACATCCACAGACTGGCACGATATTCCAGCAGGATGTAGGCAAGGCCGAGAATGGTAGTAGTGATGTCGAGAAACATAGATGATGGAGCAATATTTGTCAGTGCAGTATGGTCAGGGGTACTTGTGGGCGAAGGCTTTCTGTGGTTCTTCCGTGTATCTGCGTGAGATAATGCGCAGTCTGTTCTTTAACCTTTCCCCCCCCCGACCTGTACCCTTCAGAAGTTCATGCTGAGGTGTGCCAGGAAGTGTGTGGGGGCTTGTGCGGAGTATGTCGACCATGACCAGAAGTCCCAGTTGCCGAAGCTCTCTATGCCGTTGGGTGTGCGGCGGAAGTTCATCGAGCAGGAGCCGTTGGACTCATACTTTTTGTTGAAGAGGTTGTAGACCGTCACGCCCACCGTCAGCGTCTTAATGTATCTGAAGTGAAAGGTGTAGGATATGTCGAGGTCGGTGGTGAAGTATGCGTTGAGCATGGCGCTGATGCGATTGCCGTCCTGATCGATGTAGGAGCGGAAGTCGCTGTTTGTCATATACTGCGAACCCACATACTTGCTGGTGAGCGAGCATCGCAGGTTGTTCCACTCGTAGCTCAGCATGTTGTTCACTATCCATTCCGGCGAGAATGCGAGATGTGTGGTGCCCACGTTCTGCTTCGACTGCTCCCATGTGACCTCGTCGAGCACTGTCAGCTCCATGTTCTTGGCACGGTTGCGGCTCCATGTGGCGTTGATGTCCCAGCGCAGTCCCTTCACGGGATTCCATCCGGCGGCAAGTTCCACGCCCATGCGGTAGCTGTCCTTGATGTTGCGTGCCACCATCTCGCCGTTGGCATCCTGTGCGCCGGTCAGCACAAACTGGTTGTTGTAGTCCATCCAATAGGCGTTGAGGCTGAAGTTCAGCTGCGATGCGGTATAGCGGTAGCCCACTTCGAGGTCGTTGAGGCGTTCGGATTGCGGGTCCACACTCTCGGCTTCTGCCAGCATGTCTTCAAAGTCGTTGCGTGTGGGCTCCTTGTGTGCTATGGCGTAGGACGCATATAGCGTGTGGTGGCTCGAAGGCTGGTAGGTGACGCCCGCCTTGGGGTTCAAAAACTTATAGTTGCGCTTCAGTTGCAGGGGCATCTGCTGCTTGTCGCTGTCGTACTCCTGCGAGGTGCCGCGCATCTTGTAGTTCACCCAACGTGTCTGCACATCGGTGAACACCGACAGTCCGGGCACCAGCATGTAGGTAGTCTTCAGGTAGAGGTTGGCATCGGTCTTCACGGCATTGTTGTCGTAGTAGCGGTGGTGGCGGTCATAGTCTATTCCCGGTGTCACCACTTTCACTACGCGTCCGAAGTGGTCGCCGTCGTAGCGGTTGACGCCGCCGCCGATGTTGGCTGTCAGATTCTGCACACGCTCATAGTTCAGCGATGCCACAAAGCCGTAGAAGTCGTTCTCCATACGTTTCTGGCGCACCAGGGCGCTCTTGCTCACTGCCTCGTCGTAGATGTGGTACTTATACAGCTTCTGCCCGCTCTTGTATTGTTCGTAGAAGCCTTTACCGTGGGTGTAGTGCAGGGCGGTATTGAGCTTCCATGCGTCGGTCAGCGTCTGGTTCCATATCAGCTGATAGTGTTGCTGATGGTAGTTGTCGGTCTGGTTGGGATAATGTCGTGTCACTCCCATGGCGTCGGTGAAGAGGCCCGAGGGGTTGTATGTGCGTCCGTACTTCTCCATGTCGGCGCGTGAGGCGTAGTCCCAAGCCATGTATGTCTTCTCCCATCCGTTGAAGGTGATGAACTTCACCACGGTGCGGTCGGCGAAATATCCACTTTGCAGGAAGTAGGAGTTCAGTCTCGATGTGGCGTGGTCGATGTAGCCGTCGCTGCCGATGTTCGACAGTCGTCCCTGCACTCCCCAGTGTCTGTTGCCAAAGAGTCCTGTCGAGAAGCGCAACGTCTCTTTATGTGTGCCGTAGGTGCCGGCAGAGAAGTCGACACCCAATGTCGGTTTCGCCCCTATTACTGCCGTCTGCATGTTGATGGTGGCACCGAAGGCTCCCGCTCCGTTGGTCGATGTGCCCACGCCACGCTGCACCTGTATCGACTGCACCGACGAGGCGAAGTCACCCATGTTCACCCAATACAGCTGCGACGACTCGGAATCATTCAACGGTATGCCGTTGGCGGTGATATTGATGCGTGTGGGGTCAGTACCCCGCACGTGTATTCCGGTATACCCTATGCCCATGCCGGCATCGGATGAGAATGTCACCGACGGCATCATCGACAGCAGCGAGGGGATGTCCTTACCGTGGTTGACGGCTTCTATCTGTTGCTGTGTGAGGGTGGAGAATGCCATCGGCGTCGTGTTGGTGGCACGTGTCGACACCACTTCCACCCCTTGCAGGGCATGGACATGTGCTGTGTCGCTGAGGGAGACATTCTGTTGTGCGTGCGCGGTGAGTCCCAGTGCCGTTGCAGACAGCAGCAGCACACTACGGAGACGGCAAGCAGAGGCTATCACAGGATGTATCTTTCCCATGCCAACACCTGCTTTCAGCGAGGTAAATTGTTTGTTCATTACTGTTATTGAATTAAATAATACATAAAAAGGGGTTCTTCTTATGTCGCCTTACATCCCTACGCCGGCATTATCCGGATCAGGTCGGAGGGTATCATCTCAGACAGACCAACCGGCCTGCCACCCCTTGGCTCACGCTTTGTGAACCAGGGGACAAAGTTAGTGCAAGGCGAGCGAAAAGCCAAACTTGTTTGAGCTTTTCCGAGCTGCAGCCTAAATTCGTCAAAGACAGAGTTAGTGCAAGGCGAGGACATAACGACATAGATAACACAAAAGAACAAAAGGGAACAAAAGAGAAGACCACGGATAACAAGGATGGGAGGACAAAAGAACAAAAGACATAAGGACATATCCATATTATCCTCGCTGAATGAAAAAGACCACGGATAAACAAAATAAAAATACCTTTCGCACCGGTATATATCCGTGGTCAGTACCACACACAAAAAAAATGTTCTGGCAACGGGGATTGTTGTCAGAACATTTTAGGTATGTTCTATAAATTAGTTTTACCGCTTTATTATGGTGTTACTCTGTTGGCAGTGCGCGGAAGCCGTGTCCCAGAATCTCTGAGCTGTTCATGATGTTGACGAAGGCATTGGGGTCGAGGTGACGCAGTTCTGAACGCAGCTTCACCATGCCGGCGCGGTCGAGGGTGACGTATATCATCTTACGCTCATTGCCCTGGTAGAGGCCGGTACCTGTCAGACAGGTGCCGCTGCGCTTGATGTCTTTGATGATAAACTCGCGTATAGATTCGGGATTGTCGGTCACGATGAGCATCGTCTTGTAGGTCTTCACACCGTCGACAACCATGTCGATGACCTTACCTTCGATGACGATGACGATGACAGAGTAGATGGGCAGACGTATGTCGCCGAAAGCAACGAGAGTAGTCAGTGTGATGATGCTGTCGACAATCATGACGAGTGTACCAAGCGATATCTTCGTGTACTTGTGAAGTATCATGGAGATGATGTCGCTTCCTCCGCTCGTTGCGCCCGAGCGGAAGATGAGTCCTATGGCGATACCATAGATGATACCTGCCACCACGGTGTTGAGGAAGTAGTCTGGCTGGAACCATCCGCCGTCGTGCGGTATCTGCACCATGCCCGATGTGGAGGCAGCTGAGGCAATCTCGCCGTCGTGGATGACGGGGTTGTAGCCCCACACGCTTTCCAGCACGAAGGTGAAGACGAAGATGAGGGCGGTGGAGATGATTGTCTTGATGCCGAACTTCGGTCCGAGTATCCATGTACCGACGAGCAGCAGAGGAATGTCCATGCAGATGGCATAGAGCGAAATCTTCCAAGGCCATACGGTGTTAAGCACGTTACTGAGTCCGTAGGTGCCTCCGGGAGCCATCAGATAGGGGTTGACAAACATCACATCACCTACGGCAAAGAGGGCACTACCGATGATGAGCAGAATGTAGGCAACCACTTCGCGTTGCCATTTGTTTTGAGCGTTGTTCATAGTTGTTGTTTATTGTTTCTTTTCTACTAAAATTCGTGCGTCTACTGCCACTACGTTTTCAGCGTCGGCGAGCAGCGGGTTGATATCCATTTCTTTTATCTCTGTAGCATGGCGCAGCAGTATGCTGAGGCGAACGATGATGTCGGCATACTTGTCTTCGTTGAGTCCCTGCTGTCCGCGCGTACCTTTTATTATCTTATATCCGCGCAGTGAGCGTATCATGGAGTAAGCCTCATCGTAGGAGAGAGGAGCCAGACCACTGCTGACATCCTTGAGCACCTCGACGAAGATGCCGCCCAGACCGCATAAAACGACGTGTCCGAAGCGTGGCTCGTACTTCGCTCCGATGAAGAGTTCGGTACCCTTTATCATCTTCTGTACCATGACGCCGGTGGCATCGGCTATCTTCATCATGCGGTCGTACTCCAAGGCGAGATGTTCGGGCGTCATGATGTTGAGTGTCACGCCTCCAACGTCGCTCTTGTGTACCGGACCTACCACCTTAGCCACTACGGGGAATCCCACCTTTGTGGCGAAGTCGATGAGTGTCTGCTTATCGTTGGCTGTCAGCTCAGGCACGGTGGGTATGCCAGCAGCAGCCAACAGGGCGTTGACCTTGGCGGGAGCGATGTATCCGTCGGTGTCGATGCCGTCGATGATGCGGCGTATCTCTGCCACATCCACATCTACTTTCTCCATGCTCTCGGCAGCAGGCGGCGGTGTCTGCATCACGCGTGTGAGGGCGGTACCGAGCGTTACCTCGTCGCTGAAGTTTACATGTCCCTTGGCAAGGAACTCCGACACCTCAGGACCGGCTGTATTCAGACAGGGAAGGACAGGGAAGATGGGTTTCTTGCACTCCAATATCTTCTGGTGCAGCACCTCGTAGGCATCCCACAAGGGGAAGAGTCCAGGTGTGCCGAAGATGACCATGATGGCATCTATATTCTCAAACTTCTTCTCGCAATAGTCGATGGCGAGTCCGAGGTGCTCGGGTGTTCCTGTAGCGAGGATGTCGATGGGGTTGGCTGTTGACGAGCCGGGGAAGAGTTGTCCCTTCAGCTCGTCGGCGAGGTCGCCCTTCAGCTGGGGGATATTGAGTCCTCCTTTCGACAAAGCGTCGGTAAGCATCACGCCGGGACCTCCTGCGTGTGTCACGATGGCGCAGTTCTTGCCCTTGACGCGCGGCAGGGTGAAGATGCAGCCCACGGTGGTGAGCTCCTCGCGTGAGAAGCAACGCACGATGCCTGCCTTACGGAACAGAGCCTCGACGGCGCTGTCGCTGGAGGCGATGGCTCCTGTGTGGCTCAAGGCGGCACGGCTTCCGCTCTCGGAAGAGCCTGCCTTGATGGCGGCAATGCGGCAGCCCTTGCGGATGAGCGAGCTGGCATGCAGCAGCAGCTTGTCGGGGTTGGAGATGTTCTCCACGTACAACAGCTTGACGTGTGAGTCGCGTTCGGCGTCGAAGTTCTCGTCCATATATTCCAGCACGTCTTCAATACCAATCTGCTTGCCGTTACCTATGCTCCAGACGGAGTTGAACTGCAAACCTTTCATCACTGCTGACTCGAGTATGAACACCGCTGTGGCACCGGAACCACTGATGAAGTCGGCACCTTTGCTGTTCAGACGCGGTATGGGTTTGGTGAAGACGCTGTGGTGCCAGGCGTTCATCAGACCGATACAGTTGGGTCCTATCAGTGCAGCATCATTCTCGCGGCATGTCTTCAGTATCTGTTCTTCGAGCAATGCACCCTCGTGTGTCTCCTCTCCGAAGCCTGCGGACAGTATGATGAATGCCTTGACGCCCTTCTCTTTAGCCAGAGTATCGACGGCAGCCGGACAGTATTTGGCTGCAATGACAAGTATGGCGAGGTCTGTCTGTGGCAGTTCTTCCACGTTGTGGCATACCTTTATGCCCTGCACCTCATCTTCTTTGGGGTTTACGATGCGCAGCACACCTTGATATCCGCCGCTCAACAGGTTGCGAACTACTGCCCCACCGGGCTTCTGTGTATTGTTGGAGCCGCCCACTACGACGATGCTCTCAGGATGAAGAAGTTGCTTATTGATCATGATTGTATGAATTATTTGTTATATTCTGTACCATTTGCGTGGGCAAAGTTACGCAAGTAATCTTTCTTTTTATACAAGAAAACAAAGAAAAAAAACGATAACGGGAGATTTGCTGCGGACGACTATGTCTGGAGGATGACAAAGGAGAGGAATGGTACTAATGTAAAGGCTTTGTCGAGGGTAAAGGGTAACGCCTTTGCCGGCGTCTGCCTATCTGCGAAAAACCTGTATTATTTGTCCGATTCCTCCTCTTTTTATGTCCTTATCCGTGCCAGTCCGCGTCATGCGTGTGCTTGTCTGTCCGCTTTTTTCTGCTTCTATCGTGTTCTCGGTGTATGCCGCAGCCGTATCACCAATTAAACGGTACAACAAGTTTCATGGTGATGTTGCGTCCCATGTTGAATACGCCTGTGCGTCCGGTGCGGGTGTTCAGGTCAGCATACTTCAGTCGGCTGAGGTGGTTTTGATACACTTTGTCGAAGAGGTTGTCGACGGTGAGCACCACGGTGGCTATCGTCTTGTAGCGTCGGCAGATATCAACGCCAGCCGAGGCATGGAACAGTGTGTATCCCGGTGTGGCTGTCTCGGTGTTGTTGGCAGCCAGAAAGCGGTTCTGTCGGGCATTCATCTCCATGCCGACAGATACATAGGCATTGTTCAGCGTAGGCGCATCGTGGGTGATTTCGTACTTGATGTCGGTATTCCAGCGCATGGGTGGCGTGAAGGGCAGGTAGCGGCTGTCGCCCTCTTTGTGCATGAGACGTGCGCCGACATAGCTGAACGATGTGCCCAGGTGGAGGCGGTGGATAGGATGAAAGTCGACACTCACCTCGCCGCCGAGCAGCGTGGCATCGCCCGATGTGTAGCGGAAGAGCGACAGCTGCTCATCATCGTCGGCATGGGTATCCTCGGGCGTCACTGATTGGTCTCCTCGTTCAAGATATATATAGTTGTCAATGCGGTTGGCAAAGAGCGCCAGTTGCACCGCTATCCACTTGTTGGTGTAGTCGAGTCCGAGGTCTATCTGGTGGCTAAACTCCGGTCGCAGCCTGTAGTTGCCCACCTCGTAGCGCAGCGTTCCCTCGTGTACGCCATTGCTTCCCAGCTCACTCATATTGGGAGCGCGGAACCCTCGCGAGATGTTAGCCTTCAGTGTCACCTTGTCGGAGGGATGCCACGCCGTTCCGAGGCTTGCAGTGAGGCCGTGTATCTGTCGGGAGAAGGCGTTGAAGCGCTGCTTTCCCTCATCAATGAGGCTGTAGCTGTGCAGCCATCGCGTGTCGAAGCGTATGCCGCCGTTGATGTCGAAGCGTCCGAACGTCTTCTCGGTGGTGACGAAGGTGCCCAAGTCGAAGAGGCGATAGGCAGGTATGAGGTATTCATCGCCCTTGTTGCTGCTGCGTTGTGCCATGCCGTTGATGCCGGCGGTGAACTTCCACCCTACGGCATTGGTACGGGTGTAGTGCAGGTTGTAGTTGATAGTGTGCAAGAGGAAGTGTAGTCCGCACTCGGTGTGGCCGTCTTCCTCCTCCATCTCTTTGCGTATGTTGTGCTGATAGGCAGCCATGATGTTGAGTATGCCGCCCGCCAGATACACCATGTTGTCCAGAGCCGCCTTATAGTGGTACACCTGCTGGAAAGGCGTGCCATGGGCGTAGCGTTTTGTCTTGTCGTAAGGCTGTTCCAGTTGTCCCGTCTCAGGGTCGCGCTCGCCTTCGGCTATCGACGGCGTGAGATGGAAGTAGCTCATCCGCAGCCTGGAGAATCCCCATTTGCGGCGCAGCGAGAGCAGTCCGTTCACCGCACGCTGCCTGAACTGTGTGTTGGGCACGTAGCCATCGGCAGCATTCTTGTATGAGTGAGCCATCTTGTCGGAGTAGCGTACATCCCATGCCACGTCGCCATGGCTGCCTCCTGTGTTGAGTGAGTAACCGAAGAGACCGTTATTGGTCTGATACTCTGTGGCAACGTTGGCAAAGAACGTCTCACCATAGGCCGGCGGTTTACTATTGAAGAGCACGACGCCTCCCAGTGCGTCAGAACCGTAGAGCAGACTTGCAGGTCCCTTCAGCACTTGCACAGAACCCACGCTGTTGTCGTCGAGCTCTATGCCATGTTCGTCGCCCCACTGCTGCCCTTCCTGCCTTATTCCGTCGTTGACAACAATGATACGGTTGTATCCCAGACCTCGAATGACGGGCTTGGCGATGCCGCTTCCGGTACTTATCTGTGCCAAACCGGGCAGGTGGGCAATGCCGTCGATGAGGTTGGTGAAGGAGTGGTGATGCATGTCGCGCGCCGAGAGCAGCGTGACGGGGGTGGTGGTATGTTTGAGTTTGGTCTGTCCGGTGCTGCCTGTCACCACCACTTCGCGCAGCGATAGGTGACGATAGAACAGGTCGGTGCTGTCGGCAGGCTCCTGAGCAGACGCAGTAAAGGCTGACAACAAGAGCATTGCCATGATGATATGTTGTTTCATGTGTATTGTGGTTAAGTGTTGATGATAGTGGTGCAGCATGTATGCACAACTGCCGATACACTGTCGCACCTCATGTACGGACTGCTGTAGGGGCAGGTACATGGCGGCGATGGTGCAAGAGATAAAAAAGAGCGGTTACAATACTACATGAATGGGGGTGCGCGGGGCGCATGTCTTCCGATGGATAGTGTCCGAAGGGAAGGATGAGTGGTATAGATAACCTCGCCCATCGTGGCGGCAAGCACTATGACGAAGCCTGCTATGACGGCTGTGCCTACCATGGTAAGGAACTGACACAGCACACATTCTTCTACACCATGGCCATGGGCAACGAGGTGTGAGTGACCTGCCACATGCTGACTACACTCTGCGCACACCACCTCGGCACCGAAATTCTCCTGGTGACGGTGAAGGAATGCGCACAGCAACATGGTCACGAACACCAGTAGCAGTACCCGTGCAGCCCATGAGCGATGTGTAGCAGAACTCAACATAGAGGACAATGGTTGTGTGGGGTCAGCCTTTCAGTGTCACACCGTCTTTGAAGGCGTTGCCCCCCTTCTCGCCGATGACACGGTAAGTCTGTGCAGCGCTGTCGACTATGATGGTATAACGGGTTGGGAAATTCTTTCTCATAATCGTGTGATATGGGTAAACCAACGTATCGGACAGAGCATCCGCAGACATACAGAAGGCTCTAATTTTCAGCGCAAAGATAAGGATTTTACACTGACGGCAAAAGTTATCTTGTTCTTTTGAAGAAAAAAACTAAATTTGTAGCCATAACTAATCCCTTAGTCTCACCTAAACCCAACGATTATGAAAAAACTTCTACTCACCATGCTTATCCTTGTGTCACTCTGTCTTACTGCAAGTGCACAGGTTGTGCTCAACGCTACCAACTTTCCCGACGCCAATTTCCGCGCAGCCTTGGCATCGTTGCTCAGCATCGGCGAGGGAGAAACCATCACCGAGGAGAAGATTGCCTCGACAAAGACCATCAACGTGTCGTCGAAAAACATCAGCAACCTGACCGGAATAGGCTATTTCACTGCACTCGAAGAGCTGCAATGCCAGCACAATAAGCTCAAGAGCATAGACCTGAGCAACCTGATTGAGCTGCAACTGCTCTCTGCCTGGGACAATCAGCTCGACGCCATCGACGTCAGCATGCTGCCATACCTATTCTATCTTGATGTGGAAATGAACAATCTCACCACCCTCAACCTCACCAACAACCCAGAACTGGCGTATCTGTTTGTCTCGGTCAACAAGCTGAAGACACTCGACACCTCAGCCATGAGCGACCTGGAAGGCATCAACGGGTACAACAACCGCTTCGAATATCTTGACTTCACCAACAACACAGGCATATCGGAACTCTACCTGGAAGGCAACTGCCTCAGCGAAGGGGCCACCGACGCTCTCATAGAGACGCTGCCCTCACGCACATCGACAACACAGGGAGTGATATCCATATACAATCCCTCCGACAACTACGACAAAAACGTGTGCAACAAAAACAGCGTTGCAAAGGCAAAGGCTAAGAACTGGGCTGT
This sequence comes from uncultured Prevotellaceae bacterium, assembly GCA_900320845.1. Lineage (GTDB taxonomy): Bacteria > Bacteroidota > Bacteroidia > Bacteroidales > Bacteroidaceae > Prevotella. The sequence goes on along the minus strand of ONTS01000001.1, from coordinate 81,263 downwards.
GAAATACTGTGACGAGAATGCCGCCGACACCGATACCGACCCATATCTGAAAAACTATGAGGGCACGGAGCCTACCGGCATCAACACTATGAGCCTTGACGAGAAGAGCAACGGCAATCGTTACAACCTCAGCGGACAGCGCGTGAGCAACAGCTACAAAGGACTCATGATAGAGAAAGGACGCAAGCGCCTCAAAAGATAGCACATAAGCCCTGCCCAGGCTGGGCCCTGTCGGGCGGAAAGACACCGCCATATCCGATCAAGAAAGCCACGGAAGGGGGCTCTTCCGTGGCTTTATGGTCATCCCTTCACACCACATTGCGCCCTATCCACCACGCCACGATGATCACAAACAGGCTCCAGATGGCTCCAGGGCTGTAGAGCCGTGCGTGCAGACGGGGCCACCTGATACGCTGCCACTCAACAAGGAGCAGCAAAGACACCACAGGAATGCCTGCCACGAGCGCCGCATTGTAGCAGAAAGCCGCCGACACATCACCATGCAACAATTGATGAAACGCCCTTTGTGAGCCACAACCAGGGCACAGCCAACCGGTGAGCATGCGGAAAGGACAACGCGGGAACCATCCCACGCGGCTCGGGTCGAACAGCAGGTAGACAACTGCCACGCCACAGCACAGTAGCATCAGCATAAGACGACGGGAGGAAAAGAAGAAAAAACGGCTCACAGAGAATATAAAGAGGTAATATCAATACGGCCTGTCAATATGATGATATTGACAATCAGGCCCACTCCGACACTTACCAACGTCCAAGTCTTGGCATTCCTGCTCGCCCGCTCTGCCTCCTCGTACCTGCCTTGCTGATACAAGGACGACACTTTGGTGGCATAAACGATACCCACGATACCGAAAGGCACGCAGCACAAGATGGTGGCGATGATAGATTCTGCCAGCCATGTGTGAGGCATATTGGACCGATTGCCATACCCTTGCTGTGTATTATAGTTAGGCTGCTGATAGGTCTGTTGCCCGCCATATGCCTGTTGGGTGTAGGGTGGAGGCATACCGATGCCGCCGTTGGCAAAAGACCCATTCAGAATCTCTTGCAGTTCGTCTACCTTTCCTGCTGTTGTCCAGCCCGAGAAGCCTGGAGCCCATACAGGAGTGGAGGCATCAATAGGCTGCAGACGCAACTCGTCGATGGTGAAAGGACCAAGTTGTTGACCGTTTTGTATGATGAAATAGGTCATATATACATGATTGTTTAATGGTTATGGTCAGAGTATCGGGAAAGTACTGAGTGTGTTGATATACTTTTCTTCAAACTCGTTCTGCTTCATGCATAGCATCTTGATGCCCATGATGAGGCTGATGATGCTCCACACACCGCATGTGACAATGGTAAGCAGGATGCAGATGATGCCTCCTGTCACTTTTCCCATGTAGAAATAGTGTACTCCGAGTCCGCCGAGGAGGATGGCAAACAGCCCTGCCAGTCCGCGGCTTTTGCCCGAAGGTCCATCATCGAACAGTCCGATATCGGCTGGTTGAGCACTACCTTGCACATACTGTGGCGGCACATTAGGCGGCAGATAGCCCTGCAGTTCGGGTATCTCGGAGGCTACGCGCCAGTTAGGTGAGCCCTGCGCCCATATCGGTGTGGAAGCGGTGATGCCCATGGTGCGCAACTGGTCAATGGTATACGGACCCAGTTGCTGTCCGTTGAGGATGATGAAGTAATTCATAATAGTGCCTTTTTTTGGGGGGGAAATGACAGTGTCGATTGCAAAGGTAATGAAAAATGCCTATGCCTTGCAGCCCGAGACCGTGTCTTTAGGATAGAAGTAGAGGACGAGTTTGCGTCCTTTGTACTGTTCGAGGCATATTTCTTCACCGTTTTCGTTGTGTCCCGGCAGTTCGGAGAGCGCTGTCTCCGGCTTTCAGAATAGCGTGATGTGATGGTTAACACGTTTACAAAGCATATTGTGTGTGTATGACGAAACGCGAGACGGAAAAAAGATTTACCTTTGCCCCATAAGGAGATGGAAGAGGGTATGTTTGATGAGTAAAAAATCGTCCATTGTAACATTATAATTCTGTTTCAGTCATGCATCTGTTGCCTATCGACCGCGACATTCTGCGCATAGCATGGCCTGCCATAGTAACCAACATCACCGTACCATTGCTCGGTCTTGTCGACGTCGCTATTGTAGGACACATTGGCGAGGCTCGACACATCGGCGCCATAGCCATAGCCACGATGGTGTTCAACGTCATCTACTGGATGTTCGCCTTCCTGCGCATGGGTACTTCGGGACTCACGGCACAGGCATACGGCGCCAACGAGAAGCGACAATGTCTGCGACTGCTCAGTCAAGCCATTGTCATTGCACTCGCCGTAGCGGCAGTATTGCTCCTATTACAACACCCCATACGCAATGCTCTCTATGCACTCATAGCCGTGACGCCTGCCATGGAGCCGCTCGTCGACACCTACTACCATATTGCCGTATGGGGGATACCTGCCATGCTCTGCCTATACAGCATCACAGGATGGTTTATCGGCATGCAGAACACCCGCGCCACGATGACAATCAGCATCAGTCAGAACATCATCAACATCCTGCTCAGCCTGCTGTTGGTCTTCGCTTTCCACATGGACATTGCCGGTGTGGCACTGGGCACAGTGCTTGCACAATGGGGAGGGCTTGCCATAGCCATCGTCTTACAGCGCAAAGGCGAGAGAGACAAATCCCCACAGCAACGTCTACTTCATGCCGACACGCTGTCTGAGAGCGACACCTGCCATGCGACACCTGTCAGACAGGTGTTCCACACCTACCTGTTCATCTTCCTGCGAACCTTTTTCCTCGTTGCCGTCAACCTGGCTTTCGTAGCTTTCGGCACCTCCCTGGGCGAACTGACGCTGGCAGTCAACACGTTGCTCATGCAACTATTCATGCTTTACTCCTACATCACCGACGGCTTTGCCTACGCCGGCGAGGCACTGAGCGGCAAACATCTGGGGGCGCGACAACCTCTACAGCTGCAACAGACGGTGCGACGCCTCTTCCTATGGGGATGCGGCGTGATGACTGTCTTCACCCTGCTCTACGCCGTAGGAGCACCTCACTTTCTCTCACTGCTCACCAACGACGACACCGTGCTGCAAGCCTCCCATCAGTATCTGCCCTGGATAATAGCTGTCCCGGCAGCAGGAATGGCAGCATTCGTGTGGGACGGTATCTTCATCGGCACCACACGCACCGCAGGTATGCTCCTGGCAACAGCCATAGCAGCCCTCTTCTTCTTCACACTGTGGTACTGGCTGCGTGACAGCTGGGGCAACCATGCCCTGTGGATGGCATTCATCGCCTTCCTACTCGGACGCGGCATGGTGCAGACCATAGCCTGGAACATACACCCTAACACCATAGAATAACCCCTTGCCATGCCTAATCCCCACACCGACAACACAAGCTTTGGTCTTGTTCTGGAAGGAGGCGCCATGCGCGGACTCTTCTCCTGCGGCGTGATGGACGTGCTCTACGAGGCAGGTCTTCGCTTCGACGGCATCGTAGGGGTGTCGGCAGGAGCCGCATTCGGATGCAACTATAAGTCGCATCAGCCTGGACGCGCCCTGCGCTACAACCAACGTTTCGCACAAGATAGGCGCTACTGCAGCCTGTGGTCACTCATCAGCACGGGCAACATCTTCAGTGCCGAGTTTGCCTATCACACCGTGCCAACCCTTTATGACCCCTTCGACAGCGCAACCTTTCAAGCCGACGACACCGAGTTTCACCTTGTGGCAACGGATGTAGACACAGGCAAACCGGTATACAAACAGCTGTCTACCTTCGACTACACCTGTCTGGAGTGGATTCGTGCCTCGTCGTCGATGCCTCTGGTGTCACGTTGCGTAATGCTGGAAGGACGGCGTCTGCTCGATGGAGGCATCGCCGACAGCATACCGCTGCGCTATATGGAACAACAGGGATTCAGACGCAACATTGTCATCCTCACACAACCTGACGGATACGTCAAGACACCTCTGCGCATGCGCCCTCTGCTACGCTACATGCTGCGCCGTAAGCCACGGCTGTGGGCTGCCATGGAGGCACGCCCGGCGATGTATAACGACCAAATAGTATATGTTCGCGCACGCGAGAAGGAAGGAACGGCCTTCGTCATACGCCCCGACAAGAGCCTGCCCATACGACATATATGTCATGATTCGAGGCAGATGCAGACGGTGTACGACCTCGGACGACGCAAGGCGGAACAGCTGGTGGAGCAGGCAAAGGCATTTATGCAACAAGGATAGATGCCGAATGCTGTGTATGGCCTTAATAAGATGAATGTTAAACTTTCTATTCTGACATTCATCTTAATAGTATAGGCCACATTTTTTTCGTTATGCTAAATAATATTTTTTTCTCTTTCCGTCGTCTGACGGCAGCATGTCTTCTGCTTTTCAGCATCCATCCCCACGCCTTTGGGCAATGTAGCGAGCACGATAGCGCCGACGCCACCTATCAAGTGGTGGCACCTGTAGGACATCAGACTGTTGAAATGATGACCATGGCTCCGCGTCTCACCACGCTGGAGGGCAAGACGATAGCCTTGGTGGGCGGCTCGTTCATGGCAAGTGTGACACACATGGAGCTCAAGAAACTCATTCTCAGCCATTACCCCACTGCCAAAGTGTACCTGTTGGACGAGATTGGCTCTGCCGGGCTCTACCCTGCCCCCGGTGTACAGCGCCGTTCAGTGAGCGACTTTCAGCAACGGCGACTTCCGCCCCACTGACAGGCGTCCCAGACGCTGAACATACTACTGCCATACAACAATCCGTCGACAGAAGCATGATGCCCGCTGCCGACGGATTGTCTTTTATAGATGTAGTTATATTATCCGCAGTGGAAATAGAGTTCTACTTGTTTCTGCAGTTCTGTGGGTTTGTCGCTGATGTTGGCACGGAGACTTCTGTCGTTGAAGCTCTTCAGCTGTGCGATGATGCCGTCGATCATAGCAGGTGAGAACACATCGTGCTCTTCGTAAACCTTGCGCTGTGCGTCGAGGCAGTCTGCAGAAGCTTCACAGCTGTCGGGCAGCTGTGCGAGTTGTGCCAGACGGCTCTCATTCTCCTTGTCGTGGATGTTGACATTGACGTATGTCTTTTCAGCCACTTCGAGTGCATTCTCCATCTCGAAGCCGTGACGGCAAGCTACACACAGTCCGGCGAGGAGCTGATAGAGGTCTGCTGAGCCATCCGGTGAGCGCATCTCGACGGTCTGCTTCTGTGTGGTATCGAAGTCGTTGGCAGGTGTCTGCGGGTTGGCGAGACGGCACATGTCGACGTTAGCTGACCATCCGAGGGGTACACGTACGAGGACAGAGCGGTTGCGGTCGCCCCAGCATACGTTGGTGGGAGCCTCCTGATGAGGTACGAGGCGGAAGTAAGCCATCGGGTTCTTATTGCCGAAGGCTGTGATAGACGGGGCCAGCTCCATCATTCCGGCAATCATGCGGCGTGCGTCGTCGCTAAGTTTGCCGTTGTCGAGCATCATGTTGCGACCGTCCTTCACCATACGCATGTGTATGTGCAGGCCGCTACCGGCCTTACCAGTGGTAATCTTCGGAGCGAAAGTGATGTTGTAGCCATACTCGTAAGCCAGGTTGCGGATGATCCACTTAGCCACCATGAGCTGGTCGGCAGCGTCTTCCACGCGAACGGGAAGGAACTCAATCTCATTCTGCTCGTAGATCATGCCGTTGAGTGAGAAGTTGCCCACCTCAGAGTGACCATACTTAATTTGTCCACCTGTCTGTGCTATACACTTCATGCACTCCTGACGGAAGGCATTCATCTTAGCATAAGGTGCTGATTCGTGATAACCGCGCTGGTCGATGGCGGGGAACATGCCTTCGTCTTCGGTGATGACGTAGTACTCCAGTTCTCCCATTGCTTGGAACTCCATGCCTGTAACTTTTGTAAATGCTTCGGATGCTTTGCGCAGTGTGTACTCGGGTGAGCTGGCGAGGGGGTTGCCGTCTTTGTCGAAGTATGAGCAAAGCAGGCACAGTGTGGGTATTTCAGCAAAGGGATCAACGAAAGCCGTAGCGAAACGGGGCAGTACATAGAGATCGCTGCTGCCAGCCTGAATGAATGAGAAGAGGCTGCTGCCGTCCACACGTTCACCACAGGTGAGGATGGTGTCGAGGTAGACGCGGTTGTTAAGCACGAAGTTGAGGGTCTTGAGCTTACCGTCACCACCGGGATACATGAAGTTCACCATGTGGATGTCGTTTTCCTCAATGTAACGGATGATGTCTGCCTTGGTGAATTCACGAGGATCTTTCTGCAAGAATGCCACAACAGGGTTGGCATTCATCTGGAGTTCTGCTTGTGTCATAGATATATTAGATGATTTGTTAGAAATGTCTGTAAATTTATTCGGCAAAGATAAAAAAAGCAATCAATACTGCAAAAATTATCCTTTATTTGTTTTTATGACGCTATGATTAGCTGTAGGACCATAGGCAGGGGGCATGGGAGAAGGATGGAGGAGATGCGGTAGGAGCCAGAGCTGCGCAGCTCTACTGCAATGCTACCCCACCGACACGACAAAGCAGCCTCTCCGCTGTGTGTGTGGAGAGGCTGCTGCGCTATTGATAGTGGGACTATTGCCCGTTGGTATCTGTGCAGTGACGGATTATCTGTTGATAACTTTCTTACCGTTCTTGATGATAATGCCGTTGGTATTGCTGTTGACGCGTTGTCCTGCGATGTTGTAGGCAGGTGCATTGTCATCGTTTTCGGTGGTGATGGTGGTGATGCCTGTTGTGGTGGCAGCCTGTGTAATCTTCACCAGGTGCTTGTCGCCCTGATAGCTGAACATCACTACAGCCTCGCGCGCTTCGCTCTCGGTGCCTTGTGGGGCAACGGTGATCTTCACATCGGAAGTACCCTGATAGATGTATTCCTCATCGAAGCTGTCGGTGGCGTCTACTGTGATCCAGTTGGGCAGGTTAGAGCCATCTTGCAGTGTCACATTCCAGTTGGGGTCGCGCTCCATATAGGTGAGATATTCCTTGCTGGCAGTCATCTTGACGTTGACATTGCCGCCAGTGGTGGGTGCTTCGTACTCGGTAACATCGCCTTTCAGATAGTTGAATTGTCCAAGGAGCCATATCGTGAAGCTCTTGTTGCAGGTGTTGTCGGTGAACACACCACCAGCGTTGAGGGCGATGTCGGTATATTCAACTCCGTCGCGTGTCATATCGCAAAGGGTCTTCATGCTGATGTTACCAGACATGTAGGGTGCGCGGTAGTAGTAGATGGAGAGTTGGGTCTCAGTATCTTCGGGATCGAGTTCGCAGAATACGTAGAACTCTTTGTCGAGGATGAGTTCTTCAATCTGATTACCCTCAGCATCGTAGAGCTCTGTGAACTTCATCATGTAGTAGTCATAGCTGGCATAGGAAGCATGGGGTGCTATGTCGTCCACTTTCTTAACGAAGTATCCGAGGATGTTGAGGTTGGCGTCGCGCACTGTCATCTTGATGTCGTGCTTGAGTTCGGCTGTGGCACGTGCATTGAGCAACACTGCATTGAGTGTGAGCGGTGCGACGGGCTTGGCGAAGTGCTCACCAAGGGCTTTTACCTTGACGGCTGTCACACCATCGCCGTACCATGACTTATACTGATTGAGCCATCGCTGCTGGAAGGGAATATCTTGGTAGTTGCTGTTGAAGGTGAATGTGCTCGAATTGTAGTACTTGGTATTGAACCAGAACACCTTTGCCGTAGGATTGTTGCCCATTCCATATCGTCCAGCTGAAGTGTTTTCGAGGTATGGGCGTGCTATGAGCATGTAGGAGTTGCCCATGAATGTGCTGTCGGTGAGGTTTGTGCCTGTACCTTTCAGTGCAGGAATCTCAATCTGCGTGGGCTTGGCATAGGTGTAAGTAAGGTTGATGGTCTTCTCTGTAGAAGTGAGTTTCGGGTTGAACATGCCGTACTCTTCTGAGGGGTCTACATATTTCCATTCGCGGCTTACAGTGTCACCGTGAATAGCTGTGAACTCCAACGGAACACAAGGAGATGAGAAGAGGAATGTGTAGCCACTGTAGCCATAGTTTTTCTCAGACAGAGAAATCCAATAAGTACCTTCCGGATTTTTGTAGCCTATCGGTGCTTTGGGGGCCTCTTCAACTTTACGGATTACACTACCTGGAGCATACGAGCGCTCATTGAGCAGCGCCGCATCGGCGGCCTCATCTACAACTTGCTGCTCTACCTGAGCACTGGCTGAAAGGCTCATGACAGCAAACAAGGTTAACATGGCGTAAACTTTCTTCATAATGCATTTTATTTGAAAATTAAACTTATACTATTCAGTTCACTCTGGCAAATATACCAATAATCGTTATATTTACAAACTCTTACATTATATTTTTAACATCGCACATACAGTATACCTATACAAAACCGACAGACGGCCAGCGTTGAGGTGTACACTGACCGTCTGTCGATGAGTTGCTATATATTATAATAGGAATAGGCTATTCGTAAACGTCCTCTATACTCATATCATCTTCCGTTTCTTCGCCGTAGGGGTCGAAGTCCTTGGGAACTTCAAATTTGTTCATCTTTCTATAGGGTAGTTTCGGGTCGGAGAACACTTTCTTCATAAATCGTCCCCACAGCGGCAGGGCTGTATGGGCACCCTGTCCGATACATCCTCTGACGTCGCGGTCTTCGCCTCCTACCCATGCACCGCACACCAATCCTGGCGTGAAGCCCATGAACCAAGCATCGTTGTTGTCGTTGGTGGTACCTGTCTTACCGCCCATCTCCACTCCATGCACGTACTGATGGGCTCCGCGACCGGTACCGCTGTTTACTACGCTCTTCAGCAAGACAAGCATCTTATAGGCTTTGGAAGGAGCAATGGCTTCCTTCATGATGGGTGTGAACTCGGCTATCACATTGCCCTCGCTGTCCTCTATACGTGTGACATACATGGGCATGCTGCGTGTGCCGCTGTTGGCAAAGGTACTGTAGGCGCTCACCATGTCGGAGATACTGATTTCGCAGGCTCCTAAGCACAACGGGTCGGACACGTGATGTTCGGGAATGAAGATGTTGTAGCGCTGGCGCAGGAAGTTCCAGAATCCGCGTGGGCTGACAGCATGGATGAGATTGTGGCTCACTCCGTTGTTAGAACGTGTCAGACCTTGCAACAATGTCATAGCTCCTCCGCGACCACCTTTCGGCACCCAGCGGCAACCTTTCACAGGGCCAGCGGACATCACTGTCTTGGGCGTAGCGGCTTCGTTACGGTCGAAGTAGCAAGAGTAGAGGTATGGTTTGATGGTAGAACCTACCTGTCGGCGGCCTACGCTACACATGTCATACTGGAAGAAGTTGAAGTCCAACCCACCGACATAGGCTCGTACAGCACCAGTATTTGGCTCTATGCTCATAAGTCCTGCACGGAGGAAGCGCTTGTAGTAGCGTATGCTGTCCATAGGCGTCATCACCACTTCCTTCGAGCCTCCGTTGTAGCTGAACACCTTCATCTCGACGGGGGTGTTGAACGAGCGTTCTATCTCCTCATCGCTGGCGCCCTGCTCCTTCAGCACATGATAGCGCTTGGTGCTTCGCATGGTACGTTGCAGGTTGGCAGCACCTTTACCGGTGGGAACACCTGTCTGGTAGACCCACGGGTAGCGTACCTTCAGGCGAGCTTCAAAGCCGGGCTGGTTAGCCTTGAGGTGTTCGTACAGAGCATCTTCGCCCATCTTCTGCATGCGTGAATCGATGGTGGTATAGATGCGCAAACCGTCGGTGTAGATATTGTAGGGTTCGCCATTGCGTTTGAAGTTCTTGTTGCACCATCCGTAGAGCGGGTCTTGCTCCCACAGCGTACTGTCGCGGCTGTATGCCCAGTTCTCTGTGGTGCCTCTTTCCTCGTAGGCGGCATAATCTTCGCGGTCCGGCTTCTTCGCCATCATATACTGACGCAGGAATTCGCGGAAGTAGGGTGCTTCTCCGTCCTTATGCGTCTGTCGATGGAAACGGATGTTAATGGTTTCGCCGGCACATGCTTCGTAGTCGGATTGTGTTATGTAGCCGTTCTTCACCATGCGCTGCAGCACCAGGTTACGACGCTCGCGGGCACGCTCGGGGAAACGGTTGGGGTTGTAGTACGACGGATTCTGACACATGCCTATCAACGTAGCGGCTTCGTTCAGACTCAGGTTGCGCGGTTCCTTGTTGAAGTAGGTCTTGGCAGCCGACTTGATGCCGACAGCGTTATACAGGAAGTCAAACTGATTGAGATACATCGTTATGATTTCCTTCTTTGTGAAGTTGCGTTCGAGCTTCACGGCAATAACCCATTCCACGGGTTTCTGTATCAGACGTCCGAAGGTGGAGTGTGCACGCTCGGAATACAGCTGCTTGGCGAGCTGCTGAGTGATGGTGGAGCCTCCACCCTCGCCCTTGTTGCCCATGATGCCGCGCTTCAGTATGGCACGCGACAACGCAATAAAGTCGATACCCGAGTGTTCGTAGAAACGCTCGTCCTCGGTTGAGATAAGTGCCTGGACCAGATAGGGCGAGAGATCGTCGTAAGCCACATTCACTCGGTTGTTGTCGCCATAGTTGAATGTGCCTATCATCACACCATCTGCACTGTAGACCTGCGACGCCTGTCGGTTAACAGGGTTCTCCAAGTCTTCCATGTCTGGCATGTAACCTATCACACCTGTCCAGATACATACTATGCCAAGCGTGAACACACCTATCAGCGACAACAGGACGGTCCACAATATACGTACAAACTTTTTTCTCATAATTGCTTTTCTTCGCAGATGTGCCAAGATACACACCGCTATAAAGTGCAAAGTTATATAAAACATGCAGCAAACAAGCCCTCAAACGAAAAAAATATAACCACAACCGCATATCCCACCGCCACAAACTCGCAGCAAAAAGAAAAATACACGAAACCATACGCATAACGTACGAAAAGATTAACTTTGCAACAATAACACAAAACTCATAACTCCCAACCTACAATGAACGACATCAAACGCATCGTACTCACTGGCGGACCTTGTGCCGGAAAGACCAGCGCACTCGTTCGTGTCATCGAACATTTCTCATCTATAGGATACAAAGTCTTCTGCATTCCCGAAGTGCCCACCATGTTCACACAGGCAGGAATGAACTATCTGACCAAGAACGAAGATTTTTTCTACGAAGGCGAAAAAGCCACCCTCGAAATACAGCTCGCGCTCGAAGACAAGTTCATGCGTATGGCACGGGCATGTACCGAGCCGGCTGTCATCGTATGCGACCGTGGCGCCATGGACATTTCGGCATACATGCAGCCCGACATGTGGCGCGAACTGACACGCGCCGTAGGTGTCACCACCGAGGAACTGCGCGAACTGCGTTATGATGCCGTACTGCACCTGGTGAGTGCTGCCGACGGAGCTGAACAGTTCTACACCATTGCCAACAACGCCGCACGAAACGAGAAAGCAGACGAAGAAGGACTCAAGATAGCACGCATGCTCGACAAGAAGGTCATCGAAGCATGGACAGGACACCCACACCTGCGCGTCATAAACAACGACGAAGACTTCGACAGAAAGCTCAACCGCGTAGTGAAGGAAATAGCCAACGTGCTCGAATTGCCACAAACCATCGAGGAAGAACGCAAATACATCGTCGAAGTGATTGGCGACCTGCCACAAAACACCGAAAGCCACATCACACAGACGTACCTCGTGGCAGAACCAGGATGCGAAGTAAGGCTCAGGAAGCGTTCCTTCGGAGGAAAATATGTCTACGTACATACCATGAAGCGCAAGCTCTCACCCACCGAAGAACTCGTCACCGAAAGACAGGTGTCGCCCAACATATACCGCTCCATGATGCAGCAGGCTGACCCCTATAGACAAACCATCAACAAACAGAGACACTCATTCATCTGGAAAGGACAATACTTCGAACTCGACACCTACCTCTCACCACACCAGGGACTCACCATCCTCGAGACAAAAGGCATACAAGAACACAATGACGTGCGTTTCCCACCGTTCCTGAAAATAAAAGAGGACATCACCGGAAACACACGCTACTACAACTACAACCTGGCACTGAAGTAAGCCTCGGAGTTTGAATTTTAAGCTATATTTTCTAAGCTATAAGTTATGAGTAATGACTCTGTTATCTGCCTGTCAGGCGGCATGGACTCCATCACGATGCTCTACGAGTATCAGGACTCCATCGCCCTCGCCCTGTCCTTCGACTATGGAAGTAACCATGCCGAACAAGAAATAAGCAAGGCTAAGCTACACTGCCAGCGACTCGGCATACCCATCATCGTCATCCCCCTTGCCTTCATACACCAATACTTCCACTCTGCCCTGCTCGACGGATCCGAAGCTATACCCGAAGGCACCTACGCAGAGGAAAACATGAAGTCGACCGTGGTACCCTTCCGCAACGGCATCATGCTCGCCGTAGCCTGCGGCATGGCAGAAAGCAACGGACTGCAACGCGTCATGATAGCCAACCACGGCGGCGACCACGACATCTACCCCGACTGCCGGCCAGCATTCATCGATGCCATGTCGCAAGCCATGCAACACGGCACCTACGACGGCATCACCATCTGCGCACCCTATACCAATATCTCTAAGACAGAGATAGCACGACACGGAGCCAAACTCGGCATTGACTATGCGGAAACATGGTCGTGCTACAAAGGAGGTGAACAGCAGTGCGGACGATGCGCAACATGTCAGGAAAGAAAACAGGCACTTAAAGAGGCGGGAATAGTGGACAACACCCCCTACGAAGAAGAAAGCACCGAGGAATAACAATCAACAACCCGACACTCGTAACCATACCGATAAACAACAAGCGAAATACAAAATCACTGATATTGGAGTGCAATATCAGTGATTTTGCGTTACTAAACTTCCCCCATTGCCCCACCAACGGAGAACTTTAACAAACCTATTCGACGAAACTGGTCACCAAAGTCGACGATTTTGGTTTTCAAAAGAAGACAAACAACAATCCCATCAATTCCCCTCAGCGCCAGCGTTATCGTTTACAATCACTCATAACACAAAACTTATAACTCATAACTGCTTTGCTTGCAAAGCATCGTTATCGTTGCCCTTCTTCACCTTCGGCAACACTACGTTCAGCACGAGGCCCACGATGGCTGCCAGGCCTACGCCTTTCAGCGAGAAAGTGCCGATAGAGAGCACGGCGCCGCCCACACCTGTCGTCAGCACGCCGCCGGCTATCAAGATGTTGCGCGTCTGAGTGAAGTCTACTTTATTATGTACCAGATTCTGCAGGCCCACCGTCGTGATGGTACCAAAAAGCAATAGCATCACACCGCCGAGAACACCCGTTGGAATGCTCTGCAACACACCGCTCAACTTTCCGAAGACGGAGAACAACAACGCTGTGACAGCCGCCACGCGGATAACAACGGGATTGGTGACCTTCGTCAGCTGCACCGCACCCGTCACCTCACTGTAGGTGGTCACGGGAGGACCGCCTAACAATGCCGCCGACAGGCAGGCAAGACCGTCGCCAGCCATGGTGCGATGCAAGCCCGGTTTGTGCGAGAAGTTCACTCCGGCAACATTGCTGATGGTGTACACGTCGCCGATATGTTCGACGACGACGGCAAACGCCACGGGCATCATATATACAAAGGGCTCCCACGACAACATCGGCGCAATGGGATGGGCCACATTGGAGGGCAGGGCGAACCATGGTGCGGCGGCAACGGGCGACAGGTCGACCTCGCCCAGACACAATGCCAACACATAGCCCACGACGATGGCAGCCAAGATGGGGAGCAAACGCAACAAACCTCGACCTAAAAGCATGACGACGACAGCCGTAATCAGGGCGGCGAATGCCAGCAGCCAGTTGTCGGAAGCCATCTCTACTCCCGTGCCCGACAACGAAAGACCTATCAGCATGATGACAGGACCTATCACGACGGGCGGAAAAAATTTCTGTATGATTTCCACACCGCGCAGACGTATCAGCGTAGCGGCCACAAAGTATATCACAGAGATGCCGGCAATGCTCGTCATCACGCCCGACCAGCCCCACTGCGCGGCCGCCAACTGTATGGGAACGATGAAGGCAAAACTGCTACCAAGAAAAATAGGCACCTGCCCTCGTGTTACTAAATGGAAAAGCAAGGTGCCTATGCCGGCTGAAAATAATGCCGTTGCTGGGTCTAAACCTGTCAGCAACGGCACTAACACTGTGGAACCAAATGCCACAAACAAGAACTGAACGCCCACAACTATTTGGCGCACAGAAGGAAAGGATAGTGTCATAACGTTAAGGAAAAAAGTGATACATCTGATGAGCCGCACTCGCCAAACGAACCACTAAAGACGTCGGGACCGTACGTCTCAAATTGGTGCAAAGTTATATAAAAATAAATAACATGCAAAATATGACTGATTTTTTTGAGCACCTCGCGTATTGCCCTTCTATTGCTTGCTCTGTGCCCTTCCATCGGTTAGGAGAGCACAAAAACATCTCTGCTCCGGAGGCTTTGCGGCACTCCGGAGCAGAAAGGGATATGCTTGGGAGCCTTGACGGCTCTGCAATGCTGGCTTAGGGCTTCACTATCTTCTGCGTGGTGACACCCTCATTGGTGGTGACTTTCACGATGAGCACGCCGTGCAGAGCGGAAGCATCGAGATCGTTACGCTGACGCACGGATGCCAACAGCTGACCAGAGACGTTCATCACTTCGATAGCCTGTACACTCACACCGTTCTTCGTTGCTACACACAGGCGGTCCTGGTCTACAAAGACGGCAGTCTTGGAGGCAGCATCCTTCAAGGTAGCTACACCGGTGGATTGGTCGACCACGTCGATGAGCTTGTACACCTTATTGTAGTTGCCCACGTAGGCGGTGGAAGAAGAACCGAAGTCATACATCAGGATGTAGCGACCTAAGGCAAAGTTGATGATGCTTGAAACGTTCACCGTGTGCTGGTTACCTGCTGCGATGCTGGTATTACCCATGGAAATAATGCCTCCGTTGGTCAGCGTGTACTGACGCATGCGCACATATATGGCACCGTTGAAGGCTGCGGGAGCCTCGAAGGTGACGCTACCTGTGAGACGTGAGCCTTTCACCACTTCGTCGGGCAGGTTGACAGCCACACCGTTCAGCTTGACGTTGGTGCCGGCGCCAATGGTGATGCGTTCGTCGTAGTGGAGCGACATGGGGTCGTCGACGACGTTGCCGTCAGCTGTCACATAGCTCACCTGAATACGATAGGTACCTGGATCGACAGACATCGGACGATAGAAGGACAGTATCTTCGACTCTCCTTGGGTGAAATCGGCATCACTCTGACGATAGATGTAACGCTTATCGGTATTGTTTACATCAACAAGCGACAGTATCACGCCCACCTTTCCGGAAGAGCCGTAGTTGCGGGTATTCACACCAAAGGTCACACCATCGCCCTGGTTGGCTATGAGCTGACCGTCGGAACGCTGCCACAACACATTCTGTGCGAGATGCAGCACGGGATAGTCGGACTCGGGAAGAACGGTGAACACATCGGATGTATACTGCTCGGTGAAGGGATAGTTCTCAAATCCTTTCTCGAACAGGATGACGCGGTAGTCACCGGCGGGCATCTCAGCGTTGAGATTGATGAGGAAACGCAACTGCTCGATACTGCCGGTATAGATGTTCACTGGATTCTCGTAGTCGTAGACCTTGCTATTGTCGTCTACCGACTGGAAACGTACTACGATGTTTTGCAGGTTGAGGTGCTTGGAGTCATTGCGCAGTGTCACCGGCAGCAGCATAGAGCCCTTGGCATAAATCTCATCGAATGCCGACTCCAGCTTTTCGGTCAGTGTCACATCAGGCACAGGTGTTTCCACTCCTTCTATCACGATGGTGCCGTTGTTTACGCGCACCTTGATACGGTCGCTGTAGGGTATGTTCTGCGGGTTGCGGCCTACGGCATGACGCATGAACTTCCAGGCATCGCCGGCATCCTCGCGGAACATCAGACGCACGTATGCATCGCCGTTGGCAATGGTGGTGGGCACGCTCTTGTTCACGTCGCGCACCACAAATCCCATGGTGTAGCCGGTGCGGCGGTTGGCATAGGCATTGATGTTCTTTGTCTCTTCCTTGAGCACCGCCAGCACATTGCCGTCGCGCTCGAGCACAGCGGCTATCTGACCGGTGAAGGGTGTCACCTCGAAGTTCTCTATCGTTCCGCCGATGGAGAACTGGGTGTCAAACTCGCTGCATGTCATCATGGTGGAGAAGTACAGCGGACGCTCGTAGGCACTGGCTTCGGATGAGGGAGGACGTATGCCAGTGATGATTTCCTGATCGACATTGTACTGTCCCATGCCACCTCCTTCGCCCAGTCCTTCGGGCTCAAGGTGATTGACACTGAAGTAGCCGTTGTAGTTGCCGTACCATCCCCAGTTGATGTGTACAAAGTCTTCGCTGTCGTAACCGTCGCACACGAAGGCATGACCGCCAAGTCCGTCTTCGCTCGAAGCTGCGTAGTACACAGGACGCTTGGCGTCGATTTCTGCCTTGATGATGCTCAGCCACTCGGAGGTGTCGTAGTAGTTGCGCTTGCGCATCACGGTGCCGTCGTCGTAACGGAAGTAATGTCTGAAGGCATGGGGCACGATGGGCGACACGGCACCGCTGCCTCCTACTTTGTATTCCATGTCAACAGCCACGCCGAAATGGTATGCCAGGGTGCTGACGGCATCCTTCTGTGCAGTGTTGCCTTCTGTCGTACGATAGTCGTTCAGTATGTTCGACCATTCGTAGGTGGTGCTGCCGAAGTCTGCACTCAATGTCTGTCCGCATCCTTGGGCATCGGTGTACGTCTTGCTGTCGTTACCCTGCGGCGGATAGGAGTGGTAGCGCATGATTTGTGTAGCCGCTGTTGCCACACAGCCCACATAGTAGTGCTTGGCAGCACCGTCTGCGGTATAGGTGGGGCACTTCAGGTTGTAGGGGTCGTCCTGTCCCCATTTGATATTGCCCAGCAGCGGGTTCTGCACAGGTGTTCCGGCATGGCTGGGAACCTTGACGCTGCCTGTGCGCGTCTTGCACTGTGACACATAACGCTCGTTGAGCAACAGCCACTGACGAAGGTTGTCGGGCATGTTTTCGCTTTCGAAGCTGCCACGGGTGGAGTAGCCCAGCACGGGGATGGCGGCATCGTCGCCTGAGACGATGACGAAACCGTCATCATCGCCTACGTTGAAAATATAATATGGTGCGTCGTCGGTGGTGGTTGCCGTCGACAGCGTGCGGTTTACACTGACAGCCTTCAGCGGGGAGGCACCGGGCACTCCCCTACTGCTGATAAACTGCCGTGCTGTCTGCTCTGCCTTGCGCAGGTCTATAGGACCGGCCCATGCCACACAGGCTGCAAGCATGGCGCAGACCATCAACACATTTCTTTTCATGGTGGATAGGATAATTGGGATTTTAGGTGTTTCTTATGTCAATCTCACTTCACCATTACCTTCTTGCCATTGTAGATGTAGACGCCCTTGGTGGTAGGCTGGCCATTGAGGCGCATGCCTTGCAGGGTGTACCACACATTGTCAGCAGTATTCTCACGGGTGATGTCGCCGATGCCGGTGGGCTCGCTATAGTTGACAATAATCTCGTTGGAGTTGGATGAGTAGATGTTTGCTACATAGTAGCCGGTGTAGGATGAACCTTTCACGGTAGGTGCATAGGCTGACACGGTGTAAGTGTAGCCCACTTTGTCGCTCAGAGGTACGTCGAACTTATACTCTGTCACGTTGCCTACGTCGACGGTCGCTACTCTGGAGGTGCACACATCGCCAGCCTTCAGGTCCTGCATAACGGCAAACTCGTCCATGTAGAACTTGTTGGTGCCGGCATATTCTATATAAACATAGCTCTCTGCGGCACCCTTGCTGCACTCAACGGTGTACTCGGTAAAGTCGCCGTTGAGGTATATCTTAGCACTGTCGGCGGGCTGGCTGCCACCGTTGTAGAAGTAGACCATCACGGAGTCTTCCTTAAAGGTGCCATAATAGTAGGAGGCAGCCTTCATCTTCACCTTGTACTTGCCTTCGCTCTTCGACAGGTCGAGTGCGGGTGTGCAGATATAGCCACTACCGCTGTAGGGGCTCAGACCTAAATAACCGTTGGCGGCGGCAAGGGAAGCACTGTGTCCTGTCCAACCGGGCTCGGAGGTGTAGTCGTCGAGGGCGGAAGCATAAGGATAAGAGGGACTGCTCAGCGTGCCTTCGGTGAAACCGCTGAAGTCATCATAGAGGATATTGACAGTGCTGTCGTGGTCTAACACCTCGCGACGATTGAGCGTAACCACATATCCTTCGGCTATTGCCACTTCGTTCCAGTGGGCTGTGAAGCCGGTAGAGGTCACATCGGAAGCATCGGTGGCTTCGGGAGCATCGATATTGCTGATAGCTTTCACCACTTGTATCTCGTTGGAGTATTCGGAGACATACTGGTCGCGCTTGGCACGCACGGTGAAGAAGTATTTCTTGTCAGCCTGCAAACCAGTCACCTGCTTCGACTGTGTTGTAGCATACGAAGAGGCGGGCGGGTCGACAGCCTCGTCCTGCAGCAGATAGTCCTTAGCATCGCCGTTCTTGGTGTACACATCAAGCAGATAACTGGTGGCACCCTTCACCACTTTCCATGTGGCAGTGAATGCCTCGTCGCTTACCACGGTAGGCTGGGTAGCCTCGGGAGCACCGATGAAGGACTGGCTAGTCTCTATCTTCAGATCGTCGATGAGCATGCCGCTGGCTATCAGATAGGGCTTGATACGCAGATAACCTGTAGCGGTGCCGCCGCTGGTCATCACAACGATGTCTGTCCACTCGCCGTTGTCGAGATATACGGTAGTTGTCACGGTGTAACTGCTGTTCAGCAACAGCTGAATGCCGCCTCCAGTATCATCGAGAGACTTTGCGCGGAAGCTGATGCGGAGGTTTCCTCCGTTGGAAGTCATATCGGTATTGGCTGTCTGCAGATAGCCGCCGTCGCCAATCTTCAAACAACCGCCTGCCTCATACACGCGAGAGCCACTCCAGCCGGTCAGCTCCGTGCGCAACTTGCCGGTGTAAGTGCTGATGTCGGTAGTACCCGGGGCTGTCTCGGAGCCCTCGGTGAAGGCGGAAAAGTCTTGATTGAGAACTACTACGGTGTCGCCTTCAGCTGCCATAGCGGTAGAGAAAGGCATGACTGACACCAATAATAACAAACTGAGTAGATGTCTGAATGTTTTCATACTGTATTGAGTTGGTGATTAATCTGCAGCACTTGGGGTTATCTCTCTCTGCACATGCTTCGTCTGTTTCTGCCATTGCTGTGCCATGTGCCACTGCACCTAAGGCTTACATTATGCCGCAAGAGAACATTTATAGTGCACAAAGATAGTGATTACTTTATAAAAACAAGAAAAATATTTACTTCTTTTGTCGTTTTCTCCGTTTTATTTATCATTTTGGCTTCCTCTTCCCGCTCTTATGAATAACAAAAGAGGCGTGTGCGAACGCCTCTTTCCTATAGGTTTTGCTTCTATTTTTCCATATCGTCGCTCCATTCGTGCAGACGGTCTTCCCAGAGATACTTGCGTGTCTCGCGCACCAGCACACCGCTGAGCAACAACAGCGACACGAGGTTGGGCAATGCCATCAGCGCATTCATACAGTCGGCAATGTTCCACACGATATCGAGACCTATCACACTGCCCACAAACACCGCCACGATGTACGCCGAGCGGTAGGCTGCCATGGAGCGATGGGGATGTTTGGGCGAGAGATACTCCACACAACGCTCGCCGTAGTAGCACCAACCAAGGATGGTGCTGAAGGCGAAGGTGAACAGCCCAACAGCCAACAAGGGAGTGCCCACAACAGGAATCTTGGCAAATGCCATCTTCGTCAGGGCGGCGCCGTCGGTATAATCGATGTCGGGGTGCATCAGGATGCTGCTCACGATGACGATGCCCGTCAGCGCACAGATGATGACCGTATCCCAGAATGTTCCTGTGGCAGACACCAATGCCTGTCGCACGGGGTTGCGCGTCTGTGCTGCCGCTGCCACTATGGGCGCAGAACCCAGACCCGACTCATTGCTGAACAGTCCGCGGGCGATACCATAGCGCGCCGCCATGATGAGGGTGCCGCCCACAAAACCGCCTCCGGCTGCTTGCGGGCTGAAGGCCGATGACACGATGAGTTGCACGGCGGGCCACACGTACGAACCGTTGACAATGAGGATGTACAGGCATCCTACCACATAGAATACCGCCATGAAGGGCACCAACGCACCACACACGCGGGCTATGGAACGAATGCCGCCCAACACAACCAGAGCCACAAGCACTGTCACGACAACACCCGTCAGCCAAGGCGAGATGCCAAAGGTGTCGTGAGCAATGGTGGAGATGGCATTGGCCTGCACCGTACTACCTATACCGAAGGAGGCAAGAAAGGCAAAAAGAGCGAACAACACTGCCAGCCACTTCCACCCCAGACCGCGCTCTAAGGCATACATGGGGCCGCCCAGCATGGTGCCGTCGGGTGTCTTCACACGATACTTGATGGCAAGCAATCCCTCGCTGTACTTCGTGGCAATGCCGAAGACACCCGTTATCCAACACCAGAAGACGGCTCCCGGACCACCCAACGACACTGCCGTGGCAATGCCTATGATGTTGCCCGTGCCGATGGTGGCTGCCAGAGCTGTGGCAAGGGCACCAAACTGCGACACATCGCCAGTGGCATCCTTGTCGCGAGTAACACTTAGACGAATGGCGGTGAAAATCTTACGCTGCGGAAAACGCAGACGGATGGTGAGGTATATGTGTGTGCCCAGCAACAGGATGATCATGGGCCAGCCCCACAACAGGGCACTGATGTCGCTTATAATCTGGTTCAAACTTTCCATAAGTCTTTGTATTGGCCGGTGTCGGCACAGCTCACGGGCTGCAGGACAATGGACGCAACGGCGTTTCGTGCCACAAATATAACGAAATACGCCATGACCCGTGCAGCAAAGTGGCAAAAAGTTGTACACACAACGTAGTAATGCTCACAAAAAAGGCAGAGACAATGATGCCTCTGCCTTACCTAATATATTGATTAAGGTTTGTGGTTCCTTGACGGACTCGCGTAGGAACGCGCGGTAGCAGAATAAGCGCCAGCACTTTTTAACGGTATAAGAAAACACAGATGCGGAACACTTTACGATTGCAAATCGTAATGATTGATAACTGATTACAAAAAAGACACATGAAATATCAACCAGTGTGGCAAGTCCTGCATCTCGGCTTCTGCAAGCCCTATTTCAGTCCTCTTTATTTGGCGCATGAGTACGACACTATACGGTGTTTACACATTTCCTGCAAATAATTTTGTGTCTGTCGGCAGAAGTATTTACCTTTGCATGGCTGTTCTGATAACAGTATCTGCTCATGGGGCATTAGCTCATCTGGCTAGAGCGTTTGACTGGCAGTCAAAAGGTGGCAGGTTCGAGTCCTGTATGCTCCACAACAGCAATGCGCATCATCTGCACGGATGATGCGCATTATCGTTTTCTGTCGTTGCCATGCCCGACACTGCCCTACCCTCCTACTATAGCAGGCAGAGACAATACCACACAAAACATGAGACATAGCCTTAGGAGCCATGTCTTCTGTGTTATTTCTGCAGCATTTTTTTTGCTTCGGGTGTGAGCAGGTTCGACAGTTGGTCATAGGAGAGGAAGGCGTAGGGATATTCGCCGTTCTCCTCAAAATAGTGTGCCTGTGCCACACTGTAGTTGCCATAGTCAAAGCGTACACCGTCACCGAGGAAGAGGGGTGCTTTCGGATCGGGGATTCCGTTGCCGTACAGGTCGGCGCTGCTGCCATACTTTTCCTTCAGTGCATTCCGTACCATGTCGCATACGGCATCCTTGGAGGTGAACATCTCCCATGACAGCTGTCGGCCGTCGAGCCGTGAGAAGGTGGCGTCCACCTTGGTGGCATTTGACGTGGCATTGCCTACGAAATAGCCGAACCATGCAAAACTGTAAGAGATGATGTAGGGTGAGCCATATTCCTTCTTATAGGTGAAAGTGGTGAGCCATGTAGGTTCATTGTTTTCGTTCCAGTCAATTTTCTCGGAGGTCTTTCCACTTTCTTCCACCATGTGGCGTTCAATCTTTTCGCTGGAGTTTTCTGCCTTGAAATGCTCCATATAGTGCTGGAAGAGCTGCATCGGCTGCAGCATATCGCCTTCGTACAGTCCTTTGTTCCAGTAGTTGGCTGTCTGGTTAATCCAATGCCGGATGGCCTCTGCCGCCGGTTCCGCATCCATTGGGTAGTCGCATTCCACTTTATACATAGACTGATAGTTGTGGAAGCTGCCACAGGGTTCTTCAAATGTCAACTCCCGCAGACGGAAGTCATCGGTAGTGACAGACTGTGCAGACGCCGTCATTGCCAGCAGCTGCAAGAAAAAAAACGCAAAAAGTGTGTTGAGTTTCATTGTATGCATCGTTAACTGTTTATTTTACTGTTAGGTTTGCCGCAAAGATAGGGCTTTCCTGTCATAATCATGGAGAAAACCACAAAAAAGCGCTTACCTCGAAACGGAGAGGTGTAAGGCTTTTGACCTTGAAGACAATGCCCGTGCTTCCCCCTTTGTCCTCCGCATGCTTTCAAGTCTCGCCTATATATCTCCCTCGGGGGAGGGCCAAAGTAAGGAAAATGAAAAAGACATTCTTGTGTTTATTGCCTTGCCTGAAAGCAGCCTTTGAAATCATTCGATTAAAAATCCCCCGCTGTCTCACGACACGAGGGAACAAAAATAGTAGGTAAATAAAAAATGAATGTGTTTCAGCATGTTTTATCGGATAATCACCTTCCTGCCGTTATGGATGTATACACCCTTGACAGTGGGACGGCCTTTGAGCTGCACACCTTCCACGGTGTACCACTGTCCGTTGCCGGTCATGGAAGGA
Source organism: uncultured Prevotellaceae bacterium (assembly GCA_900320845.1). GTDB lineage: Bacteria > Bacteroidota > Bacteroidia > Bacteroidales > Bacteroidaceae > Prevotella. Next base: position 58,186 of record ONTS01000001.1, on the reverse strand, counting down.
ATAATCGTTCCGTCATCAATACCTGTTGAGTCCTCAAACTTATAGCCTTCGGCTTTTGCATCTGCTTCCTGAACAACAAGATAGGCCTTGTGGGCCTGGTTGAGGAATGCCCCGCCACCGCCGGCACCATAGTAGAAGCCTATGGAACCCGTACTGCCGCTGCTGTCCAGGGACAACTTATAATACTTTCCACCGCCGGTCGTAAGCATCTCTTCGTCAGAGCCGCGCAACATGTTGCCGGTGGCTGCCTCGCCGTCTGCATCCGTCTGTGAGAACTTGTATGTCCTGTCTGTCTCTCCAGTCAGCACCACACCGGTGCCGGACGGGATGACTGCGCCTGAAGGATAGGTCTTCACTGCCGTCAGAAGGCCGTTCTCCACCTTATAGGCAGTGGCAGTGATGGCGGAAGGCACAACAAGGTTCTTTTCGCCATAGTAAAGTGTCGCATAACCTGAGGAACCGACTTTGGCCTTGCCGTAGCGCGGAACGGAACTGATGTCCATCGTGCACTTGTCAGGGGTACGGTTCACCGGGGTAACCTCTACTTTGGTGCCGTCACTCTTGAGGAGTCTTACCTTACGGACGTCCATCGTGCTGCTGCCTGACGAACGCCATACGACGCTCACGCGAACAACGGGAGTTGTGGAAATCGCGCTGAAAGGCTGCACCGTGACAGATCCGGTAATATTGGACAGGTTCTGGTAGGGAGATGTGCCTGTCGTAGAGTAGGACCTGAACGAAAGGGTTCCGCCGTTCGTTACAGGAGGAGAACTGAGTTCAAGTTCCAAACCGGTATATTCTTTTTCCAAACCTGCGGGATCGAACGCAAGCTGGAGTTCACCCCATTGTTTGGTAAATGTCACATGTTCTTCCATCATATAGTCGTCAGAGGTGAGCAGCACAGGCTCATAGCTGCTGCCGTGCCAAGACGTGAGGATACATCTTGTCAGGTCTTCCTGATGGAAGGCGGGAAGACTGCGCCACGACTTGTCTGTCAAACCCATCCAGTGGAAGGCGGCCATGCCGTTCGACTTGACCTTATTGAGAAAAAGTTCTGTAAAGTCAAGCAGGTGATCACGACGGCTGTCGTAGTCGTTGGGAGAGCGGTCCACGTTCGACGTGTTCCATTCGCACACAATCACAGGGGCGCCTTTGGACTTGAGGTGTCTGTTCAGGTTGTCCGTCATTTCGTCAAGAAGGTAGCCGATTGTTTCCAGAGAGCGGTTGCCGAGGATGTTGCCGTCGGTGTCGGTGTTGACAATGGGCACGTAGGCGTGTATGCCGAAGAGGATGTGGTCGCTATCCTCGGGTTTCTGCATCCTTGAGAGCGGTTCTGTCAGGTAGTCGCTCCATGTGCCAAGACCGGGACAGGCACCGTACGTGTTGACGATGAGGTTACGATGGGCGTTGTTCCCGCCTGTGCTGCGCACAGCCTGAACAAAACTGCGGGCGTAGGCGTTCACCGCATCGTAGGCAGAAGAAGCCATCGAGGCGTCGTATTTGCCGTCGGCATTATACGAGGCATAGTTGAACGAACCCAGAGGGTCGAGCAGTTCGTTGTAGCCTTCAAACAGCAGACGTTCGCCGCAGTCGTTGAATGCAGACGCTATCTGCGTCCATATATGCTCGAAGCGGGCTTTGTTGCCAGTGTAGTTCTCCATGTCTGCCTTCAGCCACGCCTTGCCAGGGGCAGAGGCATCGCTCTTGCCGGTGTCGTGATGGAGGTTGATGATGCAGTACATGCCTTCGTTGAGAACATAGTCGGCCACTTCGCGTATGCGGGAAAGCCATGCAGCGTCGATGTTGCCGTCGCTGTCCAGATGAGGATACCAAGTCACGGGGATGCGAACAGTGTTAAAGCCCGCCATCTTGAGCATCTCCATCAGTTCGGGTGTGGTGACGGACTGGCCGCGCAGCGTCTCAGTCTGTGTCACATCAGTAACTCCGGTGGCATGGCTGTCGAGCGTGTTGCCCAGGTTCCAGCCGATACCCATGTGCGATACTGCAGAAGTTGCTGTCTCAAAAGCCGTCTCCTGCGCAGACAGTCCAAATGCGGACACCAACAGAGATAGGCAGAAAAAAAAACGTTTGTACTTCATGATTTTTAAAGTTACTGGAACCACGGTACTACCACTTCCGTACCATTGTTCTCTTCCATTGTCTTGATGAGCCTTTCGTTACCTACGAATCCGTGAATGCGGTTGTTTTTGATGTCCCATCCGAGTGAAACGTAGTAGGGGGTGATACGCAGATAGTAACTTTCGCGCTTGCCGTGCATCTGATAACTGGAGGGCACCTTACTCTCTTCTCCGGGAAAATAAACATTCGGCCATGGTGTGCGTGTCCAGTAGTAGCCCTCGGCACCGACAAATTTGTATTGTGCCTTGTTCTGGCTGCAATCCTTACCATTTGTATTTCTTCCTGGACTGTTCGCCACATTGTGCATATATCCTAACAACGGCAGGAAGAAGTATTTGGTAGTATCAGCGGGAATGCCGTACTTTACACTGGCTACTGCTCCGGCGGCTGCTTCAGCAGCAGGCACCTGTGCATCCTCGTTATAAAGTCGGAACATATAGTTACTGCCAGGCGACTGTTCACGCAGGTTGATGTTCTGTCCGTTAATCTGCCAGGCAGCCTTTTCGTTGCTGAACGGATGTCCTTCAGCTTCGATAACCGCCTTCTTCTTTATCCAGATGCCGCCGCGGCACATCGTCTCATCATTGTCATAGCCTGGGAAACGAACAGTTTCCGTCACTCTAGCACCCCACTCACCATAACCCCACCAAAGTACATTTTCACCAGTATAACTGTCTATGGACCAAAGCGTGGTATTGTCTCTGTGAATATCACCATATTTCAGGTAATAGGTCATTTCATTGGCAGAAGGCATCCATGCAATAGAACGTCCAGGATGTATTGTATTACCATATTCATTCGTTCCCATTTGTCCATATTTTGGTTCATACACTTTTTCTCTGTCTTTTTCAAGTTCCTCCCAGATAAATTCCGATCCCCACCATATCGTTGCATGGTCACGACTAAACCAAACAGGATCAGAGGGATCCAATATACCATCAGTATTTATGACAGACCATGCCATTGGGGCACCTTTCTTTTCGTAATTAGCAGCGTCTGCAGGGTCAGAATTAGTGGGATAGGTAACTCCATCATTAGAACGAGAATAGGCACCTATAGGGGCCCAGAACCAAGACATAGCTCCCCACTGGTAATAGGTATAGGGTATGCGGTAGTGGTTTCCAAACTTGTGTGCTACTTTGGTAAATCCGTTTGGGGTGAAAGTGTGAGCAGTGGATTTCAGTTCTCTCTTTTCTTTCCACGTTATCGTATCGGGATAGGTGTATTCGTATTTGTTAGTGGACTTGTTGTGTCTCACCAACTGCATCTTCTTTGGTTTCAGTTCGTATTCTATCTGCAGTTTGTGTTTGCCTGGCTGCAACACCATATATAGAGCGCTGTCAATGCTCTTTTCATTATAAAGCGCAAACGGACATTCTTCTTTTCCGAGGGCATTGGTTTTAAAAAGGTTGAGTGTGATGCTCTTTCCAGCATTCTTCATGGCAGTACCCGTATGCAGCCCGTCGGCATCAAAGTAGTAGGAGCCGCAGAGTGCGGAATCACCGGACGAGTTGTTGAGTTTGGTAATTTTGATGCTGCGCATCTGTAGTTTGTTACCCGTATTGATAATGCGCGGTGTAAACAGCAGGAACGAGGCCTTGTGGTTAAGGTTGAACGTATAGTTTCCGTCATCCTTACGTGTGGCTGTCGCAACACCGCAGTCGCCATACTTGCCCACATGGCCCGCACCGAGTGCAGTCTGCCACTGCACGGGAGTGATATGCACAGAGTCGGCACGCAATCCGTTGACTCCTCCGTTGCCCGTGTAACGCACCTCATACTTGTCCTCTGTAAGTTTTTTCAGGAAGTAGAAGTTGGCATCATGCACCAGAGACGCGCCTGCAACAGGATCGGGAATGTCGGAGGTGTCGCTTTTTATAAACCCGTTACCGACCTTTACCCAGACCTTGTCACCGAACGTCCACCAGTATTTCATGTTGTAGTCGGTGGAAATTTTTCGCGGTGAGCCACTGGGACTGTCTTCGGGTGTACCCGAAGAGAAGCGTGTGGGATAGTCGCTGAAGTCTAACAGATTCCGCGGGTCCCCGTCCTCGTACAAGTCGTCCGCACAGGACGAAAATACAATTACCGCTACTGTCAGAAAAAGAAAACGCAGCATGCGGTGGCGTAACATTTTGTGTAGGCTGTTCATTGCTTTCATAATATGGTATAGTGTTTGTGTATTGTCTGTGTCTAGCGGGAACATGAACGCTTAGTGTCTGATTTCCCTCCAGGCGCTTCCGCCCTTCATCGTGTTGAAGGGATTGGTCCCCGTGTCATCGTCATCATCCTCAAAGTCGAAGCCCTTGCCAGGATCTTCGAACTCTCCGTCGCTATGACCGTCGCCGCCGGCACCGCCGGAGGTATCCGTACCAGAGGCCATCAAAGAGAATAAACACACCTCTGTGTCTATGACTTGTAACTCGGGACGCACATAAGGCCGCAGTATGTCCGTCATTTCAGTATCGACAGACATGCGGCAGAAATCTGTAGTGTTATCATTATTTTTCATATCGTTAGGGTTTGTTGATGAGTTTACGAGTGGAAGGGGTTATAGGAAGTATCGTATATATATTAGGACCATGGTATTTCATAGTATTAATAGTATCGATAAAAACTATAGTCCGGCATAGTCCGAACAGGCCTGAATCTGCATTCGGATTAACGAAGATTAATGAGGTCTTTCATTTTTTACTTCAAAAGTACCGACTAGGAATAAACTGCATCGTAACATATGTTACTTTTAGTTTTTTTTAACAAACAGGGGCTACAGGATGTCAGTGTTGTCAGACTGAGGAAAGGTGACACTATTGACCCCATTATGAGACATAAAAGCGGAAACTGGACGGCAAACTGCACACTTGATGCAGCTTTCAGGTAACTTCTCCGTTCAATTTCTCCTCACAACCAGTCATATACAGACTCACTTGCTTCATGAACAAGCCCCAATGAAAAAACAAAAACGATCGTTTTTGGTGACCAAAAAGCATACATTTTGGTGACCAAAATGTATGCTTTTTACTAAGCGAGCATGGTTCGTTCATGCGCAGGATGGTGTGCGGAAGAAGGGATGAAAGGCCGGGACGGAGTTGGTATTAAAAAAGGTGCCCTCAGTAAGACAAGTCTCACTGAGGGCTATTGAGGATAGGTTTCGCAGTATATGCTTATTTGTTTTCTTCCTCTGCCGGTGTATCCTCTTTGGTCTCGGCTTCGGTTTCTTTCACCTCTGCTTCGGGTGCTTCAGCCTCTTCGGCTTTTGCTTCCTCAGCGGCGGGAGCATCGGCTTTCACTTCTTCAGCCTTTGCTTCCTCTGCAACGGGTGTCTCGGCTTTTGTTTCCTCGGCGGCCTTTGTTGTCGAACGGCGGCTGCGACGTGTGCGCTTGGCTGTCTTCGGTGTCTTGGCCATGTTCTCGTCGAAGTCGACGAGTTCGATGAAGCAAATCTGTGCGGCGTCGCCCAGACGTGAGCCTAACTTGATGATACGTGTGTATCCGCCGGGACGGTCGCCGACCTTTTCAGCAACGGAGCCGAAGAGCTCCTTGATGGCTTCCTTGTTCTGGAGGTATGAGAAAACTACGCGGCGTGAGTTGGTGCTATCGTCCTTGCATCGTGTGATGAGGGGTTCGACATACTTCTTCAGTGCCTTTGCTTTCGCGAGGGTCGTAGTGATTCTTTTGTGCATGATCAGCGAGATAGCCATGTTCGCGAGCATAGCCTGCCGATGAGATGCAGTACGACCGAGATGGTTGAATTTCTTATTGTGTCTCATGGGTTATTCTACAATTTTATATTTTGAAACATCGGTTCCAAACGACAGATTCATTCTCTTGAGCAAATCATCAAGCTCTGTGAGCGATTTCTTTCCGAAATTACGGAACTTGAGCAGGTCGCTTTTGTTGTACTGCACAAGGTCGCCCAGTGTTTCCACGTTTGCGGCTTTCAGACAGTTGAGGGCGCGCACGGAGAGGTTCATGTCGACAAGCTTTTTCTTAAGCTGCTGACGCATGTGGAGCACGTCTTCGTCGAACTCCTCGTTGACTTCTTCGTCGGGGTTCTCCACGGTGATGGTTTCGTCGGCGAAGAGGGAGAGGTGTTGGATGAGGATGGCTGCAGCCTCGTTGAGTGCGTCCTTCGGGTGGATGGAACCGTCCGTCGTCACTTCGATGATGAGCTTGTCGTAGTCAGTCTTCTGCTCTACGCGATAGGGCTCAACAGCGTAGCGGACGTTGCGGATTGGGGTGTAGATAGAATCGATGGGGAGCACATTGATGTCGGTGCAGAAAATGCGGTTTTCCTCGGCAGGTACGTAACCACGGCCTTTATTGATGGTGAGGTCGATCTGCATTACTGCATTTGCATCTAAATGGCAAATCACCAAATCGGGATTTAACACTTCAAATCCGGTCAGATAATTGCTGATATCACCGGCCTTGAACTCGGTGCAGTTCTCAACCATGATACTGACTTTCTCATTCTCGAATTCTTCTACTGTTTGCTTAAATCTCACTTGCTTGAGATTAAGTATGATGTTGGTGACATCTTCCTTTACTCCCGGCACCGAAGCGAACTCATGCTCAACGCCGCCAATCTTGACAGTGTTGATGGCATAGCCTTCGAGTGAGGAGAGCAGGATGCGGCGCAGGGCATTACCAATGGTGATGCCGAAGCCGGGCTCCAACGGACGGAACTCAAAGCGTCCGTACGTGGAAGTGGCATCCAACATGATGACTTGTTCGGGTTTTTGAAATGCTAATATCGCCATTAACTTAATGATTTATTTAGAATACAATTCTACGATTAACTGCTCTTTGATATTCTCGGGGATGTCAGCGCGTTCGGGCTTGTGAAGGAACTTGCCGCTCAGGCTGCTGTTGTCCCACTCGATCCAGGGATACTTACTGTGGTTGAAACCTGCCAGCGATGCTTCGATAACTTCGAGAGACTTAGACTTCTCGCGTACGCCAACAATCTGTCCAGGCTTCACACTGTAAGAGGGGATGTTGACCACCTGTCCGTCAACCACGATGTGCTTGTGTCCGACGAGCTGTCGAGCAGCGGCACGCGTAGGTGCAATGCCGAGACGATAGACTACATTGTCGAGACGGCTCTCAAGGTTCTGCAGGAGCACCTCACCGGTGATACCTTCTGCCTTGGATGCGTGCTCAAACATGTTGCGGAACTGACGCTCGAGGACGCCGTAGGTGTACTTGGCTTTCTGCTTCTCTGCCAGCATGACAGCGTACTCCGACTGCTTGCGACGGCGGTTGTTGCCATGCTGTCCCGGGGGGAAGTTGCGCCGGGACAAAACTTTGTCGGCACCGAAGATGGGTTCTCCAAAACGGCGCGCAATCTTTGATTTCGGTCCAATATATCTTGCCATAATTTAAAAAGTTAATGCTTTTTTATAAATTGTGATATGGTTGGTTGGAACAAGGTTGTCAGGGCTATGCGGCTGGGACCTCGTAGCCCTGTGCCTTGTCATACCTTTGTGTTATACCCTACGACGCTTGGGAGGACGGCAGCCGTTGTGCGGTAGCGGTGTAACGTCGATGATCTCGGTAACTTCAATACCTGCACCATGGACGGCACGGATAGCTGACTCACGACCATTGCCGGGACCCTTGACGAAGGCTTTCACCTTGCGCAGACCCAGGTCGAAAGCAACCTTGGCGCAGTCTTCAGCTGCCATCTGTGCAGCATACGGGGTGTTCTTCTTAGAACCACGGAAACCCATCTTACCTGCTGATGACCAAGAGATGACCTGTCCCTCGCTGTTGGCCAGGGAAACGATGATGTTGTTGAAAGAGCTGTGAACATGCAGCTGACCCATTGCGTCAACGCGAACGTTTCTTTTCTTTGATGATGATTGTTTCTTTGCCATGTCTTTACCCTTTCTTACTTAGTTGCTTTTTTCTTGTTAGCTACAGTCTTCTTACGTCCCTTGCGGGTGCGGGCATTGTTCTTCGTGCTCTGACCGCGAACGGGCAGACCATTACGATGACGAACGCCACGGTAGCAACCGATGTCCATCAGACGCTTGATGTTAAGCTGTACCTCACTGCGGAGATCACCTTCTACTTTGTATTCAGCTCCGATGATTTCGCGGATTTTGGCAGCTTGCTCGTCATTCCATTCGTTGACTTTCAAGTCACGGCTCACGCCGGCCTTATCCAATATCTTTGCTGAACTACTTCGACCTATTCCGTAGATGTAGGTCAATGCGATTTCGCCACGCTTATTCTGGGGCAAATCTACTCCAACAATTCTTATTGCCATTGTGTTGATTAAAAGTTAATGTGTTTGGTTCTAGATGGCAGGATTATCCCTGACGCATCTTGTACTTAGGATTTTTCTTGTTGATAACGAACAGCCGGCCTTCACGACGAACGATCTGGCAGTCGGGTGTACGTTTCTTTAATGATGCTCTTGTCTTCATTGCTATGTAGGGTTTACATTGATATGCTGTGGAATGCGATGGATTGGGGTGCGTGTCGGTCACGCTGCAGTGGCGACCGCTATGGTAGCGGCTGTCGGAGTGAACGACGACGGCGTATCACTTGTAGCGGAAAACGATGCGGCCCTTGGTGAGGTCGTACGGACTCATCTCTATCTTTACCTTGTCGCCGGGGAGGATACGGATGTAGTGCATGCGCATCTTACCGGAGATGTGGGCGATGATGGGTACGCCGTTTTCGAGTTCTACACGGAACATTGCGTTGGATAACGACTCGAGGATTGTGCCGTCTTGTTCGATTGCATTCTGTTTTGCCATGCGGTGGGGTTTTGGTGGGTTTGGTTTCTTCGGTTATGCTGTTACTCCTGTCGGACTGTCAGCCTTGGGTGCCTGCTCTATGTATTGGAATGTGGTGAGGATGTCAGCCCTGCCCTCTCGTATGACGAGGGTATGTTCGTAGTGGGCAGCAGCCTGTCGGTCGCGTGTGCGGATAGTCCAATAGTCGGGCAGGAGCTCTATGTAGCGTTGTCCGAGTGTTATCATCGGTTCGATAGCGATGCACATGCCTTCCTTGAGCATGAGTCCTCTGCCGGGTGCGCCGTAGTTGGGCACCAGTGGCTCTTCGTGCAGTTGGCGGCCGACACCGTGTCCGGTGAGCTCGCGTACGACGCCATAGCCTTGCGCTTCACAGTGTTGCTGTATGGCGTGGCCTATGTCGCCAAGATATGCTCCAGCGGTAGCGGCAAGGATGCCTTCGTCGAGAGCTTGACGCGTGGTGAGCATCAACCGGCGGATGTCATCGCTGACCTGCCCTACCGCGAAGGTGTAGCAGGAGTCGCCGTGAAAGCCGTTGAACTCGGCACCGCAGTCGACAGAGATGATATCGCCCTCATGGAGGACAGCACTCTGGCTGGGGATGCCATGCACGATGGTATCATTAATGGAGGTGCAAATGCTTGCCGGGAAGGGCGCTCCCTTCGAGTTGGGGTAGTGTTTGAACGATGGTATGGCACCATGATCGCGCAGGTAGGTCTCGGCAATGGTGTCGAGTTGCTTGGTGGTTACTCCCGGTCGGATGTGGCGTGCCACTTCGGCGAGGGTTCGGCCCACAAGGTCGCCAGCCTGGCGCATAAGGTTTATCTCATCCTCGGTCTTCAGGTACACTGCCATCGTGAAACACAATGACGCCTCTGCCTAAATCAATAGGCAGAAAGCGTGTTGGGACGTGTGCGGCCTGAGTTGAGCAAGCCGTCGTAGTGGCGCATCATGAGATGACTTTCTATCTGCTGAATGGTATCGAGTACCACACCCACGAGGATGAGCAGTGATGTGCCTCCGAAGAACTGGGCAAATGCCTGTTGCACGTTGAGCACACCTGCCAATGCCGGCATGATGGCAATGAAGGCGATGAACAGCGAGCCGGGCAATGTGATACGTGACATGATGGTGTCAATGTATTCTGCTGTCGGTTTACCGGGCTTGACGCCAGGTATAAAGCCGTTGTTGCGCTTCATGTCTTCAGCCATCTGTGTGGGATTGAGAGTAATGGCAGTATAGAAGTATGTGAATGCGATGATGAGCAGTGCAAAGATAATGTTGTAGGTCCAGCTGGTGTGGTCCATCAGCGAACGTGTGAACGAGCTTCCACCCTGTGATGAGTAGTTGAAGATGGCAAGCGGAATGAACATCAGTGCCTGTGCAAAGATGATAGGCATGACGTTGGCAGCGAAGAGTTTGAGGGGGATGTACTGACGTGCACCACCGTACTGCTTGTTGCCTATTACTCGCTTGGCATACTGTACGGGCACCTTGCGTACGCCCTGCACGAGGACGATGGAGGCGCATACTACAGCGAAGAGGATGAGAATCTCGACAATGAACATTACCAGTCCACCACCTGTGATGGCGGTGAAGCGTGAGGTAACCTCCTGGACAAATGCCTGAGGCAGACGGGCGATGATACCAATCATAATGATGATGGAGATACCATTGCCGACGCCTTTGTCGGTGATGCGTTCACCCAGCCACAGTATGAACATGCTACCTGCTGCCAGAATGATGGTGGCAGGAACCATGAACACTGTCCAGTCGATGCCTTGTGCCAAGGCACCGCCCGACTGCATGCGGAGGTTGATGAGATAGGAAGGAGCCTGGAAGAGCAGAATGGCTACGGTAAGGATACGCGTGTACCAGTTGATCTTCTTACGTCCGCTCTCGCCCTCACGTTGCATCTTCTGGAAATAGGGCACTGCCACAGAGAGTAGCTGCATGACGATAGAGGCCGAAATATAAGGCATGATTCCCAACGCAAAGATAGACGCATTGGAGAATGCACCGCCCGAGAACATGTCGAGCAGCGACATCAAACCACCTTCCGTCTGTTGTTGTAATTCGCCCAGTCCAGCTGGGTCGATGCCCGGCAGTACCACGAAGGAGCCGAAGCGATAGATTGCTACAAAGAGGATGGTGATGAGGATGCGTTGTCTTAAATCCTCGACCTTCCAACAGTTTTTCAAAACCTCTATAAACTTCTTCATATCTTAATTTAAAGTAGTGTTATTGTTCCACCTACAGCCTTGATGGCTTCTTCAGCAGTCTTTGACACAGCATGTGCTTCTACCTGAAGGGCTGCGCTGAGGTTACCCTGACCGAGTATCTTCACTTGCTTTTTGCCGTTGACGAGACCAGCCTCACGCAGTTCGGCAAGACCTATCTTCTGATAGCCACGGTTTTCGGAAAGCTTCTGAAGGGTAGAAAGGTTAACTGCAAAGTACTCCTTGTGATTGATGTTCTTGAATCCAGCCTTCGGAACACGACGCTGCAACGGCATCTGACCGCCTTCGAAACCTATCTTTCTGCTGTAGCCCGAACGTGACTTTGCACCTTTATGTCCACGGGTAGATGTACCTCCGAGACCGGAACCTGTTCCTCTACCAATGCGGCGACGTGAATGCGTCGAGCCTTCTGCGGGCTTCAAATTATGTAGTTTCATCTTTATGTGTTGTTTTGATTATTCAACTATGGTCACCAAGTGATGAACCTTTCTTATCATCCCACGCACTTCGGGAGTGTCCTCGCGTTCTACCACCTGCGAGATCTTGCGCAGACCGAGGGCGGTAAGGGTACGTTTCTGGTCGATGGGATAACCTATCTTACTCTTGATTTGTTTGATCTTAATAGTTGCCATAAACTGTTCTCCTATCCGTTAAACACTTTTTGCATGCTGATGCCACGGTCGTGAGCGACGGTGTATGCATCGCGTACTTCACTCAGAGCTTGGATGGTTGCCTTCACAAGGTTGTGAGGATTGGAGGAGCCTTTCGACTTGGCGAGCACGTCGGTAACACCGGCGCTTTCCAATACGGCACGCATGGCACCACCGGCAACCATTCCTGTACCTGCTGATGCGGGTTTGAGGAATACGCGGGCACCGCCGAAGTGTGCTTCTACCTCATGGGGGATAGTGCCCTTGAGCACTGACACCTTGACGAGGTTCTTTTTGGCAGCCTCAGTACCTTTCGCGATGGCAGCGGTAACTTCGCCGGCTTTACCTAAGCCCCAGCCGATGATGCCTTTGCCGTCGCCGACAACGACGATGGCTGCAAAGGTAAACGTGCGTCCACCTTTGGTAACCTTCGTGACGCGGTTGATAGCTACTAAACGATCCTTTAACTCTATCTCACTGTTGATTTTTACTCTGTTCATTGCCATGATACTTAGAATTTAAGTCCTCCTTTACGGGCGCCGTCGGCCAATTCTTTTACTCTGCCATGGTAGAGATATCCGTTACGGTCGAAGACCACTTTCTCTATACCATTTTCCTTGGCTTTCTGAGCGATGAGTTCACCAACTTTCGCTGCCTGCTCCTTCTTAGGCATTTTTTCCATACCCTGTGAGGATGCTGCAACGAGGGTTGTGCCGGTGAGATCGTTGATAATCTGAACATATATCTGCTTGTTGGAGCGGAACACGCTCATACGGGGACGCTCTGCAGTACCGTTCACATTCTTACGAATTCTGTATTTTATCTTAATACGTCTTTCTACTTTCTTTGTTGTCATAATCTCAGTGTAGTATTAATGTGTTACTTTGCTGCAGCGGTCTTACCCGACTTTCTACGTATCACTTCGCCCTGAAAGAGGACACCCTTTCCCTTGTAAGGTTCAGGTTTACGGAATGAACGTATCTTAGCGCAGATGAGGCCCAACAATTGTTTGTCGCATGATTCTAATATCAGAAGGGGGTTCTGGTTTCTTTCCGACTTCGTCTCTACCTTCACTTCTGCGGGTAGTTGGATGAAGATGGGATGGGTGTAACCCAGTGCGAACTCGATGAGGTTACCTTGGTTGGACACGCGATAACCGACGCCGACCAACTCAAGGGTCTTCTTGAAACCTTCGCTTACGCCTACTACCATATTATTAATGAGGGAACGGTACAGACCGTGGAAAGCTTGCTTCTGCTTGTAGTTGACAGGACTATTCTCGTCAATCTCGAAGACGATCTGACCTTCGTCAACCTTCATGATGATGGAGGGGTCGAGATGCTGTGACAATTCTCCTTTAGGTCCTTTCACGGTAACGGTGTTGTCTTTTTGCTCCACTGTCACGCCTGAAGGAATGCTGATGGGTAATTTTCCTATTCTAGACATAATCTGTTCCTCCATTAATAAACATAACATAATACTTCACCACCGATCTTCAGCTCTTTGGCTTCCTTGTCTGTCATCACACCCTGAGAGGTGGACAGCACGGCGATGCCGAGTCCGTTGATGACACGCGGCATTTCCTTGTATCCGGTGTACTTACGCAAACCGGGTGAGGAGATGCGCTTCAGACACTTGATGGCGCTTTCTTTTGTCACGGGGTCGTACTTGAGCGCGACCTTGATTGTTCCCTGGGGACCATCTTCGATGAACTTGTAGTTCAGGATGTATCCCTTTTCGAAGAGTATCTTTGTCAACTCTTTCTTCAAGTTTGACGCAGGCACTTCCACTACTCTGTGGCGAGCCTGGATACCGTTACGTATCCGCGTCAGATAATCTGCTATTGGATCTGTCATAATGTTTAATTGATCGGGGCTCTCCCGACAATATTAAAGGTTATTAACTGAAATTGTTTCTCTTACCAGCTTGCCTTGCGCACTCCGGGGATGAGTCCTGCTGATGCCATCTCACGGAACTGTATTCTCGACAGTCCGAACTGACGCATGTAGCCTTTGGGACGTCCGGTAATCTTGCAGCGGTTGTGCAGACGGATGGGGTTGGCGTTCTTGGGCATGCCCTGCAGCTTGCGGGCGGCCTCGTATGCTTCTGCCACACCTTCACCAGTCTGTGCATTGGCTTGGGCGATGATCTTCTTCAGCTCGGCACGCTTCTCGGCATAACGTTCTACGAGGTGTGCACGCTTGACCTCACGGGCCTTCATTGATTCTTTTGCCATATCTGCTTACTGATTGTTTGTGTTCTTAAAGGGGAGTCCAAATGCCTTGAGCAGTGCATAGCCTTCTTCGTCGGTCTTAGCGGTGGTGACGAAGGTGATGTTCATACCCTGAATGCGATCGATGTTGTCGATATTGATTTCGGGGAAGATGATCTGCTCTTCGATACCGAGGGTATAGTTGCCCTTTCCGTCGAGGTTGCTACCGATACCTTTGAAGTCACGGATACGTGGCAGAGCGATGCGTACGAGCTTCTCCAGGAATTCGTACATGCGGTCGCGACGCAGTGTAACCATGGCACCGATGGGCATCTTCTTACGGAGCTTGAAGTTGGCGATGTCCTTCTTGGAATAGGTTGCCACTGCCTTCTGTCCGGTGATGGTAGTGATTTCGTTGACAGCCACGTCCACAATCTTGCGGTCTTGCGTGGCGCTGCCGAGACCTTGATTGACAACAATCTTCTTCAACTGAGGCACCTGCATAGCAGATGAATAGTTGAACTGCTTCATCAAGGCGGGAGCAATCTGCTCCTTATACACTTGTTTCAGTTGTGCTGTACTACTCATTTTATTTCCTCCCCTGATTTTTTAGCTATACGGATGGCTTTGCCTTCTTCGCGCTTAATGGCGATACGTGTAGCTTTGCCACTCTTGGGATCTATCAAGCTAAGGTTCGACATGTGTATGGGAGCTTCCATACGTACGATGTTACCCTGCGGGTTCTGTGCCGATGGCTTCGTGCTCTTCGAAACGATGTTGACACCTTCTACGATGGCACGCATCTTCTCGGGGTACACTTTGAGCACCTTACCGGTCTTACCTTTGTCTTCTCCTGCAAGGACGATGACGGTATCCCCTTTTTTAATATGTAACTTAATCATTTCTTTTACCTTTTAATTGTTAGAGCACTTCGGGAGCTAAGGACACTACCTTCATGTTGACGGCGCGCAGTTCACGTGCCACCGGACCGAAGATACGGCTGCCTCTGAGCTCACCGGCATTATTAAGCAATACGCAGGCGTTGTCGTCGAAGCGGATGTAAGAGCCGTCAGCGCGACGTATCTCTTTTTTTGTACGTACCACGAGGGCTTTTGACACCGTACCTTTCTTCAGTTCGCCTGAAGGGATGACATTCTTTACGGACACTACGATGATGTCGCCTACGCTGGCGTAGCGGCGGCGTGTGCCACCGAGTACGCGGATGCACAGGGCTTCGCGGGCTCCGCTGTTGTCGCAAACGGTGATTCTTGATTCTGCTTGTATCATGATTACTTAGCCTTTTCTATGATTTGCACTAAACGCCAACGCTTGGTTTTACTCAAGGGGCGGGTTTCCATTATCAGAACGGTGTCGCCGATGTTGGCTTCGTTCTTTTCGTCGTGAGCGTGGTATTTCTTTGTGTGTTGCACAAACTTACCATATATAGGGTGCTTCTCCTTGAACTTGGTAGCAATAACGATGGTTTTGTCCATCTTGTTGCTGATAACAACACCCTGACGCTGTTTTCTTAAGTTTCTTGCTTCCATCTTTATTTGTTAATTTCGCGCTGGCGCAATTCTGTTTTCATTCTGGCGATGTTACGACGCATGGCTTTTATCTGAGATGGATTCTCCAGAGGGGTCACCGAATGGTTGATCTTCATGTGCTGAAGGCGCTGTGTCTCGTTCTCCAGACGTTCTACCAAATCTTGCTGTGACAGTTCTTTTATTTCTGAGGTTTTCATACTTCTTAAGCGTTTTTATCGTAATCTCGTCTTACTACAAACTTAGTTTTTACGGGAAGTTTCTGAGCTGCCAGACGGAGTGCTTCTTTAGCAACGTCGAAGCTCACGCCTTCCACTTCAAACAATATACGTCCAGGTGTTACGGGAGCCACCCATCCTGCGGGGTCACCCTTACCTTTACCCATACGCACGTCAGCGGGCTTACGGGTGATGGGTTTGTCGGGGAAGATGCGAATCCACACCTGTCCCTCACGGTTCATTCTGCGATTGACAGCTACACGCGCAGCTTCTATCTGGCGGCTGTCGATCCATTTTGCCTCTAAAGTCTTGATGCCGAAGGAGCCAAAAGCCAATTGGGTACCGCGATGGGCATTGCCTTTGTTTCCGCGTCCATCTTGAGGTCTTCTGTATCTTACGCGTTTTGGTTGTAACATGACTCTTGATTTTAACGGTTATTGGTTCTTCTGCTGCGGTTGCCTCTTCCGAAGCGTCCGTTGCCGCGTTCACGGCTGTTAGACTTCTCGTTGACATATTGCGGAGCGAGGTCTACGTCGCCGTATACTTCGCCACGGCAGATCCAAACCTTGATACCCAGCAGACCGACCTTGGTGAGTGCCTCGGCCAGACTGTAATCGATGTCTGCGCGGAAGGTGTGAAGAGGTGTACGTCCCTCCTTGTACATCTCGCTACGTGCGATTTCGGCACCGTTGAGACGTCCAGAGATTTGCACCTTGATACCTTCTGCTCCGGCGCGCATGGTGTTGGCGATAGCCATCTTAATAGCGCGGCGGTATGCCATCTTGCCTTCGATTTGGCGAGCGATATTGGAGGCTACGATGGTGGCATCGAGATCGGGCTTCTTTACTTCATAGATATTAAGCTGTATATCTTTCTTATAGAGCTTTTTTAGTTCTTCTTTCAGCTTGTCGACATCCTGTCCGCCCTTACCGATAACCATACCTGGACGTGCGGTGCAGATGGTGATAGTAACGAGACGCAGGGTGCGCTCGATGATGATGCGTGAAAGATAGGCGTTCTCTAATCGTTTGTTGAGGTATTCGCGAATCTTCTGGTCTTCCACGAGGTTGTCGCCGAAGTTCTTGCCTCCGAACCAGTTGGAGTCCCAGCCTCTGATAATACCCAAACGGTTGCTTATCGGATTAACTTTCTGTCCCATATCTTATTCGTTTTCTTTCGTTAATGAATCTACAAAGATCGTAACATGGTTGCTACGTTTTCTAATTCTATAACCACGACCTTGTGGTGCGGGGCGCATACGTTTCATGGTCACGCCTTCATCCACGAAGATTTTGGACACATAAAGTTCTCCGTCTTCTGCCTTGCGGTCATTCTTTTGTTCCCAGTTAGCGATAGCGGAGCGCAACAGCTTTTCTACGTTGGCTGCAGCGGCTTTCTTGGAGAAGCGCAGCACACCAAGTGCACGGTTTACTTCCATGCCGCGAATCAGGTCGACTACGTATCGCATCTTACGCGGTGAAGAGGGCACATTGTTCAACTTTGCGAAATACAAAGTCTTCTTGGCTTCTTTTCTCTTTTCAGCCGCAATATGTTTTCTTGATCCCATTTGTTTAAATCTTTTTTCAGTGTTGCCTATCTTCTATTACTTCTTATTACCGGCATGTCCACCAAACTTACGTGTGGGAGCAAATTCGCCCAGCTTGTGGCCTACCATGTTTTCAGTGACATAGACAGGTATGAACTTGTTACCATTGTGCACAGCGATGGTGTGTCCCACGAAGTCGGGAGAGATCACTGAGGCACGTGCCCAAGTCTTCACTACATTTTTCTTGCCGCTCTCATTCATCGCCAGCACCTTCTTTTCGAGGGAGACGTTGATGTACGGACCTTTTTTTAATGAACGACTCATATTGTATCTGTTCTATTGTTTACTTATTTCTTTTTACCTGCTCTCTCGATGATATACTTGTTGGAGTGCTTCTTCGGTGAGCGCGTCTTAAGACCCTTTGCATACAGACCCTTACGTGAACGCGGGTGTCCACCGCTCTGACGTCCTTCACCGCCACCCATCGGGTGATCGTGCGGGTTCATCACGACGCCACGGTTGTGCGGACGCTTGCCGAGCCAGCGGCTACGACCGGCTTTACCCGACTGCTCGAGTGCGTGGTCTGAGTTGCCTACGCTGCCCACAGTAGCTTTACATGCAGAGAGAATCTTACGTGTTTCGCCTGAGGGAAGCTTAACGATACAATAGTTGTCTTCACGAGAGGTCAGCTGGGCGAAGTTGCCTGCTGAGCGAACGAGCAATGCTCCTTGTCCAGGACGGAGTTCGATGTTGTGAATCACGGTACCCACGGGGATATTGGCGAGCGGCAGAGCGTTGCCGATTTCGGGAGCTGCTTCTGCACCTGACATCAGAGTGGAACCTACTTCCAATCCGTTGGGAGCTACGATGTAGCGCTTCTCACCGTCTGCATAGTACAGCAGTGCTATGCGGGCAGAGCGGTTAGGATCGTATTCTATGGTCTTCACGACTGCGGGTATGCCGTCCTTCTCACGCTTGAAGTCAATGAGACGGAATTTTCTCTTGTGACCACCGCCCAAATAGCGGACTGTCATCTTACCCGAATTGTTACGACCACCGGTAGAACGTTTTCCTCTTACGAGGCTCTTCTCTGGCACAGATGCAGTAATATCTTCGAAGGTGCCAATAATTTTGTGTCTTTGGCCTGGGGTAACAGGCTTAAATTTACGTACTGCCATTGTCTTATACTAAATATTACTGTAAAAATCTATCATTTGTCCGTCCTTCAACGTCACGTATGCCTTTTTGTAGGCTGGCTTCTGACCCTTGATGAGTCCTGAGCGTGTGTAGCGTGAAGAGCGCTTGCCTGCGTAGCGGGCGGTATTGATGTCAACCACCTCTACATTGTACAGGCCTTCTATTTCTTTCTTAATTTGCTGCTTGGTAGCCTCAGGACGTACAACAAAGCCGAAGCGGTTGGGGATGCGCTCCGTCAGATTGTTCATCTTCTCGGTGAGCAAAGGTTTAATAATATATGCCATGATACGTCCTCCTTACTGATTGTTGAGTTGACTTTCAATGATGCTCAGCGAACCTTCAGCCATAACAAGCACATCAGCGTTCATCACCTTATAGGAGTTGAGCGTAGCGGCTGTCATAACTTCAGCGCGTTGCAAATTGCGAGCCGACAAATATACGTTTTTATTTACTTCTGGCAAAACAAAAAGCAATTTCTTACCATTTACCTTCAGATTTTCAGTCATCTTAACAAATTCCTTTGTCTTCGGCTGTTCGAAGGTGAAGTCCTCCACTACGAGGATAGCATTGTCCTGAGCCTTATAACTGAGGGCTGAACGACGAGCCAGCTGTTTCACTTTCTTGTTGAGTTTGAAGCGGTAGTCTCTGGGGCGCGGACCGAATACACGACCACCACCCTTGAGCAGTGGAGAATTGATATCTCCATGACGTGCGCCGCCGCCACCTTTCTGACGACCCAGCTTACGTGTGGAGCCCATATGTTCGCTACGTTCCTTTGCCTTGGCAGTGCCCTGGCGCTGGTCAGCGAGGTATTGTTTCACGTCGAGATAGAGTACGTGGTCGTTAGGTTCGATACCGAATACAGCTTCGCTTAACGTAACCTTGCGTCCAGTCTCCTGACCATTGATGTTTAATACGTTAATTTCCATTACTTCTGAATCATTACGGTTGAACCATTATAACCTGCCACACTACCCTTCACGAGGATGAGATTGTGCTCAGGTATCACTTTTAACACTCTGAGGTTTTGTGTTGTCACACGGTCAGTACCCATGTGCCCACCCATGCGCATGCCCTTGAACACCTTGGCGGGATAGGAGCAAGCACCGATAGAACCCGGCTTGCGGGCACGGTCGTCCTGTCCGTGAGTGCTCTGGCCGACACCACCGAAGCCGTGACGCTTCATGACACCCTGGAAACCCTTACCTTTACTGGTACCAACGACGTCAACAAACTGACTGTCGTTGAAGATGTCAACGGTGATAGTGTCGCCGAGATTGAACTCCTGATCAAATTTGAACTCGGCCAAGTGCTTTTTGGGCGTTGTGCCGGCTTTCTTAAAGATTCCCTGAAGAGCCTTGGTAGTATTCTTCTCCTTAGCCTCTTCGAAACCTAATTGAATAGCCTTGTAACCATCTTTCTCAACGGTTTTCACCTGGGTTACAACACAAGGACCGGCTTCGATAACAGTGCACGGCACATTCTTGCCGTCGGCACTGAAAACGGATATCATTCCGATTTTCTTTCCTAATAATCCTGGCATTTCAGTTTTGAAGTTAAATTATTAATCACTTGTTTGTTTGTCTCTCTTTTTAAGTGCCCTACGCTTACCATGGTCACAATCCGCACTTAAAAAGAGTCCGTCAACTACTTCCAAACTGAAGGCTAAGTGACTCTTTGTCAGTGTATTGATGGCTCATAGACCAGCGCAATACGCACTTTAGCGGATGCAAAAGTACGACAACTATTTCATTCTCACAAACTTTTCTTTATTATTTTTAAGAGCAACAACGGATTAGACTACCCATTAAAAACACAAGATGCACTACCCCATTATGGCCATCATTTGTTTTTCCATTTTCACACACTGCCGACAATAATCCACCAATCATAGACTAAAAACACTTAAACAACCTACAAAAAGGCTAACATAAGCCGAAAATAGGCATCCTAAATCCACCTTTTCTGAACGGGCAGGCAACCATTCCACGGCGATTGCGCACGCTCACTACTCAGAGCACCTCATTATGTTGATACCATCGGGTAGAAAAGACAACTGAGGTACAACCTGCATAGGCTACACCTCAGTAATATCTATCAGTATAGAAAAACTATACTACACCTTGATTTCCACTTCCACGCCGCTGGGGAGTTCGAGTTTCATCAGCGCGTCAACAGTCTTGGGTGATGAACTGTAGATGTCGATCAGACGCTTGTAGTCTGACAGCTGGAACTGTTCACGTGCCTTTTTGTTAACGAAGGTACTTCTGTTGACGGTGAAGATACGCTTGTGTGTAGGAAGAGGGATAGGACCGCTAACTTCTGCACCTGTAGCCTTCACGGCCTTCACGATTTTCTCAGCTGACTTGTCCACCAATGTGTGGTCGTAGCTCTTCAGTTTGATTCTGATTTTCTGACTCATTGTTGTTAGATATTAATGTTATTATTGGCTGCCGGTAAAGAGTCATTCGCTCACCGGCGGCTGATGTATATCTTAATTATATCAGGTCGGCTCTGCCACCCACTTCCTCAAGCACCGCCTTGGCAATGTTAGAAGACAGCGGAGCGTGGTGGTCGTACTCCATGGAGCTTGTAGCGCGACCCGATGTGATGGTACGCAGGGCCGTCACATATCCGAACATCTCTGCCAGAGGCACCTTAGCTTTGACGATGCGTGCACCGCTGCGGGCATCTTCCATGCCTTCTACCTGTCCACGACGCTTGTTGAGGTCGCCTATGACGTCACCCATATTCTCTTCAGGGGTCACCACTTCTACCTTCATGATAGGCTCCATGAGCACGGGTTGCGCCTTGACGCACGCATTGCGGTAGGCAGCATGGGCAGCAAGTTCGAATGACAACTGGTCGGAGTCAACAGGATGGAAGGAACCATCCACAACGGTTACCTTAAGACCTGTCAGCGGATAGCCGCCCAGTATACCGTTCTTCATGCAGTCTTTGAACCCTTTCTGAATGGCGGGGATAAACTCCTTAGGAATATTACCACCCTTCACTTCATTGATAAACTGCAGGTCGTCTTCTGTATAGTCTTCGTCTTTCGGTCCGATGTTGACGATAATGTCAGCAAACTTGCCTCGTCCACCAGTCTGTTTCTTGTACACCTCGCGTAAGTTGACCTCGTTGGTGATAGCCTCTTTGTAGTTCACCTGAGGCTTACCCTGGTTACATTCCACCTTGAACTCGCGCTTCAGACGGTCGATGATGATGTCGAGGTGTAGCTCACCCATACCGGAGATAATGGTTTGTCCACTCTGCTCGTCAGTACGCACGGTGAAGGTTGGGTCTTCTTCTGCCAACTTTGCCAGTCCGTTGTCGAGCTTGGCAATGTCTGCCTGAGACTTCGGTTCTACAGCGATGGAGATAACAGTATCGGGGAATGTCATCGACTCAAGCACAATGGGGTTCTGCTCGTCGCAGAGGGTGTCACCAGTGTGGATGTCTTTGAATCCGACTCCAGCTCCGATGTCGCCGGCGTCGATACTCTCCATGGGAATCTCCTTGTTGGAGTTCATTTGGAAGAGACGGCTGATGCGTTCTTTCTTTCCTGAGCGTGGGTTGTAGACATACGATCCTGCTGTAACCTTTCCTGAGTAGACGCGGAAGAACACCAGACGTCCCATGTACGGGTCTGTGGCAATCTTGAATGCCAATGCTGCTGTCGGCGCATCTTCTGAGGGCTCACGTGTCTCCTCTTCTTCCGTGTTCGGATTTTCACCTACAATAGCTCCGGTGTCAAGCGGTGAGGGCAGGAAGGCGCAGGTGTAGTCCAATAGGGGCTGCACGCCTTTGTTCTTGTACGATGACCCGCAAAGCATGGGTGTTACCTCCATGGCAACAGTACCCTTACGCAACGCAGCGATGATCTGTTCCTCGGTGATCTCTTTACCTTCGAGGTAGAGTTCCATCACTTCATCGTCGTAGTTGGCGGCGGTCTCTATCATTTTCTCGCGCCACTCGTCACACTCGTCCTGCAGTTCGGCGGGAATATCTTCCACGTCGTATTCACTTCCGTTAGCATCGTCGTGCCAGATGTATGCTTTCATCTTGATGAGGTCGACGAGACCTTTGAAGTGTTCCTCGGCACCTATGGGCACCTGTATGGGGCACGGGTTGGCTCCGAGCATCTCGCGCATCTGACTTACGGTGCCGAAAAAGTCGGCTCCCGAGCGATCCATCTTGTTGACGTAACCTATGCGCGGCACTTTGTACTTGTCGGCCTGTCTCCATACCGTCTCCGACTGTGGCTGAACACCATCGGCAGCACTGTAGGTAGCGATAGCACCATCGAGTACGCGCAGCGAACGCTCCACCTCTGCGGTGAAGTCCACGTGTCCCGGAGTATCAATGAGGTTGATCTTATAGTCTTGATTCTGCCACTTCCACTGACATGTTGTGGCAGCCGATGTTATGGTAATGCCACGTTCCTGCTCCTGCGCCATCCAGTCCATAGTAGCAGCACCATCATGCACCTCTCCTATTTTATGTGTTTTACCTGTATAGAAGAGTATGCGCTCCGATGTCGTGGTCTTACCTGCATCGATGTGCGCCATGATACCAATGTTGCGTGTGAGCTTAAGATTTTGTTTAGCCATTACCTGTTTTTATTATCGGGATAAATAAAATGTTTATCGGGACCTGATTAGAATCTGAAGTGTGCGAATGCACGGTTAGCCTCAGCCATACGGTGCATATCTTCCTTACGCTTGAAGGCACCACCCTGGTTGTTGTATGCATCCATGATTTCTGCAGCGAGCTTTTCAGCCATGCTCTTTCCGCTACGTTTGCGTGCATAACCGATGAGGTTTTTCATCGATACGCTCTCTTTGCGGTCGGGACGTATTTCAGTAGGAACCTGGAATGTAGCACCACCGATACGACGGCTCTTCACTTCCACTTGAGGAGTGATGTTATCCAAGGCCTGCTTCCAGATGTCAAGAGGAGCTTTTTCCTCGCTTGCCATCTTACTCTTTACTATCTCCAGAGAGTCATAGAAAATCTTGAAGGAGATAGTCTTTTTGCCATCCAGCATAAGATGGTTGACAAACTTTGTAACTTTCTTCTCATTGAAGACGGGGTCGGGCAGAATGACCCTCTTCTTGGGTTTTGCTTTTCTCATTTTTACTAACTTGTTTGTTGTCTGCTTGGGGCTGTCTCTCTTTGTCTTCAACGCCCGCACCCGGGCATTTACTCAACCATTTCAACAATTCTCCAGCAAAACGAAATTTCTATTGATGATAGTCAGAAACTCATCGCCTTCTCCGGTTCGGAGTCTCTGACGGGGTATTAGTTCGGAAGTAGTGGTTTACTTCTTGGCCTTAGGACGCTTAGCGCCATACTTTGAACGACGCTGTGTGCGGTTGGCAACGCCTGCGGTATCGAGTGTTCCGCGAACGATGTGGTAACGTACACCGGGGAGGTCTTTTACACGACCGCCGCGAACCAGCACAATGCTGTGCTCCTGAAGGTTGTGACCTTCACCGGGGATGTAGGAGTTAACTTCTTTCTGATTTGTCAGACGGACACGGGCAACTTTACGCATTGCCGAATTAGGCTTTTTAGGTGTTGTGGTGTAGACACGAACGCAGACGCCACGACGCTGAGGACATGAGTCCAGAGCAGGCGACTTACTCTTGTCTGCAAGCACCTTTCTGCCTTTTCTTACCAATTGTGAAATTGTAGGCATAATGTTTTAATTTTTTATTATTATATTTATTGCTGTTATTATCAAGGTATTGCGAGCGCGGCCATCTTCTACATGCCGCTTTTGGGTTGCAAAAGTACGACTATTTTTCTTACCCAACAACAATTTCGGCTTTATTTTTCCAACAAAATAAAAATGGACATTGCACTGCATGGGTATTTATTCTGTCACGACCTCCTCTCCACAGAGACCCATAATCACTGCTCAACGGCTGCCACGACAGCATAAACAATCTGTAATGGAGGTGCATATTGCCATCAGCATTAAGACACTATTACACCATATATAAATATACGCGCGCGCGTAAACAATTTGACGGCTGCTATGGCGTGGTGGTGTGGAGCGACCACTTCACCAATCCTGCCTCACTGAGGAAGAGCAGCACGTGCAATGCCGAGCAACGATTGGTCTTCTCTACCACTTTCGCAAACTTATCACGGAGTGTCTTGTTGTGCTTATGTAGCAGGAGATACATTTCGTTCTCTCCCATCTTGTCTATTCTGCGGTGGTTGCCATACACTACGGCAGCATTTGTCTTATAGAGAAACTCCTGTTCTTCCATGCTTCTCGGGCTGTTGCTTTCGGTTGTTATCGCGATAGTGACCCCCACCATACCGAACAACACCCCTACGCCAACATAGCGTGCAGCATTATTTGCATCGCCTCCGATTCCGGCGAAGATAAGTTTGTCGTCCTCATAGGGATATGCCTGCACATAATGCCTGTTGACAGCCTTCAGCATGTATTTCAATCGGTCGGTGTTGATGAAGAGTGTGTCGTGGTACATCACCGCATACACGTCATTCTTCAACATTTCCGTCTGTTGTGCATCTGCTGTCTGAAACACTCTCGACCACATGTATGAGCTTTTGCTGCGCTTCACGCCATTGACACACTCAACATCGGTCATCGTCTGCCATTTGCCGGCCTTGTATTCGTCAAACGACA
This sequence comes from uncultured Prevotellaceae bacterium, assembly GCA_900320845.1. Taxonomy (GTDB): domain Bacteria; phylum Bacteroidota; class Bacteroidia; order Bacteroidales; family Bacteroidaceae; genus Prevotella. The sequence continues at coordinate 33,000 of ONTS01000001.1, read as the reverse complement.
TGCAATAGCGCAGGCTGTCTTTCGACTGTGCACGAACAAGCCCCTGCCCCTGAAAGAAGGCAAGAAGCGCTATTACCAACATCTTTTTCATACTTGCATTATTTTTATTTCACCACTCTTGCTTTCAGTATGCGCACTTCCTGCAAGGGTCTATCGGTGCTGTCGGTCTTCACAAACTCGATGTCCTCCACCACGTTCATGCCTTCCACCACTTCGCCGAACACGGTATACTGTCCGTCCAGATGAGGCGTACCACCGATGGTTTTGTACACCTTTCGTATTTCTGGCGTGAACACCGCCTTACCGCCAGTAGCCTTACTGACACGCTCCTGAGTAGCATCGAGTTGCGCATCGCTGAAGATGCGTCCGTAGACGATGTAGAACTCGCTCATCGACGATGCTCTCTCTGGGTTTCCGCTGTCTCCCTCGCGTGCTGCTGCCAGGGCACCGCGCTTGTGGAACAGCTGCGGGAAACATATCTCTGCTGGCACCTTGTATGCCTCGGGCAGGTCGGGCACAGGCTGGTCGGGTTGCAGCTGGCGTGTGCCTCCGTTGCCTGTCTGTATCATGAAACGGTTGATGACGCGATGGAAGAGTACCCCGTCGTAGAAGCCCTCGCGCACCAGACGCAGGAAGTTGTCGCGGTGTTTCGGTGTCTCGTTGTACAACACCACACGCACTGGACCCTTGGTGGTTATCAGTTCTACCTCATGGCGCACCTCTTGCGCCTGCATGCTCATGGCAACAGCCAACAGCACCACGATACCAAACAGTCGTTTCATAATTCTTCGGAGTTTATTGGATTTACATCTACAAAGATAATGCATCTCGTTCATTTTGCAAACAACAGTTTGGTCTTTTATCTGAATTCCACTACATTTGCAGTACCCGAACATCGCACGTTTCACCCTAACCATCACCATTATGAAAAAGATTATTCTTCTTACCCTCATCTTGTTATTGACAATTGGGGTCAATGCCCAGACACGCAAGAAGGTACGCCGCTCCGCCCCACGTACACAGACCGTTGAGCAACGCGTCATCGGCCGCCACATGCTCAGCCTGCAATGGATATCGTGGGACTACTTCGGCTACTGCGACATCAAGCGCAACAGTGAGGGCGTGCTGGAGTGTAAAGGAGAACAGCTCTCGAAAGAGAACGACGACTACCTGCGCATAGACGGCACCATAGAGATTGTCGATGCCCTCCATCTGAAGTTCACCGGCACCATCGTCAGCAAGATCTACCACATCAACAATGGTCAGCCTTGTGTACGTGAAGGAACATTCGACTTTCAGTCGTACGAAGGCCGCCGCTACTGGCGACTGATGCAGAAGATCAATCCCTGCGACGAGTGCACCGACTACGTCGACATTTATTTCAAGAGGTGACGAGCGTTAGTGTTGCTATAGCAAACACTAAGGGGTGTGTTTAGCACGTCCGTATTGCTGAACTGACGGTATGCACCCCACGTCAAACGTCTGGCATCTTTCTTTGCGCGTTTTATCTGACGACAGATAAGACAGTATTGGTATGCCATGTGTCTGCACACGATGGGAGACGCTATGCCATGCCTGCCACTTTTATTTCATACAAAGAACTGCGTTTCTGCAAAAAAGCTTACTTTTGCAGCAAATTATTATACCATCTACCTATAAAATGGCACAAGAAGACGTTTTCAAAAAGATAGTAAGCCACTGCAAAGAGTATGGCTTCGTATTTCCCGGCAGCGACATCTACGACGGTCTCGGAGCCGTGTACGACTACGGTCAGCTGGGTGTTGAGTTGAAGAACAACATCAAAGAATACTGGTGGAAGTCCATGGTATTGCTCCACGAGAATATTGTGGGCATCGACTCCGCCATCTTCATGCACCCCACGGTGTGGAAGGCGAGCGGTCATGTGGACGCATTCAACGACCCCCTCATCGACAACCGCGACTCAAAGAAACGTTACCGCGCCGACGTGCTGATAGAAGACCAGCTGGCGAAGTACGACGAGAAGATGCAGAAGGAGGTAGACAAGGCACGCAAGCGTTTTGGCGAAAGTTTTGACGAAGCCCTCTTCCGCCAGACCAACCCACGCATCCTTGCCAACAAGGAGAAGCAGGAAGCCCTCCACCGGCGTTTCACCGCTGCATTGGAAAACAACGACTTGGCAGAACTGAAGCAAATCATTGAGGACGAAGGCATAGTATGCCCCATCAGCGGCACACGCAACTGGACCGACGTACGACAGTTCAACCTTATGTTCGCCACCGAGATGGGTGCTTCCGCCGACGCTGCCATGAAGGTGTACCTGCGTCCCGAGACAGCACAGGGCATCTTCGTCAACTATCTCAACGTTCAGAAGACCGGCCGCATGAAGCTGCCCTTCGGTATAGCCCAGATAGGCAAGGCATTCCGCAACGAAATCGTTGCACGACAGTTCATCTTCCGCATGCGCGAGTTCGAACAGATGGAGATGCAGTACTTCGTGAAGCCCGGCACCGAACTCGAAGCATTCCAACAGTGGAAGGAACAGCGCATGAAGTGGCACCAGAACCTCGGTTTCGGCGCCGACAACTACCGCTTCCACGACCACGAAAAGCTGGCTCATTACGCCAACGCAGCCACCGACATCGAATTCCGTATGCCCTTCGGCTTCAAAGAAGTAGAAGGCATTCACTCACGCACCGACTTCGACCTCTCTCAACATGAGAAATTCTCAGGCAAGAGCATCAAATACTTCGATCCGCAGAGCAACGAGAGCTACGTGCCCTACGTCATCGAAACCTCCATCGGCGTCGACCGTATGTTCCTCAGCATCATGTGCCACGCCTTTGAGGAGGAACAGCTCGAAGGTGGCGAGACCCGCACCGTGCTGCGTCTGCCTGCCGCCCTGGCTCCTGTCAAGCTGGCAGTGCTGCCCCTCGTACGCAAGGACGGACTGCCCGAAAAGGCACGCGAGATTGTCAACGAGCTGCGTTTCCACTTCAACTGTCAGTACGACGAGAAGGACACCATCGGCAAGCGCTACCGCCGACAGGATGCTATAGGCACACCCTACTGCATCACGGTAGACTACGACACGCTGAACGACAACGCCGTGACATTGCGCTACCGCGATGACATGCGCCAGGAGCGCGTGCCCATCAGCCAACTCAATGCCATCATCGAAGACAAGGTGAGCATAGCATCGCTGCTGAAAAAATTGTAATACACTGGAATCAAAGGAGTTTAGACAGAACACCTCTCATCTCCATTCATCCACATGTAATTATTCACTGATATGAAACACACATATTATTATCTCTCTGCGCTGTTTCTCTGCGCTTTCGCCCTGACTTTCGTTTCCTGCAACGACGATGAGGAAGACAAGGAGTTTGCCAACTGGGAGAAGACCAACACCGAGTACTACCAGCAGCTGTTCAGCACTACGCAACAGCGCATTGCCGGTGGCGACACCTCGTGGAAAATCATCCGCAACCACACCTTCGAGGAGCCTGTTGCCACCGCTCCCGAGCGCAACATCATCGTCCACGTGCTCAACGAAGGCAGCGGCAGCGGCTATCCGTTGTTCAGCGACAGCGTACACGTGCACTACCGAGGACGTCTACTTCCCTCGAAGTCCCACCCCGAAGGACTTGTGTTTGACGAGACATGGCTCGGCAACTACAACCTTCCTACGATGTATCCCGCCAAGCTCGCAGTGTCAGCACTCATCGACGGCTTCGCCACAGCACTGCAACACATGCACATAGGCGACCGTTGGCAGGTGTACATACCCTACCAGTTGGGTTACGGCAAAGAGAAACAGGACGCTGTTCCTGCCTACAGCACGCTGATGTTCGACATCACACTGATGGGCTACTATCGTGCAGGAACCGTCGTGCCGGCTTGGAAGGCACCGCGCCGCTGAGACATCCGTCTGTTGCCGACATCGTTTCTGCGTTATAGCGACACACACTCACCACCTGCATGCTTTTCTCCAAAGCCAAAAGCGAAGCCTTGCTGAGCCGCATACGCCAGCATGAGGACATGACTACGGCCGACAAGCTCAACTTGATAGCACAGTTGAGCGTGCCGGCCATTCTTGCGCAGGTTACCAATGTGATGATGTTCTTCATCGACCAGGCCATGGTGGGTAGTCTGGGGGCCGAAGCCTCAGCGTCGATAGGTCTGGTGGAGAGCACTACATGGCTCTTCGGCGGACTGGCTGGTGCCGTGTCAATGGGTTTCTCGGTGCAGGTGGCACACTTCATCGGTGCCAACGACTTCACGCAGGCACGACAGGTGGTGCGCCACGGCATACGCATAGCCTTCGCCATGGGACTGTTCATCATGCTTGTGGCAGCCCTCATAGCGCGTCCCCTACCCTACTGGCTCGGTGGCGGAGACGACATTGCCGGCGATGCCAGTAGCTACTTCCTCATCTTCTCGCTGGCAGCACCCTTCTTTCAGATGAACAATCTCGCCTCGGCGATGCTGAAGTGCGAGGGCAACATGCGTCTGGCAAGCACCATGAGCGTATTGCTGTGCGTGCTCGACGTAGTGTTCAACTTCCTATTTATCTTCCCCACCCGCGACATTTCCCTGCTGGGCATGACCGTGACGATGCCGGGTGCCGGTCTTGGTGTGACGGGCGCAGCTATCGGCACAGCTACGGCATTTGTCGTGGTGACGCTCTTCCAGAGCTGGAAGGCTTTCATACAGTCGCCCATCCTCTCCATACGCAAGGAGCGCGAACGCTTTGTCTACACCCCGTCGTACCTCCGTAAAGCGTTCAACATCAGTGCTCCCATGGCGTTGCAGTATTTCCTTATGAGTTCGGCACAGGTGGTGAGCACCATCATTGTTGCCCCGTTGGGCAACATCGCCATTGCCGCCAACACGTTCGCCATCACCGCCGAGAGTCTGTGCTACATGCCCGGCTACGGCATAGGCGACGCTGCCACGACGCTCATAGGTCAGAGTATCGGTGCCGGACGACTTGACCTGTGTCGCTCCTTCGCCCGCATGACGGTGTTTGCCGGCATGGGTATCATGGCACTCATGGGTGTGGTGATGTACCTCTTCGCCCCGGAGATGATGGGACTGATGACTCCCGTCGATGCCATCCGCGACCTCGGTGCCGACTGTCTGCGCATTGAGGCATTTGCCGAACCCATGTTTGCCGCCTCGATAGTGGCCTACAGCGTGATGGTCGGCGCCGGCGACACCTTCCGTCCGGCCCTCATCAACCTCGGAAGCATGTGGCTGGTGCGACTGACCATGGCTGCCGTGCTCGCCACCAACTACGGACTGAAGGGTGTGTGGACGGCCATGGCGATAGAGCTCACCCTGCGCGGCGCCCTCTTCCTGCTGCGACTGTTCAGAGGAAGGTGGATGAGACCGATAGAAACGCCGCAAACAGCTGAGGCATAGCCCCTCAGCTCAGCCCATCGGAACACAACAGCCGACAGAATATTACCCCACGACTAAGCAACGATATACACAAAAAGTGCTCAACAATTTGAGCACTTTTCTTATTGCTAATCCTTACCAGATGTACTACTCACTACCGGCAGTCGGTAGTATAGGCTACGGGGTGGTATCATTCCTCCACAAAGTTCTGTATCTTGCGCCACCACAGGGCATTGCGATAGGCTTCGAGCGACCCTTTAGGGATGTACACCACGAGCGAATCGAGCTCCATGCCCCACAGCTCCATGCTATCCAGAGTGCCTTCTCTGATGATGGCCTGCGGAGGCGTAGCCGACTTCGAGCGCAGTATGCGCAGTTTCTTGCAGTAGTTGAGGGCATTGTGCTTCATCACCTTCAACGATGCGGGCAGGACGAGCTCCTCGATGGTGCTCTGATAGAACGCACTGGAGCCGAGCGTGTCTACACCTTCGGGCAGCACCACCTTGGTGAGGTTCTGTCCGTCCTCGAAAGCATTGTCACCGATGACCTTCAGCGTCGGGGGCAGGACGAGCTTGCCGTTGAAGCAGCGCGGACACTTCACCAGCACCGTCTTGGCCTTGTTGAACAGCACGCCGTTCACATCGCTGTAGTCGGGATGTGCCTTTGCCACCTTTATGCTTTCCCACTGGTTTTTGTAGCCGTTGAAGTTGTACATATGCTTCGTCCAGCTGGCGGGTATGCTGATGCGCTTCGCCTTGCAGTCGCTCAGTGAAAAGGGATTGACATAGATGATGCCTTCGGGCACTGCCAGCTCTTCCAGGTTGGGGAAGTAAGAGAAGGCGTGGTCGTGCACGGCGGTGACACGCATGGTGACAGTGTTGCCATTGCGGTCCTTACCCGTCATCTTGACAGGCACGACAAACTTTTTCATCATTTCGCAACGTTCCTGCATGCCTTCCTTGTTGAGGTCGACACCCCAGAACTGCACTTCGCCGTCGTGACCTTCTATGAGATCGCCTGTGACATCGTCACGGAAGAGTTTGTACAGATAGCCGTTGTCATCGCTGAAATCGGGAAAGTCGGGCAGGCGAGCACTGCTACCAAGTGACACCAATACCGCACATAGTAAAAAAAATAATTTTTTCATATTCGCATAATTATGTTGTACAAAGGTAGCTCTTTTTAATAAAACATACAAAACCGAACTAAAAATTGCTTTTCTCTTTCACGTATTGAATATAAATTTTACATTTGCAATGTAATTCCCCTCTGTATCGTGCTGATGGTTTCTCCCTCTGCTGGAGCAGCATCCGCCTCGATAAAAAGGGAGGAAGAAGCCTATGACTATATCTATACAAGAGACTGAAACTATTCACACAAAAATAACTTAAATTTCAAGAACACATGGACATGAAAAAAACTTTCAGACTTCAGAGCCTCATCATGAGCCTCGGCACCCTCTTCGTTCTGTGTGCCTTCACCCTCTCGTTCACCTCATGCAGCGACGATGACGACGAAAAAGGAGGCAAAAATACTAAAAATAGCCTCACTATCAATGGTGAAAAGATATCTACAGACTATGCTACCATCGTACACAACAAAGAATTCAAGGGTTACTCCATAATGCTGTACAAGGACAAAGCAGCTTACGACGATGAGGCAGTAGATTACCTTATAGACATTGAAGTGGGCGAAGGAAAAACAGGAGCCCTGCTCGATCTTACCATTGCCCAAACCGCCGGAGATTGGTTTTGCGGCATCTTTTTCAATACAAAAGATTATATAGGTAAGTATTGGACCGATGAAAAACAATTCACCAGCGGCACCCTGCGTGTAGACGTCACCGACACAAAGCTGCACGTGAAAGCCGAGGGCGTGACGAAAGAAACAGATAACACCCCAGCCTTAACCTTTAGCATCCAATACGACGGCAGCTATTTATATTTACATTACGATAACGAAGAGTAAACAAAAGCTATTCAAAGCCTTACCAACATTCAACGGCGACGGAACGCATGATGTTTCGCCGCCGTTGTCATGTGTATTAGTCCACCATGAGCCAGATGTCGGTGCACACATGAATAGACAAGGGTAGCCCATTTGCTTGCCTGGCGCAGAACTATCATCTTCTTCGTGCAACTCACTCATTGTCCGCCTGTTGCTTACCGCTTTCCGACAGTTGCCTGCCAGCACACGGACACCCGCCCTATTAGCCCTAATGACACGCCCAAAGCGGGCGGCTTTCTGCCTTTTTACAAATCCCTTTGTCGTTGGTGTAAAAAAAAAAGTGTTTTTCAATTTTATTTTGAGCGCAGTAAGCTGTAACTTTGTAGCCCATTATGCACCTATGACAACACCCTAAACACGTTAACAATATGGGATTCTTTTCTTTCGTACAAGAAATAGCGATGGACCTCGGCACCGCCAACACCATCATCATCAGCGACGACAAGATTGTCGTTGACGAGCCTTCGGTGGTAGCCCTCGACAGTCGCACCGAGAAAATGATAGCCGTGGGTGGCGAGGCAAAGCTGATGTACGGCAAGACGCACCCCAACATCAAGACCATCCGTCCGTTGCGCGACGGTGTGATAGCCGACTTCTCCGCCTGCGAGCAGATGATACGCGGCATGATACGCAAGGTTCACACCGGACGTCACATCTTCACGCCGAGCCTTCGCATGGTAATCGGTGTACCGTCGGGCAGCACCGAGGTGGAACTGCGTGCCGTGCGCGACAGTGCCGAGCATGCCAATGGTCGCGATGTGTACCTCATCTTCGAGCCTATGGCAGCAGCCATCGGTGCAGGACTCGACGTGCAGGCGCCAGAGGGTAACATGATTGTAGACATAGGCGGCGGAACCACCGAGATTGCCATCATTTCTCTGGGTGGTATCGTTGCCAACAACTCCATACGTACTGCCGGTGACGAGCTCACCGCAGACATTCAGGACTACATGAGCCGCCAACACAACATGAAGATAGGCGAACGCATGGCTGAACGCATTAAGATACATGTGGGCTCAGCCCTCACCGACCTGGGCGACGAGGGTCCTGAAGACTATGTTGTAAGCGGTCCGAACCGTGTCACCTTCCTGCCGCTTACCGTATCGGTATGCTATCAGGAGATAGCGCACTGTCTGGACAAGACAATAGCCAAGATTGAGAATGCCATCCTCACCGCCTTGGAGCACACTCCGCCAGAGTTGTATGCCGACATCGTGAAGAACGGCATCTACCTTACTGGTGGCGGAGCCCTCATACGTGGCCTGGACAGACGACTGACGAGCAAAATCAACATACCGTTCCACGTCGCCGAAGACCCATTGCACAGCGTGGCAAAAGGTACTGGCATAGCATTGAAGAACATTGACCGCTTCAACTTCCTGATGCGATAGTTAAGGAGGTGCTATGCGGAACCTGATAGCATTTCTCTCCAAGCACAGCCACTGGTTAGTGTTCCTCATTTTGGAAGTAATCAGCATGGTGTTGTTAGTGCGTTTCAACAGCTATCAGGGCGGAGTGTGGTTCACCTCCGCCAATGCCTTGGCAGGACAGGTGAACACCTGGCGCTCACAGACAGAAGCATACTTTTACTTAGAAGAAGTGAACACCTTGCTCACGCGTCGTAACATAGAGCTTGAGCAACAGCTTCGTCATGCCCGGCAACAGCTACACAGCCTACGCAAGACACTGCCCGACTCCGTCCGCGGACTACCGAGGGATGTTGAGCACATAAGGCTCATCAATGCCAAAGTGGTGGACAACTCTGTAAACAAACCCGACAACCTTATCACCCTCGATAAGGGAAGTGCCGACGGCGTTCGCGTCAATATGGGCGTGGCATGCGGAACAGGCGTGGTGGGCATCGTCTACCTTACCTCCCAACACTACAGTATCGTCGTGCCCGTGCTCAACGTGCGCAGCAACATCAGCTGCTCCATCGTAGACAGAGGCTACTTCGGCTACCTGCATTGGACAGGCGGTGCTGCCGACGTGGCGTACGTTGACGACATACCGCGTCACGCCAAGTTCAAGAAAGGCGACGAAATCGTCACCAGCGGCTACTCGGCAGTGTTCCCGCCGGGCATACTCGTAGGCAAGGTGACGCAGATTGAGAACTCTGCCGACGGACTGTCGTACCGCCTGCAGGTGAAGCTGTCCACCGACTTCGGCCGTCTGCGCGACGTGTGTGTCATCGATGACCGCTCTGCCGTAGAACGACTGCAACTCATCAGGGCTGCACAAGACTCTATCAGGCTGCAGAAAATGCAGTAAGCCCGACCCCCAACATCAACCTAACGCCGTTACCGATGCCCTACATACGTCACACACTCGTCATCATCCTCATCAGCCTGGTGCAGGCACTGGTGCTCAACCATATACACCTGTTGCACTTTGCCACACCTATGCTCATCGTCTATCCGCTGCTCATGCTACGCAGCGACACGGCACTGTGGGCATTACCATGCATCGGCTTTGCGATAGGACTGGTGAACGACATGTTTACCAACACACCGGGCATAGGTGCATTCTCGCTTACTGCCATTGCCATGATACGTCCGCGAGTGTTGGCACTGTGTTCACAACGCGATGACGAGGAGCCGTACATGCCCTCGCGCAAGATATTGGGCAATGCCAACTATCTGCTGTATGCCTCCCTGCTGACCGCAGTCTTCTGCATACTCTATTTCACCATAGAGGCGTTCTGCTTCTTCCACTGGGGACTGTGGATAGGCGGCATACTGGGCAGCACGGTGTTCACACTGGTACTCATCATGGCAATAGAGAGCGTCAGAAAGTAGAAAGATGAAGCGCGATTTCGAACTGGAGAAACGTAAATACATCATCGGCGGTGCAGCAATCATCATCGTCGCAGCCTACATTCTGCGCCTCTTCTTCCTGCAGATAGCCAGCGACGGATACAAACGCAACGCCGACTCCAACGCCTTTCTCAGAAAAGTGGCGTTCCCATCGCGCGGCGTCATCACCGACCGCAAGGGCAGACTGCTGGTGTACAACCGACCATCCTACGACATCATGGTGGTGATGAACGAACAGGAAGGCCACCTCGACACCTTGGAGCTGTGCCGAACACTCAACATCACTGAGGAACAGTTCGACAAGCGCATGGAAGACATCAAGAACACGAGCAAAAATCCCGGCTACTCCAAGTACACACAACAGTTGTTTATGACCCAGTTGTCGGAAGAAGAGTTCAGCATCTTCCAGGAGAAGCTCATCCGCTTCCCCGGTTTCTACATCCAACGGCGCACCATCCGGCAATACGAATATCCCTACGCTGCCCATGTGCTGGGCGATGTGGCTGAAGTATCGCCCGAAGACATCGCCGCCGACAGCTACTACCAGTCGGGCGACTACATCGGTAAGCAAGGCATAGAACGCTCGTATGAGCCATATCTGCGCGGAACGAAAGGCATGCAGATCCTGCTGCGCGACGCCCGCGGCAGAATACAGGGCCACTACAAGAACGGCAGCCTCGACACCAAGCCCGTTCCGGGAAAAAATCTCACCCTAAGTCTCGACATTGAGCTGCAGGCGTTGGGCGAACGGCTGCTGGAGGGCAAGATTGGCAGCATCGTAGCCATAGAACCCGCCACCGGAGAGGTGCTGTGCATGGTGTCGTCGCCAAGCTATGACCCGCGAATCATGGTAGGACGCAACAGAGGAAAGAACCATGTGGCACTGGCTCAGAACGCATACAAGCCCCTACTCAACCGCGCCATCATGGGACAGTACCCCCCTGGCTCCACATTCAAGACCTCGCAGGCGCTGACGTTCCTCACCGAAGGCATCATCACGCCCGAAACGGCTTACCCTTGCGCAGGAGGATTCCTATATAAAGGCATGCGTGTGGGCTGCCACGGACACGCATCGCCCATCAGTCTGGTGCCAGCCATCAGCACATCGTGCAACGGATACTTCTGCTGGGGACTCTACCACATGCTCAACAACCGCGAAAAGTACGCCACACAACAAGTGGCAATGAACACATGGCGCGACTACATGGTGAGCATGGGATTCGGCTACAAACTCGGCATCGACCTTCCGGGAGAGAAACGAGGACTCATACCCAATGCCGAATACTACGACAACGCCTACAAGAAGGACTGGTCGCCGCTATCCATCATCAGTATCTCCATTGGTCAAGGCGAAGTAAACCTCACTCCATTACAGATTGCCAACTTAGGAGCCACCATCGCCAACAGAGGATACTACATCACCCCGCACATCGTGAAGAAGATACAGGACGAACCGCTTGACTCCGTATACATAACACGCCACTACACCAAGGCATCGCGCTCTGCCTACGACATGGTGGTGCGCGGCATGCGCGGCGCCGTGCTCGGAGGAACGTGTAAAGCCTTAGGACGCAGCGACCTCATCATCTGCGGAAAGACAGGAACAGCACAAAACCGCGGACATGACCACAGCATCTTCATGGGCTTCGCACCGATGGACAACCCGAAGATAGCCATCGCCGTCTATGTGGAGAACGGCGGATTCGGAGCCACCTACGCCGTACCCATGGCGGGACTGATGATAGAGCAGTACATCAACGGCAAGCTGTCGCCCGGCTCACGGGCTTCGGCAGCAGCCTTCCAACATCGCAGAATAGCTTATGGTGCATCCAACCGATAAACAACCTGGTGTACTCCAGTCGCTCGACTACTGGACCATCGCCATCTATCTGAGCCTGCTGGTATTCGGCTGGCTCAGCGTGTGCGGGGCAAGCTACACCATTGGCGACACCAACATATTCAGTCTTGACACCCGTTCGGGCATGCAGATAGTGTGGATAGGCACATCCATCGTGCTGGCACTCATCATCCTACTGCTGGATGACGGACTTTACGACACGTTTGCTTACGTGATATACGGTCTTCTTCTACTATTGCTCTTCGCTACAATCTTCAACCCACACGAAATCAAAGGTTCGCGCTCGTGGTTGGTGATGGGTCCCGTGCGATTGCAGCCCGCTGAGTTCGCAAAGTTCGCCACGGCGCTGGCATTGGCGCGCACAATGAACATCTATGGCTTCGATCTCCGACAACCGAAGCACTTTCTGCAGGCTGCTGTTATCATTGTGATGCCTATTCTTTTCATCGTGGCACAGAAAGAGACAGGATCGGCACTTGTTTACATCTCATTCCTGCTGATGTTTTACCGCGAAGGCATGACAGGCAGCGTACTTTTCACAGGCATTGCGCTGATAGTATACTTCATTATAGGCATACGCTTTGCCGATGTGATGATAGGTGGCACGCCGACGTCGCTGGGTACCTTCCTCGTTCTTATGCTGGCGCAGGTATTTACGGCTTTCCTCATACGCACCTACAGCAAAAACGAACGTCTGTATCGCCTCATCCTCATCGTAAGTATAGGCATTCCGCTCTTCGCCCTGTTGCTGTCGGTGACGCTATTGTCCTTCAATGTCATGTGGGTGCAGCTCATCATCAGCCTGGGCACCATAGCCTACACATTCTATTTAGGCATGACGGCGCGCCATCGCAACTACCTGCTCATCACCGCCTTTACCATTGGGTCGCTCATTTTCTTCTTTTCCTCCTCACATGTGCTTAACAACGTCATGGGTTCTCACCAGCGCGAACGCATCAACGTGCTGCTGGGACTGAAAGACGACCCCACCGGAGCGGGCTACAACGTGCATCAGAGCCAGATAGCCATTGGCTCAGGAGGATTTCTGGGCAAAGGGTTCCTCAATGGCACGCAGACCAAGCTGAAATTCGTACCCGAACAGGACACCGACTTCATCTTCTGCACCGTGGGCGAAGAGGAAGGATTCGTGGGTGCCACAATAGTGCTGCTGCTGTTCCTCGCCCTCATACTGCGACTTATTAAACTGGCGGAACGGCAACCACTGCGCTTCGGACGCGTCTACGGATACTGCGTAGTGGGCATATTCCTCTTTCACGTGTTTGTCAACGTTGGCATGGTGTTGGGCATGACACCCGTCATCGGCATACCTCTGCCCTTCTTCTCTTACGGCGGCAGCTCGTTGTGGGGTTTCACCATCCTGCTCTTCATCTTCCTTCGCATCGATGCCGGGCGCAATCTTGTGAGGACGTAGGAGCACCGACAACGCATTGTGCTCCAATAGTTGTATCTTTCCTCAGCCAAAGAAAACATACTCCATTGCTTTTGGCAGAACGACAACGCTCGCTTCGCGCTTCCCTTTTCTCGACATGGCAAAACTCAAACGAGCGTGGCTATGCGTACGGCTTAACGAAAACGTTCAGTAGTTTTGGCATTTCGTTCATCTTGCAGTATCTTTGTAGCTTGATTACACCTACATCAAGTATGAGTATTCTCGTTTCGCGCCGCCGCGCCACCTTCGGTTCGTGGCTCATCGTCATCGTGTTGACTGCCCTATGCATCTGGCTCTTTGCCCAAATCACTTGGGTAAGCATCATCCTGTCACTGGGTTTGCTTGTCATTTTGCTATGGCAGGCTGACCTTATGCTGCGCACGGTGTATACCATTGATGAGAGTTCAGAGACGGGTACGGTGCTCACCATCCGACGCGGACACTACGGCAAGGCGCAAACGCTGCGCATGACCGACATCGTGGAGGTGACATACGAGAAATCGGTGTACGGCATGTGGCGCTACCTGCTGCTGACAACAGCCGACGGTCGCCTGCTGACACTGCAGCCTGTCCATCCGAAGACTTGGCTGGCAGTGATACAACAATACATCACACGACAACAATGAGACAACTATTCCTCACCATCATATTTCTATTATTCTCCTTTCACTTTTGCCTGGCACAGGTAACGGTTTACGACGATCCTCCCGTTGTCGTTGCCGAGCCCGACGACAGCATGATGACGGATGCCGAGCCGCCCTCTTCCTCCCTGCCTTGGCCACAAAATGTGCAGGAGGTGTTGGACGAATTGCTCTATGCTCCCCTGTTTGAGACATCGCAAGTAGGACTGATGGTGTACGACCTCACTGCCGACAGCACCCTCTACATACGCTATCCACGCCACCGGCTGCGACCCGCATCGACGATGAAGGTGCTCACCGCCGTCAGTGTCCTCGACAAACTGGGCGCCGGCCATCCCATAAAAACACGATTGTATTACGACGGCGAGAAGGAAGACAGCCTACGCACGTTCAACGGCAACATCTACATACAGGGCAGTATGGACCCACGTCTTGACAACAACGACCTGCGTAGCATGGTGGATGCTGTGGTAGCACTGGGCATCGACACCCTCCGCGGCGACATCTGCGGCGACGATACCATGAAAGATGGCAGACAATGGGGCGAAGGTTGGTGCTGGGACGACGACAACCCCACGCTGAGTCCGTTGCTGCTCAACGGCCGCGACAACCTGATGAGCAGCTTTGTCAATGCCTTGCGAGGCAGAGGTATCGTCATCATTGGCGACACCAATGCACGCAAAAAGGTGCCGTCGGGAGCCACCCTGCTCGCCACCCGCTTCCACACCGTGGGCGACATGCTGGCACGATGCTTGAAAAACAGCAACAATCTCTATGCCGAAGTACTGTTCTACCAGCTCGCCGCCAGCCATAAGGAGTACCGCGCCACTGCCAAAGACGCCATAGCGGAAGAGACTGCACTGTTAAGAAGGCTGGGATTCTCCTCTTCCGATTATCGCTTGGCCGACGGTAGCGGACTGTCGTTGTACAACTACCTTACTCCCGAGCTGGAAGTGGCAGTGCTACGCTATGCCTACAGCAAGCCACACATCTTCAAACCGCTGTACGAGGCACTGCCCATAGCCGGTGTCGACGGCACACTGAAGGGACGAATGCACGGAACGGCAGCCAGCGGTAACGTACGTGCCAAAACCGGAACGGTGATGGGAGTAAGCACATTGGCAGGTTATTGTCGTGCTGCCAACGGACACTGGCTATGCTTCGCCATCATGAACAACGGACTGAACAAGCAGAACGACGGACGACACTTCCAGAACCGTGTGTGCATGGCACTGTGCAGGGAGTATGAGAATTGAAGGAGAGAAGAAGAAAGAGCTAAATAATCGTCAACAATAACACTCTATATGAACCAAGACCCTATAGTACAAGCAGCCGACAGCATCGTGGGAGGCACCTTGCTTCCTGCTCCCATAGCAGAGACAACAGGCTCGCTGATGCACGAGATAAAAACGTTTGTAGAGAATCTGCTTACGACGATAGGACTAAACAGCAACATCGTGGCACTGGTGCGCCACATTGTGTTGGTGGCTGTCACTATTCTCCTTGCCTGGGGAGCTTATCTCTTCGGTCGGCGCGTGCTCGTGCCTCTCATCCTGAGGCTGGAACGCAAGACAAGTGCTCAATGGGTGCACCACTTATTCAACAAACGTGTGCTGATATCGGCAAGCCACATACTGCCAGCCCTCGTCGTCTGGCAGGTGCTGCCTCATGTTTTCTTCGAATATCCTTTAGTAGAAGAGATACTAAGAAGGCTCACTGCCATCTACATCACCATCATGGTGGTGAAGACGCTCACCCTCTTCATCGACTCTTTCAAACTCTTGGAAAACGAACGGCCTTCGTCCACACAGCAATACTTCCAGTCGTTCTGCGGAGTATTGAAGATTATCCTCATCTTCATCGCCTTCGTCACCATCGTCTCCATCCTTATCAACCGCAGCCCATCCAATCTTCTCATCGGATTGGGCAGTGCTTCAGCCATACTGATGCTTGTTTTCAAAGACACGATAGAAGGTCTGGTAGCCGGTGTACGTCTCACCAGCAATGAGATGCTGCACAAAGGCGACTGGATTACCGTACCCAAAGCCAACGCCGACGGCATAGTGGAAGAGAT
This sequence comes from uncultured Prevotellaceae bacterium, assembly GCA_900320845.1. Taxonomy (GTDB): domain Bacteria; phylum Bacteroidota; class Bacteroidia; order Bacteroidales; family Bacteroidaceae; genus Prevotella. The sequence continues at coordinate 16,769 of ONTS01000001.1, read as the reverse complement.
GACCCTCACCACGGTGAAGATACGCAACTTCGATAACACCATCATCACCGTATCGCCGAAGACATTGGTTGACGAATCATTCCAGAATTGGAAAGGCATGAAGGAGATGCCGGGCCGCCGTGTGAGCCGACAGTTCTACATCGACTTCCACTCCATACGCCCGCTCAGCGCAGATACCGTCAGACAGCTGCAGACACTCAGACCGACAGTGAAGGCCAAGGAAGGCGACATCAACCTCACTGTTTTCCGCAAACATGTAGAAGACTACCTGCGACAACTGCCAGAGGTGCTCAACGACCAGACACTTATGGTACGTCAGCTGAAAGCTACTAACGCCGGGCTGCCTATCGACGTCTATTTCTTCCTCAAAGAAAAAGCATGGGTCGCCTTTGAGCACCAGACAGCGGAAATCATGGAGCACATCTACGCCGCAGTGACCCTCTTCGAACTGCGCATATACCAACATGCCATACCTACCGAGGCATAACCCCCCATCATCTGCCGACACCTTTCAATCAACCAGCCATGACTACTATCCCTATCGTAAACACCAGCCCTTATCCGCTGCCCCACTATGCCACCACCGGCAGCGCAGGCATGGACCTCTATGCCGACATTGCCGAAGCCGTCAGCCTGCGTCCCCTCGAGCGGCGGCTCTTCCCCACAGGCATACGCATAGCCCTTCCCGAAGGATATGAGGCCCAAGTGCGCCCCCGTAGCGGACTGGCACTGAAGAGAGGGCTCACCGTGCTCAACGCTCCGGGCACCATCGACAGCGACTATCGGGGCGAAGTGGGCGTCCTACTCATCAATCTGTCAGAAGAAACAGTAGAGATACAACCCGGAGAACGCATCGCTCAGATGGTGGTGGCACGCTACGAGCAGGTGACATGGCAACCGACGGACAGCCTCGACGACACCGAACGCGGAGAAGGCGGCTACGGACACACGGGGAAAAAGTAAGAAACTTAAGTATCAGACAAATCCAAACATAGCGAGAGTAAAAACACCCTTCCTCCACATATAGCATCATGCGCAAGATTCTTCCATATATCTTTTCACTGCTTTTGTTGGGCACGTTGGCTGCCATGGGCGTCAACGGCGGCTTTGCTTCGGGCTCCATGCCCCCGACATTCCTCACCGACACCCCCGACACACTTCTGCCGGCACCCGTCGACACGCTGCGTGGCGAGACACCCGACGACCACTTCCGCGCGCTCTTCATAGAAGCTGTGCGCCAACGGCTGCTCAACAACGACACCGAAGCCATCGCCCTCATGCAGCAATGTCAGCAACTGCAACCACAAGCTGCCGAGGTTTACTACCTGCTCTACGACTACTACTATGGCAAGAACGAACTGCCGCAGGCGTTAGACTACATACGCCAGGCATGCGCACTCGACACTGCCAACGTGCGCTACCTGCAAAGCTTTGCCAACCAGCTGCTACAGGCAGAGAAATATGAAGAATGTGTGCCCATCATGGAGAAGATTTCCCAGCTCCTGAGGTCCGACACACAGACACTCGACGTACTCTTCAACCTCTACAAGATGCTCGACAACAGCGACAAAGCCCTTGCCACTCTCAACCGCATAGAAGCCATCGAGGGAAGCAAGCTCGACAACACCCTCAACAAGATGAACATACTGGAGGCACAGGGCAAGCCTCAGGCTGCATTCGACGAGATGAAGAAGCTCATTGCCGACCATCCCTACGACTACAACCTCCCCGTGCTGGCTGGAAACTGGCTCATGGGACACGACAGACAAGACGAAGCCTACACCTACTACACCTCTGTGCTCAACGACGACCCTCACAACGAGGAGGCATTGCTATCCATGGTCGACTATTACAATGAGCGTGAGCAGAAGCAACAAGCCGACTCGCTGGAAGAGGCCTTGCTCTTCTCCAAGAAGACATCGACAGAGACGCGCACGAAAATTCTCAACATGCGCATCATGCAGGACATGCGCCAGCACAAAGATTCCACACTCATCCTCGCCTTTACAGACAAAGTAATAGCAAGCGACCCCACCAACACCGAGCTGCGCCGCTACATAGCGTCCTACATGCAGTACATCAAGGTGGACAGCACCTTGCTGCAGGCACAACTCGACACCCTTCTCATGCAAGACCCCACCGATGTGTGGGCACGCATCGTATCCATACAGAACAAATGGGCAGAAGGTAAGTTCAACGAAGTGATACAGATGTCGACCGAAGGCACACAGTACTCGCCTGAAGAGATGGCTTTCTACTACTTCCTCGGCATCGCCTACTTCAACAAGAACGACCACGACCGCGCCCTCGACGCCCTGCAGAGAGGCACCACACAAATCAACAAGAACAGCAACGAGGAGTTTGTGGCAGACTTCTACGCCATGATGGGCGACATCTACCACGAGAAACACCTCGACGACAAGGCTTTCCAGGCCTACGACAGCTGCCTGCACTGGCAGCCGGAGCACCTGCCATGCCTGAACAACTACGCCTACTACCTCAGCCAGAAAGGCACCGACCTCGACCGCGCAGAGACGATGAGCGCCAAGACCGTAAAAGCCGAGCCCGACAATCCCACCTACCTTGACACCTACGCATGGGTGCTTTTCACCCTCGGAAGATACGAAGACGCACGTCCCTACATCGAACATGCCCTCGAGTTGGTGGAAAACGACAAAGGCATCTACCTCGAACACGCCGGCGACATCTACGCCATGCTGGGACAGACAGACAAGGCGGTGGACATGTGGAGGCAGGCGGAACAGACTGACGCAGGCAACAAACTGCTCAAAAAGAAGATAAAACGCAAACAATACCTCACAAAATGAGATACCGACACACACGTTTCTCTGTGCGACACCTCATCAGTGTCTCACTCCTCCTCGTCCTCACGGCAGCGTGCAACACCCTGAAGCACACCACCGGCAGCACCGACAGCACCAACAAGGGCGACAACAGCGCCGACAACGGACTCACCTTCCTGCGCAAGGTGACCGACAATGCCGTCTACTCACGGCATATCAACGCCAAAGCCGACGTCAGCATGAACGGCAAGTCGTTGCCCGTCAGCGCACAGATGCAGACCACACAGGGCAAGATGATACGATTCTCGCTCAGTGCACTGGGACTGATGGAGGTGGGACGGCTCGAGATGACACCCGCCGACGTGCTCATCATCGACCGTGTTCACAAGCAATACGCCCGTGCCTCTTACGACAAAGTGAAGTTCATGGCGCGCAACGGCCTCACCTTCTACACCCTTGAGGCGCTGCTGCGCAACCAACTCTTCCTGCCCGGATACAACACCGTGGGCGAAAGCAACATCGAACAGTTTGCCGTTCAGCCCCATCCGTCCGACAACCGGCAGCCGGTGAGCATCAGCCACAGCGCAGGCAACATGAATTACACATGGCAAGCCAATGCCGCAACAGCACAAATCACACAGACAGAAGTCGTCTACCACGACGCAAAGAAGGGCAACTCCACCCTGCAATGGCAATACTCCGACTTCGTCAGCGTAGGAAAAAAGCTCTTCCCCACCACACACAACGTACACATCAACCTCGCCGACAAGACAAGCAAACCTAAAAACATGCTCATACAGCTCGGAAAAATCAACACCACAACCGACTATTCCGCACCCACCACTCCCTCCTCACGCTACGAGGAAGTTGACATCGACGAACTGTTTCAATCCATCTTTGCACAATAACATTCCAACACCATGACGCTAAGACGTACCCTCATATCGTTGCTGCTGCTCAGCATCACCATTGCGCCCTACGCCCAACAGCGAAAGACGGCACAACGGCCTGCCACACAGCAACGCAAGACATCAACGGCAAAAAAAGCACCTGCCAAGAAAAGCACAAAAAAGACCTCGACAAAAAAGAAATCGGGAGGTAAGGCCAACGTTCCCACCACGCCCGAGATTAAAGGCTTGCAGAATCAGCGCTCACAGATACAACGCACCATCAACGAGCAGCAGCGCAAACTGCAGGTAAACAAGGTCGATGTGCAACAGAGACTGAAAAACCTCGTCACCATCAACGGCGAGATTACAGCCCAGCGCAATGCCATCGAAGGTTTCCAGCAGGAGGTGAACACGCTCAACAACGACATCAGCCAGCTCACCGCACAGCGCAATGCCTTGCAAGGTGAGCTGAAAGACAAGCAGAAGCGCTTCATACGCTCCATGCAATACATGAGCTCCCACCGCAACCTGCAGGACCGCATGCGCTTCATCTTCAGTGCCAAGAGCCTGCCACAGGCCTATCGACGCCTGAGGTTCATGCGCGAATACGCCGCCTATCAGCGCAAGCAGGGACAGCAAATCAAGCAAAAACAGCAGCAGATAGACGAGAAAAACCAGCAGCTCGCCACCACACGCAACAGCAAAAACGTAGCCATAGCCAAAGGACGCGAGGCCGAAAACCAGCTCAAGGTGAAGCAAGACGAGCAGCAACGCATCGTGAAAGACCTGCAAAACAAACAGAAAGAGATACAGGGTGTCATCGCCGAACAGCGTAAGAAACAGGCTTCGCTCAACGCACAGATCGACCGTCTGGTAGCCATCGAGGTGGAGAAAGCCCGCAAACGCGCCGCCGAGGAGGCCCGCAAACGCGCCGCGGCCCTCGCTGCCGAGAAGAAGAAACATGAGGAAGCCCTCGCCCGTCAGCGTGCCGAGGCGGAACGCAAGCGCAAGGAGAACGAAGCACGCATTGCCGAAGCCAAACGCCGCGAGGCTGAAGCTGCCGAGGCGGCACGCGCTGCCGCTGCCGCCGATGCTGCCGAGAAAGCTGCACGCGAGCAGGCTGCACGCGAGGCTAAAGCCCAACGCATGGCAGCAGAGCGCAAGGCTGAGGCCGACAAAAAACGCGACGAAGCCAACGTAGCATCAGCAGAGAAGGCTGCAAAGGAGAGCGCCATGGTGTCGTCGGATGACCGACGCATCAGCGGAAGCTTTGAGAGCAACCGAGGACGCCTGCCCATGCCCATCACAGGCAGCTACAGCATAGTGAGCCACTACGGACAAAACAACGTGGAAGGACTGCGCAACGTCACCCTCGACAACAAGGGTATCAACATCAAAGGACAACCTGGCGCACAGGCACGCAGCGTCTTCGAAGGCGAAGTGAGCGCCGTCTTCAGCTTCCAGGGACAGATGGTAGTCATGGTTCGCCACGGATCATACATCTCCGTCTACTGCAACCTGCGCTCTGTCAATGTCGTCAAGGGACAGAAGGTAAGCACGCGCCAGCCACTCGGCACCGTTGGAGCCGACAACATCCTGCAGTTCCAGCTCCGTAAGGAGACATCCAAGCTCAACCCCGAAGCATGGCTCGGCAGATGACGCCACAACAGCGGCACAACTCCTACCCCACCATCATCCATCATCATCCAATCATCATCCTACCATGACCTTCAACGATGTAATTGGCCAGGTCTCCATCAAGGAACGTCTCCGTCACATGACCTCAACAGGGCAGGTGCCCCACGCCATGCTGTTCACCGGACCGGAAGGTTGCGGCAAGATGCCCCTCGCCATGGCCTTCGCCTGTCATCTGCTGGAGCAAGGTCCCCGCGCCGAACAGGGCAAGGCGATGATACAGAAGATGCAGCATCCCGACCTGCACTTCACCTATCCCACCATCAAACGCAGCAAGTTCAACGCAGCCTATTCCCCTGTGAGCGAAGACTTTGCCCCCGAGTGGCGACAGATGCTCGAAGAAGGACCCTACTTCACTGCCGCACAGTGGACAGAACACATCAAGGAGGGACAGAAGAAAGCCGTCATCACCGTCGCCGAGAGCAACTCGCTCAACCGCAAGCTATCCCTACTCTCCTCGCAGGGAGGCTATAAGGTGTCTATCATCTGGCTGCCCGAGCTGATGAACATCGACTGCGCCAACAAGATGCTCAAGCTGTTGGAGGAGCCTCCCGCCCAGACCGTCTTCCTGTTGGTGTCCGAAGCCCCCGAGCAGTTGCTCGAAACCATCCGCAGCCGCTGCCAGCAGATACAGCTGCGACGCATCAGCGACGACGACATAGCACAGGCACTCATTGCTCAACGCAACCTCACTGCCGACGACGCAGCACGCATAGCACACATAGCAGCAGGCAGTTGGACACGCGCCTTGCAGATGATAACAGCCGAAGACGACAACGCCGAGCACCTCGAAGCCTTCAAACAGCTCATGCGTATGGCGTACGCACGACAGCTGACAGAGCTCAAGACATGGGCAGAAGAGCAGAAAACACTCACACGCGACGCCCTCGACGCCAGACTGAAATACTTCCTGCGCATCACAAGGGAGAGCTTCATGTACAACTTCCACATGCCGAAGCTCAACTACCTCACCCCCGATGAAGAGGCATTCGTGTGCAAATTCGCACCGTACATCAACGAACACAACATCATCGGCATGTCGCAACTCTTCGAGACATGCCGCAAACACATAGCACAAAACACCAACACACACATCGTCTTCTTCGACATGGCCATGCAGGTCATCATGCTGATAAGACGATAAACAACATATACAACACTACTACTCACCTTACACACTATGGAACTGAAAGACATGCACTTCAAGATAGCCTCCGGCTGCGACCGCGGACTCTGTCGTCGTGGCATCGGACGTCAAGATAAGCAACTCAACACCTACGACTACCTGGCCGACGTGCCCGGAAACAACGAGTCGACAGACCTGGTAGAAGTACAGTTCAAGAACACCCGCAAGGGATACTACCACAACGTCTACCACCTCGACCTGAAGAAGGACGACATCGTGGCAGTGGAAGCCAGCCCGGGACACGACATCGGCGTAGTGACACTCACCGGAGCACTCGTCAAGTTGCAAGTGAAACATGCTCACATACGCTCCGAAGAGGACATCAAACGCATCTATCGTCTTGCCCGACCGGTTGACATGGAGAAATACTACGAGGCAAAAAGCCGCGAACACGACACCATGATACGCAGCCGGCAGATAGCCAAAGAGCTCGGACTGGACATGAAGATAGGCGACGTAGAGTACCAAGGCGATGGCAACAAAGCCATCTTCTACTACATCGCCGACGAACGTGTCGACTTCCGACAGCTCATCAAGGTGCTCGCCGACACCTTCCACGTGCGCATTGAGATGAAACAGATAGGCGCACGACAGGAAGCTGGACGCATAGGCGGCACCGGACCATGCGGAAGAGAACTCTGCTGCACCACATGGATGAAGCACTTCGTCAGCGTTGGCACCAACGTAGCACGCCTGCAAGACCTGTCGCCCAACCCGCAGAAACTCGCCGGCATGTGCGCCAAGCTGAAATGCTGCCTCAACTACGAGACAGACACCTACATCGAAGCCTCGCGCAAGCTGCCACCACGCGACATCGTACTGCAAACGGAAGACAACGAATACTACCTGGTCAAGACCGACACACTGGCAGCCATGCTCACCTACTCTACCGAGAAACGCGGCATGACCAATGTGGAAACCATCACCGCCCAACAGGCTTGGAAAGTGATTGAACTGAACCGCCAAGGCATCAAGCCCACCACGCTGCAAGGCGACAAGGCAGCCAACACAGACGACAAACCTGTCGACTTGCTCGCCAACGAGAGCATCACACGCTTCGACACCAAGAAGAAGAAAAAGAAAAAGCCATACCGCAAGGCGAAGAAACAATAGTCTTTCCATCCGCATGCGCCTACACCTATATATATATAAGGTGGCAATTTGTCTGTGCACCGTGCTGCTGTCTGCCTCATGCACCCAACAGACGGTGTACTTTCATACCGAGCCTGTCGACCTGCAGGGCTGGACACGCAGCGAGGCATACCATTTCATGCTGCCCTCCGAGATCCTTTCCGACAGCTGTACGGCATGGGTAGGTGTACGTTTCTCCCACGCCTATCCGTTCGTACAGCTTGCCATGGAAGTCAAGCAGCACACTTCGGCGACGACGGAACACACCGACACCATCTACATGCAGGTGTACGACGCCTATGGCGCCATGAAGGGAAAAGGATTGCAGCTCATAAGCTACACAGCCCCGCTGCCCCTATATCCTGTCGACGCCGACACGCTGCGCATCACGCTGCGACACATCATGAGTGCCGACACCCTGATGGGCGTGGCAGACGTAAGCCTCAAGATAGACAAGACATCCTGACACCTCATCCATCTGCCGTCACAGTGTAGGCCACAGTCACGACAAACGGCAATAAGAGCTGTCGCAAGGGCAACAACAGGCAGTAGGCTATAACATTGACGCTATCTGAAAGAGAACAACAGGCATATCAGAAAGCAAAATCAGTGATATTGGTAATCAATATCACTGATTTTGGTCTCTGATTCTTATCCATTTGCTTCCCCATTGGGGAACTTTCATCCACCCAAGTCGACGACTTTGCATCCCAATCTCGACGACTTTGGTTTGTGAGTGTTGCCAAAGAGCTGTCCTTATAGGAAGTATTCTCTGCCCGACAGGACAACAACCACCGACTAAAAGTGACGCGCCGCCACCCTCACACCTCCCCCATATATACCCTTTTGTCCTTCTCTCTGAAAAGACATATGTCCTTCTGTCAACCCAACACATGGTCTTCTGTCCTCATTCTTCAGCCTGTAGCATATTAAAAAGCGAAGTCTGCCGGTGCGGACTTCGCTTTGTTGTTCAGAAGATTGAGTAAGTATGGTGTCTACTATTCTTCGTCTTTCTTCGTTGCTCGTGTTGTCTTTGTAGCTCTGCGGCGCTTGGGTTTCTCCTCAGCGGCAGCCACAGCCTTCACACCAGCCAGTTCCGGGTCGATAAGAATGCGTCCGCAGTATTCGCACACGATAATTTTCTTGTGCATCTTGATGTCGAGTTGTCTCTGTGGCGGAATCTTGTTGAAACATCCTCCGCAAGCGTCGCGCTGTACGTACACAATACCGAGACCGTTGCGTACGCTCTGGCGAATGCGGTGGAAGCTGAACAGCAGGCGTTCTTCCATCTTCGACTCGATGTCTTCCACCTTTTTCATCAGCTTGGCTTCGTCTTCGCGTGTCTCTTGCATAATCTCGTCGAGCTCTGACTTTTTCTCTTTGAGGTGCTGTTCGCGGTCGGCAATGAGTTCCTTGGTTTCCTTCAGTTCGTTATCTTTGCTTTCAATCACGGTGCCAGCCTCGCGTATTTTCTTCTCGCAGAGCTCCACTTCCAGCTTCTGGTATTCGATTTCCTTGGTCAGTGTGTCGTACTCGCGTGAGTTTTTCACGTCGTCGAGCTGCTTGTTGTAGCGTGTGATGCTGCTCTTGGCCTTCTCGATATCGGCTTTTTTCTGCAGCACAGCGTCGTTGATGGCTCCTATCTCGCCTTCAATCTTCTGCATGCGCGTATTCAGACCGGCAATTTCGTCTTCCAGGTCCTGTACCTCCAGGGGCAGTTCGCCGCGGATGGCTTTCTTCTCATCGATGGCAGACAGGTTGGTCTGCAACTGGTAAAGGGCTTTCAGGCGCTCCTCTACGGTCAGCTCTTTGGCTTCTTTGGTTTCTTTCTTTGCCATAGGATATGTAAGATTAAAAAATTCGGATGTTAACGGTTAGCGACAGTTTGCTTTTCGCTCCCTTTAGAAATACAGTATGGGGTTTGTGGTGTGTGGGTATATGACTCTTCTTACTGTGGGCAGTGCTTCTGCCAGCACCTCGTCGAGGCGTTGCACGCTGTACTGCTCGCTCTCGTAGTGGCCTATGATGCAGAGTTGTATCTGCTGTTCCAGTCCGAAGTAGTCGTGGTAGTGCATCTCTCCCGTTACGAATGCGTCGGCCTGTTGTCTCAAGGCTTCTTCGGCGAGGAAGGCTCCGCTGCCTCCGCATAGGGCTACGCGGCGTATGGGGCGCTGCATCAGGGCGTTGGTCATCACGCATTCGGCATGGAAAGTGTCCTTGAGCAGGTGTACGAAGTCGGCAGCCTTCATTGATTGTGGCAGCATACCTATCACTCCGCTGCCGCCTTCGGCCTGGGTGCTGCCCTTGGGTTGCAGAAATGCCACGTCGCTCATGCCCAGACGCTCTGCCATGGTGTAGCTTACGCCACGATAGGCATTGTCCATGTTGGTGTGCATGGAGAGGATGGTGATGTCGTTCTTCAGTGCCTGCATCACGCAACGCTCTACCATATTGCCGTCGCTGACATGTTTCAGTCCACGGAAGATGAGCGGATGGTGCGACACGATGGTGTTGCACCCCTGCTCTACGGCAAAGGCGATGACGTCTTCGGTAACGTCCAGACACAATACTACCCCTGACACCTCTTCCGTTGTCAGCCCAACCTGCAAGCCGGCGTTGTCGTAGTCTTCCTGCAGGGGCAACGGAGAGAAACGTTCAAGGGCAGCCTTCACTTCATAGATGCGCACGCACGGCGCCGCACCTGCGGGCTCTTTCCCAGTCATTTGTCTCGTCTGTATATATGTAGTGAGTAATGGTTGTTAAGCCGATGATACATGGTTTGCGTCGGCAAAGGTAAGGAATAATTTATAATTGACAATTGATAATGAAGAATTAAAGAGGAAACATTTACCTTTGCGGCTGTAACATCATGTTCCTCTTATGACATCCGTCCATCCTTCTCTCTCAGACATGCGTGCTTTGCGTGCCGATTTCCCCATTCTCTCGCGCGAAGTGTACGGTCATCCGCTGGTGTATCTTGACAACGGTGCCACGACGCAGAAGCCTCTGTGCGTGCTCGACGCCATGCGCGACGAATACCTCAACGTCAACGCTAACGTTCACCGTGGCATACACTACCTGTCGCAGCAAGCCACCGACCTGCACGAGAGTGCACGCGAGACCGTACGACGGTTTGTCAACGCCCGCAGCACCAACGAGATAGTGTTCACGCGCGGCACCACCGAGGCCATCAACCTGGTGGCATCGACCTTTGTCGACAGCCACATGGAGGCGGGCGACGAGGTCATCGTATCCACCATGGAGCACCATTCCAACATTGTGCCCTGGCAGTTGCAGGCGGCACGCAGGGGTATAGCCCTGAAGGTGGTGCCGATGAGCGACGACGGCGTGATGGACATGGAAGCCTATGCCAGCCTCTTCTCGCCACGCACACGCCTGGTGAGCCTCTGCCATGTGAGCAACGTGCTCGGAACGGTGAACGACATTGCCGAATGTGTGCGCATTGCCCATGCACACGGAGTCCCCATCCTTGTCGACGGTGCACAGAGTGCCCCCCACTTCCCCATCGACGTCCAGCAGCTGGACTGCGACTTCTTCGCCTTCAGCGGACACAAGATGTACGGGCCTACAGGCATCGGCGTACTCTACGGCAAGGAACAGTGGCTCGACAGCCTGCCACCCTACCAAGGCGGCGGCGAGATGATAGAGACTGTGAGCTTTGAGAAGACTACCTTCCAGCAGCTGCCGTATAAGTTTGAGGCTGGTACGCCCGACTATGTTGCCACACACGGGCTCGCCACAGCCATAGATTACATGGAATCGGTGGGATTCGACAACATCGTGGCACACGAACGTCGTCTGACCGACTACTGCATGATCCGCCTGCTCGAGGTGGACGACATACACATATACGGTCCTGGCGGCACACTGTCGGCACCTTCGCCCGCAGACGGCGCAGCGATGAACAACCTGCACGACGCTGTGGTGTCGTTCAACGTGGGCGACATACACCCCTCCGACATCGGCACGCTGCTCGACCGTCTGGGCATCGCCGTACGCACCGGCCACCACTGCGCCCAGCCGCTCATGCAACGCCTCAACATTCCGGGCACCGTGCGCGCCTCGTTTGCCATGTACAACACCGAAGAAGAGGTGGACCGCTTCATCGAAGCCCTGCAACGCGTGAGGAAGATGTTTTGAGCAAGGAGCAAGTGACGACAGCGTTGGCACTGCTTTCGCACAAAATGGCAAAATCTGTGCAAAGCAAAAAAAACTTTTCTTCCCCAAAACTGTCTTCCATACACTTTAACCTTATCGACTAACAATAAATATAACAGTCAGTTACTGCACATTTCCATTTGGTTTGTGCAGTTGTCTTTTTCCTGCCGTTACGGGGGTTGGTTTGCAAGGGTGGCGTTTTTGGCGTACCTTTGCAACAGCAAATCGTCCTGACGACTGCGCTTTTTTTCTGCGTAGTCTTCATCCGTTGAATGCGGATGCACTGCAACTGCTGAGCATTGCTTCAGGACATAAAGAATTATTACATGAAGAAAGTGAAAACTGTGGCTCTTTGGGCCTTCCTCTTTTTGTGTTTCCCGACGCTGATGTCGGCAACAGTTATCAACGATGGCGACAACGATAGCGACGTAGACTGGGCGCCCTACATTGAAGCAATAGCACTGGTAGAGACCGGCAACAACCCCAATATGCGTAGCGGCATCTACGCCGGCAGACTGGCAATGAGCCCCGCAGCTGTCAACGAGGTGAACATCATTCTGAAAAGCCGCGGCGAAAGCAAGCGCTACACCATGAACGACCGCCTCAATCCCGAAAAAGCTACTGAAATGTTCCTCATCATTCAGAGCCGCCACAACCCCGAAAACAACATTGAAAAGGGTATCCGCATGTGGAACGGAGGACACCGTTGGCAAACAGAAAGAACCAAGCGCTACTATAATAAAGTAATGGCAAAAGTGAAACTATAACAATGTGTAGCCCTCTCACCTCGGTGATGGCACAACACTCCAAGATGTCGGACGACGTTGATGTCGTCCGACATCTTTTTTTTCGTCAACCTGCACATATCCCTCAATTATTGATTACATTTGCTTCGTGGTTTGGACTGACAGAATACGCCAAGTAAAAATTCTTCTTGTCGTCATGGCTATCATCATAGCTGTGGCGTCGTTGGTAGTGTCGCACATCCTCACCCGCGACCTTGCCCAGGAGGAACGTGTGAAGATGGAGGTGTGGGCAGAAGCCATGCGCGCACTAAACCACGCCGACGAAAACACCGACCTGAGCCTGGTGCTAAAGGTGATAGACACCAACAACACCATCCCCATCGTCGTGATGGACGAGGAAGGCAATGCACAGTTCTACCGAAACATCGACATCAAGCACGATGCCAACACCGACACCCTTGCCATAGCTGCCGAAATGGGGCGGCAATGGAAAAAGTCGGGACAGTTTATACCCATACAAATCAACGACGACGCAACACAACAGGCCCACATCATTGTATGCTACGACGACAGCGTCATGCTCAAACGACTGCAAACCTACCCAATGGTGCAGCTCGGAGTGGTGATGATATTCGTCGTGGTGGCTATCTTTGCACTGCTCACCTCCAAACGGGCCGAACAGAACAAAGTATGGGTAGGCCTTTCTAAAGAAACAGCGCACCAGCTGGGCACACCGATATCGAGCCTGATGGCATGGACGGAGGTACTGAAGGAAAACTATCCCGACGATACGCTGCTGCCGGAGATGGAAAAAGACGTGCAGCGGCTGCAACTCATAGCCGAACGCTTCTCCAAGATAGGCTCCTTGCCCACACCTACACCCACATCGCTGAAAGAAGTGATGCAACATGTGGTGGACTACATGAACCGTCGCACCTCTTCCAAGGTGGAGATGCGCACAGAAATGCCCGAAGAAGACATCGTTGTGCCGCTCAATGCTTCGCTGTTTGAGTGGGTTATCGAGAATCTGTCGAAGAATGCCGTCGACGCCATGGGAGGAGAAGGGGGCACCATCACCCTACATGTGGAGAAAAACAACAACAAAGTGATTATCGATGTTAGCGACACGGGAAAAGGTATTCCCAAAAAGGATATGAAAAACGTGTTCCGTCCAGGCTTCACCACGAAGAAACGCGGATGGGGACTTGGACTGTCGCTCGCCAAACGCATCGTAGAAGAGTATCACCACGGCAAGATATACGTGAGACAGTCAGAGATTGGCAAAGGAACAACATTCAGAATAGAGCTATAAAGAGCAAAGAGGAGAGATGAAAGTCTCTCCTCTTCTATTATCTATGGTACACATCTTTATATCATGCAGTACACAAACAGGCTTACGTTGTACAGCCATATCCCAGTGTAAAGCGAAAGTATCGGATATTGTCAATCGAACTGAAAAATCGGATAAACTGTAACAGTTAGCAATAATATAAAAAAGTCCCCCTGTTTCACAACAGAGGAACTCACAGTAAAATAACAAAATAATGAATAAAATGAATGACTTATTTCTAAGGTTTATCATCCTGCCTTGTGTCGCAAGATGCTGTTTGTTAATGTATCACTACTTTTTGGGAGTTGTACAGATAGATTCCTTTCACAGATGGGCGCTTCTTCATAGGGATTCCTTCCAATGTGTACCAAGTATCATTACCATGGAGACCGTCATACCGATTGCCATTATTTATTCCGGTAAGATTGTCCGCAAAAGGATATCCGCTCTCTTTGGCTTCATCGGCGGGTACAACAAGGTAGGCTTTATGTGCCTTGTTCAGAAAAGCACCTCCATCGGCTGCACCGAAGTAGAAACCTATTGAACCTGCTGTTTCTTCACTGTCCTGAGACAGTTTGTAAAACTTTCCGACACCTGTTGTCAGCATCTCATCATCCGAACCGCGAAGCATATTGCCGACAGCTTGTTCGCCATTTTCGTCACTCATCGAAAACTTGTATGTTCTATTCTTCTGACCGTGAAGCACAACGCCGGTGCCCGCAGGTATTACTGAACCGGCAGCATACGTCTTCACTGGAACCAGATTGCCATTCACCACCTTGTAGGCTGTAGCGGTAACAGCTTCTGGAACTGTCAGATTCTTTTCTCCATAATACAACGTCGCATATTCGGTATCACCCACCTTCGACTTGCCGTAGAGCGGGATGGAGCTCATGGTTAACATACACTTGTCGGGAGTACGATTCACAGGAACGACACTATCCTTTGTACCATCGGGGCGTATAAGATGCACACACTTGATGTCTATTGTGCAGCTGCCGGCAGAACGCCATACAAGGGAAAGCCGGACCACAGGTGTCGAACTGATTGAGGTGAAGGGCTGGGAGGTCGTGGTGGTTTTGATGTCCGACAGGTTCTGATAGGGGGAACCGCCTGTCGTGGAATATGCTCGTAGAGTGAGGGTGCCTCCATTGGTGGAGGGAAGGGTGTTCAGTTCAACTTCTATACCCGTGTATTCTCTTTCCAGTCCTTCAGCGTCGAAAGCTAATTGTAACTCCGCCCACTGCTTGCTGAATTCAACCTTGTACTCGGTGGAATAGTCAGCAGAGGTAAGCAGAACCGGAGAATAACTCTCGCCATGCCAAGCACGTAACATCACTTCTGCCAAATCGGGCTGATGAAAGGCGGGAAGGCTGCGCCATGATTTATCCGTCAGACCCATCCAATAGCAAGCGGACATACCGTTCGACTTCACCTTCGAGAGAAACAGGTCAGCAAAATTCAGCAGATGCTCGCGCCGCAGTTCATAGTCTGTTGGAGAACGGTCAACGGTAGACGTATTCCATTCGCTGAAAATAACCGGAGCACCTTTTGCCTTAAGGTGGGTATTGATGTTGCTCATCATACCGTCGAGCAGGTAGCCGATGGTCTCTAGCGAACGATTGCCGAGGATATTGCCCTCGGTGTCGGTGTTGACTATGGGCACGTATGCGTGAATGCCGAAGAGTATATGGTCACTGTCTTCGGGTTTCTCCATGCGTGACAGAGGTTCTGTCAGATAGTCGCTCCACGTGCCCATGCCGGTGCATGCGCCGTAGGTATTGACGATGAGGTTGCGCTGTGCGTTGTTTCCGCCTGTGCTTCTCACGGCTGTCACGAAGCTGCGGGCATAGGCATTGACTGCATTGTACGCACTGCTGGCAATGGCGGCATCGTATCTGCCGGCAGCGTTGTACGACGCATAGTTCCACGAACCCAGAGGGTCGAGCAGTTCGTTATAGCCTTCGAAGAGCAATCGTTCTCCGCAGTCGCTGAACGCTGATGCCACCTGTCGCCATATCGACTCGAAGAGATCGCGGTTGAGGGTGTAGTTGTCCATGTCGGCTTTCAGCCATCCTTTCTTCGGATAGGCGGCATCTTCCTTGCCAGTGTCGTGGTGCAGGTCGATGATGCAGTACATGCCTTCGTCCAACACATAGTCGACCACCTGTCGAACGCGTGCCAGCCATGCGACATCGATATTACCTTGGACATCGATATGCGGATACCATGTCACGGGTATGCGCACGGTGTTGAAGCCAGCCATCTTCACCATCTCCATCAGTTCGGGTGTGGTGACGGGCTGTCCGCGCAGTGTCTCGGTGGCTGTCACATCGGTGATGCCGTCGGCGTGGCTGTCGAGCGTGTTGCCGAGGTTCCAGCCCGTTCCCATATGCTGCACAGCCTGTGAAGCCGACTCAAACGATGGCTTCTGGGCAGAGAGCGAACCCGCAGAAAGGACAAAGGCCAGAAAAACTGTCAATCGTGTGTGTTTCATGGAATGTGCAGGTGTTGGGGATGACTACTGGAACCATGGGTCATTTATAAAACCAGTACTTACCAACCGTTCTGCTTTAGGCAATGTCCTATACCAGTCAGGTTTCTGGTTGCCCACCATGCCATGGATACGGTTGGCACGCATATCCCAGGAAAGGGTTACATAGTAAGGAGTAATACGCAAATAGTATGATTCCCTGTCGCCATGTAAAGTATAACTATTTGTCTGGCCAGGGATAATAGAGTTAGGCCACATGGTGCGCGTCCAGTAATAACCTTCGGCACCGACAAATTTATATTCTCCTTTATTGG
>ONTS01000020.1 GCA_900320845.1 uncultured Prevotellaceae bacterium | reverse complement strand
ACTGGACAGAAGGCGACCACATTTGGGTAAAGAGCGGCAATTTGTTTTACAAGGATGTAGATAACACCATCCTTGGAGTTCAGGCTGTCGCCGACTTCTCCATTCCCGGCACTCTTACTGCCAACACCTACGAAGTCTTCTACGTTGGTCAGAACAGTCCTATTGCCACTAATAGCGGTGACTTCCGTCAGCAGTTCTGTGAACAACGAGTACAGCTTCAAGCTTAACCACCGTGCCTCCTACTTGATCTTCGCTCCGAAGGATCCGAACATTGAGACTGCCGGTAAGTGCAAGCTGAAGAAAATCAAGGTAGAGAGCGACAAGGGCATCAATGGCGTATTCAGCTTCAATACAGGTCATCTGGAGCACTCAGGTGGCGATCCTCTTGGCAGAATCACCACATTGGAAGTAGGTGAAGACTTTGACGGTGTGAAGGGTCAGGACTTCCCCATTCCTACTACTCAGGACGTCCGCACGAATGGTGCTTTCATGGTCATCCAGCCCGGCACGCATGCGCTGACCATTACGTACACCGTAGAGTACTACGGCATCACGCAGGAGATTACGAAGACCATCGCTTCACGCGATTTCCTTGAGAACAAATACTACACCATTGGCCATACGTTGAACGTTGAGGTGCCCGAGTTCGTGTTCTACTTCCCCGACACGTATTACATGTGGGACGCACAGAAATGGTACTGGTACGGCCAGGAGACTTATCCCACCATCATTAACACTGCATACTCCACCTACCCACGCAGCCAGCAGGAAGACCCCCTGCGTTGGTACAACGACATCAGGGGAACTACAGCACACCGTGCCAACAATAGCGCCTGCCAGAGTGGCGGCAGTGCGCGGAACATGCCTTGCGCCAATGCCTTGACTTGGTACATTTATAGCGGCGATCCCCACTTCGATGGCACAACGGAGTGGAGCATCGGCGGCGTAAAGCAGCGGGGCGGTTTGTGGCTGAAGAAATGGAACAAGATTTCCGGCAAGCCTTCAGATGCTTCCATTACCAATTGCTCCACCTGTCATTCCAGCGGAATCACCGAGGAGGGAGAAATAAGCGCTTCCGCCACTCCCAAGACTGGCCGTCCTTCCGACACGAGCGACTACTTCTTCCTGCCCGCTATGGGCTACTACTACAATGGTACGTTGTACAGCGTAGGTACGGGCGGCAACTACTGGTCGTCGTCGCCGGAAAGCTACAGCCCCACCACCGTCTTCGCTCTGAACTTCAGCAGTGGCAAAGTGTTAATCAACAGCAGCAGCAACAACCGCCCCTACGGCTACGTGGGCGGCAGCCGCCCCGGAGGCGCTCAGTGGTTCCAGTAAAGTCAGCCCCGTAAGACATCATTCATTATAATCATTAATTAGTATTTTACTGTGAGTTCCTCTGTTGTGAGACAGGGGAACTTTTTTTTTTATGTGACGAGTAGCGGTGGTGATAACGCTAACCGTATGCAATATTCAGCATATTGTCCGCATCTTCTCTCTGCATAGATACAATAAAACGCCTGCTGCGATGACGTTGGTATGTACTTATCTGATGTCGGTATAAAATAAATTACCTGTTGTCGGTTGTCTGTGTCAAATTATCTTTACCTTTGCAAGGCAAAAATGAAAACATAGTGGGGATGTACCCCTTATTATCAACAACTTTATGCGCTTGTGGCGGAATTGGCAGACGCGCCAGACTTAGGATCTGGTGTCTCACGACGTGAAGGTTCGAGTCCTTTCAGGCGCACATAACATGAAAATGTAACGACGAGGACGTGGTGCTACTGTGTCCTCGTCGTTGTATATCGCATTGTGGTATAGTGTTTTATGAGTGTTTTGCTCTGCTGAAAATATCCCTTGTTTATATTTGCAAAACTAACTGAAAGCCATTACATTTGCATGGTGTTCTGCTCCCAAAGCCTGCGCGATATGCTTGCTGTGCATGCGTGGAGTCGAGATATACACAATGTTGGACAAGTATTTGTCGTAGACATGATAATATTCATCCTAAAATAACATACACAATGGAATTGAAAAATGCATTTGCCGGAACATTGGAGTCTGGCGACATTATGATTCAGATTGTACCTTCTGATGCCGACGGTCTTGACATCCGTCTTGAGAGCAGCGTTGCTTACCAGTTTGGCGAGCAGATTAAGAAGGTCATCAAGGAGACACTCGAAGAGCGGGGCGTGACACGTGCCTTGGTAACAGCCACTGACAAGGGTGCCCTGGATTGCACCATCCGTGCCCGTGTGACAGCGGCAGCAGTGAGAGCTACAGGCAAGGATGTCTGGAAAGACTGATCAGGCCCGTTTCAGAGTAAAAACAGAATTACCAAACAGACAGACATTAAACACATATACCATGCAACGATTAAGAAGAACCATGATGTTCGTACCGGGTAACAACCCTGGCATGATGCAGGATGCTTACATCTATCATCCCGATAGCATTATGCTCGACCTGGAGGACTCGGTGACGATGGCAGAAAAAGACACTGCCCGACTCTTAGTGTACAACGCTTTGAAGACCATCGACTACGGCAACACGGAGATGGTGGTACGTATCAACCCCCTCAACACTCCCTACGGCAAGAAAGACGTGGAAGCTGTGGTGAAGGCCGGCGTACATGTTATTCGTATGCCTAAGACAGAAACTGCTGAAGAGGTGGTGGAAGTAGAGCGTGAGATAGAAAAGGTAGAGGCTGAGCTGGGCTGCGTAGGCCGCACAAAGATTATGGCAGCCATCGAGAGCGCACTGGGTATCGTCAATGCTTATGCCATTGCCACAGCCTCAAAGCGCATGATGGGTATCGCCCTCGGTGCTGAAGACTACTGCGCCAACCTCAAGACACAACGTACTCCCGGCGGCGACGAGTTGCTGTTGGCACGTGAGACCATCGTTGTGGCTGCACGCGCTGCAGGTATCGATGCTCTCGACACCGTATACTCTAACCTCAACGACATGGAAACCTTCCGCAAGGAGGTAGAACTTATCAAGACTCTCGGCTTCGACGGCAAGTCTATTATCAACCCGCGACAGATTGAAATCGTCAACGAAGTATTTGCTCCGAAGCAGAAAGATATTGAAAAGGCACAGACCATCCTCGCCGCCATCAAGGAGGCTGAAGCCAAGGGAAGCGGCGTTATCGCAGTAAACGGTAAGATGGTAGACCGTCCTGTAGTGCTCCGCGCACAACGTACCATAGACCTCGCAATAGCATCAGGCATATTAAGAAAGGAGGACCTCGCATGAATACTTTACAAGACAGACAGCAACTCATAGCCGCTGCCGCACAAAAAGTGGGCAAAACAGTCTATAACGACAGTCAGAACGGCAACAAGACCGTCACTCCGCGCTATGAACACCAACGCGCCAGCACAAAGGTGATGACGCTGGAAGAAGCCATCAAGCACTCAGGACTGAAGGATGGTATGACCATTTCGTTCCACCATCACTTCCGCAGTGGCGACAAAGTAATCAACATGGTTGTCGACAAGTTGGCAGAGATGGGTTACAAAGACCTGCATCTGGCATCGTCAAGTCTCATCGACGTTCACGAGCCACTCATCGAGCATATCAAGAACGGTGTCATCTCACGCATCTCCACCTCTGGTCTGCGTGGAAAGCTCGGTGCTGCTATCAGCAAGGGCCTCATGAAGGAACCCGTCATCTTCCGTTCACACGGTAACCGCGGTAGCGCCATTGCCAACGGCGACCTCCACATCGACGTAGCATTCCTCGGTGCTTCCTCTGCCGACCCCCTCGGCAATGCTTGCGGATACTCACGTTCTGAGAATGCAAAGAGTATCTGTGGCTCTATCGGTTATGCACTGCCCGACGCACAGTATGCCGACAAGGTAGTGATACTGACCGACGATCTGGTAGACTATCCCAATACTCCCGCCTCTATTTCCGAGCGCAACGTAGACTATGTTGTGGTTGTTGACAGCGTGGGCGACTCTTCCAAGATATCTTCGGGTGCCATCCGCGACAGTAAGAATCCGCGCGACATCCTTCTCGCCCAGCAGGCAGCTAAGGTTATCATCAACAGTGGATACTTCAAGGACGGCTTCTCCATTCAGACAGGTACCGGCGGTGCTTCGTTGGCAGCTGTCAAGTACATCCGTCAGAGCATGATAGACCAGAGCATCAAAGCCAACTTCGCACTGGGCGGCATCACCGCACATATGGTTAAGATGCACGAGGAAGGACTCATCAAGCGCCTTATCGACGTTCAGTCGTTCGACAAGGTAGCAGCCGAATCTCTCAAGAACGACAGCCTGCACCAGGAAGTGTCTTCTTGCGAATATGCCAGCGCTGACGAGCCGGGAAGTGCTACACACTACCTCGACATCGTCATCCTCTCCGCACTGGAAGTGGACACCAAGTTCAATGTCAACGTGCTCGTAGGTAGCGACGGTATCATCCGTGGTGCTATCGGTGGTCACCCCGACACCTCTGCCGACTCTGCATTGAGCATCATCGTTTGCCCATTGCTCCGCGGTCGCATACCATGCGTTGTTGACGAGGTGACAACCCTCATCACTCCGGGTTCCACTGTTGACGTTGTCATTACTGAATACGGTATCGCTGTCAACCCGCGTCGTCCCGAGATTGCAGAGCGCCTGAAGGCTGCCGGACTCAACATCGTTGACATCCAGAGCCTGAAAGAAAAGGCTGAAAGCATCATCGGCAAACCTGCTCAGCTGCCATTCGGCGACAAGGTGGTTGGTATCGTCATGAACCGCGAAGGTTCGGTACAGGATGTCATCATGAACATCTGCGACGAATAATAGTACCGAATACGTACATAAATCTCACACGCTCCTACTCTCTGTCAGTGTTGGAGCGTGTGCCTTTTTCTGCACCTACAGCCCACTTTTGTCCTTGCTGTGGTTGTCATAAGCGCCAAAAGCTCTACCTTTGTGCCACAAAGCACAATACACCGACCATGACTATCACCTTGGAACAACTGCTGCAGAGTCGCGACGAGCGCCGTCAGCGTCAGCAGCAACTCCTCAGTGCGCATCCCGATGCTACATTAGTGTGTCTCACCGTAGTGATACCCGGCAGCGAGAAACGCAACGATATCTCCCTCACTGTTGCCCGCGCAGCAGTGGAGGCACTGCGCAAGACGTTGGGGCACACCCTCATACTATGTGAGGAGCGCGACTTGATAACAGGATTCGAGGCATATCTCATCACGACCCTTGCCGAGCGCGATGTCAAGTTGCTGACCTGTGAGATAGAAGATGCCCACCCATTGGGCAGACTCTTTGACATCGATGTGATTGGAGGCAATGGTCTTCCTATGACGCGTGCCGATGTGGGTAGGGCAGAGCGCGGCTGTCTGTTGTGTGATCAGCCTGCCCGCTATTGCATGCGCAACCGTACGCATACCACAGAAGAACTGTTGCAATTTATCGAAAAAATCGTAGCATCATATATAAAAGGTACGCGCGCGTAAGAATAGAGCGCAAAGTGTGCCTCTATACTCTATACAACAAACAAACCAGGCAGCCTTTGCGCTGCCTGGTTTGTTTAGAAATCTTCTTCCTCATCCTCAATGTCTTCCATGTCGACGAAGATGATCTCGCCCTCTTCGCCTTCATCTTTCATCTCTTGTATGAGATGCGGCATTGTTTTGTTGCGGTGCACGAGCGTGTCTTCGCTCACGATGGCTTTCAGCTTGTTGCTCTCGGCGTTTAGCTGTTCCCAGAGTATGTCTTTCAGCGTGTTGATGCCATAGCCGGTGATGGCTGAGATGAATACATGTGGCACGTCGTCGGGCAGCGTGTCGGCAAGCATCTCCTCCAGTTCCTTGTCGATGAGATCGCATTTGGTGATTGCCAACACGCGTTGCTTGTCGAGCAGCTCCGGGTTGAAGTGTTGCAGCTCGTCAAGCAGCAGGCGATATTCCTTACCAATGTCCTCCGCTTCGGCTGGTACCATGAAGAGGAGCAGTGAGTTGCGCTCTATATGACGCAGGAAACGCAGTCCGAGGCCCTTACCTTCGCTGGCGCCTTCGATGATGCCGGGAATGTCTGCCATGACAAACGACTGCTGGTCGCGATATTCGACGATGCCGAGCGAGGGCTCCAGCGTCGTGAATGGGTAGTTGGCAATCTTCGGTTTGGCACTCGACACTGCTGATAGCAGTGTCGACTTGCCGGCATTGGGCAGGCCTACCAGTCCTACGTCGGCAAGAAGTTTCAGCTCCAGTATCACTGTCATCTCCTGCAGTGGCTCGCCAGGCTGTGCATAGCGCGGTGCCTGGTTGGTGGCTGTGCGAAACTGGAAGTTGCCCAGTCCGCCTCTACCTCCTTTCAGCAGCAGCACTTCCTGTCCGTCGTTCGTCACGTCACATACGTAGGCTCCTGTCTCGGCGTTGTACACCACCGTGCCGCATGGCACATCAATGTATTGGTGCTTGCCATTGGTGCCGTGTCGCTTGTCCCGTCCGCCGTTGCCGCCGTGCTCGGCATACACATGGCGTTGGTATTTGAGGTGCAGCAGTGTCCAGAAGTTACGGTTGCCACGCAGATACACGTTACCCCCATTGCCGCCGTCGCCACCATCGGGACCTCCGTTGGGGTTGTACTTCACGTGGCGCAGGTGCATACTGCCGCGACCGCCTTTGCCGGAGCGACAACGTATCTTTACGTAATCAACAAAATTTGATTCCATGGTGGCTATACCTTTCTTTATTAAGTGCCGGACACTGTGAGGTGATATTAGTCTTTATCCATCACGAGGCAGATGTCCTCGAAGATGCGGTTGATGTCTCCCAGTCCGTCGATGTGGTGGTACAGTCTTTCTTTGCTGTACCAGTCGATGAGGGGTGCTGTCTGTTCGTTGTACACTTGCAGACGCTGGTTGATGGTTTCCTCGTTGTCATCGCTTCTGCCGCTCTCCTTTCCACGAAGGATAAGGCGCTTCACGAGTTCTTCTTTCGGAACGTCGAGGGCTATCATGGCATAGATGGTGTGTCCGCGTTCTGCCAACATCTTCTTCAAGGCTTCTGCCTGCGGTATGGTACGGGGGAATCCGTCGAAGATTACGCCGGCGTGTTCCTTGCCAAGTGCGTCGTAGACCGATGCCAGCATGTCGATGATGAGTGAGTCGGGTACCAACTGTCCTTTCTCGATATACTCTTTGGCTGTCTGTCCCAGCGGTGTGTTGTTGCGCATCTCGCCACGCAGCACGTCGCCGGTGGAGATGTGGTTGAGGTGATACTTTTCAATCAGACGCTCGCTCTGTGTGCCTTTGCCTGATCCGGGAGCGCCAAACAGAATGATGTTTTTCATGGTGATGGTATTTTTGTTTTATGATTGTATGACAGTGTTTTTTCACTTATCTCTTGTCGACGGGCTTGTTGTCTTTCGGAGCCTGTCTCTTACTCGCTTACGAGAGTGTAGATGTCTTTGAGGTTGCGTCCCTGTCCGTTGTAGTCGAGGCCGTAGCCGAGGATGAAGTCGTTGGGAATCTCCATGGCTACATATTCAATGTCGAGCGGAGTCTCCAGCTTTTCGGGCTTGAGCAGCAGGGTGCAGATGTGTACGGAAGCGGGACGACGGGTGCCGAGTGACTCTATCATACGCTTCATAGTGAGTCCCGACTCGATGATGTCTTCCACGATGATGATGGTTCTGCCTGTGAGGTCTTCGTTGATGCCCAGTACTTCGCTGACTGTGCCTGTCGATGTGGTTCCTTGGTAAGATGCCAGCTTTACGAAGGATATCTCACAAGGTATGGTGAGACGGCGCATGAGGTCGGAGGCGAAGATGAATGAGCCGTTAAGGACTGCCAGCAGCAAGGGGTTCTTGTCTGCCATGTCGTGGTTGATGCGCTGTGCTACGGCATCTACTTTCTTGAGGATCTCTGCCTCAGGAATTGAAGGACGGAAGGTCTTGTCGAGTACTTGAATGGTGTTCATGGTGTGCGGTGAATAAAAAAATTTGCCACAAAGTTAGTAAGACTTTTTCGCATTGTCAGTGCTTTGTGCGGATATTTTCGTCTCTTTCTGCCAGTGTTGCTAAAAGACTCATCCCCACCGCCGTACATCGTTGTAAGACAGTGGGGATGATAGTGTATGAGATGGATTTTATTATCTCTCGTATTCGGGCATGAAGTCTTTCAGGTCTTCGCGTATCTTGTCGTGCGATACGTTCTCAGCCAGCACAATCAGTATGGCATCGTCGCCGGCGATGGTGCCAATGATGGAGGGCAGCATGCGGTGGTCAATATTGAATGCTATGGCAGAAGCGTAGCCGGCGCGGGTGTGTATCACACAGATGTTGTGTGAGAACTTCACCGACATGACACCACCGGTGACGAGCATCTCGTGGGGAGCCTCGTGCTTCACGATGCGCTTGTACATCGTTTCATTGGGAAGCACGTACACATACGAGCCGTTCATGCTGGCAGCCTTAGCCACTTTCAGTTGCTTGAGGTCACGACTCAAGGTGGTCTGGGTCACTTCGAAACCTTCTTTTGCAAGTTCTTTTAATAATTCTCCCTGTGAACCCAGCTCTTGGCTTGAGATCAGCATCTTAAGCGTTTCTAAACGTTTTTTCTTATTTTTCATGTGGTAAAAAATGGTTTTTAATATTTGGGTACAAATGTATACATTATTTTCTAACAAACAAAAATATATCTACAATTTATGCACGATGAAATAATAATGATATTTGCAATGTGTTGTATTACAAATAGCTTTCGATATTCTGAAAAGTATAGGATTTGTATGAAATGCAGTATGAATAAAGAGAATGCAGCCCGGTGATGCAGTTTTTCTATACCAAAAATTAGCGTATGAAGTCCAACAGCAATACCATGTCAGTGACGTTGCGAAACTATTTCGCGGCAGTTGCAACCTCATACTATAGCTGTTGCTTTTCGCTCCGAGTGCTTATGTACTGCTGCCAGGCAACGGGTAGCAGCGGTGTGAGATTGTCTTGGTATACAAAAAGGCAAAGCGTCGAGTTGTGCGCCTTGCCTTTTTGTCTTTTTCTTGGTGTAGGCTCAGTCTCCCTATTCGCGGCTACCGAAGATGCGGAGCAGGTAGAGGAACAGGTTGATGAAGTCGAGGTAGAGTGACAGCGAGCCCAGCAGGGCTATCTTCTGTGCCTCCTCGTTGGGCTCTTCACACTGGTTGAGCATCAGTTTTATCTTCTGCGTATCCCAGGCGGTGAGTCCTACAAAGATGAGTACACCCACGTAGCTCAAAATCAACTCCATGCCGCTGCTCTTCAGGAACAGGTTTACCACCGAGGCGATGATGAGTCCAATGAGCGCCATGAAGAGTATGCGTCCCAGGGTAGACAGGTCACGCCGTGTACGGTAGCCGAAGAGTGCCATGGCAGCGAAGGTACCGGCGGTGATGAAGAACACTTTAGCGATGCTTGAGCCAGTGTAGATGATGAAGATGGGCGCCAGCGTCAAGCCGTTCACCACAGAGAATAGTATGAAACAGAGGGTGGCAGTGGTGATAGAGAGTTTCTTGATGCGTGCGGAAAGGTAGATGACCAGTCCGAGTTCGACAGCTATCAGGACAAACATCATCCATGGCTTGGCGTAGATTGATAACAAGATGCTCTCGTTGCTTGCCACACCGTAGGCGGTGAGGCCGGTGATGATCAGTGCGAGGGTCATCCAACTGAACACTTTGCGCATCAGCGAGGGGAATATCATGCTCACTGTTGCTTCGCGCTCGTCAATCATGCGGTATAATTCTTTTTCTTCCATGCTTGTAGTAGGTTTATAGTTTGTTACACAATAATGTGGAGATATTTTATCTATACCTCCTATGTGTATCAATTATTGTGCCAAAGTGTTATTGCTGTTGCAAATCTTCGGATGACTTAGGCTTGCCAAACATCTTTCTGAACCAGTGGAACGTGTTCATCCAGCCTATGATGGATCCTAATATGGGCACTTGCAGCAGTGCTCCGCTGACGCCTGAGTAGAGTCGTACTCCCGTTGCTTCCTCGATGGCGCTGTTTACAGCCAATCGTGCCTTACTTCTCAAGTGCGTTTCTGCCATTGCGCGCGGTGCGTTGGCGGCAATGTTCTTGATGGCATCCTGCGTTGTGGGCACTTTCTGACCGTCGGGCATCTTCACATACTTGCCGAACGACGCCAGCAAGTCGGCATATTCTTTGTTGAGTCCGGATGACTGCATCTGCTGTTCAAACGCTGCCTGGTCATTACATCCGGCTGCCAGCGCTTCTGTCTTGGCAAAAAAAGCATCGGCACGCAACTGTTCGTCAGCAGGAAGATCGTACATGTCGGCAACGGTCTTGCGACGGATGTCAACCCATTCTTTCTTGTTCATATTAGTAAAGGTTTTGGTGAAATGCTGTGTGGGTGTGAACGTGGAGGTGCGTCATTCGTCTTTTCTGTCTTCCATAGCCTTGATGATGGCTACGTTGAGTTTCTCCAGCTCTGACAGTTGTATGCTGCTGTTATTGTTGCGGTCCTTATACCACCACTGATTTGTGAAGTGTTCGTTGAGATTGGGATCTTCGAAGTGCCATCCGTGGCGTGCATATATTTCGTTGCGCATCACGCGGAGCAAGTGCTTGTTGTAGTATCCCAGTCTGCCTGTGGTCATCATCTCTGTGGCTGTGCAGGGCCAGCGTCCGTTGGAGTCTTCGTTCATAAGTTTCTCCAGCTGTCCGAGGCTTTCACCTTGCTGTATGTCGTCTTCATCCTGCGGGTTGATGGTGGCACTGAAGAGATCGATACCCTGTATGGAAGGCAGGAAGGTGTAGAGTTTTCCGTCGGCAGTGCGGAAGGTGTTTACGGGTGTTTCGTACTGTTTGATGAAAGTAAATGGCTGCAGTGGGGCATCGGTGCCGAAAGCGCACTTGTTGCCTTTGAAGGTGTACAACTCACCGCCGGAATGGTTATAGCTTCCTTCCAGGTCAGCGTACATGGCGTCGAGTATCTCTTTCTCCAGATTGCCGTCAACACTTTTGAGTACATCGGTGGGTTGTCCGTTGGCGTTGTGGAACACGAGGCACTCAAACTTGCCCACTTTCTTGAGCAACACCTTACTGCCCGGATTGGCATTGACGGGTGGAGTGTTCAGGCCGTCTACGTCGTCGGGATGCTGTACGAGGGTGTAGCTGTGGTCTTTATTGGCGCGTAGTGCCAGTTGATAGCCGCCTTCGTGGCACGTGCCACCTTCCATCAATACAAGGTTGCCTTTCACGGTGGCTATGTAGAGGACCTCGGAGTCGGTCCAGTAGCTCTTGTTTTTGATACCTGCGGCGCTGACGAGCGAGCAGCATAGGATGGCAAAGAATGATAACAGGAGTGTACGTCTCATAAGTAGTGATTGAGTTTGTGTGTGATATGTCAGAAATTGTTGAAGAAGCGTGTTGTTGCCTGTTCAGGTGTCAGACCTTCGGCGATGCCTGTCACGCGGCTATATATTATTAGGTGTAGTGTTGTTCTTGGTTTCTGTTGCCGGTGTCAGTCTTCCATCCTATCTTCCACGGCTTTGATGATGTCGACATTGAGTTGTTCGAGGTCAGACAGTCTGATGCCGGCATTATTGTTGCGGTCTTTGTACCACCACTGTGCGGAGAAGTGCTCGCGCAGATACGGGTTGTCGAAGTGCCATCCGTGGCGGGCGTAAATCTCATTGCGCATCACACGCAGGATGTTTTTGTTGTAATATTTCAACATTGCAGGCAAGACGACTTGCGTAGCAGTGAAGGGCCACCGTCCGTTGTCAACATCGCCAACGACTTTTTCAAGCTGTCCTACACACGCGTCCTTTTCAAGTTCGAAAGTTTCCGTACTGATGTGTGCCTTGAAAAGGTCTATACCCTGTATGGATTCAACCCAAGTATAGAGTTGTCCGTCTGCGGTTTTGAAGATGTTTTGGAACATATCATTATCTTCAGGGTCTACAAACGTATAGGGCTGCAATTTATTATTCGTACCGAGTGCGCACTGTCTTCCGGCAAACATGAACTGCTGGCCACCGGGATGGTTGTACCTTCCTTCAAGCATTTGATAAAGGGCATTGGCCAATTCATCTCCTATCATGTCCTCATGCTGCTTCAACACTTCCCACGGCTTGCCGTTGCGGTCGTAGAAGACGAGGTAGTTGACGTTGTTGAAAGTTTGAACCTTGGCAACCGAACCGATTCTTTTCCTGTCAAATGGAGGACAATTGGTTTCGCCATCATCTTCGGGATGCTTTACCACGATATAACTGCCGTCGGCCTGTTTGATCAGAGCAAAACCATACATATTGAATATTGCATTGCCTCCCTCCATCAAAATGAGATTGTCTTTGATACTGGCAAAGAAAGAATTGTCGAGGTCTGTCCAATTGGTTTCGTTCTTAATTGCCGGTGATGTTTTCACGAGTACGTCGGCATGAGCGCATACCAAGGTTGTCAATGTCAGTACAAAAGTCAATGCTGGTTTTTTCATGAGATGAAGTTTTGAGGGGTATGGTGATTGGATGATTGTGACGAATGTCGGTAAAGGGTGTGGAATGATGGCCGTCCACTGTGGGTGATACCATCAGTCTAGTCATTTGAAGTAGCCGAAAAAGAACACTGCCGCTGCCTGTTCTTTTGTAAGCCCTTTGGCATTGCCTATGACACGGTTCTGAGAATCGCGCACGGTACCGTCGCTTTCAATCTTTCCAGCGTACGAGTTGTTGCTGTTGCGTATGGTGCCGTCGTTCTCCACCTTGCCCATGTAGGAGTTGTTGGAGTTGCGGAACTCTCCGTTGCGCACACTGCCGGTGTAAGAGTTGTTGCTGTTGCGGATGGTTCCATCGTTGTATATTTTCCCAACATACGTGTTGTTACTGTTGCGTACGGTGCCGTCGCTCTCCACTGTGCCGATGGTGGTGTTATTTGAGTTGCGCACGGTCTGTGCGGTGGTGCTGTTGATGCCGGCTGCGAACATGCCGAGGAACATCAGAAGAAGAATCTTTTTCATGGTAGGTAGGGATTTAGAGGGTTGTACTTATTTGATTTTCATGGACAAATGTACTCAAAACGGAGGGTGTTGCGTAGGGAAAAAGCCTATTCGTGGATGGGGCTTTCCCTATTTCTGTAGTCTGAGCCTGTTTCTTTGCATGCCCGTCGGGCTCGGCGCAGTGCCTCACTCGTTGAGGTAGTTGTCCATCGCCTCCATCCAGTTGAGTTCTGCGTCGGGGTTGTCGTCGCGCTCAATGAAGTTTTCTATATACCAGTCGCCGCTCTCAAACACCAGCGTTATCTCTTCAAGATTGTCGCTGAAGTTGTGAAGGGAGAACTCCACGATGGCTGTCTTCCCATTCAGTTCGACCACCTTCACATCGTTGATGGCGAGTTCGCTGCTGAAGTCTTGTCCACGCACCCAGTAGTCGGACTCGAAGAAAGGCATATCGTCGGGGTGCTGGGCATCTTTCTTCGCTATGGCTGCCACGGTGTTGTTCCATGCCTTAGAGCAATATTTCTTGTCGAAGTTCTGCTTGGGTATGGTTCCGTCCTTGTTGGCTGCTATGTAGGCTGCGAAAACGTCGGCATAGATGGCTTCCACGCGTTGCTTGACGTATTCTTTCGTCATTTTGTTCATATCGGCTGAATTTTCGGTGGCGGTGCTGTTGTCTTGTAGTGCCTTGTCGCTCTTGTTGCCGCAGGCACTGAGGCAGAGGGTGGATGCGCAGAGAAGGAGAAGGACAGCTGCGTGCTTCATCATGTTGTGGGCAAGTGTTGTCATGGGATGATAATTGTCGGGGTGTATGCTATTATTATATAATATGGTGTGAGGGGTCACGTTGCTTGTGCGTCAGTCGGCGAAGCGTCGTGTCAGCGGGCTGTAGTGGTCTATGCGTCTATCTCTGAGGAACGGCCACCAGCGTCTAACGATGTCGGTGCGTGCCAGGTCTACACTGACGATGGCTTCCGTCTCTTCTGTGCGCGAGGCTTGAAAGAGAATCTCTCCCTGTGTGCCAGCCACGAACGAGCTGCCCCAGAAAAGTATACCCTCTTTGCTGTTGGCTTTGGCATGTGGTGCGGGCTCGAAGCCTACGCGATTCACTGTCACCACGGGCAGGGCATTGGCTATGGCATGTCCGCGCTGGATGGTTATCCATGCGTCGCGTTGCCGCTGTTGTTCGCTGGCGCTGTCGCTGGGCTCGTAGCCTATGGCAGTGGGGTAGATGAGCAACTCGGCGCCCTTCAGTGCCATGATGCGCGCTGCCTCGGGGTACCACTGGTCCCAGCAGACCAGCACACCGAGACGGCCAAGGGAGGTGTCAATGGGTTCAAAACCGATGTCGCCGGGGGTGAAGTAGAACTTCTCGTAGTAGGCGGGGTCGTCGGGTATGTGCATCTTTCGGTAACGTCCGGCTTCGCTGCCATCGCTGTCGAACACCACAGCGGTGTTGTGGCACAGGCCAGCGGCACGGCGTTCGAAGAGCGAGGTGACGAGCACTACCTTGTGGCGGTGTGCCAATTCGCTGTAGAACTCTGTCGACGGACCGGGCAGGGGCTCTGCGAGGTCAAAGCATGCCACGTCTTCCGACTGGCAGAAGTAGAGGGAGTTGTGCAGCTCTTGCAACACGATGAGCTGTGCACCCTGTGCTGCCAGCTGACCTATCTTGTTGCCCAGACGTTGGCGGTTGTCGGCAACGTCGGGGGTGTTGTGCTGTTGTATGATGCCTATTTGGATGGTTTTCATGCGAGGTAGGGATGGTGTAAGGGGGTTATGGTGTTCATGGTGCTGTGCCGATAGGGGCACTTGCGGTGGGGTAGGACAATGGTATGGTTGTCAGCGCTTTGTCCTACAGCATGGGCGGCAGCTCAAAGAGGCGCATGCTGTTGGAGCCTTTCACGAGGATGAGTTTCCCCTTGGGCGGCTGTTGCTGCAGGGCGGCTTTCACATCGTCCACGATGTCGAAGGTGCGGAAGTCGTGCTGAGCCTTTCCAAACTCGCTTCCCACCAGCCACACCTGCTCCGGTGCCATGGCTTTCAGGCGGTCGACAACTTGCTGATGGGCTTCTGCCGAGGCATCGCCCAGCTCCTTCATATCTCCCAAGATGACCCACTTGTGGTCGCCTTCGAGGCGGTCGAAGTTGTCGAGGGCTGCCGTCATGCTCGTCAGGTTGGCGTTGTAGGTGTCCACGATGAGGGTGTTGTCGGCTGTGCGCAGCAGCTGCGAGCGGTTGTTGGTAGGTGTGTAGGCTTCGAGGGCAGCGCAGATGTCGTCGGCACTGACGCCAAACTCACAGCCCACAGCCACAGCGGCAAGCATGTTGGCAATGTTGTAGTCGCCGATGAGTTGTGTTTCCACATGGTGCCACGCTCCTCCGGCAGCGCGCCAACTGAACGACAGGTAGGGATGACAGCCCTCGCTGCGTCCTTCGATGTCGAGGCTCTCAGCGTTGTCCACGCCATAGCGTACGGCGGTGATGCCTGTGGCGATGGCTGTCAGGCGCGGGTTGTCCTGATGAAGGAATATCTTACTGCCCTGACGGGTACGCAGGAAGTCATAGAGTTCGCCCTTGGTGCGTACGACACCTTCCAGCGAGCCAAAGCCTTCGATGTGTGCCAGTCCTACGTTGGTGATGATGCCGTAGTCGGGTTCGGCTATGTTGACCAATGTGTGTATCTCGCCTGGATGGTTGGCGCCCATCTCTACCACGGCCATGTCGTGCTCCTTGCTCAGGCGCAGCAGTGTGCAGGGCACACCGATGTGGTTGTTGAGGTTACCCTCGGTGAAGAGCGTACGGTATTTTCGTGTGAGAACGGCAGCTACAAGTTCCTTCGTTGTGGTCTTGCCGTTGGTGCCTGTGATGCCTATGATGGTGGTTCCGAGCTGTCGGCGGTGATGTCGTGCCAGCTGCTGCAGTGTGGTGAGCACGTCGTCGCAGAGCAGGTAGCGCGTATCGCCCGGCGGAACGATGTCGGCATCGTCTACTACGGCATAGGCGCAGCCGCTCTCCAGCGCCTTGGAGGCATAGCGGTTGCCGTCGAAACGGTCGCCCTTCAGAGCAAAGAATATACTGCCTGAAGGGCACTGACGGCTATCGGTGGTGATGACCGGGTGTGCGAGAAAGTGCTGATAGAGTTGTGCTATATCCATAGATGCTGTTGCTTATCCATGCAAATGTAGTATTTTTTTTGTGGTAAACAAGCACGATTGACGGAATAATTGCAGCCCATTCATTTACCAATATCAGTGATATTGGTCACCAAAATCACTGATATTGGTATGCAAAATCATTGATTTTGATTTCTCATTGTGTACAAAAGAAACACCGGACGCCCAATGGTAAGGTGTCCGGTGTTGTCTGTGTAGCGGGACCCAGGATTGAACTGGGGACCTCATGATTATGAATCATGCGCTCTAACCAGCTGAGCTATCCCGCCATCTTCTTGTAAGAAGCGGCTGCAAAGGTAAGCCTTAGGTTGGATATGGCAAAATAAATGACGAAAAAAATGTTCTTCGTGTTCTCCTTGGGGTCTGACAGTGCTCTTTCTACAGTTTTTCAGCTTTGTTGCTGAGCAGTTGTCGCACCTCAGCGTTGCCCATCTTCTCCACCTCGCGCATCTGCTTATGATAGAACACTGCCTGTATGGCTTTGAGCATGATGCCGTGCGACACTGCCACTACTACCTGTCTGCTGTGCCGTGTCGCCACTTCGTCGAGGAACTGCTGTGCACGTGCTTGCAGCTGGGGCAGCGTCTCCACGTTGTCGGGGAATGGAATGCCCTGCACGTCGGGGATGAAGCGTCCCGTGAAGTTGCCCCAGTCGCGCTCTCTGAGCAACGGCGTGGTGAGTATCTCGGCATCGGGATGAGGCTCGGCGAGGAGGTGGCAGGTCTCTATGGCGCGCTGAAGGTCGCTGCTGATGAACACGTCGACAGGGATGTCGGCAAGCAACTGTGACGCCTGTCGTGCCTGCGTGCGACCCAGTGCGGTGAGTCTGCCATGGGTCTGCCCCTGAAGCACCTGCTGCACATTGCCTTCCGCCTCGCCGTGGCGGACTATGTAGAGGGTAAACATGTTGTGATGGCTTTGTCTGCGAAAGTAGGAAGAAATGTTGCTTTACACAAATTTATGGCTTAACTTTGCATGAGAGAACCAATACTTATCATTATGAAAATCATTACCTCTCCCCTTTTTCGCGCCATTATAGCCATCGCCATGGGCGTGTTGTTGGTGAAGAACACCGACACCACACTGAAAGTGATAACCATTGCCGTAGGCATCATGTTCCTGTTGTCGGGTGCTATAGCCTGCACCGCATACTATAATGAGCGCATCCGTCGCCGCGACACGGCACCATCGGCTGACGATAAGTCGACAGGCACGGTGCGCGAGCTCTTCGTAGTGCCCATCGTGGCGGTGGGAAGTCTGGTGTTCGGCTTCCTCATGGCGCTGGAACCTACGGAGTTTCATAAACTGTTGATGTATGTCCTGGCTGCGCTCATCTTGCTGGCGGCCATCAATCAGCTGACAGCTCTTATCAATGTCAACAAGGTGATGCCCCTGCCTGCATGGTTGTGGATATGCCCCGGACTGCTGTTCCTTGCCGGACTGTTCGTGCTGGTGAAGCCGCTGGAAGTGGAGTCGACGATGTTTCTCATCATTGGCATTGCCCTCATCGTGTTCGGTGTGACGGAGGTGGTCAACATGTTCCTCCTGCGTCGGGCTGAGAAGAAACAATATGTGGCATACCAGGAGATAGAGGAGAAGAAATAATAGCAGCTGAAAAGCGCTCCTCTCAGGCAGTAGGAGAGGACATAAAGGAATGAAGGAGGTTAAGGACGGCTTGTTAAAGCACCCCTTAACTTCCTTCATTATATTATACACTTCCGATTGGCTTTCGTTCGCCCTGAGGTCGTTGTACTGAGCAAGAGGTTCTTGCTTTCTTGCTTTAGTTTTTCGATTCCTTGGCCACGATGCCTTCGATGTACTTGCGCAGTATGGCAATGCCTTTCAGGTTTTCGCCTCCTTGCGGGATGATGAGGTCGGCATATCGCTTAGTGGGCTCTATGAACTGCTCGTGCATGGGCTTGAGTACGTCGAGGTAGCGTTCTACCACCTGTTCGACGGTGCGTCCGCGTTCTACGATGTCGCGCTGAATGTTGCGTATGAGTCGCTCGTCGCTGTCGGTATCGACAAAGATTTTGAGGTCCATCAGGTCGCGCAGCTTCTTGTTGAGCAGTGTCATGATGCCTTCGATGATGATGACGGGCTTCGGTTCTACGTGCACGGTCTCGGGAAGACGGTTGCACAAGATGTATGAATAGGTGGGTTGCTCAATAGCTAAGCCGTTGCGCAGGTCGTTCACTTGCCGATGGAGCAGCTTCCAATCGAAGGCGTCGGGGTGGTCGAAGTTGATGGCATGACGCTCTTCCTCGGTCATGTGTGAGGTGTCGTTGTAGTAGGAGTCGAGGGGAACCACTGCTACATAGTGTGGAGGCAGGGCTTCAACTATTTTGCGTACGACGGTGGTCTTTCCTGAGCCTGTACCGCCTGCGATGCCGATGATGGTCATAGTGGAGTAGGGGGAGAATGGGTGGATAAATGGTATTGTGTTGCAGTGTGTGATACCTGTGCTGCGATGCCTGAGCAGCATGCAATGGTCATAATGCTAAGATGCAGCGCAAGTCAACAACCTGCGCTGCATCTTTTGTTTATTGTAACTCTTTCCTGACGTAGACTACTACCGGCAGGTGGTCGCTGTAACCATTGAGCCATGTTCCTGAAGCGTGAGTACGCAAGGGGCTGCCCTTGTAGCGGCCTTCGGTCTGGAACAGATAAGGGAAGTTCTGTATCTTATGACGCCAGTACTTCAGCGTGTGAGCATCGGAAGAATGCTTCTGTATCAGCAGGTTGGGGGTCAATACGATTTGGTCGAAGAGATTCCACTTACCTTGATACATCAGTGTGCCGACGCCTTGCTTCACCAAGATGTTGTACCATGGGTTGTACATGTCGCCTTCGCCTACGTCTTCTATCTCAGACTTGCAGCGCATGTATTGCAGCATGCTGGCGTTGGTGGGGTCGTCGTTCATGTCGCCCATGACAAATACTTTGCAGTTGGGGTCGGCATTGAGCAGCGAATCTTTGACGGCGTATGCCTGTCTGGCTCCCGACTCACGATAGAACGAGCCGGTGAAGCGTGAGGGCCAGTGGCAAACGATGAATGCGACGTGCTCTCCTCCCATCTGTCCGCTGACGGCAAGGAAGCCACGTGTAGGGGCACGAAGGCTGTCTTGAGGAAGCTCCATTTTATAGATGTGCAGCTTCACGTCTTCGCACTTGAAGAGTTTGGGGTTGTAGAGTAGTGCGCAGTCAACACCACGACGGTCCGGACCTTCGATGTGTGCGAACTGTATGCCGCGCTCCTTGAGTGCCGGTTGATTGATGAGGTCGGTCAGCGCTTTAGCGTTTTCCACCTCACTGACGCCTATGGCAGCGCAGCCCAAGCCGGGCAGCACTTCCGTTCCCATGTCAGCCAGGGCACGTGACATGTTGGCGAGCTTATGGTTGTACTTCAGTGCGTTCCACTTGTTGGCACCGTCGGGCAGGTATTCGTAGTCGTTCTTTCCTTCGTCATGACAGGTGTCAAAGAGATTCTCTAAGTTGTAGAAGCCGATGCCGTAGACGGCATAGCGTTTCTGTGCATTCATGGTGATGGCCAGAAAGCACATAGCGGTTATTAATAAAATACGTTTCATACTTGGTTTGTGTGTAGTTTTCCCTGCAAATGTAGGAATATAATCTGACAGTGGGCATAAAAGCGAAAAAAAATCACACCATTGGTGCGCATAACAGGGAAGTTGCTTACCTTTGCCGTGGAAATATTCATTAATACCATAGTAATCATTATGCACAAGACATTAAAATTTGCAATGATTGCGCTTTTTGTCAGCTCTGCTGCTTTCGGTCAGAATACCAAAAAGACCGAGACAGAGACCGGTGCTGAGGTAGACGAATCAGCGTTTACCTTCACAGAAGCGCAATTAGGAGAGGATGACGACATGTCGTCAAACGTCACAATCCTCAACTCCAGCAGTGATGCCTACGCATCGCAGGTGGGCTACCTCTTCTCACCTGTCCGTTTCCGTTATCGCGCCTACAACCAACGCTTCAACGAAGTGTACATCAACGGTGCGTCGATGAACGACATGGAATCTGGACAGTTTCGTTTTTCACAGATTGGCGGACTGAATAATATCAGCCGTAACGTAGAGTTTGCTCTTCCCTATGAGCACAACGGTTTCTCAATGCCGGGTCTTGCAGGAAGTAACAACTACAACTTCCGTGCAGCCAGCATACCGGCAGGCAAACGTCTCTCGTTAGGTCTTGCCAACCGCAACTACACATTGCGTGGTATGTTCACTTTCGGTACAGGTCTCAACGCCAAGGGCTGGGCTGTGGCAGGTAGCGTCGCTTACCGCTGGGCCAACCGCGGTGCAGTGGAAGGCACCTTCTACAACTCACTGTCATATTTCTTCGGTGTACAGAAGGTCTTCAACCGCCATCACTCACTGGCTCTCTCCACATGGGGTAACCCCACCGAGCGTTCAAGCCAAGGAGCGTCAACAGACGAAATGTACTGGATAACCAACAACTACCAGTACAATCCCTATTGGGGCTATCAGAACGGACACCGCCGCAACTCTCGCGTAGTGAACGACTTCGCTCCCACTGCTCTTCTCACATGGGACTGGACCATCAACGAACGCATGAAGCTTACCACCACACTGACAGGTATGTACTCCATGTACAAGTCAACGAAACTTAACTACAACAACGCAGACAATCCCCATCCCGATTATTGGAAGAACATGCCCAGTTCGTACTACGATGTGTGGGATGTCAACGACACCCAGAACCGAACCGAACAAGGTATAGAAGACTGGCAGACAGCTTACGACTACCTCAAGTCACGCAAGGCCAACCAGCAGATACAGTGGGATCGTCTCTATTGGGCCAACAAGCAGACTGCTCTCAATGGTGCCGACGCCATGTACTACCTGCAGGCTAAGCACACCGATGCCCTCGTACTGCAGCTGGCATCGACATTCTCTAAGCAGATTGCACAAAACCAGTCGTGGAACTTCGGTATCAAGGTAGGCTCCAACAAGGGCAGACACTATCAGACCCTTGAGGACCTGCTCGGTGCTTCAAGCTTCCACAACATCAATACTTACGCCGTAGGTAACTACAGTGCCATGTCGGACGCTGTACAGTACGACCTCAACACTGCAGGTCCTAATCGTCTGGGCCGTCTCGTCTACGAAGGCGACAAGTTCGGTTACGACTACGACCTTATCGTTCACAAAGGTATGGCATGGACCAGCTACGGTGCCGCCATCGGCAACACCTTCTTCACCATCGCCGGCCGCTTCGGTGGCGTCGACATGCGTCGTAAGGGACACATGCGCAACGGTATGTTTGCCAACAACTCTTTCGGAAAGAGCGACATCGCACGCTTCACCGAAGGTGGCTTGAAGGCAAGCACCACATTCAATATGGGTAGCGGACACTCACTGAAGGTGGGTGTAGGCTATCAGCAGAACGCACCTCAGGCCAACACGGCTTTCGTAGCACCCGAGGTGAACAACGACTTTGTTAAGAACCTGCGCGATGAGCGCGTATTCAGCAGCGAAATTAACTATCAGTTCAAGAACTCATGGATGCAGCTCAGCCTCAACGGTTATGTAAGCTGGCTGCAGCACGTCACAGAGTGGCAGCAGTTCTACTTCGACGACATCAACTCTTTCTCCTATGTATCTATGACAGGTATCGAGAAGAAGTACTATGGCGTAGAGCTTGGTTCCAAGTTCACCATCACCCCGCACTTCGACGTGCGCGCCATCGGTACCCTCAGCCAGGCTAAGAACATCAACAACGCTCGCGTTCGTTACCTCAACTCCACTGAGGCAACCTACACCACCGAGACTGTCTACAACAAGGGTATGCACGAAGCAAGCACTCCGCTGTCTGCCTACAGCCTCATCCTCAGCTACCACAACAATGGATGGTTCATCGACCTGAAGGGTAACTACTACGACCGCATCTACCTGAGCTACTCACCCAGCTACCGCTACGAGAGCTCACTCAACAACCGTCAGCGCGTCTACGGCGATGTGTACGACAACGAGGGTAACTTCCTTCCTGGCGCTATCAGCCAGGCAAAGGGCCACGGCGGATTCATGCTCGATGGTAGCATTGGTAAGAGTTTCCGCTTGCACGGCGGTCGCCAACTGTCGTTCAACCTCATGTTCACCAACCTGCTGAACAACCAGAAGATTTGTACGGGCGGCTATGAGCAAAGCCGTAGTGACTACACTGCAAGCGACAATGTACGCGCTTACAAGTTCTCACGCAACCCCAAAAAGTACTACGCTCAGGGAATCAACGGTATGTTCATCGTAACCTATCGCTTCTAATCACCCATCACACAAACAACAAGACGACAAACAACTCAGCATTATGAAAATATTCAAATTTCTCAGCATGTGTATGGTCGGACTGCTCTTGGCATCGTGCATGGGTGCCGAGTACGCCGAGCCCAACCCCACAGACGATTCTCCTTACGGTAACAATGCCATCGAGGAGACCAACCTCGTCACCATTGCTCAGCTGAAAGCTGAATATGCCACTGTCATCAAGGGCAATGGCATGAAGCAAATCACCGAAGCCAAACAGATAAAAGGTTTCGTGACCGGCAACGACCTCACCGGTAATATCTACAACGAAATCTCCTTGCAGGACGAGACAGGCGCTATCATCATCTGCATCGCACAGGGCGGACTCTATGGCTACCTGCCCGTAGGACAGGAAGTGCTCATCGAACTGAAAGACCTCTGGATAGGAGCTTACGGTCAGCAGGCAGAGATTGGTGTTCCCTACACCAGCGCCAGCGGAAGCACCTACGTGAGCCGCATGAGCCGTATGCTTTGGAACGAGCACTACAAACTCGTCGGCAAGGCAAAGGCTGACAACGTACAGCCCGAAATCTTCGACAAAGGACAGCTCGGCAATGCCAGCTATATGGAAGCCAACTGCGGCAAACTTATGACCATCAAGGGCGTGAAGATCAAAGCCGCCGACGGCACAGCTGTATTTGCACCGAAAGATGGCAGCGTTCCTCTCACCGCTAACTGCGCCAACCGTGACTTCGAAGGTCTGCAGGCAAGCCAGATAGTACTGCGCACAAGCACCTATGCTGACTTCGCCAACGATGTGATGCCCGAGGGTACTGTTGACATCACAGGTATCTTCACCCGCTACAACAATACCTGGCAGATCCTCCTGCGTTCTGTCGACGACATCCAGCCTGCACAGACAGCCATCTTCAGCGAGACCTTCGCCGAGAGTCTGGGCGACTTCGAAATCGTCAACCTCAAGGAACTGCAAGGCATCTCCTACGTATGGGCTTGGGATGCACGCTTCGGCGCCAAGGCTTCGGCATTCGTCAGCGGACAAGCTTACGAAACCGACTCATGGCTCATCAGCCCAAGTATAGACCTGAGCAAGGTTAGCAACGCTACACTCGCCTTCGACCACGTATGGCGCTATGGTGCCGGACCCGGAGAAGACCTTAAGGTTTACGTCTCCACCAACTACAACGGCGGCGGCAATGTCAGCGAAAGCAACTTCGAAGAGGTAACACTCGACAAGTGGGCTTCAGGTGACGACTGGAATTTCATCACCTCCACTGTCAATATCCAGAAATGGTGTGGCAGCAACAACTTCCGCATTGCCTTCCGTTATGTATCAAGTTCTAACGGAGCTGCAACATGGGAAATCAAGAACGTCCTCGTTGAATAAGCAACGCCGTTTACACCATTATTATATTATATAGCAAACAACAATAAATCATATAAGACATGAAAAAAGTATTCAAATCATTGTTTGCATTGGCCATCGGCGCCTTTGCCCTGACAAGCTGTGAGGACGTGCCCCAGCCTTACGACACACCCTCTGGCGATGACCCCACGCCCGTAGAAGGCGAGTATCTCAACGAACCATTCAGCACTGACTTCGGAGCCTTCGAGGAGGTAACAACGAAGGGTGTGACATGGATGATTGACTTCAAGACCGCCAAGGCTTCCGGCTACAACTCCTCCGACAAGACCAACAC
This sequence comes from uncultured Prevotellaceae bacterium, assembly GCA_900320845.1. Lineage (GTDB taxonomy): Bacteria > Bacteroidota > Bacteroidia > Bacteroidales > Bacteroidaceae > Prevotella. The sequence goes on along the minus strand of ONTS01000020.1, from coordinate 16,795 downwards.
CGAGTCGCAGAGTTTCCTCGTAAGCCCCAATGTTGACCTCAGCAGGAGCACAGGTGCAGTCCTCGAGTTCGAATACATCTTCCGTTATAAGAACAACGATGGCCGCGACGCTGTCCTCATCACCGATGAGTACACTGGCGATCCCACCACAACGGCGTGGAAAGACATCACTGGCGAACTCGTTGAAGGCACTGACTGGAGTACCTTCAGCAAGTACAGCGTAAATATCCCCTCCCAGTACATCGGCAAGCCCAATGTTCGCATCGCTCTTTATTACGATGCCTCCAGCAAGAGCAGCCGCACATGGGAAGTGAAGAACCTCACACTCAAAGAGGGACAGGGTGAGACCAACATAGAAGCTGTCGACTTCGACCTCAACGGCAGCGGTGGTGGCACCGACCCGTCAGGCAAGGGCTCATACGAGGATCCTTATGATGTAGCTTCCGCTAAAGCACAGGGTTCAGCCACTGGCGTATATGTGAAGGGATACATCGTAGGTTCTGTAACCGGTACCAAGCTTGAAGAAGGCGCTATTTTTTCTGCTACAGGAGCCAGCGAGACCAACATCCTCATCGCAGCCAGCCCCTCAGAGACAAACGTGGCAAACTGCATGCCCATCCAGCTGCCGAAGGGAACCATCCGCGAAAAGATCAACCTCGTGGCTAACCCCAGCAACCTCAAACAGGAAGTGCTCCTTTATGGTGACATTGCTACCTACTTCAATGTTCCCGGTCTGAAGAACACTATTTATGCAGAGCTCAATGGCCAAGCCATCGGCACCAAGCCCAGTGAAGGTGGTGGTAGCGGTAGCAGTGATGCCACATTCACTCTCTACACCAGCAGCACGCTGACCGATGGTACATACATCATCGCAACACCTGTGGCAGGTTCTACTTACGCCATAGCCAATCCTGTGGATGCAGCAAAGACTTACGGATGGCTCAATGTAACCGAGGCAACCTTCGCAAACAACCAGATCTCATGCTCAGCTGACTTTGCGTTCACTGTGCAGAAAATGGGTAACTACTACATCATTCTCGATAAACTCGGACGTGCATACTACATGGATGGCACATTCAACTCCTTCAATGTAGCTACCCTGCCCGAAGGTACAATACCCAATAACTACTTCTGGAGCATCGCAAGCCAGGAAAACAACACTTGGGCAATCAAGAATGTAGAGAAGAATAAGACCATTCAGTATTCTCCCGACCACAAGAGCTATGGTGCTTACGAGACAGTTGATAAGCAACTGCCCGTACTCCTTAAGAAGAATTAAACCATAACGCATATCAAAAAAAGGCGACCAGAGACACCTCTGGCCGCTTTTTTAGTTTGGCTATCCGTGTTCAACTGTGGTTATAGGATAGTTTGAGACTAATATTTCTTTATCTTTTTACAGGGTCGGGGCTTTCTTAGTAGAGTTCTTCTCACATAGGATACACAGCATAACCTTCCGCAAATAAGGTTTCAGTTATCGTACTCTCCTCCCCTCGAAGGGGAGGGGCAGGTGGGGGTGATGTGACGGAATCAACAGGGCAGGGGTGGGGTGTCCGGTGAAGGGTAAATCAACTCGCCAAGTGCAGGAGTGCAGGGATAAGCCTATCACCCTTGGGCAGTGCTGCCACGTCTGTGGTATATATTATATATAGGTATATATTTTATAATTAGGAATAGACGCTGGCAGGGAACATTCATCAACTTGCGCAGAAATGTGTGATGCTCCTGAAAACTCATTGAGGCATTCTCTGAACCCCATTGAGGCACGATGACAAACCAAAGTCGACGAGATTGGTATTTGGATATAGCCTGATAGTCATCTCATGCAGGTCGAATAACGTTGCGAGGGCAGAACTATACCAGTGCAATGTCAAGTTGCAACAAAGGAAAACCGCAATTCCACTCGCAGAAAGGCACAAACCACATATAACACGGATGGGCACAGATAACCTAATCAGTCGTAAGAATCCAGCGTCAAGCAAGGTCCTCTAACGATCTTCCTCACAAAATAAAAAAATGAAAAACATTTTGTCGGCAAAGAAGAACATCGTATCTTTGCAGCCCGAATTGTATAGAAACCAATTAGAAAACAAACACTTTACAACAATGAAACAAGGCATTCATCCCGACAACTATCGTCCCGTAGTGTTCAAAGACATGTCCAACGGCGATATGTTCCTTACACAGTCAACCTGCAAGACCAACGAGACTTGCGAGTTTGAAGGCGAGACCTATCCCATGGTAAAGGTGGAAATATCCAGCACCTCACACCCGTTCTACACAGGTAAGAGTAAGCTCGTCGACACCGCAGGACGCGTTGACCGCTTCATGAGCCGTTACGGAAAAATCAAGAAGTAACAACAAGGATACAACCCACAACAGGGTACCCAAAGACACCAATACACAACGGGTGCATCAGCCAAGTAGTTGCATATACCGAGGCTGTGCACCCGTTGAGCATACTTACACATAAGAAGAAAATCACCCATAACATCCTCAGTCATCATGAAACAAAGTAACCCCCTTTTCTCGCTGCTTGCCATGCTCTGCCTTTCAGTCATGTTCGTTGCCTGCGGTGGTGGCGACGACGACAACACCCCTTCAGGTCACGATGAGCCAGGAGGAGGCGGAGGAACAACGCCAACAGGCCGCAACATCAACGCCAATATCAAGACCCTGCCTGAGTATGGGCGTCTGGAGATGCCTCACTTCAAGAACAGCGGCACCCTCATTGTCATCCACAAGACCACAGACAGCTACGATCCGGATGGTGTGAACTACTCACTGGAGTGGGATACTAAGAAACGCAGCAGCCGTTGGGTGGCATACCAGATGCATAAGGGCTACAGCGGCTCGTCAGGTCGTACCGACGCATGGGCAGAAGATCCTAACATCAGTGTGCCAGACCGTTTCAGCGATACCCGATCCATGTATTCAGGTTCAGGCTTTACACGCGGACATATATGCCCATCGGCTGACAGAACCTATTCCCGTCAAGCCAACGAACAGACCTTCTACTACTCAAACATGCAACCACAGTACTATAACTTTAATGCCGGTGACGGATACACAGGCGCATGGGTTATCATGGAGAACCAGCTGCGCAAGTGGACCAATCAACTCGGACGTAACGATACCATCTACGTGGTGAAGGGTGGAACTATCGAAGATGGACTGATACTGGAAAAAATTAAGGGGCAGCTTATCGTGCCCAAGTACTTTTTCACCGCCCTGTTGCTGAAGAACAGCAGTGGCTATCGTGCACTTGGCATGTGGTTTGAGCACACCAATGCTATCTATTCTAACCTGAAGCTTGCTGACTACGTGGTGAACATTGACGAATTGGAGCGCCTCACGGGCATTGACTTCTTCTGCAACCTGCCCGATCTGGAAGAAAACAAGGTTGAAAGTTTAGATGTTGACAAGATCCTCACAGTGTGGGGACTCAATTGATAAAATGCTGAAAGGCGAAATTTGCAGATAAAAAAGTCTAAATATACAAAATGTGGCAGCGGAATGGAATTTTTCTTTCATATCCGCTGCCTTGTTTTATGTCGTTAGTAATTTTATTACAGCGGCAACTATCTTATTATCAGAATATTATGATATATTTATTATTTTCTGTATATTATTCGCTTGATTTTTGAGAAAAAAGTATTGTTTTTTTCCATAGATTTATTTACCTTTGTACCTGTACCGCAAAATAGCCCTTTGGCAAATACTAAATAATGCCCGCTCAATCTGAGGTATCAAACCGATGTGTCTCTAACGTTGGCAAACAGAATAATGATAAGCGAGTAAATAACAAAAAATAAACACAATCTTATACAGACTATGCGAGTATTAAGAATTGTTTTTATTGGCGCACTTATGTTGTGTTGCCATCTTTCAGGCTTTGCTCAAGATGTCACTGTAAGTGCTGAGAGCGGAAAACTCATTGCCTGACTTGGTACTGAGGGAGAAGTCGGTTTCGGCTATGGTTGGAAATCATTGTGGTGGCATAACCAGTTGCCAATGAAAATGTTCATTAGCGATGAAAAAGATCTTAACAACTATGGCATTCCAACTACACAAGGTTGTAACTTTGCTGTTTATCCGACAGACAATCGCAGTATTCTGGCATCGGCTTATAGTTCGTCAGGCAATGCCTATTTAGTGCTGACTCTGCCTAACGGCTTTCGGTTTACTGGCTATAGTATGACTCTGAAGAACGACCTCTCTGGAACGGTTGTCGGCAAGACGTTCAGTCGTAGCAATGAATGGCATTTCTATGAGACAAGGAGTGACTATGACTACTCCGAAGGCAAATACTTGTCGCACACATCATTAGGAAGTAGTCGAAGCGACAATGCCTATACCATCTCTCGCAATAGCACTGGAGAAAATGATATGGGTGACTGTCTCTACTTTGTGTTTCGTGGAAATAATAGCAGTTGGGGTGGAAGCAGTCGTGCCATTATCCGTATAGAAGAGTTTGTGGTGTACTTCACTGCAGAGTCTGACTATCATGTTAATCTGAAGCCTATTGAGGAAAGTTCCGACCTCCGTTCATATAGGTAGGCTACTTTCCCGACGGGTAAGATAGCTTTGGGCGATATACGTATGCGTAAACCGGAAAACAGTAATACTGCACACTTTGCTTACGAGTATCACGAGGTGGAGGAACTGGATGCCAACATGCTCATTTACAACGAGGTCTCTGTGGTGAACGATAAGGTGGAGGAAGTGGCCGAAGCTGCCTCTATCACTCAAGAGATTAACAACGGAAACCTGTTCTATGGACTGAAAAACGGTACCTATTATATAGAGACGCCCGTGGAAGTCATTACTTCCCACGGCAATCACGACCCGTTGGGCTACCGTATGACCGAATGCGAATTGCTTTACGAGCCTGGTGTGGCTCAGGCAGCAGTGGAAAAGACTATAGTGCACAACGAAAATATGTTCACCATCTCTGCAGAGTTGCCTATCAATGGAGACCCAACGAACGAGGTGATGACATACTATCTGCACCCATCTGGACGTTTTGTACGGTCACAAAGCGGAGAGACAACCACCAAGCTTTGGCAGATGGATAATGATGGACATATCTACCACTATCAGGACGGAGAATATTCATATTTGGAATGGTCTACATCAGGATGGATCAGGCCTACATACAGCATTAAAGTTTCATACGCTTCATCAATTCCAAGTAATGCCTCTACATTTACTATTCCACAAAACTCAAATCATATTCGTTTCGGCAACAATAGCTCACCCCATTATGTTAAAGCTATTTGGAACTCTGATTTGAATGCTTACAAGATAGATTAGAATACAACTGCCAGTACTGATGGTTCAGGCAGTAACAAACGCTATGAGGTGGTATGGAATTCGGCAACGACATCTTATCCCTTGCATCAGCCGGCCTATATGCCCCATCCTTGGACGCTTACCGTATACGGAAAGGATGGTCAGACAGTGGAACAAACCGTAGAGGTTACCAATGCTGATGGCAGCGTAGTGCTAGACGATCTGAACAACGATGCCGTGAAATTCAGTGTCAGCGGCTTACCCGACGACGGCAGAGCACTGCTCAACGCCAATGTTACCATTCAGGCACTCGACCCGTATATCACTCAGCTCGACATCGTATGCGAGAGCAATAAGGCAAACGATCCTGCTTACGCAAATTTGCAAACCTCTGTGACACAGTCTTTCACCGCTAAAGACTTCGCCATACATGGCGGTTCCTTCAAATTCTACGTGCCTGAAAAATGGGGCGACGAAGCTGAAAGCTTTATGCCCTGCTCATTCAAATTCGAAAATCTGCATACCAACTACCTCGACCAAACTTATTACAACCACCAATACAACGGCCACGGACGCGATAACCTGATAGGATCGGAATACTACGGACTGAACGATGATAAAACTGCTGTGGTATATCACAACGTGTACGACGTGTCCGAGCCCAACGCTGCACCGGTGGACTATACCAAGAAAGTGTCGAGCGTACAGTGTGGTACACAACCTTTTTACTTCTCTAATGCTGACGAGCTCGACCACGACATCGCCTCTAACGATATTCGTACCCTGCATCAGTATCCATTCTCCTTGGAAACCTACGCTAATCAGAAAGTCATCGAACACATAGATGCTGATGGCAATACAATAACAACAGGTCAGCCGGCAGGTACCTTTGAGAAGCTGACGATGACCAAGGATGAAATAAAGCATGCATACCTCTTCGTCTGTGACGAGCCACGCTACAATATCGCACCGACAAGAGCTACAGAGCACCGCTCCTATGCATACTACAACATGGAGCTGCAACTCATCACTAAGTCATTCACTCCGCAAGCCAAATGGACGAAGCTGTACGACGAAGTACAGTTTGCTAACAGCTCTTTGAAGATGCCCAGCCAGTGGGGATTGGAAGTCTCGGCATTGGTAGGTCAAGAAGAACAGTCAGCAGGTGAGAAAGGATACTTGACAATTACGGAGATAGATAGTCTTATTAATGACCGCATAAACGACGCTACACAAGAACCTAACGACCGTAAGCAGATACTCTATCTTGATGCTTCTAAGCTCTCATCCATCATCTATGCCAGCAATGTCGGCAATGGTGAAAACAAAGTTGAAAAGCTACACAAGTCGTTGGGAGCCAATAGCCTGTTCATACTCCCGCTCGGCAATGAAGAAAGTGGTGATAACTACGCACACCTCACAGACCAAGGAAATTACTACACCAACGGAGATATCGTCATCACCGACCAACAACCGTTCTTCTCACCTTACACGATTGCTGTTGACGCATCACACCAAGTGAAATATTCGCGTAAGATTACACCACAGACCGGCTATGGCAGCTACACCCGTGGCACAGTGATGTTGCCCTTCAAACTCGCTATCGACGACAATGGTGTGCACCACGGAGAAGATGGATGCACCTTCAAGCTCTTCACTATGAAGTCTACCAACGCACTTTCGCTCAATAAGAGCGACCTGAACTCAGGCGTAGAGGGATATTTCGATGTAGTGCAGAGTACACAGGCTATCAAGGAGACTGAAGCTAATATGCCATACTTCTTTGAAATGGTAGAAGAATCATCAACCCCGCAAACCATCTTCATGGCAGCGCAGAAGGGTGGTCTGTTGGCAGCATCTCCGACAGCGAACAACGGCACAGGCAAAGGCATCGCACAGGTGCTCTTCACCGGACCGACTTCAACAGGAAAGATAGATAATACTACCTACACCCTGACACCGACAGGCTCCTACTTCGGCGCGGTGATACCTAAGGCTGAAGGCGCCTTCTACATGGCACAGGGCAAGTTCCTCAACACACTGAGCTTGAACACAGGCCTCGATGGACTCAATATGCTGCCCTTCCGCACATGGTACACCTGCAAGACAAGCAGTGGACAGTCGCCTAAGCTGCAAATGATACACATCAACTTCGGAGATAATCCTGATATTCCAACGGACATCAAGACCACACAAGTAGGCAACGGACTGCATGTAGTGCCTGGACAAGGTGTGGTGACAATCCTCTCCGACAACAATGCCGAGGTTGATATCTACAGTATCAACGGCACACATGTCAACCATCTGAGCCTCAATGCGGGACAAGAGTATACACATTATATACCCGCAGGTGTCTATGTTATTAATCAACAGAAAATAATCGTTAGATGACAATATTATGAAAAGACCATATTTACAACCGGAAAGTGAACTGTTGTTCTTGAGGTCTGCCTCAGTCATCGCCACCTCCAATCCCTTTAACTGGGGTGAAGGTAAAGAAGATGAGTTCGTAGAGGAAGGCGAATTTCAGTGGGACGAGTTTGAAGAAGATGAAGAAAATAACGAAATGGGTCTTGGCGACTACGACCATTTCCATCGCCGTATGTGGAGAGACGAAGACGACAACTCGACACATTAACTACCATTGTATTATTAAGACCTATTCATGATAGAGAGGCATTGATTATCTAGACCTATAGATTATTTAGAACCTCTATATGATAAAAGCGGCAAGCCGACAGCATGCCGCTTTTATTGTGTATTGGAAGGAGATGGGAAATGGGGTAGGGGACTATTTGAAAGATTAGCGTGAACACATATTATACACTGAGAAAGTGTAGAAAGCCTTCCGCAAGCGATGTTGTCGCAAGTAAGATGATACTAATAGTACTCTCCGTCCCTCTTAGGGGAGTACTGTTAGATTAACTTGCTTGAATCAGCAACCACTATATATAAGGTATCCTCCCAAACCACACACAAAAAAACGTGCGGCGCCGTGGTGATGTCGGTGCCGCACGTATTATTGTTTGCCATGGGCGTGTGTGCCTATGGCTAGTTAGTGGCTAATGATTAAGCCATCTTCTTTTCCAGACGCTCACGGATGGCAGCGAGGAAGTCTGCTGAGTTAACAGCCTTAGCTTCTACGCCTTCCATGAGGTTAACGAGGTCTTTTGTTACGATGCCTTCGTTGAGGGTATCGAAGCAAGCCTCTTCGAGTTTGTTACCGAAGTTGATGAGGTCCTGAATTCCGTCCATTTCACCACGCTTGCGCAGAGCGCCGCTCCATGCGAAGATGGTTGCCATGGGATTGGTGGATGTCTCTTCACCCTTCAGGTACTTGTAGTAGTGGCGTGTCACAGTACCGTGAGCTGCCTCATACTCGTACTTGCCATCGGGGCTAACGAGCACGCTGGTCATCATGGCGAGAGAACCGAAGGCTGTGCTGACCATGTCGGACATCACATCGCCGTCGTAGTTCTTGCAAGCCCAGATGTAACCGCCCTTAGAACGGATCACGCGAGCAACAGCATCGTCGATGAGGGTGTAGAAGAATTCCAGACCCAGCTTTTCGAACTGCTCTTTGTACTCAGCCTCATATACTTCGTGGAATATAATTTTGAACTGTGCGTCGTACTTCTTGGAGATGGTATCCTTGGTGGAGAACCACAGGTCTTGCTTGGTGTCGATAGCGAACTTGAAGCAAGAGTGAGCGAAAGAGCGGATTGACTTGTCGGTGTTGTGCATACCCTGTAGTACGCCTTCGCCTTTGAACTCCTGAATAACCACTTCCTCGTGCTTACCACTCTGTCCGTCGAAGACGAGCTTGGCGGTGCCGGGTTCGTCAACACGAATTTCTACACTCTTGTATACATCGCCGTAAGCATGACGTGCAATGGTGATGGGCTTTTCCCAGTTTTTCACTGCGGGCTTGATGGAAGGAATGGTGATGGGAGCACGGAATACGGTGCCGTCGAGGATAGAACGGATAGTGCCGTTGGGCGACTTCCACATCTCGTGCAGCTTGTATTCGTCCATACGCTGGTGGTTGGGAGTGATGGTAGCGCACTTCACAGCTACACCATACTTCTTTGTTGCCTCAGCAGCTTCAACAGTGATCTGGTCGCGAGTCTCATCACGTTTGGGAAGACCAAGGTCGTAGTACTCTGTCTTAAGGTCGATGAACGGGAGAATGAGTTCGTCTTTAATCATTTTCCACAAGATGCGGGTCATCTCGTCGCCATCCATTTCGACCAACGGAGTGGTCATCTGAATCTTTTCTTTCATGAGGGAAGTTTTTTGTTGAATTTATAATTGTATTGATGTATTATTTGTTAGCGTTCTTGTAGTAGTTCATCAGACATCCGTCTGCGAGAATCTGACGCTCATCCTGTGTAAGGTTCTGGAAGAAGAGGTGAATGTCTTTCACGCCGTTGGCAGTGATTACCTTACCGTCGATTTCTTCCTTGCCTTCCAGCATTGCCTTGCGCAGACCGGGAACGAATACGAAGTCACCAGGCTGGTAGTCGAACGGAGTCTCGGGAGCGATGGTGAAGGGCACGATACCCCAGTTGATGCAGTTGCTGCGATAGCGCTTGGTAGCATATTCGTAGCAGATGTTGGCGTCGCCGCCGAGCACCTTCTGGCAAGAAGCAGCCTGCTCACGTGCAGAGCCGTCGCCGGGACGATTAGCGAATACGCATGAACCGAAGCTGGTGTTGCTTGCGTCGGCACCAACCTTTGCCAGAGCGTCGATGACGTGCTGCGGGCATTTGCCTGCACGGCGCTCCAGGTCTTCGCTTTGTATGCGCTTGCTCAGACCTACATACTCAGGAACGCGGCGTGAAAGGGCGAATTCTGACAGCTTCAGCGGGTTGCTGCGGTAGCTGGACGTCTCACCGGAAGGAATGAGTTCGTCGGTTGTTGTGACGGGGTCATGGATGACAGCAGCCAGTTCAACGAGCATATTCTCTTCCATGGGGTACATGGTGGGCCAGTCTTTGATGTTGGGACCGTAGCGTAGTTCTTCTGCGGCGTTGGCGCGACCGTAGCCGTTGAATACGCGGTGATCGTAGATGTTGGCATCGAAGGTGTATGGTTTGTGGTTGTCTTCGAAGTCTATGTCAGTAGCAGCTGTGATGATACCGCCGTTTGCAGCTGTAGCCGCGATGGAGCGAGCGTCCATGAGTGCTACCAGTGAGAGCTGCCCCTGACCGGGCTTTGAACCTTCACGGTTGGGGAAGTTACGTGTGGTGTGACGTATTGAGAGACCGTTGTTGGAGGGCACGTCGCCAGCACCGAAGCAAGGACCGCAGAATGCGGGCTTGATGATGACACCGCTCTCAAGCAGCTCTTCGGCAATGCCGTTGCGTGTGGTAGCCATGTAAACGGGTACTGACTGCGGATAAGCAGAGATAGTGAAGTAGTCATTGCCCACTGACTGTCCTTTGAGGATAGAAGCTGCAGCGCTGAGGTTGTCGTAGGTACCGCCTGAGCAGCCTGCGATGATACCTTGGTCGGCCCATACCTTGCCGTCCTTGATCTTGTCGGTGAGGTGAACGTCTACCTTATCACCAAAACGCTTCTTTGCATCTTCTTCCACTTCCTTGAGGATTCGCTCGGGATCGGCCTGCAGCTCGTGGATGGTGTAAGCGTTAGAGGGGTGGAAAGGCAGAGCAATCATTGACTCCTGCTTGGAGAGGTCGATGCGAATCATGCCGTCGTAGTAAGCCACGTCGCCGGGTTGCAGCTCACGGTAGTCCTGCTCTCTCTTGTGCAGAGCGTAGAAGTTGCGTACCTCGTCGTCGGTAATCCAGATAGAGGACAGACAGGTTGTCTCAGTGGTCATGATGTCGATGCCGTTACGGAAATCGATGGGCAGCTCTTTCACGCCAGGACCTGCGAACTCAAGCACCTTGTTCTTTACGAAACCATTGTCGAAAACAGCTTTCACCATGGAGATAGCTACGTCGTGGGGGCCAACACCCTTCTTGGGTTTGCCTTCCAACCAAACGAGCACTACTTCTGGAGCGTTGATGTCCCAAGTGTTGTTGAGCAACTGCTTTACCAGTTCTCCACCACCTTCGCCTACGCCCATGTTTCCGAGGCTACCATAGCGTGTGTGGCTGTCGCTGCCGAGAATCATGTTGCCGCACTTCACCATAGCCTCGCGGGCATACTGGTGGATGACAGCTTGGTTGGCAGGAACGTAGATGCCACCGTACTTCTTGGCTGCTGAGAGACCGAATACGTGGTCATCTTCATTGATGGTACCGCCAACGGCACACAGCGAGTTGTGACAGTTGGTCATAGCATAGGGTAGGGGGAACTTCTCCAGGCCGCTGGCGCGAGCTGTCTGGATGATACCAACGTAAGTGATGTCGTGAGACATCATGGCATCGAACTTGATGCGCATCTTCTTTCCTTTGCTATGGTCTACGTCATGAGAACGCAGGATGCCATAAGTGATGGTTGCTTCGCGAGCTTCGTCGGGCGAAGGCAGACCGGCGGTTTGAGTTGCAATCTCTTTACCATGGAGCAGATACACTCCTTCTTTGATGAGTTCTACCATAATGTTGTTTGTAGTTTATTTGAAATGTTAAATGATTTGTTTCGGTGTCTGTGGTGTGCCCTGCTGCACATGGGGCGCAATGGGTACATTTTTGCGTAACAAAGGAAATACTTTTCCTTTACATGTCCAACTTTTCGTTATAATTTTTGCATGATAAACAATGTGGCATCTTTCTCACATTGAGCAATAGTATTGAAGATGTTGATTAACAGTTGTTTATTATTGTTTTTTCGGAGGGTGGTGAGAGGGTGGTGATGGGAAACAAATGTTACATGATAGTGCGAAACCTTAGTGTGTATCCGTCAATATTAGTTACTTTTTGGCGCAAAATGAGGTTAGGTGTGCATTTTTGTATAGCATGACTGGATGTCGGCGTCACTGCCAGCCGTTATAGCAGAAGCTGGCGAGAATACCAAGTCACCCTCCTCGCCACCACTTGCGCCGCCATGAGAGGAGTGCGCTGAACCGTTAGTGAAAGTGCAGGCGGCAATGAACGGGGCGGATAGTTATTGTCAGCAAGGAATCAGTGTCCTATTTCTAACAGATGGAACTTTGACTTAGGTTTCTTATTCTTAAAAATTCCCATATCAAACCGATATCCCAATGAGATGGTTATGGCATCGAGGCGTTGTCCGCCAGAATCTCCACTTAGTACTGATAATCCTAAATTGTAGCGTGCATCAAGCATGATTGGCCCGATGTTGTAGCTGAGCCCTATTGGGATGCTTGCCCACCATGGATTGGAATAACGTCCGGTAATCTCGTCTTCATCTTTTCCATGACCATGTTTGTTGACTCGTATGCCGAACTGGAAGCCTGCCATCAGTGAAAGGTTTTTTATGGGGTGCCACTCGCTCATCAGTGGAAAGCAAAGATAGTTCATCACCCAGTTGTATTGCGGGCCCACAATCTTTTCTCGGTCAATGCGTCCAGGGATTCTTTTATAGGTAATTTCCGACATTTTGCTACCGATAGAGGTGAAGAATACGCCGGTGCGAAAACCGAATTTGTCTAAGTCGCCCTCAACATCGACACCGACAACGTATCCGGTTCGCATTTTACTTTCCCAATCATCACCATAGACGCCGGAAAAGGTGACGCCTGTACGCGGAATGATATACCAGTGATTCTCATGCTCCTGTGCCATCAGCGTGAAAGGCGTGAGTATAAATAACAATGAAATAAGGACTTTTTTCATAATAGTAAGTTTTTAGAATTGATAAATGACTTTTATGTTATCTGTTCTGTTTACTCATTGTTAATCGGTACAGAGTAAGAAAATCGTGAGGGTTAATACTTCTATCACATTGAATGAATGTCATGGCAATTCCACATAAGTTGTTGCATAGTATAAAACAATATAGTTGTCGGTACAAATATAAGTAGTGATATATCATGCTGCAAGCATTTTGTCTATTATTTTCGTGAAAGTGTAACAAATCGAAATATGGTACATATTGTTGTGTAACAATGTGTTAGGTGTGATTTTCGGCTATTTTTGGGTGAAAAATTGTTACACTTTAACCTGTTTTACACGTGTTTAGCTCTATTGTTTAAGAAAAATGATGTTCAACCACTCTATGGGGATGAGCTTATTGTTCTAAATATCTTTGCATTGCACATCGTTCTCTTTCAGTGGTACAGTATCGCATTGTTGTCTGTTTCCAACACTTCGTATACCGTTTGTGAGGAAGTGGAGTGAGAATTGAACGGTGGTGTGTTGCTGTTGGGTGATTAAGTCAGCAAGGTCTTTATAAATAGGGTGAGCGACAGCATGTCGGCAGCCCCTCCGGGCGAGATGTTTTCGGCTACGAAATGGTCGTTCATGGCAGGCAGTAGGATAGTGTCGAAGTGGTTGAAGAGCTGTTGTGCCTCTTGTTTCACACGCTGTGCCGTCTGCTTTCCGCAGCGATGCAGTATGTTGGTGTCGTCCAATGTCGACATGATGAGCAGTAGCAGACGGTGCAGGTGTGCATCGTCGGTGTCGTGCATGGCAAAGGGTAGCCATGTGGTGAACAGCTGTTCGTACCCCTCTTGCGCCTCTGCCAGTGCTCCCCTCACGCCAAAGGCCTTCATGGCGCGTTGTCCGTGGGTGTCGGTGGCAGGCTGAATGCCCTGTGCCACTTGTCGGATGACTTGTCGTAGGCTGTCGGCATCTACTGTCTGTCGGCTGCAGAGGAGGTGTGCTGAGGCTGCCACCGCCAGTCCGAGGGCAAAAAGTGCGCCTTTGTGTGTGTTGACACCCTGTGTGGCTTTGAGCATGGCAGCTTCGCCGCGGCGTCCTATGTCTTGTAGCATGGCGATGTCGATGTTGTCCTGCCAGGCGTTGCAGGCGGTCTGCACGAAGTAAGGATGGAGTGAGCGGATGCTCTTTTCCATCAGCCGGTAGTCCATATCGTGGTGTGCCCCGTTGTCGTGGCGGTCTATGAGTCCAGGTTTCGGTGTGAGGTCGAGTTCCTGTTGCAGTATGTTGGTGGCAAGATGTGCCAGCAGATATGGCTTCGTCGTGTCGGGTACGAGTGCCGCCGCAGCGTTGAAGGCTCCCTTTCCGAGCATCTTCCGCACCGTCGATGCGCTGACAGGTGTCGTGTCATTGGCTGTCATGCGTGGCACTTCCACCACCGCTATGCCCCTGTCAGGCAGACGCTTGTGCATCAGTTGGTTGTAGCGCTGTGTGAGGGCATCGACGGGTTCGCTCCCGACGAAGCGCAGCGTGGCACCCAGCGACGGAGCAATATGTCGGCAGCTGATGTCAAGGTCGAGCTCAATGTGCGTGTCGGTGGCATCGGTCACTTCCTTCAGAAAATAAGAAGGGAACGTCGTTGACGATATCTGGTAGTCGCTGCCTTCCAGCACCACCACATTGTCGAGGTGTTGGCAGCCCGCTTTTATCATGTCGAGGCGTTCGCTGTAGGCAAAGGCAGAACGGTCTTCGCGTACAGCGATTACAAACAGCTGTGCCACTTGCTGCGCCGCCGTTTCTATAAGATATTGATGTCCGCGTGTGAAAGGGTTGGCATTCATTACGATGAAGCCACGTTTCGTGTCCTCCTTGCCGTCTGCCACATGCTTTGCCAGATACTGCTTGTAGTCGTTGAGTGTCTGTGTGGCGTTCTCCATGATAATGGCGCACGGTGCTTCGGCAATGAGGTTGAAGCCCATACTCTGAAAGATGAGACGGTTGGTGGGCTTGGTGTACACCCTCACGGCGGTGTGTCCATGGGTGGCAGCAGTACTAATGAGGTGGGAGATGAGCGTGAGCGACAGGTTTTCTTCACGCATGGCAGGATCTACTGCCACACATTTTATAATATTTTCCTTCAGTCCTCCGCATGCCAGCAGGGTGTCGTCGTCAATGCGCGTGATGCCTGCCATGTAGTCAACTTCGTCAAGGCGCAGGCTGTTGGCAGCCAGAAATGCCTTCACACGTTGGCGGACCATCGGAAGAGACAATGGAAGTTGGCGTATTTCGAAGTCAGTATTCATGTCTATCGCATGATGAATATACAAGGTACAAATCTAAGAAGAATACCGCATTCTATCAAGCTTGTGTGGCATTTTTCTCTATTCAGAAGGAAAAAGTGCCCGATTTGTTTGCCGCGAAGGGTGGATATAGGCGGAGGAGATGTAGAATGAAGCTGTCGTTGTAAGGCAGTGTGTTCTGTAAGCAAATGTGGTACTGGCCAGGCGCAACCGCTCAATACTACAAAAAAAAATCCCTGCAACATTTGCAGAGATCCTTGTTTTCAGTATCCTCTTTTATAGGGTTTTTACTTTCGCCTGATGCCTTGTTATAAACTCTTGTCTATAGTAGTTTTGCTCTGTCACAGTATGTCGTTGTAGCGGCTTGTGGGCGTCAACACTACTTATGTCGGTTGGCGCGCTGGGTGCGGTACTTCGCTTTCTGTTTGGCACTGCCACTTCCGTGTGCACCAGTTATGTACTGCTTCTTGCGGGCTTTGGTCTTTACCTTGTCCTTGTTGCGGTCTTCGGAAGGTGCCTTGCGGAACACCATGCCACCGTTGCTGATGACTTCGTCTATGTGATGGGCGTCGTTCATGCTGGGCTTATGATAAGAGGATGATGGTTTGTCGGTATTTTGCGCATGCAAAGGTAATGTAAAATCTGCACTATATGAAAGTTTTAAGCCTCGGATTATGCAATCTTTATTTTTTTATTATACCTTTGTGGCAACTACATTAAGATATTTTTAATAACTAACCCTACACCCTTTCCAATTTATTATGACAACAAAACGATTTTTTCTTACCCTCATTTCCGTGCTTTCACTGACCTGTGCGGTAACAGCTCAGAATCTGTCGCAACAGGAAGCTAACACCTTCCTTGCAGGAACATGGCACGCAGGTGGTCAAGTGCTCACATTCAACGACAATGGTGGCGCACGCTCTGCCGTTATCGATGGCGAGGACTACACGTATTGGAGCATCTATACCAATACATTCGACTTCAGTTCAGGCTCATTGCAAGCCACCAACAGCAGCCCGCAGCGCAATATCTCGCTGAAATATCGCAGCTTGACAAGGTCTACATGCGAGTTCTATCTCAATGGTAGCTGGGTAAGCGCAAGCAAAGGCTCATCCTCTGTCACTGTGCGTCCGTCCACTAACGGCTCAACTTCTACCCGTCCGGCAGTAGCTCAGCCCCGCCCAGACAAAAACAACTCTACTTCCACCCGTCCGGCAATAGCTCAGCCTCGCCCTGACAAAAACACCTCAACTTCTACCCGTCCAGCAATAGCTCAGCCCCGCCCAGACAAAAACAACTCTACTTCCACCCGTCCGGCAATAGCTCAGCCTCGCCCAGACAAAAACAACTCAACTTCTACTCGTCCTGCAGTAGCTCAGCCCCGCCCAGACAAAAACAACTCTACTTCCACCCGTCCGGCAATAGCTCAGCCTCGCCCTGACAAAA
>ONTS01000028.1 GCA_900320845.1 uncultured Prevotellaceae bacterium | reverse complement strand
TCCTAAAAAACAGACCGAGAATGAAAATAATGTCGTATCTTCGCCGAGCCGAACAAACAGTACGGGCGACGGCGTATGCCAGCGCGCCTGACAAAAAACTGAATGCCCCGTCAAGGGGCATCCAGTTTTGCCGAACAGAACAGCCCGGGCTCCGCATGTCCAGCATGACCGAAGTGTTAAGAAAATCAGCACGGCTTTTTCGTTCGTGTCTATCAATAAAGTATGACTTTTTCGTTCGTGTCTATCAATCCAGTACGACTTCAAAACAACTGTCTACTGTTTCAGCTAATGAAGAGAAAAAGTGTCTAGTAAAATCAGGAAAAGTCATTCTTCCGATACTTGAGCTGTAATGACAAACCAAAGTCGTCAGATTGGTCACCAATTTCGACGACTTTGGTTTGCGGAAGTTGCCCAATGGTGTCGCTCTTTCTGCCCAATATAGCGCCGTCGTTGCTCAAAAGTGAGCAAAATAGTCATGAAAACATGGTGTGTTTACCGATTATCCGTACATTTGCAGGGTAATATATCAAAAAACAATGACCGAGCACACACATACCGAAGACCAATTTGTCCAAGCCCTTGGCAAATGCCGTTCGTTGTTCGCCGACAAGCTACACGACTATGGACCCTCTTGGCGCCTGCTCAGACCCACGTCGCTCACCGACCAAATGGCGATAAAGGCACGACGCATACGTACCCTGGAGACAACCAAGGAAGCCATGGTGGACGAAGGAATATTGCCAGAATTTATTGGACTGGTGAACTATGGCATCATAGGACTCATTCAGCTGAAGCATGGCTATGCCGATGAGGTGGATATGACTAACGATGAGGTGATAACCCTCTACACACAATATATGGAGGAGACCCTGGCATTGATGAAGAAAAAGAACCACGACTACGATGAGGCGTGGCGACAGATGCGTGTAAGCAGCTATACCGACTTCATCCTCACCAAGCTTCAGCGTGTGAAGGAGATGGAGGACAATCCCGAGGAGGCGAAAGTGTCGGAGGGCATCGACGCCAACTATATGGACATCATCAACTATGCCGTGTTCGGCATTATTCGACTTACTGAGGAGAATGACCGATAGACTGTTGCGCTTTATGCTCATCGTGGCACGAGTCATGGTGGGTGTGGTGCTGATGCTGTCAGGCTTTGCTAAAGCCATCGACCCTCAAGGCACACTCTACAAGCTACAAGAGTATGCCGAAGCAATAGGGTGGGGGACTGCTTTTGGCGACACCCTGCTCACAGTGGCAGCCATAGTGTTGGCTGCAACGGAATGGATACTGGGCATTGCGCTGCTCATGGGTGTGCGCAGAAGGCTGACGACGACCGTCACCATGGCATTGATGGCGGTGATGACCATCATCTCGCTATGGCTATGGATAGCCAATCCCGTCAGCGACTGTGGATGTTTCGGCGATGCGGTGAAGCTGAGCAATGGCAAGACGGCATTGAAGAACATCGTGCTGTTGGCAGCGGCTGTCTTCCTATGGCGATACCACAACAGCCTGACACCACTATGTTCTGTCACGGTGAGGAAGCTGGCCATGCACCTATCGGTGCTCTACGTGCTGGGCATTGCAACATGGGGCGTCTATAGATTGCCGCTCATCGACTTCAGACCCTTCCACGTCGGAGCTGACATACAACGTCAGATGGAAATTCCCAAAGGCGAAGAAGCACCGCAATTTGAGACCACCTTCATCCTCGAGAAGGACGGTGTGCAGCGTGAGTTTACTTTGGACAACTATCCCGACAGCACATGGATATTCGTAGACAGCCAAACCCGTAAGGTGAAAGACGGATATGTGCCCCCGATACACGACTTCAGTGTGACGCTGACAGATACCCAGGAGGACATCACCCAGCAACTGCTGACACATACAGGCAACACCGTGCTGCTCATTGCTTACAACCTCGACGAGGCACAGCAGTCCGACTATGGTGAATACAACCATATGTACGATGCAGCACGGCGACAAGGCATCCCCTTCTATTGTCTTACAGCCAGCACGCAGGAACAAATAGAGCGCTGGCAGCAACAGACAGCAGCGGAATATCCTTTCGCCATCACTGACGAGACGACACTGAAGACCATGGTGCGCAGCAATCCCGGTCTGATGCTCATACGCGACGGGGTCATTCAGGCAAAATGGAGCTGCAATAACCTCCCGCAAGTGGAAGAAGTAGTGAGTAACAACACCGTGCAAGCCACTCCGATGAGGCAACTTATGGCTACAGCATTGCCGTACATCGTGCTGATGCTACTCTTGATAGGTATAACGAAAATAAGAAAACATCTAAAAACACATACATTATGAGAAAATACATTGTAGCCGGTAACTGGAAGATGAATCTCACTCTTCAAAACGGCATCGATCTTGCAAGTGAAATCAACGACCAACTTGACCAGAATCCTTCTCGTCACAACGTGATTATCTGCTCACCCTTCATCCATCTCGTGGCTCTGCACGCAGTGACAGACCCCAACCATATTGCTATAGGAGCGCAAGACTGCTCAGAGCATGCCTCAGGAGCCTACACCGGCGAAGTGGCTGCCGACATGGTGAAGAGCACAGGAGCCCAATATGTGATACTGGGACACTCGGAGAGAAGACAATACTTTGCTGAGACTACTGCACAACTCAAGACTAAAGTGGAACAGGCTCTTGCCAACGAGCTCGACGTTATATTCTGCGTCGGCGAACCGCTTGAAGTACGTGAAGCAGGCAAGCAGAACGACTATGTAGCACAGCAACTTCAGGAGTCACTTTTCGACTTCGATGAGGCTGCCATGCGCCACATCACCATCGCCTACGAACCCATTTGGGCGATAGGTACTGGCAAAACAGCCACTACCGAGCAAGCACAGGAGATGCATGCACACATACGCCAGCTGCTCGCACAGCGCTATGGCGACGCATTGGCGCAAGATACCACCATATTGTACGGCGGTAGCTGCAAACCATCGAACGCTGAACAACTGTTTATGCAGAATGATATCGACGGAGGCCTTATTGGCGGAGCATCGCTTAAAGCTGACGACTTCCTGCAAATTGTCGCAGCACTCGATAAAGCTAAACAATAGGATAAATACAGAGCACACAATTTACATCCTAACAACTTCAGCATTATGACACATCGTATCCTCGCCGTCATTGTATGTTGTGCAGCTGTCACTATTATGGCACATGCACAATCGTATACAGAGCACCTGCAGAAACAGCAGAACGGTAATGGCACAGTCACTGTCAACCAGAGCAAAGAACTGGAAGCGCTTATCAACGGTTCGGGAGCTTCGTCGTCAAAAACTTCCACCAGTAAGCCTTCTGCTTCTAATCACTCCAACACGACATCTTCTACGCCGAAGTCAACAACAACAGGCAGCAATAAGCCGACGACAACGACTGACGTCCCCGAGCATAGAGAAGAACACCGTGCTTCTACTTCCAGCAGCCGGTCGAAATCAAATTCTGACTCGGAGAATAAGAATATTGTGCGCCGCGAACGTACCACTGAATCAAATTCGAATGAGATCAATACCCGCGTCTTGGACAACAGGAAGAAAGTGATGAAAGGTACTCGCAAGGTGACGGGCTACCGCATACAGGTCTATGCTGGCGGAAACTCACGCGCCGACCGCGAAAAAGCACAGCAAGCAGGCAACAGAATTAAAGCACACTTCCCCAGCTATCCGATATTTGTGCACTTCTACTCACCAAGCTGGAAATGTCGGGTTGGTAACTTTGTTGAATACAAAGAAGCGGAGCAGGCATTGCGTTGCATACGTGGCATGGGATTCCGCCAAGCGGTGATAGTGAAAGGCAAGATTACTGTACAGTGATAGGCTATGGCATAAGTTACATCATGTAAAGATCAATAGTCAGACGTGCATTTGGCTGCCATAGCGTATCCTATACGGCATACTGACCAATCTTTCAACAAAACTCAGACAATAATCGATGAATCCAGAAATCGAATTCCGCGAAGGACTCGACCAGTTGGCGGAACATTATAAATCTATTCTTACACTTCTTGGCGAAGATGCCGAAAGAGAAGGACTACTCAAGACACCTATGCGCGTGGCGAAAGCTATGCAGATACTAACCAGAGGCTATACACAAGACCCTCATAAGGTGCTGACAGATGCACTCTTTGAGGAGAAATACAGCCAAATGGTCATCGTCAAGGACATAGACTTCTTCTCTATGTGCGAACATCACCTCATTCCGTTCTATGGAAAAGCGCATGTGGCATACATTCCTAATGGATACATCACTGGACTTAGCAAGATTGCACGTGTAGTGGATATCTTCTCTCATAGGCTTCAGGTGCAGGAGCGCATGACGCAGCAAATAAAAGACTGTATTCAAGACACGCTGCACCCCATGGGCGTGATGGTTGTGATAGAAGCACAGCACATGTGCATGCAGATGCGCGGTGTCGAGAAGCAAAACGCTATTACAACGACAAGTGACTTCAGCGGAGCATTCAATCAAGCCAAGACAAGACAGGAGTTTATGAACCTTATACAAGGTGGATAAGAACGCTGCTGCCAATTTGGAACAATAACAACGAAACAGTAATAAAATCCTTCAGATATGAAAAAAGTTATCTTCCTCTCTACCATTTATGCCCTTTTGGCGCTGACATCATTCACTGCATGCTTAGGCGATGATGATAAAAACGACACCAAAGAACTCTCGCAGCAAGAGAAACAAATGGCATTAAACAAGATTTCAGGTTTTTATACCGGTAAATTGCACTTCTATAATCCGCGACATCTTGATAAGAGAGACTCCTTGAGCATGAAGTGGGATATATCTGCTTATGGTGTGTTTAGCACACAGGAACTTCCTGTAGCGTTTCTTGCCAATTTCGCCCCTGCCGGTACAGAAGTACGCACGGCATTGGACCACGCTGAGCCGATAAAATATTCCGCTACCATCGACCCGCAGCAGAAATCGTCATTGGAAAACACCTCACTGCTGTTGTGTTCATTCCTTCCCGACAACTACACGCTGACCTTCGCTACTGAATACGAAGGGAAAAACTACAATGTCAGTGTTGTACTGCTTCGGTCAATGACACGCACTGAAGGCTCAGGTGCATCCAACTATGCAGCCATCTCCGAACACAAGGAGACCTCAAACAAAGAAGGCGGCACAACAAAGGCAATGAACGGATACCTGTTGCTGGACAAGATGACTGTCAACGGCGAAGAGTACACCATCAACGATTATGCCGTAATCAGAGGTAAGAACTAACATCCTGTATCCCTTGTTACTACAATAAACTATGAAATTTGTCTCTTGGAATGTAAACGGACTGCGTGCCGTTGTGGGTAAGGGCTTTGCCGACATCTTCCGTACGCTGAATGCCGATGTTGTGTGTCTGCAGGAGACCAAACTGCAGCACGGACAGATAGACCTTCATTTTGAAGGATATCACGACTATTGGAATTATGCAGAGAAGAAAGGCTATTCTGGTACAGTTGTCTTCACACGCCAGGAGCCTGTGGAGGTGAGATACGGCATAGGTATTGACGAACACGACCATGAAGGACGCGTGCTGACGCTAGACATGGACAAATTTTATCTCGTCAACGTATATACTCCCAATGCACAAGACGGCCTAAAACGTCTCGACTACCGCATGGCATGGGAGCAAGATTTCAGAGCTTATCTGAAAAAGTTGGACAGTGAGAAGCCAGTCGTCGTGTGTGGCGACATGAACGTGGCACATCAGGAAATAGACCTGCGCAACCCAAAGACCAATCATACCAACCCAGGTTTTACCGATGAAGAAAGAGGACAGTTTCAGCAACTTCTTGATGAGGGATTTGCAGATACTTTCCGACAACTACACCCTGATGAGCAGGTGTTCTCGTGGTGGTCTTACCGTTTTCAGGCACGCGCAAAAAACATAGGTTGGCGTATTGACTACTTTTTGGTGTCACAACGCCTGATGACGAAGGTCAATGCCGCAGAGATATTTACCGATATCCTTGGTTCCGACCATTGTCCTGTGGCACTTGAAATTGATTGGTAGGGCAGCGGAGATTATATCCAAGCGATACACCTATAATAATATATATAAAGGAAAAGGGAGCCGAGGCTCCCTTTTTTGTTTCGTTTTGAAGTATTGGTGTCACTTATGCTGCAGCTTTTTTATGATGGGTGCAATCTCATGTGCCCAAATTTTGTAGCCCAAGCGATTGATATGCAGCTCATCAAGGCTGAGCTCGAGGCGTAATGTTTTTGTGCCTTTTTTCACAAAACGAGGATATAGGTTGACAAATCCTACGTCGTTAGCCTTACAATAGTCCATGAGCATGGCATTGATGGCAGGCATACAGTCTTCTTTTCCTTCCAGAGTCTTCCAGCGTTGGCTTCCCACCACGAAGGGTAAGAGGCTTTCTAAATATATCTTTGTAGTAGGAGAGTCCTTCTTTATTTTTTCAACAACCCGGCAGATGTCGTCAAAAACCTGCTTCGGTGTGAGGTTGTGGCTCACGTCGTTGGCACCTATGAGGAAGAAGATGGCTTTGGGTTTGCCTTTCAGTATGGGATCGAGGCGCTCATACACGCCTGCAGCGACATCGGATATGATGCCTCGGTTGCGTATTCCGGTGGTACGAAGCAACGCATTCCAATCACCAGCTTTCTCAGTATGGCTGTCGCCGAGCATGACGATGTCTGAAGAGGTGATAGGCGGTTCTTTGGCAAAAGCGGCAAGACGCTCGTTCCAATGCTTATAAGGTTTGAAGGGGATGCTCTGTGCATGAACAGCAACAAGGGCTGCAATACTGAAGAAGAAAGTCAGAAAACGTTTCATAATCAGAACTGTTCAAGTATTTCGATACGTTTTGCCGTGTCGGGGTGAGTGCTGAATGCAGAACTAAAGAACTTGGTAAATCCTGAAGTTAAGTTCTGAGGATGCACGATAAACAACTGTGCTATATCATCGCGCTTCACCTGTGTGAGTCCTGGCAGTGATGCAATCTTGCGCAATGCCGATGCCAGTGCCAATGGGTTGCCGCATAGTTCAGCTCCTCCTGCGTCTGCCATGTATTCGCGTTTGCGGCTGATGGCAAAACGGGTGAGCAGGATGAAGAAGTAGGCAATGGCGCTACACAGAAGGGCGATGCCTAGAACAACGACGATTCCCAATCCGTTATTTTTATTGTTGCTGTCGTTTCGGCTACGGGTGTTGCCGCCATAGATGAAGGTGTAGTACATGGTTCGGACGATTACGCTCATCACTGTTGAAACGATACCCACGAAGATGATACTTGTTATCAGCAGTCGTGTGTCGCGATTGCGTATGTGTGTCAATTCATGTCCTACCACGCCGGCAAGTTCTTCATCGTTGAGCGTGTCGAGAATGCCTGTTGTTAGGGTTACGGCATAACTTTTTTCATCAATGCCGCTTGCAAAAGCGTTGAGCTGCGGATCATCAACGACGTACACCTTAGGCATGTTCATTCCGCCTGCGATGCACAGGTTTTCCACAATGTTGTACACACGCATGTTCTCCCTACGCTCCAACGGACGTGCGCCTGTAGCCTGTCGTACCATGCTGGCATTGAACTTGTAGGCTATTAAGAACCATATTGCCACCACGCCCACTACCCACGGCATTGCCTGTAGGAAAGCTTCGTTTGTAGCTGCTATGTCAAATGAGTAGTAGGAATTGCCATAAGGGTCAATATTACCACTTTCTAAGTATGTAATAATGGCAATAAACACCCACGTCATGACCAGAAGTATGACGGGGAACATGATGAGCAGCAACACGCTTTTGCGGTTGTTGCTACTTATCTGCGATTGCATGCCTACATATTTCATGTTCGGGTACAGTATAGGTGTGTGCCTTAATCAGTCTATAATAGAGTTGCTGAATTGTTATGTATTGTCAAAGAAGCCGACAGGCGGGGACAGGAGTTGAGGGAGGTGAGGAGAATCCCCGCGCCGCCGGCTTGTTTGACGTCGCGAACCGCGATGTGTTAGTTTCAGAATTGTATTTCCGGAGCCTTCTCAACCACTGCTCTTTCTTCAGCAGGAACTTCGAACATAGGCTCTTTCTGGAAACCGAATTGTTTTGCAAACAGGTTGGAGGGGAAAGTTTCAACAGCGTTGTTGAGCTCTTTTGTAGCCGAGTTGAAGAAACGGCGGGCTGCTGCCAGTTTGTTTTCGATGTCGGCAATTTCTGTCTGCAAGTGCATGAAGTTTTGATTGGCCTTCAGGTCGGGATATGCTTCAACAGCTACCTTCAGTCCTGCCAATGCGCTGGTCAGGGCATTTTCGGCGGCTATCTTTTCGTTGATAGTGTTAGCTCCCATGGCTGCTGCACGAGCCTGAGTTACCTTTTCGAAGACTTCCTTCTCGTGAGCTGCATAGCCTTTGACTGTAGCTACCAGCTGCGGAATGAGATCGTGACGCTGTTTGAGCTGAACATCAACGTTGGCAAAAGCGTTCTCGCGGTTGTTGCGCTTCTTTACGAGTCCGTTGTAAATGCCTATTCCCCACATAACGAGAATCAGAACAACGGCAATAATGATAATTGCTGCTACCATAGTAGTATAAAATTTTTAAAGGTTTGTTTTTGCAAATATACTTAATTCTTTCCGTTTTATCAAATTATTCTATTTATTTTTGTAATCTCTGGGGCCGAAAATGGCAGTGCCTATGCGTACGATGTTGCTTCCGTGTTGCAGAGCTATGCTGTAGTCGTCGCTCATACCATAGCTTCGGAGACAGAATGTGTCGTTGCCTTTGAAGAAGGTGGCGTGCGTTTCGTCGAAGATGCGTCTCACCTCGTCGAACTCTCGTGCTATTTGCGTCTCGTTGTCGGTATGTGTTGCCATTGCCATCACTCCACGGATGTGCACCGACGTCAGTTCACGCCACGCCTCGTTGGTGAGCAGTTCGGTAAAGGCAGTGGGGGAGAGGCCGAACTTTGTCTCCTCTTCCGCCACATGTAGCTGCAGCAATACGTCGACGGTTCTGTCGAGGCGTGCTGCTTGCTTATTCACTTCCTGCAGCAGGTGCCATGAGTCGACGGCATGGATGAGGTGTACATAGGGCATGATGAGTTTCACCTTGTTGGTCTGCAAGTGTCCTATGAAATGCCATTTGATGTCTGCGGGCAGTGCCTGAGCCTTGCGTGCAAGTTCCTGAGCGTGGTTTTCGCCGAAGTGTCGTTGCCCGGCATCGTAGGCTTCCTGTATCTCTTCTATACTATGGTATTTGCTTACAGCCACCAGTGTTGTACTTTCTGGCAATGCTGAGCGCAACGTTTGCAGTCGGTCGGCAATACTATTCTGTTTCACTGTCATCTTCAGAAACCTTTTTTATGATGACGTCGAGGAATGCTGTCTCGGCAATGTTGGCAATGGTGTAGTCCAACATGGAGCCCTGCATGGCTTTCTCGATGTTTTTCACTGCCTTTTGCAATGAGGATGCTTGTACCAAGTGATGGGCATTGACCATCTTCTCCTTGCCGCTCTTCTCGTTGACGATGACATGCTGCAGGGTGGTCTTGTACCATCTGTCGTCTGTGGTGTCTTCGCTGAAGAAGACATCAATGTAGCGTGCTTTCTTGATGTCTGCCACTTCGATGGCGCCCGCTGTGTAATCGGAAGCTTCCTCAATAGCTATTTCTTCAGCATCGGAGAATGTACAGGCCTCTACCACGTAGGGAGTGGTCTTATCTTTGAGCATACCTTCTTCGCCTTGTTCAGATGTGCGAACCTTTACTTCATACCATTGTGATGTACGTATTTTCATAATGTAGTCTTGTTTGGGTTTGGTGGTGCAAAGATACACATGTTTTTCTTATGTGAGAAAATTGATTTACCTTTGTGGCGCATGTCACTACCCTTGTTTTTAGCCCGTCGTCTACATGGTGGTGACGACCGCAACCGTTTCAGTCGTCCCGCCATTCGTGTCGCCACAGCTGGTGTTGCCATCGGCTTGGCGGTGATGATAGTGTCTGTTAGTGTCATCATGGGTTTCAAGCATGCCATCCGCGACAAGGTGGCAGGCTTCGGCAGCCATATCATTGTTGAGAATGTTGAAGCCTGGAAGAGCGGTGAGGCATTGCCGTTGGTAGCTGACATGAGTCTGATGCAGCGCATGAAAGGCTTCAATGGCGTCAGCCACGTGCAGCGAGTGAGCGAGAAAGAAGGTGTGTTGAAGACTGATGACGATTTTCTGGGCATCACCTTCAAGGGTATTGACGAGAGTTACGACACCACTTTTCTTTCGCAATGTGTTGAGGAGGGCTCTCTGCCCACATTCAGCAGCGAAAAGGGAAGTAACCATATTGTATTGTCGCAGACGATAGCCAACAAGCTGCACCTCAAAGTGGGCGACAAGGTGTATGCCTATTTCCTCAGCGACAAGGGATTGCGTCCGCGTCGGTTTGAGGTGAGTGCGCTCTATGCAACTCATGTGAAGCATTTCGACGACATGACATGCTTCATCGACCGCTACACCATAAACCGTCTGTATGGTTGGGAGGCTGAGGAGGTGTCGCGCGTGGAGATGCTGACAACCGATTTTGAGCAGGTGACGCAACGCTGGCAGCAAGTTGCCGAACGCTTGAAGGGCACTACAGACAGCAAAGGCAATGTGCCGATGACGATGACCATCCAACATCTGTATCCCCAGATTTTCTCATGGCTCAATCTGTTGGACATCAATGTGTGGATTATCCTTGGTCTGATGGTGGCGCTCAGTGCCTTCACAATGATATCGGGATTGCTCATCCTCATCCTTGAACGCACACAGATGATAGGCACGATGAAAGCGCTCGGTGCCTACAACACCACCATACGCCACACATTCCTGTGGTTTGCCGTCTTCGTAGTAGGCAAAGGCCTGATTATTGGCAATGTGATAGGTCTGGCAATATGCTTCATTCAGCAGTTGACACATGTGGTAAGTCTCAATCCGGCAAACTATTACATCAACTATGTGCCTGTAGAAGTCAACATCATTTACATCTTACTGCTCAATGTGGCAACGCTGTTGGTGTGCGTGTTGGTACTCATTCTGCCGTCGTTCCTCGTTTCGCGCATACATCCGGCACGAAGCATTCGTTTTGAATAACACTTACAGTCTACATAAGCATCATCCCCGTTTCCGATATGGAAACAGGGATGTGTTGTGTGTGGTCTGTAGTGTTGTCAGTCGTCCATACCGATCAGCACACCTTGCTTGTTGAACTTAAGCTCCATGTCGTTCGACAATTCAATGTCCCAGCCATAGCGCTCCTTTTCAATCTTAATGATGGTGCAGTTGGGGAATGTAGCAGTCACATACTTAGCAATCTGTGCAGGAACGAGCGCTGCCGGCACTGCATTCATAAGGCAGTCCACTTTTTGCCAGACTCCTTTCTTGTTGAAGTCAATCTTCGTTCCGTCGTCAAGATGGCACTCATAGCTGTCCCAGTCCTTCGTTGCCAAGAGAACGGACTTGTCGGCAAAGTGTGCCTTAATGAATGTCTTAGCTTCAGTGGGAAGTTTTTCGACGGGAATAGGCACATCGTCAGCCATAGCCATTGACGATGTGAACAGACAAACTAACGTCAAAAGAAAATAATGGATTCGTTTCATAATGTTGTTGTTTGATTTATGATTAGTTTCTTCTCTCGTTTGCAGTGTGTGTTGATTAGTCGTCCATGTCCATGTCGGTCAGCATACCATCCTCGTCAAAGTCCAAGTCCATGAAGTTGTCAAGCTTTACTTCATACTTGGTTTTGAATAGTTTTTTCTCCTTCTTCACAATCATTATCTGTGCGTCTGGATAGTTTTGCTTAATGTAGACTTTAGCAGTCTCGGGCAGCTGTTCGGGGGTGATGATTTGGTCCGAATCGCAGCTCGTCAACGCTGATGTCATAGCAAGCATAGCCAAAAGTAATCTGATAGCTTTCATAGTCGTAAATATTGAAATCTGTTTTATTTTTAGCTTGTTTTTTAAGTGCCTAATGGATAATTTATAACTGATAGCAATTACAAAGTTAGTATAAATAATTAAAAGTCCAAGCCAGAGGCTAAATAATATGAATAGGATGCTCATTCAAGCCCAACTGCTCACCACACTCGTCGACTTTAATCAGCAAAAGTTCCCTATGCGTTTGATGAAAGAGAAAGGATTGCATACCAATATCAGTGATATTGATGGCCAATATCACTGATATTGTTCTTTCAGTATTGTTCGATGTATCACTGGGTGTTTGCTGATGGCTTTCGTCTTTGGGAGCGATGATGCTGCCATCAGTTTTTCATGCTATGCCCTGTGACGCATGATGACATAGATGATGACCGGTGCTCCCATGATGGGTGTAATGGCATTGAGCGGCAGTACTCCGTTCTCACCTGGCAGATAGCATACCAGATTGCACAATAGGGCCACGGCGGCGCCCGTCACGATGGTTGCCGGCAATAGTTGACGGTGATTTTCGGTGGTCAGGAAGAGCCTCGCTATGTGGGGAACAGCCAATCCGATGAATGCTATCGGGCCGCAGAAGGCGGTGGTGATAGCAGTCAGCACACCCGTGATGATGATGAGAAGATGGCGCAGCCGGCGCGTGTTGATGCCCAGATTTTCGGCATATTGCTCACCAAGTAGCAGGGCGTTGAGCGGCTTGATGAGTCCTACAGCCATAAGCAGGGCTACGATATTGACAATGGAGAAGAGCAATAGGTGTTTGAGTGGTACGCCTCCGAAGTTTCCCATGCCCCAAACCATATACGACTTCACACCCTCGTCGGAGGCGAAGAAGGTGAGCAGCGAGATGGCTGACGACGACAGGAAACCTATCATGATGCCGATGATGAGCAGCATGACGTTGTTGCGCACGATGGTGGAGAAAAAGAAAATGACTGCCATCACTGCCATGGCCCCTGCAAAGGCCGCTGCCAGCACGGCGGCGAAGCCCGACAGCCCCAGTCCTCCTATGCCGAGGCTGCCACCGAAGAGCAGCATAACCAAGGCCACGCCCAACCCTGCACCGCTGTTGATGCCAAAGATGGATGGGTCGGCAAGAGGATTGCGAAACGCTGTCTGCAGTAGCAGTCCGCTCACAGCCAACGACGCACCGCTAAGCATCGCCGTGACTGCCTGAGGCAAGCGACTTTCCAGAATGATGTAGCGCCAACTGCCTTTCACCTCGTCGCCACCGAACAGCGTGTGCCACACATCGGAAAAAGGAATGTGGACAGAACCGGAGAAAATGTTCAGTGCAAAGAGAATGAGGACAGTAAGACCCGTTAGCAGGCAGTAGCGTAAACCTTTGGACATGGGGGTAGAAGAAATGTTGGCAGTGGAACCGGTCCACCTGGATTGTTATTTCAACTGGAAGTAGTATTTCAGTTCTGTGCTGTCATTGAGCTCGGGATGTAATATGTGTATGAACTCCCTCAGCAGCCGTTCGGGATGGAAGGGTGTCTCTTCGTAGAACAGGGACATCATTACATTGCACCCGTAGACCCTGTTCTGCTGATAGGGCTTAAGCTTTCGGTATCCTTCAAAGTCGTTGCCCAGCTCGTTGAGGCTTATGTCGTGGTCGGCATCGTAGCGCAGCAGCCACACGTCAGCCTCCTCAAAGCGTGTGAGTATGGTCTCGAAGGTGAGTGCCAGGCTTCCGCTGTTGGCGTCGTCGGCATAGGGATAGCGGCAGTTGGCATCACGAAGCAGCAGTCCTATGGTGCTCTTGCCTCCGGGTATGTACCACACATCGGTGCCGGCGAGCTTGTCCATGAGCACCGTGGGACGGCTCTTGGCACTCTGTGCGAGCTTCTGCAGTGCCTTATAGTCAGTCTCTATGGCGTGGAAGATACTGTCGGCGCGTTGCTCTTCGCCCAGGAGCATGCCGTAGAAACGTATCCATTCGGCTCTGCCCAGGGGCGAAGTCTCCATGTAGTCGGCACACTCCACAATGGGAATGCCGATGTCCTCGAGCCCGCCGTAGCCGCCGTTGTTCTCGAAGGGCGACAGCAACAGCGCATCGGCGTCAATGTCTATCACCTTCTCCAGCACAGGATTGAGTCCGTTGCCCACGTCGGCGATGGTGCCTTTGCGGCAGCCTTCCTGCACAAAGGGTATCTTGATGTATTTCAGGTCGGCAACACCTGCTACTGCATCGCGTCTGCCGAGTTCCTCAAAGAGTCCGCAGTGCACGCTGGTGAACACCACACTGCGCTGTAGCGGTGTGCGTATCAGGGTGCCTTCGGGCATGTCGGACGGCACTTTTTCAGTGCGAGGCACCAGCAGGTAGGTGTGCAGTGTCTGCCCTTTCTTCCAGGGATTAGCAATGTCTACTTGTGTGTAGCCGTCGTGACGGATTATGGTCAACCTCTTAGCATAGTGCATCTTCAGGGTGTCTCCCTGTGCAGCGTTGCTGCTTTGTCTGCCGTTCTGGCAACTGCCAAGCAACGTGGGGAGGATGAGGATGCAGCAAAAGGATATGTTCTTGACAATGTTGTTCATGTAAAGCATATGGATTATAGAGTACAAAGGTAGAAAATAATTCATGCTTCGTACAAACAACAGCCTATTTTCGCAAAAGCTATATGCAAAAAAGATATCCCTTGCCAGCTCGTCGGATGGCTGGAGGGATATCTTTGTCTTGTTTCGCGCGCACGCGTATTATATATATGGTGTGTTGTCGCTTTACAGTTTGCCGACAATACCTTTTTGCGAGGCTTCCACAAAGTCGGCGATGTGGCGTATCTCTTCGCTGTCGGGCACCTGTTCGCGCACCTGTATGATGGCGTCGAAGAGCGATGTGCCGCCATTGTATATCAGTCGGTAGGCGTTGGCAATGTGCTTGAGCACGCTGTCGCTGATGCCTATCTTCGAACCTACGATATTATTGACGCTGTTGAATGTAGCATCTGGGCTGATGACAACGTATGGAGGTACATCTTTGGAGAATGTGGTGCCTGCCTGTATGAAGGCAGCTGTTCCGACACGTGTGCCTGCATTTTCTATCACAGATGAAGAGAAGATAGCGCGGTCTTCAATCTCGCAGTCGCCGGCAATCTTTGTGCCATAGCCGAAGATGCATTCGTTGCCCACATGCGTGTCGTGTGAGATGTGTGCACCTTCCATCAGCACGTTGCTGTTGCCGAGGCTGGTCTTTCCGCCGGTGTGTGTGGCACGATTGATGACCACGTTCTCGCGAATGATGTTGTTGTCGCCGAGTATACACTCCGACTTTTCGCCACGGAAGTTGAAGTCCTGAGGCAGTGCTGCGATGACAGCACCTTGATGTATCTTGTTGTTGTTACCTATACGCGAGCCGTTGAGTATGCTTACAAAGGGAAAGATGATGCAGTTGTCGCCGATGACGACATCGCCCTCGATGTAGACGAAGGGGAATATCTTACAGTTGTTACCTATTTTCGCGCGGGGATCTATCTCTGCGCGTGGGCTTATGTCGCTTGCCATAGTGTTGTATGTTTTGGTTGTTATGTTGTGAGCTTACTGTTCATCGTGCGCCTCCGCCGAGTGCCAGGTAGAGGTTGACCACTGCCTGCATCTTGTAGAAGTCGTCAGCCACTTTTGAGAGCTGAGCGTTGAGCAGACTTTGCTGAGCAGTGATTACTTCGAGGTAGCTTCCTCCCGAACCGCGGAAGAGCAGCTTGGTATGGTCTACGTTTTTCTCCAAGGTCTCTATCTGCAGAGCTTCCAGTTGGCTTTTCTTTTCGCTTGCGCTATACAGCACGAGTGCGTTGGATACCTCGCTTCCAGCTTTCAGTATAGCGTTCTGCCATGTGTTGTATGCCTGTTGGTATTGTGCTTCGGCCACGCGCAGCCCCATCGTGAGCTGTCCTTTCATGAAGATGGGCTGTACCAGTGAGCCGACAGCCGACAGCAGCCATTTGCCGGGATTGACTATGCCTGCACCTGCGCTATTGGTGAAAATGCCTGAGGGAGAAATGGTCAGCGATGGGTAGAAACGGGAGCGTGCAGTCTCCACACCGTAGAAGCATTGTGCCAGTTGCATCTCGGCAGCATGCACATCGGCACGGTTGGCGAGGAGCTGTATGCCAATGCCTGCTGAGTAGATGGCCGGCAGCGACTGATCTTCGAGGCGTCCACGCTGAATGGTCTGAGCCGGTTGGCCTATGAGGAGCGACAGTGAGTTCTCAACCTCGCGTATCTGGCGCTCCATCTCGACAGATTGGGTCTGCACACTGTAGTAGTTGGCTTCTGCGCTCTGCACACTGGTGCTGCGAGCGCGACCCAGTTCCATCTGTGCCTTCATCATGTTCCATGTGTCTTCCGTCAGATTTGTCATAGATGTGAGTAATTCTTTCTGTCGGTCGAGCATGAGTAGGGTGTAGTACAGGTTGGCAACGTTACTGATGATGTTGCATTGTACCACTGTCTGATAGTCCTTCGTTGCCAAGAGCGCCATCTGTGTGGAACGCTTCTGCGACAGCAGTGTTCCGAAGAGGTCGATGTTCCAGCTTGCGCTGATGGGAAGCTGGTATGTCTTCGTGGCTTTGCCGCCGTCCCACGAGGCAATGGTACCTTGTGGGGTGAAGGTGAACTGCGGCAGGAACGACAGTTGGGCTGCTTTGAGCTGTGCTTCTACTATCTGCACGTTGAGTGCGGCGTTGAGCATGTCGGTGTTGTGTGTGAGAGCCGTGTCAATGAGAGCTTGCAGCACGGGGTCGGTGAACACTGAGCGCCAGGGCAGCTGGCCAAAGCTCAACGTGTCGGTGGACAAGAGCGTGTCGCTCATTGACAACGGGTCGCGTATCAGACCATTGGTGTTCACATCGGGGCGCTCGTAGGGAGCATACAGGCTCTTACAGCTGCTCAGAACGATGAGAACAAAGGCGAATATGATGAGAGATGTCTTCTTCATGGCTTATTCTTGTACTTTATATTCTTCTATGGAATGGGCATATTGGTCGAGTTCGGTAGCCAGTTCATCATTATCCTCGTCCTCGAAGTGCATGGGCTTGAAGCGTTCTTGCAGGCTCTCGAAGATGACGAAGAGCACCGGCACGAAGAATATCTGGCAGATGGTACCTAACAGCATACCACCGATGGCAGCGTATCCGAGCGTGTTGTTGCCGTGGGCACCCACACCGAAGGGCCAGAGCATAGGCAGCAGACCGATAATCATCGCCAACGATGTCATCAAGATAGGACGCAGACGTGCAGCGGCACCATTGATGGCAGCCCAGGTGATTGACATACCCGTCTGTCGGCGCTCAACAGCATACTGTACGATAAGGATGGCGTTCTTAGCCAACAGACCGATGAGCATGATGAGCGATATCTGCATGTAGATGTCGTTGTTGTGGCCCGAGAACTTGGTGGCAAGGAAGGCTCCTGCCAGTCCGAAAGGCACGGAAAGCACAACAGCCAGCGGCAGCAGGTAGCTTTCGTACTGTGCGGCGAGGATGAGATAGATGAATATCAAGCACAGAACGAAGATCATGGCTGTCGAACTGCTTGATTCGCGCTCGCTACGTGTCAGACCTGAGTATTCGTAGGTGTATCCTTGTGGCAAGTTTTCGGCTGCCACTTCTTCTACCGCCTTGATGGCTTCACCTGTTGAGTAGCCCTCAGCGAGGTTCACATTGACATTGATAGAGGTGAAGAGGTTGAAGCGGTTGATGTTGGCAGGTCCGTAAGTGCGCTTAACTGAGCAGAATTCATTGACGGGTGCCATGCCGTTAGGAGTTCGAAGGAAGATGCTGTTAAGACCTTCGAGGTTCTTACGGCTTTCTACATCACCCTGTATCATGACACGATAGAGTTTTCCGTAGGCATTGAAGTTGGAGGCATAAAGTCCGCCATAGTATCCTTGCAGGGTAGAGAGTACGAGTGCCGGGGAAATACCAGCCTGCTTACACTTGGCTACATTGACGTCAACCAGATACTGTGGATAGTTGGGGTTGTATGAAGTCATTGCCATTTGTATCTCCGGTCGCTTGTTGAGTTCGGCCAGATAGGCTTGCGTCACTTCATAAAAGCGGTTGAGCGAGCCGCCGGTACGGTCCTGCATGACGAGCGATACACCATTACTCAGCGAGAAACCCGATACCATAGGCGGTGCAAATGCCAAAATCTGTGCATCCTTAATCTCGGCAGTCTGTTTGTAAATCATGCCGAGCACAGCCATGGCGCCCTCCGTCAGTCCTCGTTCGGAGAATGGTTTCAGCTTGATGATGAAAGTTGCTTGGTCGGAACCGGCACCGGCTATGAAGTTGTAGCCCAACAGTTGCTCACGACTCTGTATGGCAGGGTTGGTGGCGAGCATGGCATCAACTCTGTCTACCACTTCCTGTGTACGTGCCTGGCTGGTTGCCGGTGGCATAGAGATGGTGCAGAAGAGTGCGCCGGTGTCCTCGTCAGGCACTAGACCAGTCTTGGTGGTCTTCATCGTCCATGCCAGGGCAATGATGCCAATGAGTACAAAGAGCATGATGCGTTTGGGCTTCTTCACCAAACGCTCTACACGATTGCGGTATTTGGTTTGTATCTTATCGTAAGCTGTGTTGAAGGAAGCATGGAAACGGTCGATGCGCGACATCTTACGCTCCTTGCCTTCTTCGTCTTTCGGCTTCAGCAGGATGGCACACAGTGCGGGAGAGAGCGTCAGCGCATTCAATGCCGAGATGAAGATGGCAATAGCCATGGTCAGACCGAACTCACGGTAGAAGGTACCTGTGATGCCCCCCATGAACGATACGGGGATAAATACGGATGCCATCACCAGTGTCACTGATATGATAGCACTGGTGATTTCGCTCATAGCGTCGATACTTGCCTGCATAGAGCTCTTATATCCCAAATCAAGCTTGGCATGGACTGCCTCCACCACAATGATGGCGTCGTCCACCACGATGGCGATGGCGAGCAACAGCGCCGACAGGGTCAGCAGGTTAATGGAGAAACCGAAGATGTTGAGGAAGAAGAATGTACCTATGAGTGACACGGGGACGGCTATCATCGGGATAAGGGTAGAACGGAAGTCCTGCAAGAATACGTACACTACAAGGAACACCAGCAGAAGGGTGATGATAAGGGTCTTCACTACTTCGTGGATAGATGCATAGAGATACTCCGTAACATCGAAGTTGAGTTTATACTCCATGCCCGGCGGGAAGTTCTTAGACTGTTCCTCAAGTGTCTTTCTTACGTCTTCAGCAATCTGTGTAGCGTTGGAGCCGGCTGTCTGCTGTACCATACCCATCACTGACGGGTGTCCGTTGTCGCGCATGGAGACGTTGTACATCAGTCCGCCCAGCTCTATCTTTGCCACATCTTTCAGCTTCAGTGTCTGTCCGGTGGCATCGGAGCTGATGATGATGTTGCCAAATTCCTCCGCTGTCTTCAGACGACCAGTGTAGCGCATGGAATATTCGTATGCCATGTCGCTCTGTTCACCGAAGTTACCCGGTGCTGCTTCTACGTTCTGCTCAGCCAAAGCAGCCGAGATGTCGGAAGGCATCAGGTTGTATTGCTTCATCACTTCCGGCTTCAACCATATACGCATGGCGTAGGTTTTCATACCGGGACTCATCACGTCGCCCACACCCTTGATACGCTTCAGGGCGGGCACTATATTGATGTTGGCATAGTTGGTCAGGAATTCGTCGTCGTAACGTCCGTCTTCAGATGTGAGGGCGAACATGATAACCTGCGATGTCTGACGTTTGGTGACCGTTACACCTACACGTGTTACCTCGGCGGGCAGCAGACCTTGTGCCTGCGACACACGGTTTTGCACGTTCACGGCACACATGTCGGCGTTGATGCCCTGACGGAAGGTTATGGTGATGCTGGCAGAACCTGAGTTGTCTGCTGAAGAGGTCATATAGTCCATGCCTTCTACACCGTTGATGCTCTCCTCCAGCGGTGCCAGCACAGAATTCATCACGGTCTCGGCATCAGCTCCCTGATAGGAGGTGCGCACGGAGATAGTAGGTGGTGCAATATCGGGGTACTGCTCGATGGGAAGCGAGAAGAGCCCGATGATACCCAGGATGACAATCAGGACCGATATGACGGTGGATAGTACTGGGCGTTGTATGAAGTTGGTTACATTCATCGTTTGCTATGTTTTGTTTTGTAGTGAAGCTTGTCGCATTGCGGCAAGTTAGTGGAATGGGGCAGGGGAGGAGGGTTACTTGAACATCTCCTTCAGCTTCTTGGCGTCATCTTGGTTAGCACCAAGTTTTTCTGCTTCGTCCATCTTCTTCTTATATTGCTCAGGCGAGATGGGCTTGATCTCCATGCCATCCTGCAACTTTGTGATGCCGTTGGTGACATACTTGTCGCCAATGCGCAGTCCTGAAGTGATAACAAAGCTCTTGCCGTCGTCGTGCGGCTGTACGGTTACCTCGGTATACTTCACCTTGTTGCCCTTACCCAGCACGTAGATGAAGTGTTTGTCCTGCACTTCTGTCACGCACTGTTGCGGTACCACGATGGCACTGGCATTGGTGCGAGGTATGATGATGGTACCAGTGGATCCGCTCTTAAGCAGATGCTGCGGGTTTTGGAAATGTGCTATCATCTGTACAGTACCCGTTGCAGCATCGACAACGCCACTTGCTTTCGTGACAGTGCCCGACTGGTTGAAGATGGTGCCGTCTGCCAGACGAAGTTGCACCGGTGGGATGGCGTCGAGTGCGCCGTCCATGCTGCCTGAAGCCTTGGTCATCTCCAAAAGGTCTTTTTCTGTCATGGAGAAGTATACGTCTACACCGTTGATGTTCGATACGGTGGTGAGAGGCTCAACACTCTGTCCGCTAACGAGAGCACCAACCTTGAACGGCAGTTTACCGATGATGCCGCTGGTAGGACTCTTCACATAACAGAAGCTGAGTGTCTCCTGTGCGGCTGACACTGAAGCCTGAGCTTGTCCTTGTGCAGCTTGTGCCTGATTGAGCTGTGCCTTGGCACTCTCGTAGTTGTTGCGGGCTGTCTGCAGCTCGTAGGCGCCTATCACACCTTGGTTGTAAAGCTGCTGGCTGTTGTCGTATGTCAGCTTGGCGGTGTTCACTTGTGCCCGGGCTGTGTTGATTGAAGCCTGTGCCTGACGCACACCGGCTTGTGCCTGACGTACCTGTGCCTGATAGGTGCCGTTGTCTATAACAAACAAAAGCTGTCCAGCACCGACTGTCTGGCCTTCTTGTACGCATATGCGGGTGATGAGACCTGCGATTTTCGGACGTATTTCAACATCCTGCTGACCTTTGATGGTGGCTGGGTAGGTAGACTGCATCTCAGCATTGGTGGGCTGTACGGTGACAACGGGAAACTCGTTGTCGCCAAACTGCATGTTGCCTTTGCCGCCACAAGCTGTGAGAAAGGTGGCAATGGCGATGTAGAGGGTTGTTTTGATTGCTTTCATTGTTGTATTGTTGTTTTTATCTTTTTGTTACCTTATTATTTGCGCGTGTGCGCGCTCGCACTTTCAGCAGCAAAGGTACATATTATGCAAAAAACGAGAAAGAAACATCGAATGTTTAATGTTTCTTAACAATGAAAAAGAAATAATATAACATTTTGGTGTTATTGGTTGGTAGTCAGAGGATTATTCCTTAGTCTCCAGCCCTCGCTTGGCAGCTTCACTGTCGAGCAGCGCAAGAAGTGCTTCGTGTGTGTTTTCCACTCGATTGTCGAGAACGGCATCTTTCAGACACAGCTTCAGTGCGCCTACTATAGGACCTTGCGTCAGACCGAAACGCTGCATGATTTCGTTGCCATCAATACATGGTTGCAGCTCGCGTCGCCAGTCGCGATATGCCAAATCGGTGAGTTTCTCGCGCACCAGTCGGAAGTTTTCTCGGAACATGGCTTTGCGCGCTTCGCTCTTACTGGTGATGTCGGCTTCGCAAAGGGTCATCAGGTCGTCGATGTATGTGCCGGCTTCGCTCATCAGTCGGCGCACGGCACTGTCAGTCACTACGTCGTCGGCGATGGCAATGGGACGCATATGCAGGTTGACAAGCAATTCAACGTAGTGCAGGCGTGCATCCATGGGCAGCTTCAGACGACGGAAGATGACCTTTACCATCTTCATTCCTATATAATTGTGATTGTGGAAAGTCCATCCCGTTTTGTTATCCCATCGTTTCGACTGCGGTTTGCCAATGTCGTGGAGCAATGCTGCCCAACGCAGGAACAACTTACGCTCGTCGGGAGTCAACTCGCCCTCTTCCAAACTGTTCTCTCTTCTCTCTCCGTCATTTTTCGTCGCTTGTACACCAGTGAGCTTCAGGTCTTCTTCCCTCTCCTTTTTCTTCTCTTCGTTCTCCTCTTTCCTTTGCACCTTAGCCACGTTGTCCACCACTTCTAGTGTGTGATAGAAGTTGTTTTTATGTGCACGTCCGTTGCGTGTCTCTACTATGTCGAGTGGGCAAAGTTCGGGAATGATGCGTTGCAACAGCCCGCAGCGATATAGGTCGTAGATGCCTCGGCTTGGTGTCGAGGCAAGCATAATCTTGTTCAGCTCGTCGATGATACGTTCGCCGCTGATGATATCGAGGCGTTCGGCATTGCGGCAGAGGGCTTCGAAGGTCTGTTCTTCAATGTTAAAGTTGAGCTGTGTGGCAAATCTCACACAACGCATCATGCGCAACGGGTCATCGCTGAATGTGATGTCGGGCTCGAGCGGTGTACGTATGATGCCCTGCTGCAGGTCGTCGATGCCGTGGAAGGGGTCGACGAGTTGTCCAAATCTGTCGCCGTTGAGGCAGATGGCGAGTGCGTTGATGGTGAAGTCGCGCCGGTTTTGGTCGTCCTCCAGCGTGCCGTCCTCTACGATAGGTTTGCGCGAGTCGTGCTGATAGCTCTCTCGTCGGGCACCGACAAATTCCAGTTCCAGACTCTTGTCGGCATGTTCACCGTTCTTCTCACCCTGCTGCTCTTTCCTTTTATTCTTATATATTTTTAACTGAGCCGTGCCGAAATTTCTGAATACACTGAGGTGCGACTTGCTTTTCAGCCTTTTCCGCACCGCTTTTGCCATGTCGATGCCGCTGCCTACTACAACTATGTCAATGTCTTTCGACAGCCGTTGCAGGAAGATGTCGCGGACGAATCCTCCCACCACATAGCATTCCATGCCCATGTCGTCGGCAGTGGCGGACAACAGGCGGAAGATGGGTTGGTCGAGCAGGCGGCTCAGCTCTTGGTCAGTGTATAGATACATGAGTTTTCATGGGTCAGTTTTGCGTGGCAAAAGTACGTCTTTTTTACCATCCCGACTACATTAGTACTTAACTTTTATTTCACTTTTTTTTGTTATTTAGATTTTTCGTTGTTACATTTGCACTCGGAAAAGCAAATACACTTAATTATTAACCTATAAAACATTTTAGAAATGAAAAAAGTTATTCTCGGAATGTTCATCGCAGTTATGAGCATTTGCATGGTATCGTGCCAAGGTGGTGGCGGTATTGAAAAGGCTAAGGAACTCATGAAGGAACTCAAAGAGAAGGGCGCTTCAATGGATAAGGCTCAGCTCAAAGAGAAGTTCATCGCTTTCCTTGATGCAGTTAAACCCGTTGTGCAGAAGTTTAAGGATGCTCTCAGCGGTGCTGAAAAAGATCCCGCCAAGGCTCTTGAAGTAATGCAGGGCAAAGAGTTCCAAGAGTTCAGCACACTGATGCAGGACATGTCAGAACTTGAGAAAGTTCCCGGCATGAAGGAACTTGAAAACGATCCAGATGTGAAGAAGGCTGCTGAAGTTTTCGACGGTCTTTAATCACACTGCAGTAACATTATAATCTAATAGCGGACAGGATGTACATCTTGTCCGCTATTTTTGTGGTTTTTGTAAAGGACTCACGAGTGGTGTCAATGTTGCCGATGTCCTGCCTGCAGGAGCTGTCTTGGCATTGCAAGAATATCGCTATTCAGCATCACTGTAGCCCGTTTTTTTTTTTGTGTGATGTCGGGTATTATATAATCGACAATATAGCTTTTACTTAACCTTTGTCGATATTTTTAGCCTTCATATTATCATTAAATATGGTAAAATGTCTATCTTTGCATAATTAATAGAAGTAAATTGATGGTCGTCATTGTGCTTGTTTGAGATGATGTGTATGCCAGCTATGTGCTTGGTGTGGCTCGTTGAGAGTGCAGTGGACAACTCCAAAATATCGATGTATGAAAAATCAGAAAATGTATGAGGCAGACGATAAAATGATTGTTCTCATCCGCGACAACTATAACATCCTGCAGAGCCTTGGCTCGTTTGGCATCAGTCTCGGTTTTGGCGACAAGACCGTGCGCGAAGTGTGCGAAGAACAGGATGTAGACACCTATACCTTTTTGGCAGTGGTGAACTTCACCATCAACGGTTTTCACAATCCCGATGATGCCGGACGCCTGTCGGTGCCAACCTTGTTGCAGTATCTGCGTGCCAGCCACGAATACTATCTAGGTTTCCAGCTCCCTTTCATACGTCGAGAACTGGAGAACGCCCTCGATGCTGAAGACAACCTCGCCAAACTTATCTTGCGATTGTACGACGAATATGCCAGGAGCATACGCACACATATGAAATATGAGGAGCGTACGGTGTTCCCTTATGTGGAGCAGTTGCTTCAAGGGGAGAGGTGCACAGACTTCAA
Organism: uncultured Prevotellaceae bacterium; assembly: GCA_900320845.1. Classification (GTDB taxonomy): domain Bacteria; phylum Bacteroidota; class Bacteroidia; order Bacteroidales; family Bacteroidaceae; genus Prevotella. Next base: position 5,515 of record ONTS01000028.1, on the reverse strand, counting down.
TATTGAGACATTCTCTAAGCATCACAGTTCTACCGATAAGCAGTTGCGCGAGCTGAAGAGCATTATTATCAAGTACCTCCCGCCCGACGGAATGCACAACAATCAACTTTCTGCTACCCTGTACGATATATACAACAACGAGGAGTGGCTCACCCAGCATGCCGAAGTGGAAGACCACATATTCATTCCAGCCATTCAGCATCTAGAAAATCGTCAACGACAGAGCGATGTCACTGCCAAGATATCAAACATGATTGGCAATGGCAATCAAAATCAGGAAGAACTGTCCGAGCGCGAGAAGGATGTCATCATCGGTGTTGTGCAAGGCATGACCAATAAGGAAATTGCCGACCACCTGTTCATCTCCCCCAACACCGTCATCACCCACCGGCGCAACATTGCCCGCAAGCTGCAGATACACTCTCCGGCAGGACTTACCATCTATGCCATCGTCAATAAACTGGTAGACATCGAGAGCGTGCAACTTTAATGATCGCCTGCCGATGAAAACTTCGTTCGGAAACGTAACAGAAATGCTATAGGAAAAAAGACGCAATAAGTTTCGCTACTGACCGAAAGTATATACCTTTGCAGGATAAATCATATCAAATACACACTTATATAATAAAATTCAAAAACGTATTAAAACATCATGTCAAACAACAATCGTGAAAAACTCTTTACTGAGTTTACCGCGCCCACCACGCAAGAGTGGTTGGACAAGATAGAAGTCGACCTCAAAGGTGCAGACTTTCAGAAACGTCTTGTATGGCGCACGAACGAAGGCTTCAACGTGATGCCCTTCTATCGTCGTGAGGATGTGCTCAAGTTGAAGACACCCGAGGCCATGCCCGGCGAGTTCCCCTTCGTACGCGGCAACAAGAAAGACAGCAACTCATGGTATGTGCGTCAGAACATTAACGTGACCGATGCAGCCGAAGCCAACAAGAAGGCACTTGACATCCTTAACAAGGGTGTGGATTCACTCGGATTCTGCCTGCCGGCAGACATGGTTAACGCTGAAACCATCGAGACACTGCTCAAAGACATTCTCTGCGATGTCGTGGAAGTGAACTTCAACACTTGCAAAGCTCACACCGTTGAACTTGCACAGCTTCTGGTAGCTTACTTCGATAAGAAAGGCTACGACAAGGAAAAGGTGGTAGGTAGCATCAACTTCGACCCCATTGAGAAAATGGTGATGAAGGGTAAGGACACTACTCCCATCCTGGCACAGGCTGCTAAGCTCATCGACGTGCTGAAAGACTATCCCAACTTCCGTTGCATCAGCGTCAACACCGAGGCTCTCAACAATGCAGGTGCTTACATCGTGCAGGAACTCGGCTATGCATTGGCATGGGGCAACGAGTACATGCAGCAGCTGACCGATGCTGGCGTAGATCCCACACTGGCTGCATGCAAGATAAAGTTCAACATGGGTATCTCCGAAAACTACTTCATGGAGATTGCCAAGCTGCGTGCCGCACGTATGCTTTGGGCTCAGATCGTGAAGCAATACGAACCCAAGTGCGACTGCGCTTGCCAGATGATCGTCAACGCTACGACATCCATGTACAATCAGACATTGTTTGACAGCTATGTAAACCTTCTCCGTACACAGACCGAAGCTATGAGTGCCGCCCTCGGAGGTGTACACTCCATGGTGGTGGTTCCGTTCAACGAGACCTACGAGCAGCCCAACGATTTCTCAGAGCGCATAGCACGCAACCAGCAACTCCTCATCAAGGAAGAGAGCCACTTCGACCGCATCGTAGACCCCTCAGCTGGTTCCTATTATATAGAACACCTCACCGAAAGCCTTGCCGAAGAAGGTTGGAAGATCTTCCTCCGCGTGGAAGAAGAGGGAGGATTCCTCGAAGCAGTGAAGAAAGGCACCGTACAGGACGACATCAACACCACTAACGTGAAGCGTCATGACGACGCTGCCAAGCGAAAGGAGTTCCTTCTCGGCACCAACCAGTTCCCGAACTTCACCGAGAAGAGCGAAGGCAAGCGCCCCGTGGCATGCTGCTGCGGCTGCGGACACAACGACGAGGCTCCCTATAAGAAGATAGAAAGCACCCGTCTGGCAGCCGACTTCGAAGACCTGCGCATCAGCACAGAAGAGAAGCGCGTGCCCACTGCCTTCATGCTTACCATCGGTAACCTCGCCATGCGTCAGGCTCGTGCACAGTTCTCATGCAACTTCCTGGCATGTGCGGGCTATAAAGTGGTCGACAACCTCGGCTTCAAGACAGTGGAAGAAGGCGTCGACGCAGCTCTCGAGGCTAAGGCAGACATCGTAGTGCTCTGCTCCAGTGATGACGAATATGCTGAATATGCCGTTCCGGCTTTCAAGTATCTCAATGGTAGAGCAATGTTCGTAGTTGCCGGCGCACCCGCCTGCATGGACGAACTCAAGGCCGCTGGCATCGAAAACTTCGTACATGTGAAGTGCAATGTGCTCGAGACACTCAAGGAATATAACGAAAAACTGGGAATCAAATAAGGAGGAACGACCATGAGAAAGAATTTCAGTAACATAGACATCCACGCTGGTATCACCGCAAAAGACGGTGCACAGTGGATAAAGGAAAATAATATCAAAGCCGATTGGAAGACTCCTGAACATATTGAGGTTCGTCCCGTCTACACCAAGGAAGACCTGGAAGGCATGGAACACCTTGACTTTGCAGCAGGTATTCCTCCCTATCTTCGCGGTCCGTACTCCATGATGTACCCGTTCCGCCCGTGGACCATCCGTCAGTATGCCGGTTTCTCCACCGCAGAAGAGTCCAACGCATTCTATCGTCGTAACCTCGCCAGCGGTCAGAAAGGTCTCTCCGTGGCTTTCGACCTGCCCACACACCGTGGATACGACCCCGACAACGCTCGTGTAGTAGGCGACGTGGGTAAGGCAGGTGTGTCCATTTGCTCGCTCGAAAACATGAAAGTGCTCTTCGCAGGTATTCCTCTTAATAAGATGTCCGTGTCGATGACGATGAACGGTGGTGTACTTCCCGTACTTGCCTTCTACATCAACGCCGGACTGGAGCAGGGCGCTAAGCTTGAAGAAATGGCAGGTACCATTCAGAACGACATCCTCAAGGAGTTCATGGTGCGTAACACATACATCTACCCGCCAGCCTTCTCCATGAAGATTATCGCCGACATCTTTGAGTACACCTCACAGTTCATGCCGAAGTTCAACTCCATCTCTATCTCCGGCTATCACATGCAGGAGGCTGGAGCAACAGCAGATATTGAATTGGCTTACACTCTTGCCGATGGTATGGACTACCTCCGCACCGGTGTTGACGCAGGCATCCCCGTCGACAAGTTCGCGCCGCGTCTCTCCTTCTTCTGGGCTATTGGTATGAACCACTTCATGGAGATTGCCAAGATGCGTGCCGGTCGTCTGCTTTGGGCGAAGATTGTGAAGAGCTTCGGTGCCGAAAACCCGAAGTCACTCGCACTGCGTACACACTGTCAGACCTCAGGATGGAGCCTCACAGAGCAGGATCCGTTCAACAACGTAGGACGTACTTGTATCGAAGCTATGGCAGCTGTGCTCGGACACACACAGTCTCTGCACACCAATGCACTTGACGAAGCTATCGCATTGCCGACAGACTTCTCCGCACGTATTGCACGTAACACTCAGATTTATATCCAGAACGAGACAAAGGTTTGCAAGCAGATAGACCCGTGGGCAGGTTCCTACTATGTCGAGACCCTCACCAACGAGCTCGTGCACAAGGCTTGGGAGCACATCCAGGAAATCGAGAAGCTCGGTGGTATGGCAAAAGCCATTGAGACCGGTCTGCCCAAGATGCGTATCGAGGAGGCTGCCGCACGTACACAGGCACGTATCGACTCAGGCGCACAGACTATCGTAGGTACTAACAAGTATCGTCTCGAGCACGAAGATCCCATTGACATCCTCGAAGTGGACAACACCGCTGTGCGTCTGCAGCAGGAAGAAAACCTCAAGCAGCTCCGTGCTAATCGTGACGAAGAGGCTTGTAAGGCCGCACTCAAGGAAATCACCGAGTGCGTACGCGAATTCAACGAAGGCAAGAAGTCGAAGAATAACCTTCTGGCCCTCGCTGTCAAAGCAGCCGGACTGCGTTGTACCCTCGGAGAAATCAGTGATGCCTGCGAAGAAATCGTAGGTCGTTATAAAGCAGTTATCAGAACCATATCAGGCGTGTACAGTTCAGAAAGCAAGAATGACAGCGATTTTGAGAAAGCCTGTCAGCTTACCGACGAGTTTGCAAAGCGCGAAGGACGGCGTCCGCGTATCTTCGTAGCGAAGATGGGTCAGGACGGACATGACCGCGGTGCAAAAGTAGTGGCAACAGGTTATGCCGACTGCGGATTCGACGTTGACATGGGACCGCTGTTCCAGACACCGGAAGAAGCTGCACGTGAAGCTGTTGAAAACGACGTTCATATCGTCGGTGCATCCTCATTGGCAGCCGGACATAAGACCCTCATCCCGCAACTCATCGAAGAACTGAAGAAGCTCGGTCGCGAAGACATCATGGTCATTGCTGGCGGCGTTATCCCCGCACAGGACTATGACTTCCTCTACAAAGCAGGTGTGGCTGCCATCTTTGGCCCCGGCACCAGCGTAGCAAAAGCTGCCGTCGAGATGATGAACATCCTTCTCGACAAGTAAACACGCCCACGCAACGAGCGTCAGCATGACATAAGGAGGTCGCTCTCCGACGCCATGCATCGCCTGAATAGCTGATAATGCGTAACCATTCATATCCCCGTGTCATATCATCATGGCGCGGGGATATTTTTTTGAGAAACGAGGCGGGAGAAGTGAGGGTGGAAAATCGAGGAGTGAAACAAATCGTAGAAAATGTAGAATATGCCTCAATACTTTCTCAAGCAAGTGTCCCTAAATACTTCTTCCTGCCGCCCTGGGTCGTTACATCAATTGTCAAATGGATAATCCAGGTAAGAACGGCTGCTACTGGTTCTCATCGCCCTCCTCGTCAATACCTCCTGCGATAAAGCAATGAGTGCGAGATGCATGTTTTTTGAGTAATATAAGAATAAGGGGGGGGCAACGACACTATCGCGGTTACGTAGCAGGCCCTCGCCCCGACGGTAGTCCTTGGGTCAAGTAAAGTCAGCCCCATATGACATCATTCATTATTATCCTTATTTGGCTATTGTTTTGCTTTTATTCCGGTTATGGGAAACTATGGCGCTGACATAAGGAGATAAAGTTTTTAGACAAAAGGTTGGATTGTGTTGACAAAAGAACATAAATGACCTATCCATATTATATTATGTTCCCTTCTGTCTTTTTGTCCTTCTGTCTTACCTATGTCCTTCTGTCGTCAAAATGCATAGACTTAAGCAAAATGGTGGCAAGAATGGCAGGAAATGACGTTTTTTTGTTAACGATTCTTAAATGTAACATATGCGCACCAAGGTTTCGGAATGCACTGTCTACTTTTGCACCCGAAATACCATTTAATGGTTGATACTG
>ONTS01000018.1 GCA_900320845.1 uncultured Prevotellaceae bacterium | reverse complement strand
ACGCGTCGGATAGTCGCTGAAATCAAACGTACGAGGGTGCTGGCCATCGTCGTACATGTCGTCTGTACAAGAAATAAACAAAAATAAAGCTGAAGAAAATAACAACAGCAACACCCGGCGGAGGGACCGCAGAGAGATAAGGAGGTTGGTATTCATGATGTATTGATGATTGATTAATACATGGTTAGGAAATCGGTGGACAAAGAAAAGAAGCAAGGGAGACGAAACTAGTACTTGAGAGCATTCCAGGCCGGTTTCGTATCAAAGAAATCTCTGTCTTCCATATCATATTCGAAGCCAAACGGCTTGCCTCCATTGTCGTCGTCGTCAAACTCTCCGTCATTGTGACCATCGTCGCCGGCATTAGCACCGGTACCATTGCCGCTGGCCATCAACAGCAGGGAATGCAACTTCGAGTCTAACAACACACACACAGGAGGAATGTAGCGTTGGAAATGCTTGTCATCTGAAAAAACATTTGTTTTCATAATTATAAAATTTTACAGTTAATACCAAAAGGAAATTATACTATTGAACAGCAACGCAGAAAAAGCCCACACAGCTGACGAGCAACCATGCAGACATCAAACCCGGAACGGATCGTATAAAGATTATATTTATTAGCTTTCGGGGGGGGGGGGAAATAATGTTAAAAACGAAGCACCCGAATATGCATAAATAGTACAAAGAACTGTCTTCGCACGGAGGTAAGGCATAGTATGTACGGAATACATCTGCATAACATTATAATCCATTAATTAGTATTTCGCGTGCAAAGATATGGTGTTTCTTTTGATTATGAAAAATAATTGCGAGATAGTTATAAGAGAAGGACATAAACAAAGAAAGAAGAAGAAAAGAAAAATACTGTTCGCACTGCTGTTTATCCGCGGTCCGTATTTTTGGATATATAGAGTTTTGACGCTTATCACTATAGACCTACTATACCTTTCTCTTTACGCATATCAATGTCTCTTTATACATCCTGTGAAATACTCGCCACACATCTTTATATCATGTAGTACACAAACTACACAAACAGGCTTACGTTGTACAGCCACAGGTAGGCTGTGAGCAACAGCAGCACGACATTGAGGGCCTTTCGCCAGCCTCCCCGCAGTGTGCGCAGCTTGGCGGCAGCTTCGTCCACGTCAGGCTTATGCGTATCTGAAACGATTTGGTTTGAAACATATTGAAGAGAATGATGTTATTCTTCATACCCTGTCTTTCCGGGACAGTATAGATGCGATGACCCAAGTTTGTGCTCAACATGGAGGAAAAGTCAAATGATAAAACTCTACCACGGTTACAATATGAAGGTTCGTGTTCCAAATATTCTTCGTTCCAAGCCCTTTAAAGACTTAGAACGTGGGGTTTAATTTATCTGATGACAAACAACAAACATGAAAAATAGCCAAAAGACCGCAGCCTGCTCATCATTATGATATCGTGTACGTCCCTATAGCAGAGGATGGAGTAACTTATCTGTCGGGGCGTTTTCAAGGTAGTGTTATTTCGTTGACAAACTGTCCTTCATAGATATAACCGCATTCGGCACTGTCCATTTCGCCGATGAAGCGTCCTTTTAGACTTGCCAACATTGGAACAAGGAGTGAGCAATGTATGTTTTGGGTAAGCAATCATGAGCTGTAGGCGCCAATAAAAGAGAATTGTATCCATTGCCGACCGGTTCGATCCACATTGGAGGCGATTCCGAGATAGTTGCTGTTCGTTATCGGTTTGCAGTATGACTGCTTTTTATCTTAAAAAACGCTATAAGTTGTAAGATTCAGGAATTATTCTTATTTTTGCCTAAAAGTTGAAATTGAAAAATAACGATCTCACCAATATTTCTAACATGAAATCCACTGATACAACAACCTCAAAATCTCCAATAAACATGAGACGTTTTTTATTACTTTTCGCCACTCTTATCATGGGAGCCGCCATATGGGCTCAGAAGCCTGTGTTTACCGTCGTATATGCCACATCGGATGATGGATTTGTGAATGTCCGTCAAAGGCCTTCAGCCAAGGCGCCCATATTGACTAAACTCTACATGTTCAGTCATGGGCTGGGCAGCGGGGTTCTCCGCGCAAAAAGCGGCAACTGGAGTAAGGTGAGTGTGGGTAACGTGACCGGATGGGCCTATAGCAAATATGTGGGTTCACAAAACTGGTACTCCGGCAATGGACGCAACAAGATTGTCGCAGCCCGCGAACAAACTCCCATCTATGGGGAAAGCTACGAAGACAGCTCTAAACATCCTCTTTTTACCACCGTTGCAAAAGGCACGATCATCGCCGACGATTATGAAGAGGACGGAGTGTATTATGTGCTGAAGACCGCACACGATTGCCTCTTTATCAAGAAATCGGACGTGAAAGTGGTGAGTGGTTTGAAATAGCAAGCTAAGGAAACTCAAAAAAAAACAGCCCATAAACTCTAAAAAACAAAAACTAAAAACAGCACCCAGGCTTTACTTGCGAAGTCTGGGTGCTGTTTTGTTATTTAGTTTTTGAATACGAGCCCTTGCTGTTCGTCGAAGTAGTCGATGATGATGGGCTGTTGGGTATTGACATCCCCGCTGAGGAGCTTGCGCGACAGCACGTTGAGCACTTCGTGTTGCAAGGCACGTTTCACCGGTCTTGCGCCGAACTCCGGGTCGTACCCCACTGCTGCCAGGTAGTCGATGGCTTGCGGTGTAGCTTCAAGGTGTATACCCTGCGGCTGCAGCATCCTTGCCACAGCGTCGAGCTGCATGCGTACAACGGCGGCTATCTCCTGTTGCGAGAGCGGTGTGAACATGATGGTGTCGTCGATACGGTTGAGGAACTCCGGTCGTATGGTCTGCTTGAGCAGTCCGAACACTTCCTCTCTGAGGTGGTCAGCCTCTGCCGTCGTCAGCGTTCCGCCATGGCGTTCTATCTCCTCGCGTATAAGTTGGCTGCCGAGGTTGGACGTCATGATGATGATGGTGTTCTTGAAGTTTACGGTGCGTCCCTTATTGTCGGTCAGACGCCCGTCGTCGAGCACCTGCAGCAGGGTGTTGAACACGTCGGGATGCGCCTTCTCTATCTCGTCGAAGAGCACTACGGAATAAGGTTTGCGTCGTACAGCCTCTGTAAGCTGTCCGCCCTCATCGTAGCCCACATATCCCGGAGGCGCACCGATGAGTCGCGACACGGTATGTTTCTCCTGATACTCGCTCATGTCGATACGCGTCATCATATTCTCGTCGTTGAAGAGATATTCCGCCAGCGCCTTTGCCAGTTCGGTCTTTCCCACGCCTGTGGTGCCAAGGAAGATGAACGAGGCTATGGGTCTTTTCGGATCTTGCAGCCCTGCCCTACTGCGTCGCACGGCGTTGCTCACCGCCTCTATGGCTTCTTGTTGTCCTACGACGCGCCGATGCAGTTCTTCCTCAAGATGAAGCAGTTTCTCCCGTTCGCTCTGTAGCATACGCGTGACGGGTATTCCCGTCCAGCGGCTCACCACTTCGGCGATGTCTTCCGCCGTCACCTCTTCGCGCACCATGCGTGCTCCGTTGCCTTTCGCCAGCTGTTGCTGCAGGTCTTGTATCTCAGCTTCTATCTGTTGCAGGCGTCCGTAGCGTATCTCTGCCACGCGTCCGTAGTTGCCTTCGCGTTCGGCACGTTCTGCCTCGTTGCGCAGTTGCTCTATCTCCAGCTTGTGCTGTTGCACATTCTCTATGATGTTGCGTTCGCCTTCCCACTGTGCCCGCAGCGTCTGTTCCTGTTCGCGCAGCTCGGATATGTCCTTGTTGAGCTGTTCCAACTTCTTGGTATCGCTCTCGCGCTTGATGGCTTCGCGTTCAATCTCGAGCTGACTGAGGCGTCGTGTTATCTCGTCGAGTTCCTCCGGCACACTGTCTCGCTCCATGCGCAGCTTGGCGGCAGCCTCGTCCATCAGGTCGATGGCCTTGTCGGGCAGGAAACGGTCGCTGATATAGCGTTCGGAGAGTTGCACGGCGGCTATGCACGCATCGTCTTGTATGCGCACATGGTGATGGTTTTCGTAGCGCTCCTTCAGTCCGCGCAGTATGCTGATGGCTGACAGCTCGTCGGGCTCATCTACCATCACCGTCTGGAAGCGTCGCTCCAACGCCTTGTCTTTCTCAAAGTATTTCTGGTATTCGTTGAGTGTCGTGGCTCCTATGGCGCGCAGCTCGCCCCTTGATAGTGCCGGCTTCAGTATGTTGGCTGCATCCATAGCGCCCTCACTCTTGCCTGCTCCGACCAGGGTATGTATCTCATCGATGAACAGTACGATGCGTCCGTCGCTACGTGTCACCTCGTTGACGACACTCTTCAGCCGCTCCTCGAACTCGCCTTTGTACTTAGCGCCGGCTATGAGTTGGCCCATGTCGAGTGAATAGAGCTGCACATCGCGCAGGTTTTCCGGCACATCGCCTCGCACGATACGTCCTGCCAGTCCTTCCACGATAGCTGTCTTACCCGTTCCCGGCTCGCCGAGCAGTATGGGGTTGTTCTTTGTGCGTCGCGAGAGTATCTGCAACACGCGTCGTATCTCGTCGTCTCTGCCTATCACGGGATCGAGTTTCCCCTGTCTTGCAGCCTCGATGAGGTTGCGTGCATACTTCTCCAGCGCCTGATAGTTGTCGTCGGCAGAGGCGGAGTTCACCTTACTTCCTTTGCGCAGCTCTGCTATGGCAGCTTCGAGTGCCTGCCGTTGCACGCCGGCGTCCTTCATGATGCGACTGGCGGTGCTGTTCACGTCGAGCAAGGCAAGCAGCATGGGCTCAATGCTCACAAAGTCGTCGCCCATCTTTGCTGCTGTGTCCACAGCCTGTTGCAGCACGCGGTTGGCTTCGTTAGAGAGGTATGGCTCTCCTCCTTCTACGCGTGGCAGGTGACTGAGTTCGGCATCTACCGCTTGTGCGATGGCGTCGGGCCGCACACCGAGCTTACGGAAGAGATAGGTGGTTACATCGTCGCCCTTCACGAGTATGCCTTTCAGCAGGTGAAGGGGCTCTATGGTCTGTTGGCGCGCAGCCTGTGCCACACGCAACGACTCTTGCACAGCCTCTTGGGCTTTGATAGTAAATTTGTCTAATGTCATGGTTTTGTCTCCTTTCTTTTTGTGTTGGTTTACCCTTCTTGCTCCAAACAGCGTGCCGCATGCTATTTTGCGACAAAATGACAGCAAAAGAAGACAAAATGGCAGAAAAAAGAAGGGCACCATTGGCGTCCTTCTATCATATCGTAGGAGTGATGATCTACACCTTATGGGGCATACTCTCCACCAAGCGTCAGAATGGTGAATCGCCGGCATCTGCCCAGTTGTCATTGCCTCGGGTAGCGCGTACGTCGTATTTCTTACCTTTGGCATTGACGAAAGAGCCCGTTATCGTCTGTTTGGTCCACAGGATAGTGAAAGTGCCGGTGCTTCTGCCGTTGATATATTCCTTCCACACCTGATACTTACCCTTCTTTCCAGTGTAGCGCAGTGCTATCCACTCACCTTTATTTACTTTTATTTTGGTGTAGCGATACATGAGATGCGCGCCGTCGCCCATGTGTAGGTTCGTATATGTGAACTCCACGGCATAGGGTCCAATCTTTCCTACGTATTCCATCGTGCCGCCTTGCACAGCAGCGTAATGATGAAAATTGGCAACAGGTTCTACCCTGTGCTTTGCGCTCACACCGATAGTGACACAGCAGAGGAGAAATAAAGCAATTACTTTTTTCATATCGTTTACTATTATGGTGTATTCTCTTGGCAATGGTACATCTTTTAAGGTGTGGGGTTCACATTTCCTTTCTGCTCACAACGACCGCAGGGTTTCATATCTTCTATTTCGCCGACGTACCCCACGCCGTTGCACTCGTCACAGACTGCCACTTCACGCAAATATTTGGCTGACACCCATCCGGGATAGTCGAAGAAGGCAACGCCAAAGATAACCTTCGTGACATGCACATAGCAGAAGCCGTTGCGTTTCTTTCCTTTTGAGATTACCACTTCACCCTTGTCTAGTTGCAGCTTTGAGCCTTCGGAAATCAGCACGGCATAATTGGTGCCTGGTCCTTTGCGCACATTTACGTTGTTGCCTGTACATACATAGCCTTTCCGGCTTTGAGCGTTTACTGCCAACACTGCTATCAGCAGCAGGGAAAGAAATACGAATCGTTTCATAGCCATTATCTTTTTATGATGTTGATATTTTCGACCTTTTCTCGCCTCAATGAAGTTCATGCCATTGTCTTCGGCTTAACGAAAGTTCAGTGTCTTCCTTTGTACGACGGGCGCAGGCTGACGTAGTTGCTCAGCGTCGTCTTTCGTGTAGGCATGCGCAGTTCGAATCCAGGTATGTCCACTTCTTTCAGTATCCACTGCACCACGATGTCCACCCATCGTGCTGCCGCCTCATAGGTGGGATGCAATCCGTCGCGCTGCCGGGCCAGCTGCACGGTGGTGCTGTCGAAGTATCGTTCGTCGCCCACCACGCGTCTGATAGCAGCTGCCATGCCACGATCCTTGTAGCGTGGCCAAGTGATAGGACCGAGCCACACGTAGGGGATGTCGCCGATGGTCTCCACCATCTTTCGCACACACTCCTCGCGCACACCGTAGTCGTTGAATCCTATCTCATTGGTTCCGAGGCTGACGATGATGAATATGGGTTGGCTCTCGTTGATATAGTATTCCAGGTCTTTACTGTTAGCCCATTGCTTCGATGTGGAGCCGTACCAGATGATGGAGCGCAGGTTGAAGTTGTTTTCCATGGCATAGTCGTAGAATCGGCGTGCCAATCCTTCCAACGTACTGTCGCCCAACAACAGTATGGTGGGTTTTTCGGAGTCGTTAGCGGTAGGACGAAAGGCCGTCAGCGTCAGACAAAGGGTAAGTATGACAAGTAGTTTATGTTTCATCTTCAACAGTATATCGTTATTCTTTAATGCGCATTCTCTCTTTTTGCCTTATGATATAGTTCCACACTATTGATAAGGTTCTGCCACAGTATGTAGCATCCCGGTCCTATCGATGCAATGGGCGAGAGATATGTGTATGCTATCCATATAGCGAAGGCAGTATTCTTTTGTCCCAGTGCCTGTCCTGCGTCTTCTGCATGGTGGAAGAAGTGTCCCACATAGCGTCCTAAGGCAAACTGCACGATGCAGAGTATGAGTCCCAACAGCGCCATCAGCAAGAGCAGCCCTATGCCAGTGTCGGCATGACAGATGTTGCGCACGGTCATACCGGTGACAATGGTCAGCGACACACCCCAGCAGTAGAACCCCAGGTCGGGCACGCTCAGGATGCGACGGTGCAAGCGGTGCATCTTGTGTTTCACTACCCAGGCACCAGCCATGGGAACAAGCAGCACCAGACACACCTTATATAATATTATTAGGAACGCGCGTATGAACGACATGTCCACATCTTTGTCTATCAGTGGGAAACACAATGGCACCATGATAGCGGTGATGATATTTGACAGAAACACATACGACGTCACCTGTTCTACGCTTCCTCCGAGCTTGGCTGTCACCACTGGCGCTGCGGCGGCGGCAGGACTGATGATGCACACTAACAGCGCCTCCATCAGTATGAGGTTGTTGCCGCGTATGCCGCCCACCAAGATGCTCGCCACGATGATGCCGACAAACAGCAACTGAAAGGCTGCCACCCACACATGCCATCCCGTAGGACGTAACTGACGGAAGTCAACCTTGCAGAACGTGACAAAGAGGATGGTGAACATGAAATAGGGATATATCTCTTCGAAAATGGGAAAGAAGAAACGGCTTGCCTCATCCAAAGCCGGCGTGTAGGCAAACAGCAAGTAGATGACAGTGCCCAGCGACATCGACACAGGCAACGTCCACTCACGAAGAAACTTGAGCAATGATTTCACGCCGCAAAGGTATAGAAGAATTATCGAGAATTGATAATTGAGAGTTGATAATTGATAGGGAGAGGAAAGTTGTTCAGAGACACACTTGCTTGCGTCATCAGCAGAACCAACAGACTTGTGCTTTTTATTCTTGTTCAGAGTTTGAGCCCAGCATATTTCGCAGACAGGTCGGAAGTTTCGGAAATCTCAAGCAAGAGCCCCTAACCGACTCCCCTTTTCTCTCTTTTCATCCTATATCATTTTAATTTTCTAATCCTTTCATGTATCTTTGCTCCGAAATATGCACAGAGCGTAACCGATGAAAGAATTTGTTATCAGCGAGACACAAAGCGAGACTGCTGTCCTTGTGGGTCTTATCACGCCCTCGCAGGATGAGGACAAGACCAAGGAATATCTTGACGAGTTGGAGTTTCTTGCCGACACTGCCGGTGCCGTGGTGATACACCGCTTCACCCAGCGTGTGGCAGCACCCAACCAGACGACATACGTGGGCAAGGGAAAGCTGGAAGAGATACACCAATATATAGAGATGCGCGACGATGCTGGCGAGCCCGTGGGCATGGTCATCTTCGACGATGAGCTTTCTGCCAAGCAGCTGCGCAACATTGAGAAAGAACTCGGTGTGAAGATTCTCGACCGCACGAGTCTCATCCTCGACATCTTTGCCATGCGTGCCCAGACAGCGAGCGCCAAAACGCAGGTAGAGCTGGCACAGTACCGTTATATGCTGCCGCGTCTACAACGCCTGTGGACACACCTCGAGCGCCAAGGAGGCGGCTCGGGAAGCGGAGGAGGAAAGGGAAGCGTGGGACTGAGAGGACCAGGTGAGACACAGCTCGAGATGGACCGACGCATCATCCTGCAACGCATGAGCCTGCTCAAGCAAAGACTGAAAGAGATAGAACAGCAGAAGAACACCCAGCGCAAGAACCGCGGAAGGCTCATACGTGTGGCGCTGGTGGGATACACCAATGTGGGAAAGTCGACGCTGATGAACCTCCTCGCCAAGAGTGAGGTCTTTGCCGAGAACAAACTCTTTGCCACCCTCGACACCACGGTGCGCAAGGTGGTGATAGAAAACCTGCCCTTCTTGCTCGCCGACACCGTAGGATTCATACGCAAGCTGCCTACCGACCTCGTAGAGTCGTTCAAGTCTACCCTCGACGAGGTGCGCGAAGCCGACCTGCTAGTGCATGTAGTAGACATTTCGCATCCCGACTTCGAAGAACAGATAAACGTCGTCAACCGCACGCTGGCCGACTTAGGCTGCGCCGACAAGCCCATGATGATGGTGTTCAATAAGATTGACGCCTACACGTGGGTGGAGAAAGAGGAAGACGACCTCACACCTCCGACGAAAGAAAATGTCACAATCGACGAACTCAAACGTACTTGGATGGGAAAGCTCGACGATTCGTGCCTGTTCATCTCCGCCATGAAGCGCGAGAACATCGACCAGCTCCGCACAACAATGTACGATGAGGTGCGACGACTGCACGTACAGAAATATCCCTACCACGATTTCCTATATTAAACACCTCAGCTATCTACCATGACCATCTACCGCCCCTTAACCTCCAACGAGATAGCAGCCATGGAACAACAGGGCTGCACTGCCACCGACTGGACGCTGGTGCAGGTTACCGATGCCTTCGAAAGCAGTCAGCTACACAACGTGAACTTCTGCGGCAACGTACGCATAGGCAGCGACAACACCCCTGACAACAAACTACACATAGAGGGCGTCACACTGTGCGACGTCAGCATTGGGTGTGGCACTGTCATACGCTGCACTAACGCCTGCATAGAACACTACGACATAGGGTGTAACGTCACCATAGAGAACATCAGGCGCATGGTGTGCGACGCCAATGCCACCTTCGCCGAAGGACTGCCCATCACCATCCTGCGCGAAAGCGGAAAACCCAACGCCGTGCTCCACAGCGAGATGAGAGACGAGACGAGGGCAGCCCTTGGAATGGTAGAGGAGAAATCGGAATATATAGAGAAAGAGCTTCAAGACCATCGTGTGCGTGGATATGTCGGCGATGGTGCCGTGATACGCCACACACCCTATATCATCAACACCCGCGTGGGGGGCAACTGCTTTATAGAAGATGCTGCGCGAGTGCACAACAGCACCGTCGCCGCCCACCAAGAGGGTACACCCAGCCGCATCGGCATGGGCGTCATCGTGGAAGACAGCATCGTCAGCGGCGGCTCCGAGGTGGACAACTACGCCATCGTGCGTCGCTGCTTTGTAGGCGAATGTAGCACGCTGACCGATGCCTTCACAGCCACCGACAGCTTGTTCTTCGTCAACACCTTCATGGCATGCGGCGAAGCTGTGGCATGCTACTGCGGTCCCTTCACCGTGAGCCATCACAAGTCCACCCTGCTCATCGGCGGACGGTTCTCTTTCTTCAACGCTGGCTCGGGCACCAACTGTTCCAACCACGCTTACAAGATGGGTCCCCTGCACCATGGCGAGTTGCAGCGCGGCTGCAAGACAGCCAGCAACGCCCACCTCGTATGGCCCGCACAGATAGGCGCCTTCAGCATGTGCATGGGCAAGATAGCCACCCATCCCGACAGCCGTTGCCTACCCTTCGCCTACCTCATAGGCAGCGAAGACAAGGGTGTGCGGTGTCTGCCGGGACGCAATGTGGCATCGTGCGGACTGTGGCGCGACGTGCTGAAGTGGGAACGACGCGACAGTCGCAAGCCTCAGGAACGACGCTCTGACGTAGACTACGACTGGCTGCAGCCCGCCATCGTAGAGCAGGTGCGCCAAGGGCTCGACCTGTTGCGCAGCTGGAAGGGCGACACGCAGTACAACGGCATGTATATCATGCAGCGCGACATTGACGCAGGCATACGCTACTACGAGCTCCTGCTCAGCCTCGCCATACGCAACAAGCACGATGAGCGTTACCTCAACGCTGTCGACGAGTGGGCAGACTTGCTCATTGCCGACGCACGAAAGGAGTTCGCACTGGGTGATGTCGAAGCTGACATGCTTGACGACTTTATCAGCGATGTGCAAAAATGGAAAGCATCGATAACCCTATAAAGCATTACCATTATAAGAAGTGTGAAGAACAAAGCACAATACCATTATAAGAACTTATTTATCAACAATATAACATCATGAGAAACAAATTCATCCTTACCCTTTTCTGCGCCATGTTGGCCCTCGGTGCCAGTGCACAGAAGTACAAGTATGAGACTGTAGCCGGCGATCCGATGCAGACACGCATCTACACCCTCGCCAACGGGCTGAAAGTCTACCTGTCGGTAAACAAGGAGCGTCCGCGTATCGATGCTCACATCGCCGTGCGCACTGGCTCACGAAACGACCCTGCAGAGACGACAGGACTGGCACACTATCTGGAACACATCATGTTTAAAGGAACGAAGACTTTCGGTACTTCCAATCATGCTGCCGAAAAAACCTATCTTGATGAAATCGAGCAGCGTTTTGAAGCTTACCGTAAGCTGACCGATCCCGCCGAACGCAAGAAAGCCTACCACGAGATTGACAGCGTGAGCCAGCTGGCTGCCAAGTACTTCATCCCCAACGAGTACGACAAACTCATGTCTGCCATCGGTGCACAAGGCACCAATGCCTACACCAGCACTGACGTGACTTGCTACGTGGAGAACATTCCTTCCAATGAGGTGGAAAACTGGGCACGCATACAGGCCGACCGTTTCCAGAACATGGTCATCCGCGGTTTCCATACAGAGCTCGAAGCTGTGTATGAAGAGAAGAATATCGGCATGGCACAGGACAGCCGCAAGGTGTGGGAAGCCATGAACAAGAAACTCTTCCCCACCCATCCCTACGGCACACAGACCACCATCGGCACACAGGAGCACCTGAAGAACCCCTCCATCACCAACATCTGGAACTACTACCATCGCTACTACGTGCCCAACAACGTGGCCATCTGTATGGCAGGCGACTTCAACCCCGATGAGGTGATAGCCATCCTCGACAAGCATTTCGGCCCGTGGAAGAAGAGCGAGACCCTCAGCCGGCCCGAATACGACCCCCAGCCCGCCATCACTGCACCCATCGACACCACCATCGTGGGTAAGGAAGCCGAGCGGCTGATGATGGGATGGCGCTTCGACGCTGCACGCAACGGACAGGTAGACACCCTGAACGTGATAAGCAGCATGCTCGCCAACGGCAAGGCTGGACTCTTTGAGGTCAACCTGGAGCATACCATGAAGGTGCAGGGCGTCAGCGCCTTTGCCTCCGATGGTGACGACTACTCCATCTTCCTCGTCAGCGGCACACCCAAACAGGGACAGAGCCTGGAAGAGCTGCGTACACTCATACTCGAGGAACTGGACCGCTTCAAGCGTGGCGACTTCAGCGACGACCTGCTGCCGTCGGTGAAAAACAACCTGAAACGCGACTGGTATCAGTCGTTGCAGAGCAACCGCACACGCGTGTCACACATGGTGAATGCCTTCATCGAGCACCGCGAATGGAAAGACATAGCGCTCGCCGTCGACCGTCTGGCCAACGTGACCAAGCAGGAACTCGTCGACTTTGCCAACAAGTACATCGGCAACAACTTCGTGTGCGTGTACAAGCGCACCGGCACCGACGATACACAGAAGAAGATTGAGAAGCCCGAGATAACCCCCATCCCCACCAACCGCGACCAGATGTCGGAATTCCTCAAAGAGATAAAGAACACCGAGGTGCCCGCCATACAGCCGCGCTTCCTCGACTTCAAGCGCGACCTCACCATTAGCAACACCAAGAAGGGACTGCCCCTGCTCTACAAGCACAACGACGAGGACGGACTCTTTACACTCAGCTTCGTCTACGACCTCGGAACAGAGAACTGCAAGGAACTCGACTTCGCGCCCGACTACCTCGAGTATGTAGGTACCGACAAGCAGACAGTGACACAGCTCAAGCAGGAGTTCTACAAGCTGGCATGCGACTACCGCATCAATGTGGGCTCCTACAGCACCAGCGTCACCCTCACAGGACTGAGCGAGAACATGCCCGCAGCACTCGCACTGATGGAAAACATCTTCCAGAACGCCAAGGGCGATGCCGACTCATGGGGAAAATTTGTAGACCTCGTACAGAAGTCACGTGCCGACCGTAAGAAAAATCAGTCGGAGAACTTCAGCCGCCTGACCAGCTACGTACAGTATGGTGAGTACAACCCCTCACTCAACACCCTGAGCGAGAGCGAGCTGCGCAACTTCAACCCGCAGACTATGCTTGACGAGCTGAAGCGTTTCGCACAGACCGAACACACCGTGATGTACTATGGCCCGATGACCGAGAAAGAACTCAACGCCGTGCTCTCCAAGCACCACCGCACAGCCAAGAAGTTGCAGCCCGCACCTAAAGGACGCGAATACCGCGCACAGACAACACCGCAGAACGAGGTGTACATAGCCCCCTACGAGGCGAAGAACATCTACATGATGCAATATCACAACGAAGACAAGGCGTGGAACATGGATGAGACAGCCCTCGTGCGCATGTTCAACGAATACTTCGGCGGCGGCATGAACAGCATCGTCTTCCAGGAGCTGCGCGAAGCACGCGGACTGGCATACAGCGCTGCTGCACGCTACTCACAGCCCTCACGTCTCGGACACAGCGACAACTACTACACATACATCGTATCGCAAAACGACAAGATGCCCGACTGCGTACGCACCTTCAACGAGCTGCTCGAGACCATGCCGCAGAGCGAACAGGCATTCGAGATTGCCAAGCAGAGCGTGACCAAGAGCCTGCAGACAGCACGCACAACAAAGTTCAGCGTGCTCAACGCATACTACTGGGCTAAGAAGCGCGGACTCGACTACGACCTCAACGAGCGCGTGTACCAGATGCTGCCGTCCATCACACTGAAGGATGTGCTCGACTTCGAGAAGAAGAACATGACAGGCAAGACATACAAGTACCTCATCCTCGGCGACGAGAAGGAACTCGACATGGACTTCCTCCACACACTCGGACCCGTACACCGTCTGTCAACAGAACAAATCTTCGGCTACTAAGCCACAACCTCGAGCTGCCCACCATAGCGACAGCTCACTATTACTACTTCTCCCCTGCCCCACGACATGGCAGGGGAGAAGTTTTTTGCGTTCTAAAGGCATGTGAGTCTGCTTCCTCTTCGGCTTTTCGGCAGGTTTTATTCATAAGGAAGTGGGCAAAGTATTGCCTCTTCATCTTGCTCGGATGGAGAGAATTATGTTACTTTTGCATGTTATGAGAACACTGACAAACTTTCGATTTGCTTTTATACTGATGGTGCTGGTCGTCTTTCTCAGCCATACCGCCAACGGAAAGACCATTGACGCCCAACAGGCTAAGAACACGCTGTTCAGCAACGGCAGGTCGGCATACACCATCTGGCTGCCTGCCACGGCATCACAGCCCGAGCGCACGGCGGCACAGGAGCTGCAACACTACCTGCAACAGATTGGCGGCGCCACACTGCCCATCGCCATAGGAGGCAGACAGCCCCAGCCTGCCATCGTCATCAGCACACGCCCACAGCAGGAGACACCAGCCGACGAGTCGTTCAGCTATAAGAGCAGCGGACAGGACCTGCACATCAGCGGCGGAAGCGCACGCGGAACGATGTACGGCGTGTACGCCTTCCTGGAAAACGAGCTGGGAGTAAGGTGGTATGCACCCGACTGCACCATAGTGCCGAAGCGGAAGAAGTGGACCTTCGGCACACTGTCGCACCACGAGGAGCCCGCCCTGCGCTACCGTTTCGTGCAGTATCATCATGTAGACATGGATAAAGCATGGTGCGCACACAATCATATCAACTCCCTGTGGAGCACCGACCGCAACAAGTATGGCGGAATAGAAGCCTACTGGAGCGCACACACGATGACACAGTTTGTTGCGCCATCCGAGTTTTTCGACAAACATCCCGAATACTTCGCCAAACGCAACGGCAAACGCATCAGCAACGGACAGTTGTGTCTTAGCAATCCCGAGGTACTGAAAATTTGTACAGAGCGACTGCTCAACATCATGGCGCAGAAGCCCGACTACTTTGCCTACAGCCTCTCGCAGGCAGACAACGAAGGCTACTGCCAGTGTGAGACCTGCACGCTGCTTGCCCAACGCTACGGCGCACAGTCGGGCGTGGTGTTATGGTTTGTCAACCAGGTGGCTGACGTCGTGGCACGCCAATATCCCGACAAGTATGTAGGCACCTTCGCATATCGCTACACCAGGACTGTGCCACACGGCATACGACCGCGACGCAACGTCATCATACGCCTGTGCAACATCGAGTGTTGCTTCGCCCATCCGCTCGAGGCACCATGCAACCACGATTTCATCAGAGACATGAAGGCATGGGGCAACATTGCACCGCAGCTCTATATATGGGACTATGTGGTAAACTTCCAACAGTATATGGCGCCGTTTCCCAACTTCGGTGTGCTGGCAGACAACATCAAGACCTTCCGCAACAGCGGTGCCATAGGCATACACGAGGAGGGACAGTACGAGACCGACGGCGGCGAGTTTGCCGAACTGAGGGCATGGGTGCTCGCCAAGCTGCTGTGGAACCCAGAACAGGACACTCATGCGCTGGTGAGCGAGTTTATCAAGGCCTACTACGGCAAGGCTGCACGCTACATACAGCAATACTTCGACCTGGTGCAGCGCCTCGTGCGCAGCAACCACCACTTCGGCATCTACATAAGAGACGACAACGCACTATACACCGAGGCATTCATCAGCCGAGGGACAGCCCTCCTGACGAAGGCTCGCGCCGCTGTTGCCGACGATGCCACAATGACACATAGAGTAGACAGGGTGCGCATGCAGCTCATGTACCTGCACACCATGCGCCAACCCAAGGCAGCGGAGGCCGACGGCACTGCCAACGAGCTGTTCACACTCATGCGGAGACACAACTACCAAGCCGGCGAAGGCGTAGCGGTGGAGAAATTCATCAACAGACGCAAGCAGCAGACTGCCCCATAGCAACAGCGTCATGCATCCATAGGCAGACCGTTGTTTCCGAACAGAAAACCAAAATCACCGATTTTGGTGACCAATATCAATGACTTTGGTGACCAAAGTCATTGATATTGCTTTGTGACTATTGCCAAACAGCTGGCTGAACATTGCCTAACGAAAAAGCAGTAGCAGTCTTGTAGGACGACAAGAGCTATGATATAGGATGGCGATAGCAGCCATTATGCCTCACGCTTGTTGCCCTTCGCCGCTCCTGATGGGCTACGAAGCATCAGGACAAACATATAAACACCGGCAGGGAGTTTGGCAGTGTGACAAAAACAATGTATCTTTGCCTTGGCATATAATATACCCTTGACACTCCACAGGAGCGTCAAAGCCACAAGAAGATTACACAAACCGACTCATCCTTCACAACTCATGCACACGGAATACACTGCAGAACAAACCCTTATCAACGCCGGGATGCGCATCACGGCAGTAAGGTTGCTCATCTGGAGAAGCATCCGTGAGCATTTCGAAAACCCCTTCACCCTGGCAGACCTGGAAGCTGTGCTGCCCACGGTGGACCGTTCAACGCTGTTCCGTAACCTCACCACGCTGGCGCAGAGCGGGGTGCTGCATGCCGTTGACGACGGAAGCGGAGCACAGAAATACTGCGTGTGCCACTGCGACGACAACAGTCATCACCACGGACACGTACACATAACCTGCACACGATGCCACCGCACGTTCTGTCTTACCTCGGTGATGATACCACCCGTGCCCCTACCCAAAGGATTCGATGTGAGCGAGAGCGAATATGTGGTGAAAGGAGTATGCACAGAATGCCAGAAAAGCACACCGAGAGGCACTGACTGAAAAGAAGGATAAGAAACCTACACCATCAACCAGCGCACCAACCGTAATAACAATAAACCGTAAAAACAGTAAATACCTCCATGGCACTGAATTATATCTGGATAGGACTTTTTGCCGTCGGCATCGTTGTAGGACTGGTAAAGCTCATCTTCATGGGCGACACCACTACCCTACCCTCCATGATGGACAGCACGTTTGAAATGTCGAAGACAGCGTTTGAGATGACGCTGGGCCTGACGGGCACGCTGACGCTGTGGATGGGCATACTGAAGGTGGGCGAAGACAGCGGATTGGTAGCACGACTGGCAAAATTTCTCAGTCCCGTTCTGTGCAAGCTGTTCCCCGACATACCGAAGAACCACCCCGCCCTGGGAAGCATCTTCATGAATGTGAGCGCCAACATGCTCGGTCTGGACAACGCCGCAACACCAGTGGGACTGAAAGCCATGCAGGAGATGCAGACACTGAACACAAAGAAAGACACAGCAAGCAACTCCATGATAATGTTCCTGACGCTCAATACGTCGGGACTCACCATCATCCCCGTCAGCATCATGGCATACCGCGCACAATACCATGCCGCCGACCCGTCAGACGTGTTCATCCCCCTGCTGCTCACCACAATGTGCAGCACACTGGTGGGACTGCTCGTGGTGTCGATATACCAGCGCATCAACCTCTTCCAGAAAGCTTTCCTCGTCATGTTTAGCGTCATCGCCCTGCTGGTGGCATCGCTCTTCACTGCCATGATGGGCATGAATCCTGAGCAGATGCAGGCGTTCTGCCGCGTGCTGACCAGCATCATCCTGCTCGGAGCCATCGCCGTATTCCTCTATGCAGGCGTCCGCAAGAAGCTCAACGTGTACGACACCTTCGTGGAAGGAGCCAAAGGTGGCTTCAAGGTGGCGGTCAGTCTTATACCCTACGTGGTGGCAATACTCGTCGCCGTGGGCGTATTCCGTGCATCAGGAGCCCTCGACATGCTCATTGACGGCATACGATGGTGTGTGAGTGGCATAGGACTCAACACCGACTTCGTCGACGCCGTGCCCGTGGCACTGCTCAAACCACTCAACGGAAGCGGAGCAAGAGGAATGATGTTGGAGACCTTCACCAGCTTCGGACCCGACAGCTTCGTAGGACACCTGGCATCAGTGCTGCAAGGAAGCACAGACACCACATTCTACATACTCGCCATATACTTCGGCAGCGTGGGAATAAAGAAATACCGCTATGCCGTGAAGTGCGGACTGCTGGCAGACTTCGCAGGAATGATAGCAGCCGTGTTTATCAGCTACTTCTTCTTCGGATAAGACAACACTGACACCCCTCAGCAACAGGACAGACAACGCTATGAAGGCCATACACGTTCCCTACCGTGTCAGACGCACCCTGGTGTGGATGCGACGATGGCGCAGGACAAGAGGATTCGGCGTGCACTCGCCCACCGACTACCACTTCATACGCTATGTCATCAACCAACACTGGCCCTACTACGCCTACGACACGCTGAAGAACGAACGACCCGACATCGACAAGAAGACACGTAAGGTGTGCAAACTCTACTTCCGTCTCGCCAACTGGCTGCAGCCCGCCGAGACAGTGCTGTGCCAAATGCCGTCGACAGCCTACGCACAATACATACAGGCAGGATGCAACCAGACGCACATCACAGACGTCGACGACACCGACAACACACCACAGGCACAACTGTGCGCAATGACACTCAACGAAGAGACAATGCCACTCATACAACAGACACTGCAACAAGCCGACGACGGCACCATGATAGTGATAAACGGCATACACCGCTCAAGGAAAAACAAAAAATACTGGCGCCAGCTGCGCAAACAACACAACGCCACACTCACCTTCGACGTCTACTACTGCGGCATCATACTCATACGACACAAACGCACCAAACAGCACTATATAGTCAACTACTGACACATGCCGCACCTAAACACGCAACAGGCAGATAACAAACAACATAACAGAACATAACGAACACAATAAACATAGACGACCATGAAAATTTCAAAAGTTTACACCCGCACCGGCGATGCCGGACAGACCAGCCTCATCGGCGGCCACCGCGTCAGCAAGACACATGCACGCATTGAAGCCTATGGCACAGTAGACGAACTCAGTGCCGACCTCGGCATGCTCGCTTCGTTTATGAAAGACGGAGACGACAAGACACTCATCGAACGCATACAGCGCAACCTCTTCACACTCTGCTCACACCTTGCCACCGACCAGTCGAAGACCATCGTGGCATCTGCATTCACACTGCCCGAAGGAGAAGTACATATACTGGAAGAAGAAATCGACGCCATCAACCAAGGCATACCTCCCCTCAACTCCTTCCTGCTGCCCGGAGGCAGTCACGAGGCTGCCATCTGCCACGTTTGCCGCACCGTATGCAGAAGAGCAGAACGCAGAATATTCGCTCTGGCTCAGACAGATAAGGTCAATGCAGAAGTGCTCGAATACGTAAACAGACTGAGCGATTATCTCTTCGTGCTGGCAAGAAAACTCAACTTTATTGACGGCGTGAGAGAAAAAACTTGGAAAACAGAATAGATTATAAAAGTAAAGCCCTAAATTTGCAGCCCAATAAGCACTCTGTCACAACAGATGCGTAAGAGGTATCACCCTTAAATTCACTAACTTAAGCACATTTTTCTATGTATTGGACACTTGAATTAGCATCAAAGTTAGAGGATGCCCCTTGGCCTGCAACCAAAGAGGAACTCATAGACTATGCCATCCGTTCGGGAGCACCCCTCGAAGTGCTCGAGAACCTGCAGGAAATAGAAGACGAAGGAGATGTCTACGACAGTATAGAAGAAATCTGGCCCGACTATCCTACGAAAGAAGACTTCCTTTTCAACGAGGATGAGTATTAATATAAAAAGAAGTGACACCATGTGCCACTTCTTTTTGTTGGTAAACGCCTATCCGGTGTCGATGCTTCATGCCACAACTGCAGGAAGGCAACACGGGATGACACCCGTAGAAATTAGCGTCAACAAAAAGATTATCGTACCTTTGCCGATAGCTATTTAACAAAACAACTACTATCATGGAAAAATTTGATTGGGCAGAAGACATTGAAGGCGCTGTAACGGTATGCGACACCGAGGGAACGGTCATCTATATGAACAAGCGTTCGCGCGAGACCTTCAACCGTGAAGGCGAGACCATGGTGGGCAAGAGCATGATGCCATGCCACAGCCCGCGCTCACAAGCCATCATTCGCGACATGTTGGAGAACAACAAGCCCCACTGTTACACCATCTCCAAAAAAGGATTGAAGAAACTCATCTACCAAACACCGTGGCGCGAGGACGGCGTGGTGCGCGGACTGGTAGAGTTCTCCTTCGTCATTCCCGAAGAAATGCCACACTACGATCGGGGGTAAGTAGAAAAAGAGTACAGGAGACAGACCTGAAAAAGATTGTTTTCTCGTCATGCGCAGAGTCAACATGCTTGAACTATGCCATGGCGAGAATGTCATTGCAGACAGGCTGACGAAAAACTTGTTGCCGACCACGACATGGGTCGAAAATTCTTTTTTTTCTTAAAAAGTTTTCCGCTGCCCCCGCTGCATGAGGATACATCAGCATAGGTCATAAGGGTGAAAACCTAATAGCAAAAGGAAGAGGGCCTTTCTCGGCATAGCAGGTTACAAGGCGATTGTAATCGATTCTTAACACCATTGTAACTGTCTTGTAACCATTTTTATTTGTAAGTATAATAGTAGATAACGACTTTTGCAGAAAAAAGAAAGGAAATGAATACAGAACAAAACTATTTGATGATTGGCCTGCGAATACTGGGTGCATTAGGACTGCTCATCTACGGTATGAGACTGATGAGTGAGGCCTTACAGAAGATGGCAGGTCCACAGTTGCGTAACATCCTTGCACGTATCACCACCAACCGCCTGACCGGCATGCTGACAGGAACCTTCGTCACCTGTGCCGTACAGTCGTCTTCAGCCACAACGGTGATGACGGTGTCGTTTGTCAGTGCCGGACTGCTGACACTGGCGCAAGCCATCTCTGTCATCATGGGTGCCAACATCGGCACTACGCTCACGGCATGGATTATGTCGCTGGGCTATGCGGTAGACCTGACCAACGTGGTATTTCCCGCCTTCCTGGTCGGCATGATACTCATCTACAAGCAACGCTACCGCTATGTGGGCGACTTCCTGTTCGGCATCGCCTTCCTCTTCATGTCACTGGTGATGCTCAGTACTGCAGGAAAGGACTTAGACTTAGAACATAACGAGGCTGCCGTGGCATTCTTTGCCTCGTTCAACACCGACAGTCACCTCACCATCCTGCTCTTTCTCGCCATCGGTACTCTTATAACCTGCCTCGTACAGTCGTCGGCAGCGGTGATGGCCATCACCATTCTCCTGTGTTCCACAGAGGTGTTGCCCATCCACTTAGGGATTGCCCTCGTCATGGGTGAGAACATCGGCACCACCGCCACCGCCAACCTCGCCGCTCTGGGCGCCGGCACAGAGGCGCGACGTGCAGCCCTTGCCCACCTGCTGTTCAACGTGTTCGGCGTAATATGGGTGCTCATAGTGTTCTTTCCCTTCGTAGACATAGTGTGCAATCTGGTCGGCTACGACGCCAAAGTGGGCGGACAGGCTGAGAAACTGCCCGTGGTGCTTGCCATGTTCCACACCTGCTTCAACGTGCTGAACACCTTTGTCCTCATCGGTCTGGTGCCACAGATAGAGCGTCTGGTGCGCTGGCTCATGCCCGACAAGACTCAGAAACAGCAGGATGGACGCCAACTGATGTACATCCGCGCCAACCTTGTGCAGACACCGGAAATTGCTGTATTGCAGGCGCAGAAGGAGACGGTACGCTTTGCCGACAACGTAAGAAACATGTTCAGCATGGTGCAGGAACTGTTTGGCGAAGAAGACGAGAAACGCTTTGCAAAAGGTTTTGAGCAGATAGAATACGAAGAGGACATGACCGACAGTATGGAGATAGAGATAGCCAACTACTTGGAGCAGGTGAGCAACGACCACCTCAGCGACGAGACCAAACAGCACATCCGTCAGCTGATGCGTGAGGTGAGCGAGTTGGAGTCTATCGGCGACGCATGCTTTAATCTGGCGCGTATCATGAAGCGCCGCATGGAGAGTGGCAGAGCCTTTACACAGCAGCAGATAAACGACATAAAGGCAATGATGACCCTCTGCAGCAATGCCATGACCTCATCGCGCAACGGCAAGGAGCTTGAAAACTTCAAGCGCAGTGTGAAAGAGGCGTATCGTATTGAGCAAGACATCAACGCCATGCGCAACAGGTTGAAGGCAGCCAACATAGAAGCCGTCAACTCTCATCAGTACGACTATGCCGTCGGCACCCTCTTCGGCGACATGGTGGACGAGCTGGAAAAACTCGGCGACTACGTTCTCAACGTGGCAGAGGCACGACACGGACTCTGATAAGCTCCCACGACAAGGCATACGGAAAACGCCCCCAGCAATCGGGAGGCGTTTTTTCATAGAGTGGGAATGGGAGGGAGGCACTGTGTTGCCTATTCTCCGCAGCATGGTTGCTGACGGTGCCTTGTGACGGCACTATTTGGCAGGCTCCCACTTGCAGCGTACGGGCGATACGATGGCACCCTCTTTCTTCAGTTCGGCAAAGGCCTTGTCCACATCCTTGCGTTCGGCTCTGAGTGCCTTTGTCACATCACCGGCGGAGACGGGCTTACCTGCCTCGCGCATGGCTTTCAATACTTGCTCTTTCATAGTTGATAAAGATAATTATTAGAGATTGTTGTGGTTGGGGTTTATTCCATTTGTCTGACGACGTCGGCTTTGACATCTTTCAAGCAGTGCAACACCCGTCCTGATGCTCGGCTCATTTCCCTTGCCTTGCTATGCGCCAGGAGCGTGTGCGCAGGGCAATGTTCTGCCTGATGCAATCGCTATAGAGCCACGGCTCGCAGCTGTGTATGTCGCCCACGTTGATGAATTGGCGGAAAGGCGGATACTCGTCACCGCTGTATCCGTCGACAACGAGCACGCGGTAGTCGGGCGAAAGCGTGACGGTGATGGTGTCGTGGAGCAGCGCCGGCGTGGCATCGGTGCACCAGTTGACAGGATTGATAGCCATGCAGGTGTTGGCGATGAGCGGTTTGGCGTAGCGCACATCTTTCACGGTATTGTAACAGATGGTGACACCAATATCGTCGGCAAACCGTGCAGGCTTAATACGCTTGCATTCAGCCGTATCGGCTTCGGTAATCTTGTATCCCATGACGTAGGCAGCCGCCAGTTTGTCGTAGGTATTGTCGCTCATGTGTTTGAGTAGTTCTACCACCGCCATGCCTCCCTGACTGAATCCCGCTATGATGAGGGGGCGGCTCGTGTCGCGCTGTTGCTCAAAGTGGTCGAAGGCCTTGCACACATCTGCCATGGAGAGGCGTGTGCGACGGTGTATGAGCGCCTCGTCCTCTGTCACCCATGTGTCGATGGCAGTGTGGCGGTAGAAAGGCGCATAGAAACGGTTGCCGGGTGCCATGTAAGCAGCCACACCTTGCATCTCGGTTGACATGTGTTGACGGTGTAGCTCGTTCCATACATCGGCATAGTGTACCGTATTTCCGTCGGCATCGGTCCAGTCCAACTCCCATGTAGACACCACATAGAAGATATCAGCGCCCGTGCCGAGCGTGTCGCCGTCAACAGTGATCCACATCAGGGGATTGTAGTAATCAGGACGGGCTGTAACCACTTCCACGCTATCGGCTGTAAGGGGCTGACTCACTTGTGCCTGGATACCGGTGATGCTGGAGATAAGAAGCAATAACAGAAAAAGTTGCGCTGAATGGTTCTTCGTCATGTATCTGCTGTTGGTCATATTGCCCGCTCGCTCTCGGGGATTCGGGGCGTTCGGCATGCCGTCGCACCTCAATGAGGAACGAAGAGCGATGGTAGCTGACACAAAGATATACTGTTTCGGGCAACTATTTCGTATCATCAAGCAAAAATTTCGGGTAGCACTTGCAGCCTGCCCACCTTCTCAGCCTCTGCACAGCTGCCAGAAGTCCGTCGCCATGCAGCCGCTAACCCCCTAATTGACTGACTATTATTGACACACACCTCAAGGATGTACGAGCGGTGTCGACCACATTATCTTTTTTTTACTTTGATTGCTCACAGATTGGCAAATAATGTGTAACTTTGCTTCGCCTCTATTATATAGATGTAACATATCATTATTTCAAAAATACTAACCTCTGCCGTTGCAGCTCTCCCTAGTATGAGACTGAACGAGAGCACATCGGCGCAAAAGAAAGCATTATGAGTAAAATCAAAGGTGCCATCGTGGTCAACACCGATCGCTGCAAGGGCTGTCAGCTTTGTGCTATTGCCTGCCCTCAGAAGGTGATTGGCCTGGCAAACAAGGTGAACGTCCACGGCTATCCGTACGTTGAACCAGTGAATCAGGACGCATGCATCGGATGCCGGTCGTGCGCCATCGTATGCCCCGACGGGTGTATTACCGTTTATCGTAAAAAAATGGAGGACTAATCGTTATGGCAGAACAAGAAGTAAAATTGATGAAAGGCAACGAAGCTATCGCTCACGCTGCCATCCGTTGCGGCTGTGACGGGTACTTTGGCTACCCCATCACCCCGCAGAGTGAAGTTCTTGAGACCCTCGCAGAGCTCAAGCCTTGGGAAACTACCGGTATGGTAGTACTTCAGGCAGAGAGCGAGACCTCATCTATCAACATGATCTACGGTGCTGCTGCCGCCGGTAAGCGCGCCTTCACCTCCTCATCCAGCCCTGGTATCGCACTGATGCAGGAAGGCATTGCCTACATGGCAGGTGCCGAGCTGCCTGGTGTGTTCGTCAACGTACAGCGTGGCGGTCCCGGACTGGGCACCATTCAGCCCTCACAGGGAGACTACTTCCAGGCTACACGCGGTGGCGGTAACGGTGACTACTATGTCATCACACTCTGCCCCAACTCCGTACAGGAAATGGCCGACTTCATGGACCTCGCCTTTGAGCTGGCATTCAAATATCGTAACCCCGCCATGATTCTCTCCGATGGTGTCATCGGTCAGATGATGGAGAAGGTGGTGCTGCCGGCACAGAAACCCCGCCGCACCGAAGAGGAAATCATTAAGGAGTGCCCGTGGGCTACCACAGGTCGCACCAAGGGACGCGAGCCCAACATCATCACCTCACTGGAGCTGCAGTCAGAAGTGATGGAACAGCGCAACATTCATCTTCAGAAGAAGTATGAAGAGATCCGCCAGAATGAAGTACGCTTCGAGACACAATTCTGCGACGATGCCGAATACATCATCGTAAGCTTCGGAAGCGCTGCCCGCATCGCACTTCAGGCCATAGAGAACGCTCGTGCAGAAGGCATCAAGGTGGGACTGTTCCGCCCCATCACCGTATGGCCCTTCCCCACCAAACAGATTGCAGAGATAGCACGCGGCAAGAAAGGCGTGCTCGTAAGCGAAATCAACGCCGGACAAATGGTAGAAGACGTGCGTCTTGCCATCAACGGTGAAGTACCTGTAGCGCATTTCGGTCGCCTCGGCGGCATGGTTCCCGAACCAGAAGAGATAGTAGAAGCACTGAAAACTAAACTGATGAAGTAATGGAAAACAACAATATCATTGCACCGGAGAACCTGGTGTACAAGAAACCGACCTTGATGAACGACGTGATGATGCACTACTGCCCCGGATGCTCGCACGGAGTGGTTCACAAGCTTGTCGCAGAAGTGATTGAAGAAATGGGCATGGAAGAAAAGTCCGTAGGTGTTTCACCCGTAGGATGCTCCGTCTTCGCCTACCGTTACATTGACATCGACTGGCAGGAAGCCGCTCACGGACGCGCTCCCGCTGTGGCAACAGCCATCAAGCGCCTGTGGCCCGACCGTCTGGTGTTCACCTATCAGGGTGACGGCGACTTGGCATGTATCGGTACCGCAGAGTCGATTCACGCACTCAACCGCGGTGAAAACATTGTCATCATCTTCATCAACAACGCCATCTACGGCATGACCGGCGGACAGATGGCACCTACTACACTGCTCGGACAGAAGACAGCCACATGTCCTTACGGCCGCCAGCCCGACCTGCACGGATATCCCTTGAAGATAACCGAGATGGCAGCCATGATGGAAGGCACATGCTATGTCACCCGTCAGAGCGTGGAAAGCGTACCCTCTATCCTCAAGGCGAAGAAAGCATTGCGCAAAGCCTTCGAAGCATCGATGGCAGGCAAGGGCTCAAGTCTCGTAGAGATCGTCAGCACCTGCAACAGCGGATGGAAACTCTCACCCGCAAAAGCTAACGAGTGGATGAAAGAGAACATGTTCGCCTTCTACGAGAAGGGAGACCTCAAAGACACCACAGAAGGATAAACGACACACCTGACTCTCCCCTTCCCATCATCCGGGGAGGGGAGGGGTTGGGTGAAAAATTATAAAAACAGACACTCACTAAAGGTAGGTTCTATATATAAAAGGAGTGTATAGTGACTCAAGACAACCATACCGAACGAACAAAACACAACCTCTAAAAATTCCCCTAACCACACCTGTAAGGTGCTGATACTTTAATAATCGGACAACATCCGTTGCAAACGATAAAAAATATGTTTAATCTTTAACCCTAAATGATATGAAGAAGTTTCTGTTTTTAGTGCTTGCCATACTGCTGGTCTCGTGGACATTCATCAGCTGTGGTGATGAAGATGAAGAAAGTGTGGCAGTTCGCCCATTAGGAAAGCCCATAGATGCGCCCAACTGTCCCGTCGCGGTAAACCCGACCGTTATGCCTAAGGAGGGATTGATTATTATCTATAATCTATATAACTCTGACGGCAAGCAGACAAATGTGTTCAAATACGGTGAAGATATTATATTCAATATTGAGTTCCGCAATCTTACTGATACGATTATTTATGTTGCAGGCGAACGTGACTCTGCCCCCCGTTTGTTTCCGACACCTGTTTGGGACGGTCGTGATATGCAGTCAGGAATATTTAACGTTCATTCTAAAGATGGTAAATTTATCGGATATCCTTATTTGCCATCTCTTACTTTGCCTATAACAAGGGAAGGTAACTACCGTACACTTATTTATCCCCAAAATGATGCATTGTATGGTGGAGTTGATGGCGGTATAGTTAGATGGGTTAAAGGTTGGCTTGGTAATCCAATATCCGTTACCTTTGATTACGGACTTATTCGACGTAGTTATGGCTATGCTTTTGGTGATGATTGCAATAACTTACCACTTCCTGTAGGTGAATACTACAGTGAATTCAATATTAATATCGGCAAGGGAGTTACATATCCTATTCGTATGGAATTTGTTGTTGAAAAGTAATTTTAAACATGAAATCATTATGAATGCTCACACCAAATATTTGTTATTCCTATTATTCTCCTTTGTTTCTTTTGTTACTTTTGCGCAAGTTGAGACTATATATATTGAAAAAGATTGTGGATTTTGGACACAAAGAAATCTTAAATTGTCAGAATACACATCCAATGTTCCATTTAAAAAACTTCCTTCTTTTAATATACAAAAGGTATTATTAGAGGAGGACGAAACTGACAAAACACACCAAGATATATTTCGTTATGGAATACCTTTTGAAACAAACTATTCCTTTCAGGATGGTACTTGGTATAATACAGAGCAAGGAAGACTTTGGGCATTAACTATAACTGCTTCAGAATCAAAATTCCTAAATTTTCTATTTACCGATGTAAGACTCCCTGATGGTGCATATATTTTTATTTTCAACAGGGAAAAGAATGTGATGATTGGTAACATCACTCAACAGTGTGTCAACAAGAATGGCAATATTTTGACAGACTTGCTTCCTGGGTCAAGTGCGACAATATTTTTATATGAGCCCGAAGAGGTAAGAGGGGTATCCAGAATTACCATCGAGAAAGCAATATATGGCTATCGAGATATTTCTTTAGGACAGGAAAAATCTGATGTATTTAGATCTTTTGGAGATGCCAGTAGTTGCAATATTGATGTGGCATGCAAGCCCGTTTATAGTAATGAATCGAATGCAGTAGGAATTTTATTGGAAAGTAATGGATATGTAAGAGGGACAGGGAGTCTTTTAATGTCCACAGACAGATCATTCACACCCTATTTTTTGACAGCATTTCATTCTATTGATTTAGATGATAATAACGAGATTTCACTCATGGAGAAGATAGCTATATCAGATATCTCCATTAAATTTAATTATAAAAAAGCGACTTGTGAAGGAAATACATTATCTACAAGTGTAACGTATAGTGGTCTTTCTTATACCGCATCTTGGGGACGAGACCATACAGATTTTGCTTTGCTGAAATTAAATGAGAATGTAAAAAACAATCCTTACCTTTATTATTTAGGTTGGGACAGAAGTGGCTCTACACCAACGAGTGGGGCGTGCATTCATCATCCTAAAGGAGACGTTATGAAAATATCCATTGAAAATAGTTCTTTCCAATCTTCAAAATGGCAAGATAATTATGGATACACTAGCCAATCTAATGATCATTGGAAAGTCTATTTTGATGAAGGAATTACTGAAGGAGGCTCATCGGGTGCTCCTATCCTTAATCAAAATAAAAGGGTAGTAGGGCAATTACATGGAGGGATTGCACATGATAATCCATGCAATAATACAGATGCCTTGTTTGGCAAGTTCAGTATTTCATGGCTTGGAGGTGGGATGACGAGTAATCAACTTAGATACTGGCTTGACCCCAACAACACCGGTGCAACGACAATGGACGGCAGCTATCCGCCAGGACTACAGGCTGAAATTGTAGGCGATCCTGTCATCTGCAATGCCAACACTTACACACTTACAGGTGTCCCCTCGATATATACTATACAGTGGAGCCTTTCCAATACCACTGATTTCAGTGTAACACCTGGTGCAGACAGTACGTGTGTGGTAAGTTTTGTCGGAAGCGGCGAGACCAGTACGGTACTGACAGCACGTGTGTACTTTTCAATAAACGATTATAATTTATTTTAACTATCAACAAACAATACAACAATGAAAAAAGAAATCATCATTTCCGGTTTCGGTGGTCAGGGTGTACTCTCCATGGGTAAGATTCTGGCTTATTCGGGACTGATGGAAGACAAAGAAGTGACTTGGATGCCAGCCTACGGTCCTGAACAGCGTGGCGGCACATGTAACGTAACGGTGATAGTAAGCGACGACCGCGTGTCATCCCCTATCCTGTCGAAATACGATGTGGCTATCGTGTTGAACCAACCGTCACTCGACAAGTTTGAGCCTCGCATCAAGCCCGGCGGCATCCTCATCTACGAAGAGTCGCTCATCATCAACCCACCCACACGAAAGGACATTGAGGTGTATGCCATCAATGCTACTGGCAAGGCTGAAGAACTGCAAAACTCAAAAGTATTCAACATGATTGTCCTCGGCGGTCTGTTGCAGGTATGCCCCGTTGTGACACTCAACGGCTTGGAGAAAGCACTCTACAAGACACTGCCCGAACGCCACCACAAGCTCATCCCGCTGAACATGGAGGCTGTGGACCAGGGCGAAAAAATCATCAAGAAGATGTAATACCTTCACACAATGCTCACGCTCGTTGCTCAAGCACCACGCTGCGGCAACATGGTGACTCCATCAAAACAACCGTGTCGCACACTCGTGCCGACACGGTTGTTGCTTATTGTTATGCCCATGCAGCAAGGCATGGGGAACAGTCATTTTTGACAGAAAAACATCTTACCTTTGTCGGGGCAACTCATCATCGTCGTTTGCCTGATTGTCAGGATATGATTCCAACCCAGTCGTTTATAGAAGAGCGTTTCCAGGTGTTCAACCGCCAGATGTTCGGTGGCAAGCTGCCTCCCGTAGCCATCTGCATGTCGAATGCTAAGACCTTCCTCGGCAAATGCACCTACCGCAAGCGCCGCACATGGTACGGCAAGGTGGAGTACTACGACTTCCGACTGCGCATCAACACGCGCATCGATTTGCCCGAACAGGAGGTGGAAGACATCCTGCTGCATGAGATGATACACTACTACATCGCCGTCAACCGCCTTAGCGACCGCTCTTCTCACGGCCCACGCTTTCGTCAGATGATGGACGACATCAACCGCCAGCACCACCGTCACATCACCATCAGCTTCCGCGGCACTGCTACCCAGCGCGAACAGCTGCTCGACCAGCGTCGCGTCTGGCGCATCGTAGCCGTAGTACGTTTCCGCGACGGCAGGAAGGGCATCAAGGTATTGCCCCGTGTGGTTGCCTCCATCGTACGCTACTGTCACCATGTGCGCACCGTGAGCGACGTGACAGACGTCATCCTCTATGCTTCCGATGACATCTTCTTCAGCCGCTATCCGCGTTCTTCGGCGCTGAAGGTACACTACATCGATGCCGATGAGCTGCAAACGCACCTCGACGGAGCC
The DNA here is from genome assembly GCA_900320845.1 of uncultured Prevotellaceae bacterium. Classification (GTDB taxonomy): domain Bacteria; phylum Bacteroidota; class Bacteroidia; order Bacteroidales; family Bacteroidaceae; genus Prevotella. Next base: position 16,925 of record ONTS01000018.1, on the reverse strand, counting down.
CGTAGCCTCGTAATCGAGGGCGACACCATACGTATTCAGGGGCAGTGACTGTTCCTTATGCCTTGCTCACAACAGCGTTCGCCACAGGACATAAGGAAACCCGGCTAAGGTCAAAACCTTTTACCGGGCTAATGAAAGGAGGGGTGGTACCTCCAGGAATCGAACCGGGGACACACGGATTTTCAGTCCGATGCTCTACCAACTGAGCTAAGGCACCATTCTCGTTGCAAAACGGCTGTTCACCTTGCGGTGTTCAGATGAATTGCGTTTGCAAAGGTATGTCTATTTTTTGTTTGTACAAATTATTTGCGTTGTTTTTTTCTCCTTTTCCTTTGTTCAAGGGTGTACGACTGCTTTCATCAGGGGTTATAATAGTCCTTGCAGTAGTATCCCATAATATTGTCTATCATCTCTTTGGCATGCACGGCGGGGCTCTTCGGGTCCAGCTCTATGGCTGCCATGTAGCAGTTGAGGGCTTCTTTGTAGTTGCCCTGCTTGCGGTATTCATTACCTTTCTGGTAATATTCTTCTGCTGTCATCGGTAGCGTTGGGTGTTAGTGTTGTTGTCGGCCGACAAGACGTGCCTTATTTATATATGGTGTGTTTGGCTGCCGCCAGGGTGTTCTTCATCAGCGAGCAGACGGTCATCGGTCCTACGCCTCCGGGCACGGGGGTGATGTACGAGCACTGGTCTTTCACTGCTTCGAAGTCAACGTCGCCTGCCAGACGGTAGCCTTTCGGAATACTCTCGTCCACGATGCGTGTGGTACCAACGTCGATTACTATGGCACCGGGCTTCACCATGTCAGCACTGACAAAGCCGGGACGTCCCACAGCGGCGATGATGACGTCTGCCTGACGGCATTCTTCCTTCAGGGTGGGCGACTGGCTGTGGCATACTGTGACGGTGGCATTGCCATATTGCTTCTGCATCATGAGCTGTGCCATGGGCTTTCCTACGATGTTGGAGCGTCCGAGCACTACGCATTTCTTGCCGCTGGTGTCTATCTGGTAATGTTTGAGCAGAGTGATGATGCCCTGTGGTGTGGCAGAGATGAAGCAGGGCAGACCAATAGCCATACGTCCTACGTTGATAGGATGGAAACCGTCGACATCTTTTCTGTAATCGACAGCCATTATCACCTTCTGCTCGTCGATATGCTTGGGCAAAGGCAGCTGTATGATGTATCCGTCCACGTCGGGATCTTCGTTGAGGTGTCGCACTTCTGCCAGCACCTCTTCCTCGGTGGCGTTCTCGTCGAGTCTTACCAGCGACGACTTGATGCCGCATGCTTCGCAGGCAAGCATCTTGTTCTTCATGTACGACTCCGAACCGCCGTCGTGACCAACCAGGATGGCGGACAAGTGTGGGCGCTTCATGCCCGAAGCCATCATCTGTTCCACTTCGAGGGCTATCTCTTTCTTTATGCTTTGTGCTGTAAGTTTTCCGTCTATGAGGGTCATTCGTGTAAAGGGTAAGTGTTAACGGGTAAATACCGTGTAAAGGTTATAGGTTATATTTTTAAGGTTAACAGACCTTGGCGCGGCCATGTTATCCTTATGTAGGAAGCTGTGTGGCTGATGCCCTGACGAGGGGATGCTCTACATTGGGTCTCACTGCGTTGTGTTCTGCTTATCGCGGCATGCCTTTGCGCATCTGCATCATGTTCTTCATCATGCCCATCTTGGACTGGCCTGCCACCATTTGCATCATCTTGCGGGTCTGGTCAAACTGTTTCAGCAGTCTGTTCACCTCCTGAATGTTGGTGCCCGAGCCTTTGGCTATTCTGTTTTTGCGGCTGGGGTTGAGTATCTCCGGATGGCTACGCTCCTTCGGCGTCATGCTCTGGATGATGGCTTCGATACCTTTGAAGGCGTTTTCGTCGATGTCTACATCCTTCATGGCTTTGCCAACGCCGGGAATCATGGCGGCAAGGTCCTTGATGTTACCCATCTTCTTGATCTGTTGTATCTGCTTGTAGAAGTCGTCGAAGTCGAATTTGTTTTGTCTTATCTTCTTCTCCAGTCTCTTTGCCTCTGCTTCGTCAAACTGTTCCTGGGCGCGTTCCACGAGGGATACGATGTCGCCCATGCCCAATATGCGGTCTGCCATACGCTCGGGATGGAACACATCGATGGCTTCCATCTTCTCGCCCGTACCTACAAACTTGATGGGCTTGGTCACTACGGTACGTATGGAGAGTGCCGCACCGCCTCGTGTGTCGCCGTCGAGCTTGGTGAGCACTACGCCGTCGAAGTCCAGACGGTCATTAAACTCCTTGGCGGTGTTCACGGCGTCCTGACCTGTCATGCTGTCGACGACGAACAATGTCTCGTCGGGCTGCAGGGCATTCTTCAGCGTCTCGATTTCGTTCATCATCTCCTCGTCCACTGCCAATCGTCCGGCGGTGTCGACGATGACGGTGTCGCAGCCCTTGCTCTTGGCTTCCTGTATGGCGTTGCGTGCTATCTGCACCACGTCCTTGCTGCCTTCCTCGGTGTACACAGGTACATCGATGCCTGCTGCCACCACCTTCAGCTGTTCTATGGCAGCGGGGCGGTACACGTCGCATGCCACGAGCAGGGGCTTACGGCGCTGTTTGGTCTTCAGCATGTTGGCGAGTTTTCCGCTGAACGTGGTCTTACCCGAACCCTGCAAGCCCGACATGAGGATGATGGCGGGCTTGTTTTCGAGCTTCAGTCCTACAGCCTCGCCGCCCATGAGTTGTGCCAGTTCGTCGTGGACGAGCTTCACCATGAGCTGTCCGGGCTTGACGGCGGTGAGCACGTTCATGCCCAGGGCTTTCTCCTTCACCTGGTCGGTAAAAGTCTTAGCCACCTTATAGTTGACGTCGGCATCCAACAGGGCACGACGCACGTCCTTAAGGGTCTCGGCAACGTTGATTTCGGTTATCTTACCTTCACCTTTCAGTATCTTGAATGAGCGTTCTAGCCGCTCGCTGAGGTTCTCAAACATAGTTTAGACGTGTTCTGGAAATGATTGGTTTCGTTTTCTTCTACGGAATACCGTATTTCTTTTTGCAGTTTGCAAAGGTAGGTATATTATTGATTATGACAAAAGTTAGCGTTTGAAAGTTAGTGACACTTCATCGTTTTGCATGAAATTGAAGCCATATTCTTTGCAGTTTGTACACAAACCACTATCTTTGAACCCTTAGAAATGTTTTGCGCTGTCACTACGGGCCTTAAACGGAGGCGACACGTAGACTTCAGTATAACGACATCAACACTATTACTACAACTCTAACTCGCTCCACCACAGAGATTATCCACAATCTACTATTTATCTATCACAGCATTCACACATATAAATATCATACAAAATGAACTACTACATCATTGTCAATGGTCAACAGACAGGACCATTCTCCGTCGAACAGCTGTCTGTCACTGGTATCAATCCCGACACAATGGTTTGGACCGAAGGCATGCCCGAGTGGGCACCGGCTTGGCAAGTATCTGAATTATCGTCGGTATTGAAGCCTGTTGACGCATCGGCACAGCCATCAGTAGCACCAGTACAGCCCGAACAGCAACCCATGCAACAGCCCATGCAGCCCGAACCATCACAAGCACAACAGGCTGCATACGCCAACGCTGCCGCACCACAGCAGCAAACGCAATGGCCACAGCAGCAACCAAAGAAAAAGAAGCGCTCAGGATGGTTGATATTTTTTAGCATTCTCGGCGTATTCCTCATAGCTGCAGGCGTATTGTATTTCACCAATCCATCGAAAGAACAGCACATGGAGAAGCTGAAAAGTGTGATGACCGAAGCCATGAACAAGGTCGACACCTCCAAAATGGACGAAGACACCAAGATGGGCATGCAGTTGGGCATGAGCATGATGTCAAAGATGTTCGACCAGATGTTCGAATATCACAACTATGTCCTTTTCTCTACTGTAACAGAGAAAGCTTCAGACACGAAAGTGTCGACAGGCTTCCTCGGCACCATCAAGATTAGCAACGAAGAGAAGATTGCCAAGGCATTCGAGACCTTCAACGATTTGAGCAACAGTTCCTCATCCAACAGTGACAATGTCGACGATACCGACGACACCAATAGTACTGACGACCTCGGTATCGACGACAACAACGAAGACAACAGCTTTGACAACAATGCATTGCCCGACGAAGAATTAGTGGATGAAGAAGTCACTTTCTAAGCTGTCGTCTCAGGCACACACGCTCACTCTCCCCCTGCCCCACCCTCTCACCGTAAACAAGGCATGGGGAGAGTTGTCGTGTAGCATGGAGATGCTTTCCACCGAGGTCAATGCCGCCGGCTATGAGGCACACTACCGCGACGTGGAGCGTTTTCTGCAGTGCTGCCGTGCCTGTCCCAACTACGCACACACCTGGGCTTGTCCGCCCTTTGTGCCGTCCTGCCCCACCCTCTTTTCCCCGGACGACACGCTACTGCTCGTCGGCACCAAGCTAACACCCGACGATGTCACACGCCGACAAGCCACCACCACAGAGCAACGCGACGCCATACTCCACGCACTCATCCACGATGCCATAGGAGAAGTAGAACGCATACACCGACAATGGGAGTCCGAACTGCCCGGCAGCCGTGCCTACCTGTTCAGCGCCTGTCAGCTGTGCGAGCCATTACCGTGTAGCCGCGGCGAAGGAAAGCCGTGCCGACATCCCGACAAGGTGCGTCCATCGCTCGAGGCACTCGGCTTCAACCTGGCGCAGACTGCCGACGAACTGCTTGGCACACCACTGCTATGGAGCAGCGACCACAGCCTGCCTGCCTACACACTGTTGCTCACCGCACAGCGCATACCCCACGACGACGCTCCCGACAGGGAACAATGACAACATAAAAAGGCTTCCTCCAGATACCAATATCACTGATTTTGATGACCAAAGACAGTGATTTTGCCTTGTCACTGTTCCCAGATATTTTTCATATTACTTACCTTTGTGCCACCATCAGAACCTAATACCATTATGAAACGAATACTATTGCTCTCGCTTCTCGCCCTGCCGTTGGTGGCATGGGCACAGAAACGCCCCCTCGACCACAGCGTCTACGACAGCTGGGAGAGTGTGGCTTCACCCTACATCTCGCCCAACGGTAACGTCATCGGCTATGCTGTCAACCCCCAGGAGGGCGACGGCAGACTGGTGTTGCGCGCCTTTGGCAACGAGCTCACCGTGCCACGTGGCTACCGGCTGAGCGTAACGCCCGACGAACGCTATGCCCTCTGCCTCGTCAGACCGCTCTTCCAGCAGACCCGTCAGGCGAAGATCAAGAAGAAGAAAGACCTCGACATGCCGCAGGACACGCTGCTCATCATACGCCTCAACGACCTGTCGGTAAGGCGTATACCGCACGTCAGCTCCTACTCCATAGGCAAGAAGGCCACCGATGCCATAGCGTTCATCTCCACCGACACGGCACTCATACCGAAGAAGGAACGCACCAACAAGGACATCGGCCGCCCCTGCATCGTCTATCGTCTTGACAACGGCAAGCAGGATACGCTGAAGTATGTGAAGGAATATGCCTTCGACAAGTACGGACGCACCCTCTCCTTCACACAACAGCTGAAGAAAAAGAAGTTCATGGCAGGTCTGTACGACCTCAAGCGTCGCTCCACACAGCTGCTGACCGACACCGTGCCCTTCGTGTCGCGCCCCGGCTTCGACGAGGAAGGCACGCAGATACTCTACGTCATGAGCAACGACACCATCGACAGCGGCAGTAAACGCACCGCACTCTACTATGCCTCTACACACACCTATGCCCGCAATGACAAGTCGCTCAAGGGCAAGAACAAAGCCGGCAAGGAAGTGCTCTACAGCTTTACGACACCACGCTGCCTGGTGACAACCGAAGACACGCTCACCTTCCCTGCCGGATGGAGCCTCAACCAGTACACCACCCCATTGTTCAGCCATGACGGCAAGCGCATCTTTGCCGGCATAGCACCCATCATCCCGCCCAAGGACACCACGCTGGTGCCCTTCGAGACGGCAGGACTCGACCTGTGGCGATGGGACGACCCGGAGACACCCACCATGCAGAACAACAACGTGCAGCGTGAGCTGAAACGCACATACCCCGCCGTCTACGACAGAAAGAGCGGCAAACTGATGCCCCTCTCCACAGAGAAATACGAGAGTATGCAGATGCTCGGACGTGGCGACGTGCCTTATGCCATCGTCACCGACCGCACAAAGACTGCCATAGAGAGCCAGTGGCACGAGCATATCGACGTGCAACTGTTGCTCATCAACCTGCAGACGGGAGCACGCACACCCATCACGCAGGGACGCATCACCAACACCACAGGCTCACCCGACGGACGCTTCGTGGCTTGGTACGACTACGACGACACGCAGTGGCATCTCTACGAGGTGGCAACGGGCAAGCAACGACTGCTTACCGACAAGTCGATGGGCGTCAATTTCTGGGACGAGCAGTACGACTGCCCGCAGGAGCCTTACCCATACGGCATAGCCGGATGGACCAAAGGCGACAACGACGTCATACTCTACGACCGCTACGACCTCTGGCGCATACCCACCAAGGCTGGAGGCAAGCCCATATGCCTCACACAGGGAAGACAGAGCAACCGCACCTACCGCTACATCAACGTGAAGAAGGACGAGGCAGCACGCTTCATAGCTCCCGACGAGACACTGCTGCTGAGAGTCTTCGACAATACCACAAAGGAGAACGGCGTCGCCTCGCTGCCGCTGCAGCACCCCAGAGAGCCTAAAATGCTCGCCTTCGGAGGATACACCTACGGCAGCCCGCTGAAAGCGGAGAACAGCGAAGACTACCTCTTCACCCGTGGTAACTTCCAGGAGCCTATGGACCTCTACCATGCCGGTGCCGCACTGAGCCAGCCGCAACGCCTCACTGCCATCAACCCGCAACAGAAAGAATACAACTGGGGTACGGCAGAGCTTTACCACTGGACAGCCTACGACGGAACAAAACTCGACGGCATACTCTATAAGCCCGAAGACTTCGACCCGGCAAAGAAATATCCGGTGATGATATACTTCTACGAGCGCAACTCCGAGACGCTTTACAACTACGTGATGCCGCAACCCAGCTGGTCAACGATAAACAAGATCTTCTACACCAGCCGCGGCTACATCGTCTTCGTGCCCGACATCGTCTATCCCCTCGACGGCATGCCCGGCGAAGCTGCCTACAACTGCATCGTGAGCGGCGCCGAGAGCCTGAAGCAATATCCCTGGATAGATGCCGACCGCATGGCAATACAGGGACAGTCGTGGGGCGGATACCAGGTGGCTTACCTCATCACACGCACCAACATGTTCCGCGCCGCCGGAGCTGGAGCACCCGTCAGCAACATGACCAGTGCCTACGGAGGCATACGATGGGAGAGCGGCATGAGCCGACAGTTCCAGTATGAACACACGCAGAGCCGCATAGGCAAGACGCTGTGGGAAGCTCCCGACCTCTACCTGAAGAACTCCTGCCTCTTCACCCTGCCCAACGTGGAGACACCCGTGCTCATCATGCACAACGACCAGGACGGAGCCGTGCCTTGGTATCAAGGCATTGAGATGTTCATGGGCCTCAAGCGCCTGCAGAAACCCGCTTGGATGCTGCAATACAACGGCGAGGCACACAACCTCAAGGAACGCCGCAACCGCAAAGACCTCACCATACGCATGCAACAGTTCTTCGACCATTACCTGAAAGACGCTCCTATGCCCGCATGGATGAAGACAGGAATACCTGCCACACGCAAGGGACAGTACTTCGGACTGGAAGAATAGGAATTAACGATAACGTTAACGGGAACGATTTGACGAAAACCTTATACCTCCAAGAAACAAAAAGAGACTTGCTTTGTTTTACGAAGCAAGTCTCTAGTTAGCGTTCCTGTTACGTTAGCGTTAGTTATCGTTGCCGTTATAGCACTACAATCACTAAAATACATACCCAACCATATCAAAAACCTACACCTTAATTATATACTGAAACACTAACAACAAATGTAGAAATGAAACAACAGAAGCGTTTTCTCTTACAGGAGAGTGACATTCCCACACAGTGGTATAACATCATGGCGGATATGCCCACCAAGCCATTGCCGCCATTGCATCCCAGAACACATAAGCCGTTGTCTGTAGACGACCTGTCGAAGATATTCAGCGAGGAGTGTTCGCGCCAGGAGTTGGACTACGAACATGCGTGGATAGACATCCCCGAAGAGGTGCTCGACATGTATAAGTACTACCGTGCCACGCCATTGGTGCGCGCCTATGCTCTTGAGAAGGCGCTCGACACACCCGCACACATCTACTTCAAGAACGAAAGCGTAAACCCCTTGGGCTCTCACAAAATAAACTCCGCACTACCCCAATGCTATTACTGCAAGAAGGAAGGCGTGACCAACGTGACGACGGAGACCGGAGCAGGCCAATGGGGTACGGCGCTGAGCTATGCCGCCAAGGTGTTCGGTCTCGATGCTGCCGTCTACCAGGTGAAGATATCCATGCAGCAGAAGCCATACCGCTCACTCATCATGCGCACCTTCGGCACTGCTGTGGTAGGTTCACCCTCCATGTCGACACGAGCAGGAAAAGACATCATCACCGCCGACCCGACACATCACGGCTCGCTGGGCACAGCCATTAGCGAAGCAATAGAGCTGGCAACGACAACACCCAACTGCAAATACACCTTGGGCTCGGTGCTGAACCACGTTGCACTGCATCAGACCATCATCGGACTCGAAGCTGAGAAACAGATGGAGATGGCAGGCGAATACCCCGACATGGTGATAGCGTGCTTCGGCGGCGGCTCCAACTTCGGCGGTATCGCCTTTCCTTTCATGCGGCATAACATTCTGAGCGGACGCAAGACGGAATACATCGCTGCGGAGCCCAACAGCTGCCCCAAACTGACACGCGGCGAGTTCCGATACGACTTTGCCGACGAGGCGGGCTACACACCGCTGCTGCCCATGTACACCCTCGGCCACGACTTCAAGCCGGCTAACATCCATGCCGGTGGACTGCGATACCATGGCGCCGGCATCATTGTCAGCCAACTGTTGAAGGACGGACTGATGCGCGGCGTGGACATACCGCAGCTGGAGACCTTCGAGGCAGGCATACTCTTCAGCCGCACCGAAGGCATCATACCCGCACCGGAGAGCTGCCATGCCATAGCTGCCACCATACGCGAGGCAAAGAGATGCAAAGAGACGGGCGAAAAGAAGGTGATACTCTTCAACCTGTCAGGACACGGACTCATCGACATGCCCTCTTACGACACATTCATCAACGGAGACCTACGCAACTACGACATCCCCGATGAAGAAATAAGACAAAACCTAGATAAGATTCCAGTAATCGGGAGATAACGGCAACGATAACCAGAGACTTGCTTCGTAAAACAAAGCAAGTCTCTTTTTTGCTTCTTGGAGTTACAAAGCTGTCGTCAAATCAGTTCCCGTTAGCGTCAAATAGTTATCGTTAGCGATAGCGTTGCCGTTAAATGAGTTCCCGTTATTAAAAATGAACGTTGTTCATTTTGTATTGTCTACGGCTTGCACTACCTTTGTACGCGCTTTATTTTCAGACCAACACATGCAACAACTCATGGACATGAAACAATATAAGACCATCAACAACGTAATGGGTTGGGTGGTGTTTGCCATCGCAGCCTTCGTGTATTGCTCCACCGTGGAGCCTACGGCATCCTTCTGGGACTGTCCGGAATTCATCGTCACCGGCGACAAACTCGAAGTAGGTCACCCACCGGGGGCACCATTCTTCATGCTGGCAGCCAACTTCTTCTCACACTTTGCCAGCGATGCCAGCCACGTGGCGCTGATGGTTAACATCATGAACGCACTGCTCAGTGCCTTCTGCATACTGTTCCTCTTCTGGACCATCACGCACTTGGCACGACGCCTGGTGCTGAAAGAGTTCAATCAGGCACCCACCAAGGGACAACTCATTGCCATTCAGGGCAGTGGCTTGGTAGGAGCACTCATCTATACCTTCAGCGATACCTTCTGGTACAGCGCTGTCGAGGGTGAGGTGTATGCCTTCTCGTCAGCCTTCACGGCCATAGTCTTCTGGCTCATACTGAAGTGGGAGGAGCATGCCGACGAGCCGCACAGCGACCGTTGGTTGGTACTCATCGCCTACCTGGTGGGCCTCAGCATCGGCGTCCACCTGCTCAACCTGCTGTGTCTGCCCGCCATCGTGTTGGTGTTCTACTACCGTCGATGGTCAAACAGCACTGCCAAAGGCTCATTGCTGGCACTGCTCGTGTCGTTCCTCATCATCATTGCCGTGCTCTACGGCATCGTGCCCGGCATCATCACCGTGGGAGGATGGTTTGAGTTGCTGTTTGTCAACGTGCTTGGCATGTCGTTCAACAGCGGACTGATAGTTTACATCATCCTGCTGACTGCCGCTGTGGTATGGGGTGTCTACGAGACACTGCACGACCGTGGCAGCCTCATGCGCCAGAACATCGCCTTCCTGCTCGCAGTGGCACTGCTCGGCATACCGTTCTACGGCTATGGAGGCATGGCAGTGCTTATCGGCATCGTCGTCTTGGCGGCATGTGCATGGGTACTCTTCCACAAGAAGGGCAACAAGCAGCAGCTCGTCACAGCAAGAGTGAAGAACACCATTCTGCTCAGCCTGCTGATGATCATGATAGGCTACTCCTCCTATACCGTCATCGTCATACGTTCGTCGGCCAATACGCCGATGGACCAGAACTCACCCGAGGACATCTTCACCCTTGGCAGCTATCTGAGTCGCGACCAGTACGGCTACCGTCCGCTGCTCTATGGACAGGCCTACACCTCAGAGTATAAGGTCACCCCCGAAGGTCGCGTAGACATGAGCGAGGGTGCGCCCATCTACCAGCGCAAGGAGAAAGCCTCTGCCGACGAGCCCGACAGCTACTTCATCGTCGCTACCAACGATAAGCCCAACTATAAGCAAAACATGTTCTTCCCCCGCATGTATTCACAGGCGCACACCGCAGCCTACGAACAGTGGTTCGGTGGCTATCAGAACGAGGAAGGACAATGGATAGGCGGCGTGGAAGGCACACTGCAACCGTCCAACTATCAGGAGGGAGGCATGGTCAAGATGCCCACCTTCATCGAGAACCTCAAGTTCTTCATCTCCTATCAGTGCAACTTCATGTACTGGCGCTACTTCCTGTGGAACTTCGCAGGCCGCCAGAACGACATACAGGGTCATGGCGAATACGAGCACGGCAACTGGCTCAGCGGCATACCCTTCATTGACAATGCCCGTCTGGGCGACCAGAGCAAGCTGCCCGACGACCTGAAAGACAACAAGGGACACAACGTGTTCTACTGTCTGCCCCTGTTGCTCGGCATCATAGGCCTCATCTGGCAGGCCTTCCGTGGCAGAAGAGGCATCAGACAGTTCTGGATAGTATTCTTCCTATTCTTCATGACCGGTCTCGCCATCGTCGTCTACCTCAACCAGACGCCGCTGCAGCCACGCGAACGTGACTACGCCTATGCCGGCTCGTTCTATGCCTTCGCCATCTGGTGCGGACTGGGTGTCGTAGCCATCATTGAGATGATACGCACACGCTTCCTCCAAGCCAAGAAAGACAAGAACAAGAAGAGCGACAACCAGCCGTCCGACGACGACTTCTACAAGTACGAAGACGAGAGCAGCAACGGCAAGTCCTACACCATTGCAGCCGCCGTGGTGACAGTGCTCGCATTGCTCGTGCCCATACAGATGGCAACACAGACATGGGACGACCACAACCGTAGCGGACGCTACACCTGCCGCGACTTCGGACGCAACTACCTCATGTCAATGCAAGACAAGGGCAACCCCATCATCTTCACCAACGGCGACAACGACACCTTCCCGCTGTGGTACAACCAGGAGACCGAAGGCGAACGTACCGACGCCCGTGTGTGCAACCTCAGTTACATACAGACCGACTGGTATATTGACCAGATGAAGCGACCGGCATACGATTCACCCGCTCTGCCCATCTCCATGCCGCGACTGTTCTACTGCGAAGGCACCAACAACACCGTCGACATAGCACCACAACTCAAGCAGGAGGTACTCGACTACTATAAGAACGACCCCGCAATGGCTAAACAACGCTGGGGCGACGAGCCCTTCGAGGTGAAGAACGTTGTGAAATACTGGATTTGCGGTGAAGACCCGAGCCTGCGCGTCATACCGTCCGACACCCTCTACATCACCATCGACAAGGCTGCCATACGCAAGAGCGGCATGAAGGTAGCCGGCGACTCCATACCCGACAAGATGGTCATCGACCTGAGCGGCATGCGCTACCTCACCAAGGGACAGCTCATGACACTGGAGATAGTAGCAGGAAGCAACTGGACAAGACCCGTCTACATAGCACAGACCGTAGGCGAAGAGAACTACCTGCGTTGCTTCAAAGACCACTTCGTACAGGAAGGCCTCGCCAACCGCATCACACCGTTCCCCACTTCCGACGTCGACGGCAGCAACTTCGACATCGACAAGACCTACGACGCAGTGATGAACCGCTTCCGCTACGGCAACCTCAAGGAGAAAGGACTCTACCTCGACGAGACCGTCATACGCCTGTGCTACACCCACCGTTCACTCTTCGCCACCCTCGCACAGGCACTCATCGCCGACAACCAGAAGGCAAAGGCTGCCAAGGTGCTCGACAAGATGGAGAAAGAACTGCCCACCTACAACGTTCCCGTCGATGTATTCGGCAGCTCGCTCGAAATCATTTACGCCTACGGCCAGCTCGGCAACAAGGCCATGATGCGCAAGTGGACCAACACGCTGTGGAACAAGTGCGAACAGTACCTCGACTGGTACATGCAGCTCTCACCAAAGCAGTTCCAACACTCCATGACAGACTGCCAACGTCAGCTCTACATCATGGCGAGCATAGAAAGCATTGTGGCTGAGATAGACACCAAATGGGCACAGCAGCTCCATCAGAAGTTCATGATGAAGGAACAACGCTACAGACAACTGGGAGGAGTACCCTTCGTCACACGCTAACACCACTGCCATATGTTCATTGAGCATCCTTCCTTCTGGGTAAGATGGATATATCCGCGTGCCGTATGGCGCATGAGCAAGAGTGAGAAAGCCGTGTATCTCACCTTTGACGATGGACCTATACCCGAAGCCACACCCTTCATACTCGACACACTGGCGCAGTATGGAGTGAAGGGCACCTTCTTCATGGTGGGACAAAACGTGGAACGCTATCCCGAACTGTTCAAGCGCATCGTTGACGAAGGACACCAGATAGGCAACCACACCCACACACACATGGGAGCGCTGAAACACTGGACCATCACCTATGCCATGGACACCCACCGCGCCAACGAGCTGATACGCGCCGACCTCTTCCGCCCGCCACACGGAGTGATGCGACCGTCGGAATACTGGTGGCTCAGACATAGGTTCAAAGTCATCATGTGGGATGTCATCACACGCGACTACTCGCAATGGGTGACGGCAGAAGATGTGGTCAACAACGTCAAGCGATACACACGCAACGGCTCCATCATCACCTTCCACGACTCGCTGAAGAGCATCGACAAGCTACACACAGCACTGCCGCAATGCCTGCAATGGCTGAAGGACGAAGGCTACGAATGCAAGATATTTACCTGAACAGCGCCCCATGACAGCCACATACACCCTCACACAACAGATAAAATCCGAGGCACGACGTCTCGGATTTTTTGCCTGTGGCATGGCTGAGGCGCAACCCGTGACTGACGAGGCACGCCACGAGCTCACACAGTGGCTGCAACAGCAGGGACACGCCGACATGCAATACATGGAGAACTACACCCAACAGCGCCTCGACCCGCGACAGCTCATGCCCGAAGCGAAGACCGTGGTGAGCCTCGCCATGAACTACACCCCCACACACCACATGCCGGCAGACAGCTATCAGATAGCAGCCTACGCATACGGAAAAGACTATCACGACATCGTGCGCCAACGCCTCTACAGCCTGCTGGCATTCGTACAGCAGCAAGATGCTGCCGTGCAGGGACGCGTGTGCTGCGACACGGCCCCCATACTCGAACGCTACTGGGCACAACAGGCAGGAATAGGATGGATAGGCAGACACCATCAGCTCATCATACCGCCCCACACTACGCCCGACGGGCAGCAGCAAGGCGGCGGCACCATGTTCTTCCTCGGCGAGCTGCTGCTCAACATCGCCCTCGACTACGACCACCCCATGCCCAACCGCTGCGGCACATGCAGCCGATGCGTCGACGCATGCCCCACCAAGGCACTGTCACACCAAGTGTTTCAGGCAGAGCTGTGCCTCTCCTACCAACTCATCGAGAACCGCAACGAGCTGTCACAGCAAGCACGGCGACACATGGGCAACAACATCTACGGCTGCGACCGATGCCAACAGGCATGCCCATGGAACCGCTTTGCCACACCCACACACATCGAAGAGCTGCAACCTTCGCCCGCACTGCTCGCCATGACCGACGAGCAGTGGGAACAGCTCGACGAAGACACCTACCGCACACTATTCAAAGGCAGCGCCGTGAAACGCGCCAAGTATGCCGGACTGATGCGCAACATACAGGCAGCCAGACAGGAAAAGGAAAAAGACAACCCTACCGGCAGCGCAGCAAAAGGCTGACATCTCTACCCACACCCGAGGCAACCCCTCCACCATCCATCCTTGCTTGAGCTCCATCCTTCTTCTTGTTCATCGACGTTGGCTCAAGCAAGACACTCCCCTCGCCCACTCATCGCAGCCCACCGACACAACCATTGGGCAACACTTACAGAGCAATATCACTGATATTGGTCACCAAAATCAGTGATATTGGCTTGCAACGATGGTTTATCCCTCCGCCAATAGTGCCAAAGTTGTACTGTCGTTTGGCATTGTTGAGAGATTTTTTTATATTTGCGACATCATCACCGCTTGAGCCCTTGCCCCACCGACATCGCTCATGCCTACACACCTTACCCCCTAAACCATCACCACTATGCAACTACTACGCACCCTTTCCCTGCTCTTCATCCTCTTGCTCACACTTGCCATGCCCGCACAGGCGCAAGACGCGCCCAACGCCGACGGAGTGATACTGCCGCAATATCCCGGAGGCATCCAGGCACTGACGGCATTCTTCTCCCGACACATGAAGTATCCCGCCTACTGCAAGGAACACTACATCGAGGGACGCGTCATCGTCAGCCTCATCGTAGAAGCCGACGGCACCGTACAACACACCGAAGTGCTGCGCTCGGCACACCCCTTGCTCGACGCCGAGGCACTGCGCATCATCGGATACATACCACGATGGACACCGGGCACCCTCGACGGCAAACCTGTGCGCGTACAGTTTCAGCAGCCTGTAACATTCTTCATACCCAATAAGGTCATCGCCCACCGCGGACTGTGGAACGCCAAGGGCAGCGCACAAAACTCCCTCGCAGCACTGAGCAAGGCCGACGAAGCCAAGGTGTACGGTTCGGAGTTCGATGTGCAGCTCACTGCCGACGGCGTGGCAGTAGTCAACCACGACGCCACCATCTTCGGACTCAGAATAGAAGACAACCACGACGCCACCATCTTCGGACTCAGAATAGAAGACACCCCCTACGCACAGCTGCGCAAACTGCGCCTCGTCAACGGCGAACAGCTGCCCACACTCGAGCAATATCTCAAGCATGCAAAGAAGCTGAAGAACAACACACGTCTCATACTCGAGATAAAACCTCACCGCAGTGCCGACAACGAGCGCCGTTGCGTCGACGAAGTGCTGCGACTGGTGAACAAATACGGACTCGAAGAGCGCACCGACTACATCTCTTTCTCTAAAGAGATATGCCGTATGCTGCCCGCCCGCACACCACAGGACACACAGGTGGCATACCTCGGCGGCGACCTCACACCGCAACAGGTGGCTGACATGCATCTCACCGGAATAGACTATTCAAAGGACGTGCTGCGCCAACACCCGGAATGGATAGACCAGGCACGCCAGCTGCGACTCACCGTCAACGTATGGACGGTGGACAGCGACGAAGACCTGCGCTACTTCATCAACAGAGACGTCGACTTCATCACCACCAACCGCCCCGTAGAAGCCATGCAGCTCGCACAATAAGTTGCCTGACAACACCTCTCCCTACCGCCCGGCACCCCACATCGTGACAACAGCCCGAACACAACAAGCCATTCAAACACTTAACCCCTAACCCATCTTCCCCATGAAAACCATTTTCTTCTCCCTGCTTGCAGCCACCCTGCTGTGGCTCTCCCCCACCAACGCCGACGCACAAAACCGTTCCGTCAGAGGCAAAAGTACCCCTTACAATATCATCGCCCCCACTGCACCCACACCCCTCGACGTCAAAGAGCGTACGACGAAAGACCTCCTCTTCTTCCCCTACGCCACACTGTCGGCAGACATCAGCGACGACGACAACGCCAAGGAGCAGCTGCAACAGACCTTCGGCTCGTGGGAAGCAGTGAACAACCTGTTCGTCGGCCTCCACCGTAACGACCGCTACGACTACACCTACCTCGGTGCACCCATAGCATTATGCTATGTCGACTGGTTCGAAAACCGCAATTGGTACCAGTTCTACTTCGACACGCACACCGAAGCAGTGGCATTCTACAACAAAGCTGCCGCCGACCTGCGCCGTACAGGCCTGCCCATGACCAACGACAAAGTGTATGGAGGCATGTCCAGCCGACGACGACCCGTCGCCATCTTCAAACAGGTGTACATCTTCTATCCACAAAAGGTGAAACAAGCCGACGAAGCAAACATCGACAGACCCGACGCAGTAGGCAAATACAAAGTAGAAATAGGCGTCTACAAACGCAAAGC
>ONTS01000016.1:6239-56819 GCA_900320845.1 uncultured Prevotellaceae bacterium | reverse complement strand
GTTGCTGAGCCAACGGTTGCCCGTGGTCTTAGTCATTACGCCACCCTGCAGGCCAATCCACCAGTTGTCAGTGAACTTGCTGCCTTTTACTGTCTGTGCATTTGCACTCAGTGCCATGGTGGCAGCGGCAAAGAATAAAACTAACTTTTTCATGTTCTCTCTAAATTAATTAATTTATTAAATAAGTTTAGATGTCACTTTAAGATGATGCAAAGTAAAAGAATAGTTTTATTCTCGCCAAATTATTTTAGGAAAATTTAGAGATTTAAGACAAAAAACTACATTTTTTGCACACACCAACATGAAAGTGTGCAAGAATTTTTTACCTTTAGAGTGAGTGAATGAAACTAATGGTTTCACTCCATTATATAAATAAAAGGAGCTGTTTGCCAACCACTGCTCGTCGAGGCGCTGGAGACCGACGATGCCAAAAGTGTGCAAAAAGTTTGTTTTGTCAATTCTTGCGGCTCAGCCCAATAATATTCGTACATTTGCATGCAATAGTTAAAATTCCTTTAAACCATGAAGAATATCTATCTTATCACAGGTGGTCAGCGTTCGGGCAAAAGTCTCTATGCAGAGCATCTTGCCATGAGCCTTACCGAAGAGCCCGTATACTTAGCCACAGCCCATATCAGCGACGCTGAGATGGAGAAACGCGTGGCAAAGCATAGGCAACGGAGAGGCGACATCTGGACAACCATCGAAGAAGAGACCAACCTCAGCCGTCACGACATGACAGGTAAGGTAGTGCTGGTAGACTGCCTTACGACGTGGATAGCCAACATGATGATGAAAGAGGCTGGAGCAGCACACGATGCGAGCCTTCCCAATGGTGCCGAGGCGACTGCCGACTTGCAACAGTCGCTCTACGATGAGCTCGACAGACTCTTCGCACAGGATGCCACATTCATCTTCGTCACCAATGAGGTTGGCATGGGCGGCATCAGCGCCAACACCATGCAACGACAGTTTTCCGACCTGCAGGGAATGGTCAACCAATATGTGGCGCATCATGCCGACAACGTAGTGCTCATGGTGAGCGGATTGCCCGTAATTGTAAAGTAATAGCTATGCAGACATTTCATATACAGACTCCGGACGAAGCCTTTCGCAGCGACGTTCGCAACAAGATTGACAACCTCAACAAGCCCAAAGGCTCCCTCGGTCAGCTTGAGACTTTGGCAGAGCAGGTGTGCATGGTGCAACACACCCTCACGCCCCACCTGCAACATCCTTGCCATCTGCTGTTCGGTGCCGACCACGGCATAGAGCAAGAAGGGGTGAGTGTGAGTCCGCGCGAGGTGACATGGCAGCAAATGATAAACTTCACGCAAGGCGGCGGAGGTGTTAACATGCTGTGCAGACAACATGGATTCCACCTGCGACTTATTGATGTCGGCGTCGACTACGACCTCAGCGACCACCCGCGCATACTCAACCGAAAGATACGGCGCGGCACTGACAACTTCCGTTACCGTCCTGCCATGACCGCAGCGGAGTTCGACCGTGCCATAGCTATAGGCGCAGAGATGGTCGACTATTGTGCCAAGGAGGGCAGCAACGTCCTCAGCATCGGCGAGATGGGCATTGCCAACACCTCGCCGTCGAGCATCTGGATGCACCTGTACGGCAACATCCCGCTGGAGGATTGTATCGGTGCAGGAGCGGGCCTCGACACAGCAGGCATCAGGCATAAATACGAAGTGCTGAGCGAAGCCGTGGCTCGCTATTGCAAGACAGAAGGAGAAGAGAGTTTCTCGTCACCGCTCTCTCCCCTATCCTACTTCGGCGGCTTTGAGATGATTGCGGCTATAGGTGCCATGTTACGCGGTGCCGAACACGGCATGTTGCTACTTGTCGATGGTTTCATCATGTCTGCCTGCATGTTGGCTGCCATACACATCAACCCTGCTGTGCGCCATTATGCCATCTTTGCCCACTGCGGCGACGAGAGCGGGCACCGCAAGATGCTCCAACTGATGGATGCACAGCCACTGTTGCAACTCGGCATGCGTCTGGGCGAAGGCACAGGAGCCCTGGCTGCCTATCCGTTGGTGGACACCGCCGTAAGGATGGTGAACGAAATGAACAACTTCACCAACGCACACATCACGAAATACTTCTGACACTCCCCACTCGGCTGAAGCCTACAACATATTTATATAGATTATCAACCGTCTCACTCGAGACCGAGTACGCATCTCTCACCCTACAAACACCAATCATCCAACCCCATGAATACTACACCCACATCCACCCGTTGGTGGCAGAATGCCTGGGCAGCCCTCATCTTCTTCACCCGTATGCCCTTCTGGCGTCTGTACGATCCTCCCACCGGCAGTTTCCGCGCTGTCGTTGAGTGGTGGCCCCTCGCCGGCTGGCTCACCGGCGGCATCACGGCAGCCGTACTCTATGGTGCCTCCCTGCTATGGTCGATGCCCATCGCCGTGGCATTGGCAATGACAGTGCGTCTGTTTCTCACCGGAGCGTTGCACGAAGACGGGTTGGCAGACTTCTTCGACGGCTTCGGTGGCGGCGGACACGACCGTGAAAGCATCCTGAGCATCATGAAAGATTCGCACGTAGGCACCTACGGCATCCTCAGTCTGACAGCATACCACGCTCTCCTATTCTTTACCCTCGTCAGTTTGTCCCCCCTTCAGGCATCCCTTGCCCTCTTTGCCGCTGCTCCCTTCGCCCGCATGGTTGCCGGGCAGCTGGTGCAGATGCTCCCCTATGCCCGCACTGCCGACACCTCCAAGGCGCATGTGGTCTACCGTAAGCCTCCATTCAGTGCCACGCTGCTCACCGCTGTGCAGGGACTGCTGCCCCTGGCTCCACTACTCTACTACTACGGCAGCCAACTGCAGTGGGAATATATGCTCTTTGCGCCCTGTCTGGTCATGTACCTCCTCTATCGGCTCATCGCCAGCCGTCTGCAGGGCTACACCGGCGACTGCTGCGGCGCCGTCTGCCTGCTCGTCGAGCTCGCTTTCCTGCTGGCGGCTGCCATTCACATCCCCTAATGACAGCAACGGCACACCTAAAGTTCTCCTATCAACCATCCATTCACCCCCATGCAACTCATCTTTGTCCGCCACACACGCGTCGGTGTCGCCCCTGGCACCTGCTACGGCTGGAGCGACGTGCCCGTGGCTTCCACCTTTGAGGAAGAAGCATCCCGCGTCGCCGACCTGCTTGAACGCAAAGCACCGTTCGATGCTGTGTTCACCTCGCCCCTGACACGCTGCACCCTACTTGCAGAACGTTGCGGCTTTGCCCACGCCCGACGCGACGAGCGACTCAAAGAGATGCACATGGGACAGTGGGAGATGCTGCGTTACGACGACATTGACGACCCGCACCTGCAGACATGGTATGCCGACTATCTGCACGAGCGTACCACTGGCGGCGAGTCGTTCCAAGACCTGCGCCAGCGTGTAGGCAGCTTCCTTGACTCCCTACGCACCCTCCCCTACCGACGTGTCCTTATCTTCACCCATGCCGGCGTCATCGTCAGTGCCGGGCTCTATGCGGGACTCTTCGACGAGGCAGAAGCCTTTGACCATCAGCCCGACCACGGCACCTTGGTTCAGATAGAGATAGAAGGCTGACAGGCAGCGGTCATACCACGACACATACAGAAAAGGGATACCCTTGCGGGCATCCCTTTTTCTTGTTGTGGAGGAAAGCGTCCGTGCCGTTCATCGGGCGGCAGCCTTCTTCCCTATCTTCGGAGGACGTTCTGACTCCATACATGTCATCTTTCCACATCCTCATCGTCGACGTTACAGTCCTCTGGCCTTCAGCAGTCCTGATGCGTCGGGCGACTTCATGCCTGTGAAGTCGGTAAAGAGTTCCGACTGTTCCTTGGTGTTGCCACGGCTGAGCACCTTGTCGCGGAAGTCTTGTCCCACGGCGGGGTTCAGTGCGCCGCGCTTCTCGAAACAGTCAGCCACATTCACGGCGAGCACCTCGGTCCACAGGTAGCTGTAGTAGCCAGCAGCATAGCCACCACCCCAGACGTGGTTGAAGTACGATGTGGAATAGCGTGGCGGTATCTGTGTGTTGAGCAGTCCTATCTCCTCAAGAGCTTTGCGCTCAAACTCGGCAGCCTGTTCAGCGGTCGGAATCTGATCGGGGCTGAGCATGTGCCATGCCAGGTCGAGGCAGGTGGCAGCGAGGTTCTCGCCCAGTGCATAGGCAGCGTGGAAGTTGATGGACGATAGCATCTTCTCTTTCATTTCGGCAGGCATGGACTGCCCGGTGACACTGTGCTTGGCGTAGTTGTCGAATATCTCGGGGATAGAAGCAAAACTCTCGTTAAACTGTGAGGGCATCTCCACGAAGTCGCGTGCTGTGGCTGTGCCGCTCAGGGTGTTGTACTGGCAGTCGGAGAGCATGCCGTGGAGGGCGTGTCCGAACTCATGGAAGAGTGTGCACACTTCGTCCCAAGTGATGAGTGTGGGCTGTCCTTCCGGTGCCTTGGCATAGTTGCAGCAGTTGTAGATGACGGGATTCTGCTCTCGTTCTCCGCTCTGCTTGAGGAAGGCACTCATCCATGCACCACCGCGCTTGGTGGGACGACGGAAGTAGTCGCTGTAGAACAGTGCCATGGGCTTGCCGTCTTTGTCAATCACCTCAAACACCTTCATGTCGGGGTGATAGGTGGGAATATCTTTGCGCTCCTTGAAGGTGAGACCATACACGCGCTCGGCGGCATAGAACACGCCGTTACGCTGCACGCTGTCAATGTCGAAGTAGGGTTTCACCTCGTCGTCGGACAGGTTATACGCCTCGCGCTTCATCTTGGCAGAGTAGTAGAATCTGTCGTAGGGCTGCAGCTGGAAGTCGGCTCCCTGCTGCCGGCGGGCAAACGCCTCGATGGCTTTCGTCTCAGCCTCTGCCTTAGGGATATATTCCTTGATGAGCTGGCGCAAGAAGGCATATACGTTGTCGGTATTCTTTGCCATGGTCTTCTCCAGCGAGTAGGAAGCATAGTTGGGGTATCCCATCAGCTGTGCAGCCTCAGCTCTGAGCTTGGCAATCTTCACTACGAAGGGGAAGGTATTGAACTGTCTTGTTCCGTCAGCGCGGTGTATAGAAGCCTCAAACACACGTTTACGCAGGGCGCGGTTGTCCAGGTATGTGAGCAGCGCCTGCTGTGTGGTGTTGCTGATGACGATGCAGTAGGGAGCTTTTCCGCCGCGGCTCTCAGCGTCTTTCTTGCACTGAGCGATGTCGGCCGGTGAGAGTCCGGCGAGCTCTTCCTCGCTGTTCACCCACACGATGGAGGCGTTGGTGGCTTCGGGCAGCATATCGCCCCACTGCTGTTGCAGTTTGGAAATCTCCATGTTGATGGCTTTCATGCGCTCCATCTTGTCAGCAGGCAACAGCGCACCGCCACGCACGAAACGCTTGTATACCTCTTCGGTGAGTCGGCGGTCTTCGCCCTTCAGCTTCTTGAACTCCTTGTCGTACACATATTTTATACGCGCGAAGAGGGCTTGGTTGAAGCTTATCTCGTTCTCGAGCTCCGTGAGCATCGGTGTCACCTTCTGTTCGGTCTGTGCTATGACGGGTGTCTTGTGTGCACTAGTCAGTCCGTAGAAGATGTTTGTCACTCTGTCGAGCATCACGCCGCTCTTCTCCAGTGCCAAGATGGTGTTGGCGAAGGTGGGCTTCTGCTTGTTGTTCACGATGGCTGCTATCTCCTGGCGGTTTTGCTGGATGGCATACTCTATAGCAGGAAGGTAGTCAGTGTCCTTAATCTTGCTGAAGTCGGGGGCTCCGAACAGCAGTGTGCTCTTCTTCATCAGCGGATTGTCGTCGGGTCCAGCGCCTGTCGAGGGCATGGCAGAGGCTTGCATCATCAGCGATGAGAGGCCGAGGGTAAGAAACAGTCGGGTTCTTTTAATCATAATGGTATATGTTTTTGTTTGGTTATTTGTTCTCTCTCGGTGTTCAGCGCTTGTATTTCATGCCCAGGTTGTGCATGATGAAAGCGTAGATGTCAGCCTGCTCCTCGAGCACCTTGCTCATGGGCTTGCCTCCACCGTGACCGGCTTTGCTGTCGATGCGTATCAGCACGGGGCGATCGCCTTTATGGCAGTGTTGCAGCATGGCGGCAAACTTACACGAGTGGGCAGGCACCACGCGGTCGTCGTGGTCGGCAGTGGTGACGAGGGTGGCGGGATATTCCACGCCGGGCTTCAGGTTGTGCAGGGGTGAGTAGCCCTTCAGGTACTCGAACATCTCCTTCGAGTCGGCGCTCGTGCCGTAGTCGGGAGCCCAGTTCCAGCCGATGGTGAACTTATGGTATCGCAACATGTCCATCACACCTACCTGCGGGATGGCAACACGGAAGAGGTCGGGGCGCTGTGTCATGCAGGCGCCGACGAGCAGTCCGCCGTTGGAGCCACCCACGATGGCTATCTTGCCCTTGTTGGTGTACTTGTTGGCGATAAGGTATTCGGCAGCCGAGATAAAGTCGTCGAACACATTCTGCTTCTGCATCTTCGTTCCAGCCACGTGCCACTGCTCGCCGTACTCGTTGCCGCCACGCAGGTTCACCACAGCATAGATGCCTCCGTTCTCCAGGAAGGGCATGCGTGTGGCGGAGAAGCCCGGGTACATGCCGATGTTGAAGCCGCCGTAGCCGTATAGGTAGACGGGGTTGTTGCCGTTGAGTTTCATTCCCTTCTTATAGGTGATGAACATCGGCACGCGTGTGCCGTCCTTGCTGGTGAAGAACACCTGCTTGCTCTCAAAGCCGTTGAGGTCGAAGTTCACCTTCGGTGCTGCATAGACGCTGCTCTTGTCTTGTGCCATGTCATAGCGGTAGATGGTGCCAGGCACGGTGAACGAGGAGAAGGTGTAGAACACTTCCTGCTGGTCTTTGTCGCCGCTGAATGCTGCTGTGCCCACGCCGGGCAACTTTATCTCGTGCTTCTGTAGCTTGTCGCCGTCATACAAATAGGCATGGCTGGAGGCATCGACACTGTAGCGCAGTATCCACTGGTTGTTGTAGAGACCTGCACTCTGCAGCAGGTGGTCCTCCATCGGCACAAACTCCTTCCAGTCCTTGCGTCCAGGATGAGCTATGTCGGTGTACATCACGCGGTTGTTGGGAGCGCCGTCGTTGGTAAACAGGTAGATCTTGTCACCCACTGTCTCCGTCACGCCCGTGTTGTAGTCCATGTTCAGCGTCATCTGTATGAACTGACTGTTGGCTTTCGTCAGGTCGCGCACGTAGAGACCATTGCCGTTTCCCTCGCCGCTCTCGCTGAGGAACATCATCGTCTCCTCCTTGTTTACGCTCACGCTGTAGAAGCGTTTGGGGTAGGCAGGGTTCTGGTAGAACAGCTCGTCCTGGCTCTGCGGAGTGCCGATCTTATGGTAGTAAATCTTATGTATCTCGTTGATGTGCGAGTATTCCTTTCCCGCTTCAGGACGGTCGTAGGTGGAATAGTAGAATCCGTCCTTATACCAGGCAGCTCCCGAGAACTTCGTCCACTCCACATGGTCGTCGAGCAGTGTGCCTGTGGCGACATCCATCACGTAGAACTCCGTCCAGTCGGATCCACTGCGCGACACGCTGTACGCCATATATTTGCCGTCGTGGGAGAAAGAGATGCTCTTCAGCGCCACGGTGCCGTCGTCGCTCAGCTTATTGGGGTCGAGGAACACGCGCGGTGTGCCTCCCAGCTCGTCCATCACGTAGAGAACGCTCTGGTTCTGCAAGCCGTCGTTACGATAGAAATACCATTTCCCGTGACGTTTGAACGGTGCGCCCACTTTCTCGTAATCGGACACAGCCTTCAACCTTTTCAGCAGTTGCGCTCTAAAGGGCAATGCCGACAGGTAGGCGTTGGTCACAGCATTTTCAGCCTCCACCCATGCGGTGGTCTTTGCGCTGCGGTCGTCCTCCAACCAGCGGTATGGGTCTTTCACTTCGGTACCAAAATAGGTATCCACGGTAGAGTCGCGCTCTGTCTGAGGGTACGGCAGCACCTGTGCCTCAGCAGCAAGAACGGAGCATAATGTCATACACAAACAAAGTTTTTTTCTCATAGTCGTATTCGGTAAATAATATTGATTGCCTTGTACGGAAACATTCCACGTACAAAGATAACAATATGCCCGGGTAAGACAAGGAAAAACTCAAATTATTACTAAAAAGATACCAACGAGCGATTGGCTTATCTGCGCTGCGAAGAAAAACATCCTACTCAAAGTAAAAGTCATCCACCATGTGTAGATAATGTCTGGCGCGTGTCATGGCAGTGTACAGCCACTGGTAAGAAGCCTTTGTCGGGTTAAACGTTATATTGCGTGGCACGTTCAGGTACACATGGTCCCACTCACCACCCTGAGCCTTGTGGCACGTCAACGAATAGCCGTACACACAACGAAGGGCATTGAGGAAGGGATCGTTCATCAGAGCACTGTCAAACTTTTGCTTATCGTCCTTAGGAGTTATCCCCTTCTTACGCATTCGCATCACGAAGTCAACAAACAACTCATGCTGCTGTGAAGCGTCAAGATTCAATCTTTGTTGGCGCAATGTGTCTTCTAACATCAACGTCGAACACTCTATCTTGGTAAAGATCTCTCTCAGCCTCACTTCCCTAAATCGCAACGATGCCGTGATGCGCGTGTTGGGTTGCACCTTTAACACCTGTACCATATCACCATTCATCAATCCCACATTGATATTGTTCTGGATGATCAGTAACAGGTCGTTCTCTGTTATAATGTTACCGTTGAGTCCCAGTGACTCGCGTATAGACTCCGACCTTCTACGGCACTCTTTGTTAGTGTAACTAATGAACACCACACTATTGGGTCCTGCAACATTATAGCGTTGCAAATAATCAGCCTGCATGTCTTCCAGACTGGAATGCAACACGATATTGGCATTATTACGGAAAGGCAGCTTCGCCCATATACGTTGTGTGCCATAGGCCGACTGCGTCTCAGGAGCCTGCTCATAACGGTCACGAATTATTTTCGAAGCATGAACAATACCATTCGAATCATCTTGACGCATGATCTCAGTAAGTTGTGCCTCCTGTGCTGATTGACCTATACTGCGGAAATAATCCACCGACAATGCCGGTGACGTGTACTGCCCCACTGGTGGCAACTGACACGGGTCGCCCACAAAGACAAACTTGCTGCCAGGACGACAATCATACTTCAACAGAGTCTTCAGTAACCATCCCCCACCAAACTGCGCCTGAGTGATGTCTTTTTCTTCTACATCCGACACCATCGACGCTTCATCAACAATATACACCCGCTCTGGGTCATTCTCCTCAACACTCTTTTCTTCAAAAACAAGATATAATTGCCCATTGGCATCAACATTAGTAAAATCCTTGGCATTCACATCTTGATTGAAACCACTATACTCGTATATCATACTATGTATGGTGGATGTTACCATCTGGGTATGATTAGCCAGTATCTTCGCCGCACGGCCTGTTGATGCCAACAACTGGAAAGACTTTTTATCTTCACTCAAAGCATGGATGAAGAATCGCATCAGCGTAGTTTTACCCGTTCCGGCATAACCTTTCAAGATGAACACCCGGTCGGAGGAGTCACTCACAAAATGAAGCATCTTATCCAAAACCTGTTTCTGACTGGTTGTGAGATTGATAGAAGATGTTGACGATGGACACATGACAATATGATTGATGTTTTTGTGTATGCAAAGTTAACAAAAACATTTAGGAACAATAGTGTCTCTACCTCCTTATTTGAAAGCCCCCCCCTGGCAAGTGTAAACATGTTCACCCCCGAGCATTCACAAATCCCAACCTTCATCCTAATTAAAACTGAGGAAAACTTTTCCCATAAAAAAATCATCTGCCTTTCATTACATTTGGGTTATCGTTATGGATGCTCGGCAATAGGGAAGCGTTATATGTCTCTTTTTAATCCTTGTTTTAGTGGAATATGGGCTTTGCCCCATGGAAACAGGAACTCTCGACGACTTCCAGTATGCGTCTTAATCCTTGTTTTAGTGGAATATGGGCTTTGCCTAAAATAAATGACTGTTAGGGAGTTGGCTGTTCTCTGACGTCTTAATCCTTGTTTTAGTGGAATATGGGCTTTGCCAATCAAGAACTCAATGTCTCTCATCAGCTTTGCACGTGTCTTAATCCTTGTTTTAGTGGAATATGGGCTTTGCCCGCAAACAAAGAGCTTTTTTCCCAGCTCCACTCCGAACTGTCTTAATCCTTGTTTTAGTGGAATATGGGCTTTGCCGCCCGTTCAATCCTCGAAGGCATCAGGCAGGCAAGAGTCTTAATCCTTGTTTTAGTGGAATATGGGCTTTGCCAAGAATGGGAAGTTGACACACACACATCCAGCACGCACCGTCTTAATCCTTGTTTTAGTGGAATATGGGCTTTGCCACGTGATCACCGCGCGCGCGAAAGCTGCCGGTGCAACCGTCTTAATCCTTGTTTTAGTGGAATATGGGCTTTGCCTCTAAATCAAATAACGCATTGATATCAAGATGAATAAAAAAGAAGAAACATTGATATCATACGAAAAACACGTGAAAAAGTGTCTCGTTTTTGGGAGTGCAAAGGTAGTAAATGTTTCAAAATGTCAAAGAACGAATTCTTTTGTTTTTAAAAGAACAGTGTATTTTTGCTGTGGGTAATGATGTCGAGGTTGATATTCTGTCCTATTATCTTCATACTTCGGAGGAGGTCTGAAGACACAGGGCAAACGATGATGCTGTCGTGATTATCATAGAGGGATTGTATTTCTGCCAAGTCCGTTTTAATCTTTTCATAACGGTCTATGGAAAGATCTGCAAGAAATATGGATTTCTGTATGCGATAGCAACCCATTCGATCAAGGTACTTTACTACATTGTATCTCACCTTATTACTTTCAATGTCATACATTACGAAAAACAACATGCTACTACTGTTCTTTTTAGCTTTTTTAGTTATACCGAGAATATGATTCACCCGCTCTTTCAATCCAGGCATATCATCAAGCCTGCCTGTACGTCGATTGACAGGAGGAGATGATGCCAAGCCTGAAGTTTTCAATTTGTGCAACACTTCCAGATAGTGGAGAGCTGTTTTCTTTTTTGTCATGACATTCAGACATAGAGTGTGTCAACATAACTTTGAATCAATTCTGCACAAAGTTCGTTAAACTCTGCATTTGTCCCACAGCGCGGTGACTGCACTACAGAAAAACCACGTTTTCCAAAAAATAGGTTGATTTCGCCTTCTTTCATCCCCATCCGCATTCTTATCTTTTTTGCATACTGAATATTGATTATTTCTGTCACGACGATGCCAGTCTTTTCAATGTATGATTTAAGTTCATCAATGATTTCCTTTAACTGTTCAGGGATGAAGGCGGTAGTTTTCTCTACTGATGGTTTCTTTCGCAGATTAAGTTGTTGTTTTATACGTTCCATAGTTTCCCTGTCGGGATCGGGATTGTTCTTTGGTGTGTCTTTTTGAACTTGTAACAATTTTTGCTGTTTATCATCCTTTTCCGCCTGTGTATGTTCTGCTTTAATATCTGATACAATAAGGGGATTGTCAAAATCGATGTATTCCTTCATACATACAAGTTCACTTTTTTTATTCATCCACGCATTGGTGTCCACGCTTAAAAAGCATGCTCTTGTCACATCAGAAGTGCGTGAATCAACGACTTGTTCCAAGTGGTATTGTAAAGAGAATTTACGCAGAAATTCCTTATAGAATATCGAGTACATTCCTGCATCGTAACACCGCTCTGAAAGTCTGAACAAAAGTTTGAGACCATCCTCACTGGGAGAAGTAAAACAAAGTGCTATGCGTTTATCGTTCTTAAGCCGTTGTTGAAGATTGGAAGGAGTAATGCCTTTGGTGCTGAGGTGATCGATATCAATAATAAACTGTTCGACAAATCCGAAATTTTCTGTCCTTCGATAAGGTGGATTAAAACTGCCGCAAACGACATATGGCAGTGAGCGTTTAAGGAAAGAATACTGTTTTGGATTTATCTGATAGGCTATACGCAATTGACGGATGAGACTGTTCAATGCGGGTTGCGGCATTGTCAGACTGCGGAACAGATCTTCTACTTGTATCTTTCTCAAAGGATCGGCAGTCGATTGTATATTGGTTCCTAACATCATCATTTGTCGAATTGTTTTAATTTTTGTGCAAATTCTTGAACATACAACATGAGGTGTGTCATTCGTGAGCGAACTGTTCCATCTTTTTCTATTGTTTCTTCGAGATAATCATTTAGTGATTGTATCAGCACACGTCGTCCTAATGGTTCAAGCCAAAAAGAACCACCGTCCCGCACAGAATAGAACTCGTCTGAAATGGTATTGTGAGCCAATAGTGTGAAAACCACATAGTCGACCCATATGCGATAAAGTTCTATGATATCGTACACAAGTACGGGACGGTTATAGTCATCGCGATGCATAATGCCAACATAAGGGTCAATGCCAGCTTTTATCAATACACCTTCTATTTTGCTGTACAATATTCCATAACCATAGTTAAGGAATGCATTAGCCACGTCTGTAGCAGGGTGTTGTGTGCGTTGTTCAAATCGGTATTCTTCGGGCAGGAAACGGTTCAGAGTGGCAAAGTATATTTTTGAAGCCTGCCCTTCCCAACCTCGCAGAGAAGGTGCTACATCACTGACCACCTCACCATCAATACTGTTAACTTTGCTACGATAGTCTTCAATGCGTCGGATGTTTTTCTGAACCAACACTTCGTGTGCTTCATCGTCGGTCTGCAACAATAACATAAGTGCTTGTTGATTTTCCATCTTTTGCATAATGACGCCCTTAATCCAATCAACGGCATCGTGAGTAAAGGTAAAGTTAAGTTGTCCTTTACGTATTGTGGATATAGAACCGTAACGTGGACTCCAGACACGTCCGATAGGATTGCCTGCTCTGTCCATGAAAAGGATTTCAATCTCACGTTCAACAGCCAGCATGACAGCATCACTGGTTATCTGTGCACCACGACTGATCTGTATAGACTTGATGCCTTCTGCCGGTATGCGTTGTCTACCATCAGTTGATGTAATGACAAATCCTTCATTGTCGCGATTAAGAGATACTCCGTATGTGTTGAGGATGAGCTCCATTGTAATCAGGGTTTGAATAGTTTTATGGTTATGATAAGGTTATGAGTGATGCTGGCGAAACGTGCAATTAGTATTCGCGGAACTGTACGAAGTTGAACGTAGATGTTTTCATGCCATTAGCTTCTTCTGTCACATTGCGAATTGTGGTAGATGCCACACAGGTAATGCCATCATTTTTGAGTTCTTCCACCAAGGCATAAACGAAATTCATCTCGCCCATGACATGCACGGTGATATTACATTTTCGTGCTTTCGCCATTATCTGTTCGGCATACTCATGTGCGCATTGCAGAATCTCGTCATGTGACATGGCAGGATCTATCACGGGGAATGACATATCCTCTATCACTCCATACTGCCGTGCCGCCTCTATCTGCGCTGCCGACCACAAAGAAGAGGGATGATTGGAGAGATTGATGAGCATAGTTTTCAACGTGTATTTTTGGAATTAATCTCATTCAACTTTTCGATACATTTGGCAACTGCATTATTTCCATCTTCTAATTTATCGGAATCAATACCATTGCCATGTGCTATATTATTACGAATGGATACTATTGGTTTGTATAATGGTCTTAATTCTCTTATAAAGGGTTTATCCGCTATCCGTTTGGCAACTTCCATATTTTTTGCAAGATTGCCTGTCCAAGATGTGGGGTTATCAAAATCCTTATCCTCCATTCCTAAAAGAGCGCCGATAAATTCCCTCTTATCTTTGTTGCTTAAGCCTTTACGTTTTTTATTTAAACATTCGCGTAACAGATCATCAAATCTCTCAGCACCTACTAATTTTATATATTCTGCGGTTAGAGAAAAAGTCTGCATGTGCATTTTAAACTTAATAGTCCATTGAATAGCTGCTTCAATATTGGCATAGTCGTCTTGTTCCACAAAGTCTTTTATATCTTCATCCAGTGCATCACAGATTTTTTGGATGGGTTTGGGCAATGCTTGCTGCTTACGGATATTCTTATAGCTGGATTTGAACTTATAGATATATTTCCCTTTTTTTAATTTTTGAAGGCTTATAGTATTTATATTATGGTCAAGTTCGGAAATGGCCTCACTAAAATCTTTTATGACATTATTAGATTCGATATCGTTATTATTCACCAAACCACTCAACTCTCCTACCCTGCCAAATGTTCGCAGTCCGCTTGCCACTTGGTTATATTCTTGTAGACGAACAACATTATTCAAGTCTATAACATCTACCTTCCTCTCTTCTAAGGGGATTCCACGTACTTTATATGCCGGTCCCAATTTCTCAAAGGCACCATACATGACAGAACTTAATAGAATGTGCTTGATAAACTTTGCGTAATTGAATAAAACTATAGAGAATAGTGGTATTGACCGAAAAGCATGAGTCATGTCAAAGTGGATTTCGTCATTCTCCTGTAATGTGTTGTATACTACATTAAAAATGTCCCATATTTCTGTTTCATTGAAACCCTCTTTGATTTCAACCGACTCAATGGTGGGAGCAAGTCCCATACTTTCCTTCAGTTCTTGTAAGCGACGCTCTAAGCCTATTTTTTCTATATCTTCATATATTTTTGATTGTCCGTTATCCTCCCAGTTCACCTTTTGTGCATCAGGAGTACAATATATATATATAGCATCATCGTTTGTCCAATCTTTACAAATGTCAGCTATCAATGCTTCTTGTACAAACCTAACACGATGCGACAACTTTCCGTGAATCCGATAATAGCATTCAACATAGTTGTTCGTTCCCAGAAACGACATAAACACCTTTCTTGCCATAGTGTAGCATTATTTAATTATTTTTTCCAGTTGCTCTAAACCTTGCTTCAATTTGCTCAACATAGTGGGCACATTATTATCAGTAGATATTGCATGAGCGGTATTGTTACGCAATCTATTAAGTTTGAAATAGATTTTTCCAACTCCATTATCCACTATTTTGTTTTGACGTAACAACTCCTTCACCTTTTCCCTATCATCATAATGCTCCCAGTTGAACTTATTCAATTCACACACGTATGTAATTATCGTCTCAGTGATTGTGAGCAGGGCTTGCGCATACTTCTTATGCTCATATTGCCATCGCGCGACATTCAGTTGAAAAACGGAATGCCGTTTTTCGTCAGACGGGAACTGCTTTATAAAGTCGTTGACTATAGGATTGATGGTCAGCTGCGGCAACAACGTGTTGTATTTCTTATTCTTTATAGAGCTTAAACGTTGCGAAATCTTTTGTATTCCGTAGAGGTGATTGAGATTCATCAAGTCAGAAAACTCTTTCATCATATTGCTTGTGTTCTTGTTTTCATCCTCTATCAACTCGGCTATATTGTAAGCATTTCCAAATTCACGAAAAGTGTACATTCCTGTAATCCATTGACTTACATCCATCAAAGACTTTAGTTCTACAATAGGAACTTTATAATCCATTTCACTTGACACATCTAACATGCCATAGTGGATATGTGATATTTTCACTGTCGGGTTAGCATTTTGCAGATATATCAGCAAGTTCATAATAAACATAGGCAGTGAGCGAAAACTATGCGTAATATCTACAATCAGTTCATCACCACATTTGAGAAATGCCTGCAAGCCTAAAATTATATTGATATTATCTTTTACATCCTCTTCGTTAAGCCCATATTTAATGGGTATGATTCGGGACTCACCCCCAAGAACCTGCTCCATCACATCCTTATGTGGGATTTCTAATGGTGACTGATAATTCGCTTTATCACAATAGTCGAAAATCTCAGTCCATACATTTTCATCTATGGGTTTTCCATGAAACTCACAAAACCATTCGTATACCTTTTCCCACATGGAATGGACAGAACCAATGAGGAACAGCGTATCAACATGATAATGTTTTATCAATGCCGCAGAGACAAAAGAGTATTTGCCTAAATGGTCACTGCCTATATAATAGTCAGCCTCTCTGTATTGTCGTTCTGCTCGATTAGCAGATCCTTGTGGTCCTGTTCCGAGAAATGATATAAGAACTTTTCTTGCCATAATAAAGATTATTCCATACAACTTAATTTTACAAATCCCATCAATTGCTGTTTACCTTGGTACGTACAGGTTTTACGAGATTTATATTTTTTCTTACCTCGATTTCTGCCTGTTTCCCAAACACCAGTTTTATCATAGTCATCGTATTGCCAATCGCCTGTTATAGAGTGAAAACCTGAACCTGCTGACATTTTTAAAATGCAATAGGAATTATTTTTATCTGGGAACTTATCAAGTAAAGTGTTTATATTACGAATGATTTCATCCGTCTTATCCGCTTCATACTTTTTAAAAAAGTCCAATTCCTTATACAAGTATTCCATTGTATGGTCATTGATAACTTTAAAAAGATTTTCAATTCCACCATCAACAATTTCTCGCTTTATAGTTGAGAACTTTGTATGTTGTAAGCGATAAAAGCCATTAGCATCAATCTTTATATAGCCTATACCATTAGCTCCTGGTTCTGCACATTCATACCAAGTATTAAAGCCCTTTGGACTAAAATTATCTGTAGTGTTGGCGTTTCCATGTTTCCAACCTCCTTCCCACTCATTTCTCATCACGCTACGCAAATTAAATAACTTGGAATTGACAAGGATGGTAGAATCAAGTTCAATATCACTTATTTTAAGAAATCGTCTGAAATCTTTCTCATTCTTATCAAACAATTCACTATTCAGTCTATTATTTGATCCCTGTTTATATGTTTGTTTTAACTTGTCATCTTCATCAAACAGAAAATTCCAAAGCAATGCGGAATCAATAGCACCTTTCAGCGAACTACCTGCAACAATAGGTTTGTCGTGTAATTGAGTTCGCAAAAAACTTTTTATTGTCGGGGAAAATGCAGCAGGTTTATCAAAAACATAGCGAGATACGTTTTGAATATTGTTGCCAAGCTGAGCTAAGATTGATCTTCGATCTGGAGAAAGAAAGAGATTGGTTAACGCCTTGGCCTCAACATATTCTGTTAACTTGTTGATATCTAAAATGTACACTCTATTTCTGTCGCATACAAAATCTATTCCCTCAACCCAGTCATTGTCGTTACCAGCACCTACACACAATGGAGTAAGAACTTCCAATTTTATTTTATACCTTTTATTTTCCATGTTTTCTATCGTTTAATCGGAAGTAAGATTGATTTGCCATTTCGCCATATCGGGTGTTTGGGAGTCAACTCACCACACTCAGGTCGCAGATTAACAATTTTTCCAATTACGGATTTTTCTTCTGAATATGGCAATGAGAACACACTGCCCGGTAAAAATGCGTAAATTGCATTCTTTCTTAATGTGGAATATGGTGGTGTAGTTATCCAACCTCCACGTCGGGCAAGATCATAAGCGACTTCATCACCAGACAGCATCTCTTTCAACTGCTGCTCATTTTCCGGAATGAGGGTTGACAAAGACACACAATAATCAGATGATTCCGGATGATCAATCTCCAAAGTATCGACTTTATAATCAAAACAGCCATACCCAACATTTCTATCGGTACCTAATCCTTCTTGTGCCAATAATGGAAGGACCGCATCAATAACATCTGTATTGCCATAAGCAATAAAGTAAAGTCCTGCATGATTGCGAAACAATACCCTGTCTACAAAGTATGGTTTGGTATTCTCTATTCCCGTTCTATCAGGAATAGTTGCCCTTTGTACGACAGACGATACGATAAAGTCAGTATGTCCTTCATTGTCGGTTGGCAAAGGTGTACTGGTAAAATATGCCCCATGCATTATCTCCGTGGATAGAGATAATAAGTCTTTGCCATCTAGACATTGCCGATAGTATTTTGCATCTATCCAAGCAACTTTCTTCATTTTTTTCAAGACTGAAGAATCATTACGTATAGATGAATGCATTATGTTAGATGACTTAGGTAAAGGAAGGAAGTATGTAGGAGCATCTTCAACTGTTTTCTGATAATATGGGAACAGGCTACTTATGGTAAATCCTAATTCACCATTATCAGGGATCGGTTTCCCTTGCCTAACCATACATGACATTAAGGCCGCATACAAAGTATCGGAGTGTATGGTTTTTAGACTTATATCATTATCCCCACGTTGGTCACCAATATGTAGAGGGGACAAGAAATGCAGTCTATATAATTTGAATGTAGCCATAATCACTTATTTATTGGTTCCAATCCCCATTTGTTATCGTTTGAAAGTGTCTGTATGTGCAACTCCCCAAATTTGACTTGTCCAGAACCTCGTGAGCCACATCCACCTAAGTAATCGTTTTCTATGAGCGCTATACCCTTTTTAAACATTTGCATTATTACCTCTTCTTTTTCTTTATCATCATCCCATATATTAATAACGAATTCTGCGTCAAAAACTGCTCCTGCTGGCACTCGTTCAATCTGACGGGGATCAGCGATGCCTTCGACACGATCTATGACATTTTCCCATTTTCCTTCAGTAAAGGGCATGTCAAGATTATCCGCATTTTTAAGTTCCATAACCGATTTTTCAGTAAGCATTGCATCACGAACAATAATTTTAGAAGGTTGGTTATTGGAAAAACCAAACAGGTTATTGATCTCATTATTATCACCAACATTGTTTGCTCCTGCCACCTGTTCTAAGAGGCAACGCATTTTACCTTTCAAAGAGCTTCCCGGTATATATGGTTGGTTATCCTTCGTGGCTAGTTTTATAACAGGGGTATCTATGCCTCCTATTTCAACATTTTCTTTTGAGCCACCAATATGTAAACCTGTCAACACTTCAATAGTCGTGTTTATCTTTATTTTCTTTATAAGTTGTTTCATAATTCCTTGATATTTCTTAATAAATTGTTTATTAATTTTCAGCAAAAACCTTATGATATGCCACAACAGCCTCAAATATTGTAATGAAGTTTTTAAAGGCCATCTCTTTATTTGAACTATTTATGACATAATCTATTAACAGAGATATAAAGATATAAAAATATTCTATCCTTTTACCTTTCCTGTTAGCTTTTGCCCTGCCTACAGCATAGGCCAATTTGGGTTTTAACATCAAGAATTCCGATTCCTGATATCCATGCATTTGCTGACGTTTAACCTCGCCAAAGAATTTGCGCAACTGACTTGTTTTAAGTCCATCCCTATCATTCCTGTCACTTGGCGCCAAATAAGACGCAAATTGTTTTGCAAAATCAACAGACTTTGCCGTCACTTTTTCTGTGATTTCTGTTTTCGGAAAGTTTTTAATTTCATTTTCTGTCATAATCTTCGTATTTAATTGTTAGTATTTTCTCTTAATAATAATTCTGCCCATCGCGCAGCCAATGCTACGAGTTGCAGTTTGCTCTCATCTTTTGGAACTACTTTGTCGCGTAGTTCCTGACAAAACTTTTGCACTTCTTCATCTTTATCATACCGCTTCATATACCTTGTCAGGTAGTAGCTGGCATGCCAAAGATAGCTATAGTCTTCTGATTGTTTGTCTGCTTTTCTTCGTTTGTTCTCATCTGACATTGCAGCATACAGCATCAACTTATGCAAAATGCCTTTACTTATATCGTGTTCGTTTATCAAACTACAAAAACGCTTCTGATATTCCTTTACTGTCTCGAACTCATCAACCCAAGAAACTGTTCTGCCAAGAAAATGGAAAGCGTTCTTTTCTCCATTACGAAATGATTTGGCAGCCTCTTCGGCTTCACCTGCACCTTCAGCAGCTTTGGCTATAGGATATTTAGGATTGACAACAACCATTCCTCCAGAGATGCTGATGTTCTCATCAGCAAAATTCTCTTTTGTTTTCTCGTGTATTTCCTCTGCAAGATCAATAAGAACATCCCATCTACCTACAATAAATAAGTCGTCTCCTCCCGCATATATAACATCAGAATAGTCCTTATATTTCGTTCCTCGTTGAATCTGTTTTACACCATCCTCAAAGAAGTCTTTAAGACGTTTTGAAAATTCTTGATACTTATCAATAGACTTAAAACCTTGGATAAAACGTGATCCTAGTCCATCAACATCCATGCGTAACACACCTAGATAACTATTACCTGCATAGTCTTCAAAAGTCTTGTTATTGCCTTCTTTCTCTTTGATTGATTCGCCAAGTTCTATTTGCTCTTTTACAGACGGCAACACATATATAGGCTCATCTGTTCCTTTAAACCGAATAGACAGGCATTGATCGGATTCTACACCTGTTATCGCACACACTTTAGTTGTTCCACCAACAGGAAGAGGATTAAAAAACTCGTTGTATGCTGTTTCTATAATAGGTTTAAACTTTTGTGTTTTCTGTCTAGCAAATTCATTATTCACAAAACGCCAAAGGTTACTAGATGGAGCATTATTTAAATCGCGTACTTGCACCGTACCATCCTCATTTTCCGTAAATGGTTCGCAGGCTATACATAGGCTAAGTTGACCAAAATGATCTTTCCACAAATCCGAAATAGCCTGTAGGGAAAAATCATGTATGGCATTAACTACAGAAGGCTTATTATCTGTAATGATGTAAAACTTACCACCTGAACAATAGACATCCTTGCTATCTTCAGCACCCGCGACTTTAGCAATCTGGATTATACTATCTTTTACATTTTCCATGTAACGACTTAAATAAGCTGATCGTCCTTTCAGACTCACTGCCGCCTTGCGAGATGAAATATTATAGAGGAACTTCTGGATGCCAGAAAGGTCACCTCCTATAAACAGTTTATCAAATATTGCTTCCATATAGTATTATTGTTGATGTGCTTCTTTTTTATTAACTATACCAATTTTTCCATATCCTATGCTTGCATTCTTACCAATTCCCACATTTCGAGGGATTGACAAATTGCATTGAAAATCTGCATTAAACGTCGTAAAACCCACACCTTTATTATATAGAACATGAGGAATACTCAATCTAATAATTTCTAACTGCAACTCCGTCTCTAAATGGATATCCAAACCTTTAAGCATAGATAGTAGATTGCCTTTTAGAATTCCTTCAAGTAAAAGTCTACGTTCTACATCATTCGTAGTCTTTTGGTATAACAAATAGTTTTTTGTATTTAATGCTAACCAATTTGTTATATGATACTGGAACATTGTCTGCCACGTTTGCACTAAAAGACGATTAGGAATAATTTGGCTGACCGTCGCATTCACCTTTTTCTCTCCAATAGTCAACTCACCAGAAAACTTTGTCAAAAACTGACCTATAATATCCACAGCCTTGTCCACACATACAATCGCTGCTTTACCTCCAAGGCGTTTGTACTGGATAAGCGGATAGGCATAGCGAAAGCTGTTTTCTCCGGTGTGATTATGAAATAAAAGGTCGGCTTTCCCCTCAAGGGTTTTCAACACAGCACCACGGAAAAGGGGTATTTCGCTATGGGCAATGGGCAAGTCGTAGATAACAGATAAGGTTCTAATGTATTTTGTCATAAAAATATTGTTGTCAATAATGGGTGTTATTATTAAAACATAGCGCCTCTTACGCTATTGAGGATTATTAAAAATGA
Source organism: uncultured Prevotellaceae bacterium (assembly GCA_900320845.1). Taxonomy (GTDB): domain Bacteria; phylum Bacteroidota; class Bacteroidia; order Bacteroidales; family Bacteroidaceae; genus Prevotella. Next base: position 35,163 of record ONTS01000016.1, on the reverse strand, counting down.
ACAACAAGTTTCCCACTTCATCATCAAAGGCTTCGTTGCCCATTTAATCAGCCTGCATGCACGATTATCATTTAAGTCGTCAAGCACGATTTATATAAAAGAACTGTCATTATTGTCCTCCTTTGCAAATATACAAAATAACACCGGTTACTCCAACTTTACAAACAAAAAAATACTAGCACATAACCTACAGAGAACAAAACACTTACAAACCAATAACAAACTTACCATTAATGTAGTCAAACTGAAAAATGAGCATAAACAAAAATTAGGGAATAATAAACCTATTGAGCATTTTTCTATTGCACTCGGAACAAGACTGCATTTATTGTGTTTGAGATTGAGATAAAAAAGAGCAACAATAATGCTGCTCTTTATATAAGCGTAAGTCCACTGCTGAACAACAGAAGCGTTCTGTATTCCAGACCACTGTCATTTATACGTCCGCAAATGTACGAAAAGTCTATCGTTTTTGGAGTTGTTGATACCTATAACGTTCTAATTTAAATTTGAAATAAACAACAGATAGTCTCCTTACAGAAACGCATATTCTGCTTTTTCTAATTAGTGTCCTGTTAAACCAGACCACTATAAAATCTCCAACATAAGAGAAGCAACTTACTCTTTTTAAAAACCTTAGATAAAGAGTTCACATAAGCGCATTCTATTTTCTACGTGTAAATGCAGAGATGCTGTTGCACTTTACTTTCTTTCTCCTCGTTGGAGGACCATGGCTGTGCGGGCGGGGAGGTAAAGACGCAATAGGTAAATGACTTCTTCTTTGCGTTGCTGTGCGGGGGCGGGAGTTTTCTTTTTTTCAGTGGTTGCTGAAGCCTTTGCTGCGGTGGTATCCTGAACGGCAGATGGCAGTTCAACGGGTTGCTCGTGCTGCACGACTACGGACTGTGTAGAGTGGGTGAGGGCTACATCGTTGCGTCCCAGGCCTCCATAGTGTGTATCATCGGTGTCGAGGATGATGCGGTATTCTCCTTCGGGAACGCTGATGCCATAGTCGGTGTAAGACTGTTGTGGAGCGAAGTTGAATACGAAGAGGTATTCTCCACGCATGAATGCCAACACATGGTCGCCATCGTGGCAGCATACCACATGTGGCCTGTCGCCGAAGGGTGATGGCTTGGTCTGTGCCAGCTGCAGCATGTCTTTATCGAATTGTCCGAGGAAGGGATAGCATAGGCTGTCGTCGTCGGCCAGATGCCACTGCCGGCGGGCGAAGTGATGGCTCCATCCGTTGCCTTCGCGGGGGAAGTCGATCCACTCGGGATGGCCGAACTCGTTGCCCATGAAGTTGAGGTAGCCGCCGTTGATAGTAGTGAAGGTGGCGAGGCGTATCATCTTATGCAATGCCAATGCCCTGTCTACTGTCATGGTGCGGTTGTCGCGGCTGAAATGCCAGTAGAGGTCGGCGTCTGCCAGTCGGTGGATGAGAGTCTTATCGCCAACCAATGCCTGGTCGTGGCTTTCGACATAGCTGATGGTGCGTTCCTCGGCACGGTGGTTGGTGAGCTGGTGGAACATGTCACCCATGTGCCAATGGTCGTCGCTTACCTCCTTGACCTGGCGTATCCAGTAGTCGGGGATGTTCATAGCCATACGGTAGTCGAACCCTGCTCCACCCTCGTCGACAGGAGTGGTGAGCAGCGGCATGCCACTAACTTCCTCGGCAATACTGACGGCTGTGGGGCGCAGAGTGTGGATGAGTTTGTTGGCTAGTGCCAGATAGTTCCACGCATCGGCATCGGCATTCGCTGAGAAGTAGTCGTCGTAGGAGGTAAATGCCTCGCCCAGTCCGTGGGAAAGGTAGAGCATGGAGGTGACTCCGTCGAAGCGGAAGCCGTCGAAATGGTATTCTTCCATCCAATACTTACAGTTGCTGAGCAGGAAGTGCATCACTTCGTTTTTGCCATAGTCGTAGCAAAGGCTATCCCATGCGGGATGGTTGCCGCGCGGTGGGGCATGGAAATATTGTGTGGCGTCGCCTGCAAGCTGCGCCAGTCCTTCGTCGATGTTCTTCACTGCGTGAGAATGTACGATGTCCATGATGACGCACAGTCCCATGCCGTGAGCGGTGTCGATGAGTGACTTGAGCTCTTCGGGTGTTCCAAAGCGGCTGGATGGGGCAAAGGGAGAGCTTACATGGTAGCCAAAGGAGCCGTAGTAGGGATGTTCTTGTATCGCCATAAGCTGCACGGCGTTGTATCCGTCGGCTACGATGCGGGGCAGTATGTTGTCGCGAAATTCTACGTAGGTTCCCACGCGCTCTTCTTCTTGTGCCATGCCGACATGTGCTTCGTAGATGAGCAGGGGACAGGTGGGCTGTTGTGGTGCTTCGTGCTGCCATGGATAGGGGCTACTGTCGTCCCATACCTGTGCTGAAAACTGCTTTGTGACAACGTCTTGCACCACACGTCGGCACCAGGCGGGTATGCGCAGTCCTTCACCGCCCTGCCATCGCACCAGCATCTTATAGTGTTGTCCGTGGTTCATAGCGTTAGAAGGCATGCGGAGTTCCCAAACGCCGTTGTCGTCGATGCGGCTGGCTCTGTAGGCATCTTGCGGCTGCCAGTCGTTAGCATCGCCGACGAGATAGAGTGCCGTAGCGTTGGGTGCCCACTCGCGGAACACCCATCCGTCGGTGGTGCGGTGAAGGCCAAAATATTGGTGTCCGTTAGCAAAATCGGATAACGAGATGGTGCCGTTATCCGTGAGTCGGTTGCAACAACGTGTCACATTGTCGAGACGTTGCTGCAGGTATTCTTTATAGGGTGTCAGCCAAGGGTCTTTGAGTGTAAGCATGCATGGAGGGGTGTGGTTACTCTTCAATGCGTCGTCCGTTGACGTAGCGTCCGCGTGCAGTAATATGTCCGTTGCGGTCTTTCTCCACAAAGTCGCCATCGCGCTCGCCGTCGTTGTAAGTACCTTCGAAGCGTTTGCCGTCCTTGTCTACCTCGATAACCTTGCCGTGACGTTCGCCGTTGATGTATGTGCCGCGGAACTTGGCTCCGTCGTGGTAGTGTACGATGACTTCACCCTCGATGGCTCCGTTCTTGAAGTTGCCGTCAAAGATGTCACCGTTGCGTTTGACGAGTCGTCCCTTGCCGTGCATCTTATCGGTTTTCCACTGTCCTTCGTATCGGTCCCCGTTACTCCACACAAAGGTACCCTGACCTTCCATCAGTCCTTCGTGGAACTGTCCGGTGTAGCGGTCGCCGTTAAAGTATTTGAATATGCCTATGCCTTCGCGCTCACCCTGCTGGTAGTCGCCTTCGTATACATCGCCATTCTTGAAGCGATATATGCCTTTTCCGTCCTGCTCGTCGTCCTTCCAGTCGCCGTAATAGCTGTCGCCGTTGGCATATTTGTACTGTCCTTTACCGTGGCATTTGTTTTCTTTCCACTGTCCGGTGTACTCTGTGCCGTCACCCCAGTTGAAAGTTCCCTTGCCGTCTTTCATATCGTTGCGCCACTGTCCTACATAGAAGGCACCGCTGCTGTAGGTGTACTTGCCTTCTCCGCTACGCTTGTCTTGCTGCCAGTTGCCGTCGTAGATGTCGCCGTTGTAGTAGTACATGACGCCATGCCCCTGCTGAAAGTCCTTATACCACAATCCTTCATAGCGGTTGTCGTTCTGAAAGTAGAAGGTGCCGCGGCCATGTTGCTTGTTCTGCAGCCAATCGCCTTCATAGCGCTCTCCGTCGGAAAAGGTGTAGATGCCATGACCTTGACGCTTGCCCTTGACATATTCGCCCTCGTAGGTGTCACCATTTTCGAATACTACACGACCTTTGCCGTGCGGACGATTGGCAACAATCTCGCCTTTGTACTGTCCCACACGGTTGTCTTCCTTGACGGTGAGCGAACCGATAGTAACCTTCTGTGCTGATGCAAGAAGGGTGAAGAAGGAGAGGATAAGGAAGAGGGAATATCTGTGTAAATTCATAATGAAATTCTATTGGTTGTAGAGGCAAAGGTAAGTGTTTCCTTCGGATGTGGCAAAATGTGGGTGCAACGTTAAACTTTCTTCACATTTAAAAAGAAACTATAAGAATCTAAGCGTCAGACTGTTCTTCCGCTTTTGCTGAGGGCGTCAGCCCTATCTATTAAGACTTGTATAGCAGTTGTTCTGCTGTTGCCAGGCGTTCGGGTGTACCTACGTCAATGAGATGATCCTTGGGGGTGTTGACAGCGACATAAGTGCGCTGCTGACAGGTCTGTACGTAGAAATCTGTGATGCCGAAACGCTGCGGGTAGTCTTTCAACAGGGGATAGATGTCGGGGAAGAGCATGTGTATGCCAGAGAAGGCAAAGCGCCAGAAGGTGTATCTTGCTGCTAAACCAGCAAGCTCTGCTGGACGCATCTCACCCGTCTTGGTATTGGTCCATCCTACCATACGATTGTCGTTGTTGAAAAGGAGGTAACGCGTAGAAGAACGGGGACTCACCATCAAGGCGGCATCGCAGCCTACGGCACTGTGCTGACGCTCTGCCTCGCTAATAAAGTCGGTGAGGGACACTGCACTGACAATGTCGACATTGTGCAGCAATAGAGGCTGTTGTTCGTCGATGAGTGTCAAGGCCTTACGTACTCCACCACCCGTATCAAGCAACTGTTTACGCTCATCGCTTACGAGTACTTCGACATCGGCATGACGGCTCTGCTGCAGATGCTGACAGAGCATGTCGGCAAAGTGGTGTACATTGACGACGATGCGTGTGGCACCGGCAGCCCGCAGTTTGTTGATGACATGGTCGATGAGCGGCCTTCCTGCGAGGGAAACGAGTGCCTTTGGACAATGGTCGGTGAGGGGTTGCAGACGGGTGCCGAGACCTGCAGCAAATATCATGGCTTGCATGAGAGAGAATGTTTAGTACATCGGTTGTTCGTTGTCGGGTGCAAATTGTTTATTGATGTCTTCATCACCGCTGTCGGCATCATTGAGTGTGTCGGCCTTGGAACGCACAATGTTTTTATTGTCTGCCGGGAAAGGTTTGCCGGGTATGTCGCTGAGGTTGGCAAAGCGTGTGTATTTGCCTTCGAACTTCAACCACACATCATCGATAGCGCCCTTACGGTGTTTAGCAATGATGATCTTAGCCTTACCATGCAAGGGAAATCCATTCTGGTCTTTGAAGATTTTGTACACTTCGGGACGATGTACAAAGAGTACCATGTCGGCATCCTGCTCAATGGCGCCCGACTCGCGCAAGTCGCTGAGTTTCGGTTCCTTTGCTTCGTTATTCTCAGGGTTATCGGTCATGCGATTGTCTACACCACGGTTAAGCTGTGAGAGTGCGATGACGGGAACGTTGAGTTCCTTTGCAAGTCCTTTGAGCTGACGGCTGATGGTAGCCACTTCTTCCTGTCGGCTACCATAGTTGTTGGTACGTGCCGTCATGAGCTGGAGATAGTCAATGATGATGAGTTGCACTCCTTTATCCTGAACGAGGCGGCGTGCCTTGGATCGCAACTCAAAGATACGCAAGGATGGGGTCTCATCGATATAGATAGGCGCGTTTCCCAGTCGGGCGCGGTACTTGTCGAGGCGTGCAAACTCAGCCTCATCGAGCTGACCGCTGAGTATCTTGTTTCCCTCAATAGAACACACATTAGAGATGAGTCGATTGACAAGCTGCACATTGGTCATCTCCAATGAGAAGATGGCAACAGGTATCTGGTTATCGACAGCGGCATTCTTGGCTAGCGACAGGGCAAAGGTAGTCTTACCCATGGCGGGGCGTCCAGCAACAATGACAAGGTCGCTCTTCTGCCAACCAGAAGTAAGCTTATCCAGTTTGCCGAAACCGGTGGGTATACCCGTCAATCCTCCGTCCTTGCCTTTTAGTTCCTGAATGACGTTGATGGCTTCGTCGAGCACCAGAGAGATGTGTTTATAATCCTGACGCTGGTTTTTCCTCGCCAGCTCAAAGAGTTCTTTCTCTGTTTCCTGCATGAGGTTGTCCACATCTACGCTCTCGTCGAAAGCTCTGGTCTCCACACGTCCTGCATAGCTTATCAGTTGGCGTGCGAGCCACTTTTGTTTCAGTATGCGGGCGTGGTACTCAATGTGTGCCGACGAAGTGACGTGCGAACTGAGCTCAACGAGATAAGCGCTGCCACCCATATCCTTAAAATTGCCATCGCGCTTCAGCTGCTCACTGACTGTGGCAATATCGATGGGGTACTGCTGCAGGGCAAGCGTCTGTATGGCTTGGTATATCATCTGATGACGCGGGTCGTAGAACGTATCAGGCGTAAGTATCTCGCTGACGAGCAAGAAAGCTTCTACGTCAATGAGCAGGGCACCTATCACGTCGCGCTCCACGTCAAGTGCTTGGGGCGGAAGATGACCATACGTATTATCTATCTGAGAAGAGGATATTTTTTTTCTACTTGAAGTGTTGGACGAAGGCATTATTGTATATAACTGGTTTTGAAGTATATATGATATGTGAGGGGATAATGACAGGGAATATGGAAAGGCGGAATTATGCCCGTCGGCTTACTGTTTCAAATCATCGAGATACCACCGGTATAAGCGTTGAACTCCATCTTCAATTTCCACTTTATGTGTCCATCCCAGACTGTGCAGTTTTTCCACGTCGATGAGTTTGCGCGGTGTTCCATCGGGCTTTGTACTGTCGAAAACGATATCGCCCTCGAAGCCTACTGTCTGCGCCACGAGTTCGGAGAGACGACGGATGGAGAGTTCTTTACCAGTGCCAACATTGATATGACAGTTGCGTATTTCGCCCAAGGATGGTATGGCACCACCGCGGCCTTCGCTGTGGTTGCGGTCCACCTGTCCGTCGGCAGCCTGACCATAGTGTACGGAAGAGTATTTCTCTATGCCGATGATGTCGCTGAAGCTTACGTTGAGCAGCACGTGGACACTGGCATCTGCCATATCTTCACTCCATAGAAATTCACGCAAGGGTGTTCCGGTGCCCCACAACTCTACCCTATTGTCACCTATGCCGTACTTGGTGAGCACCTCGCGGATGGTCTTCTCGTCGGCATCACCACTCACGCCCTCTACCGGACGCAGCATAAGATCACGACGGATAGTGTCCCATTGTCCTTCGTGGATGAGCTTAGCGAGATACACCTTGCGTATCATGGCAGGCATAACGTGGGAGTTCTCTAGGTGGAAGTTGTCGTTAGGACCATAGAGGTTAGTGGGCATCACTGCAATATAGTTGGTGCCATACTGCAGGTTATAACTCTCACACATCTTCAGCCCAGCAATCTTCGCGATGGCATATTCCTCATTGGTATACTCTAAAGGTGATGTAAGCAGGGCATCTTCCTTCATCGGTTGCGGTGCATTCTTCGGATAAATACATGTTGAACCGAGGAAGAGGAGCTTCTCGACGCCGTGGCGATAGCTCTCGCCTATGACATTACACTGTATCAACAGGTTCTGCATGATAAAGTCGGCGCGATAGAGTGAGTTTGCCATGATGCCTCCTACGAAGGCTGCTGCCAACACCACTGCCTGCGGACGCTCCTCGTCGAAGAAAGCTTTGACGGCACGTTGGTCGGTGAGGTCGAGTTCCTGATGTGTGCGCCCCACGAGATGGGTGTATCCACGTTGAAGAAGATTGTTCCAGATGGCGGAGCCCACAAGACCGCGGTGACCGGCAACATAGATCTTTGATTGCTTATCTAACATAAGAGAGTCTCCTTATATAATATAAATGTAAAGCTGCACATAGGACATGTGGCGAGCCTGATGACAAAACACTTGCAGGACGAACAAGATTGAATTGCAAAGATAATCGGTCAACAGCACTATATTAATTATATGTAACCCTTACACTGGTTGCATATTGTTGCTGAATCGATAATCTGTTATTGTATATTTGATATATTAACTGTCCAAACCGAATATTACAGGCGTATGAGTGTTGACCCCGTCGTTGACGAGCTATTCGTCTTTAGCTGCACGGCATAAACCCCCTTGGGCAGCATGGATAGGTCGATGGTATAATTTAATGCCGATGCTACAGGACGTCCTTCGAGGTCATACACTGTGATATGGGCCCCCGATGTATCGCGTCCCGCGAACTCTGCGGTGAGAATACTTCCCTGAAGGCTGAACGTCACCTTAGCAGGCTGATGCGTGCTGAGGCCAGGTATTTTCGTGGGGATATTCAGAATGTAGAGCAATCCGTTGTACACGTCAATCTGTCCATAGCCATAAACACTGTTGGGATAGGTCAGAGTAGGGTCTGGTTTGGTACATGTGTGTTCAAAAACTTCAAGAATCTGCTTGGTGGTGAGTGATGGGTTTGCCTGTAACCACAAGGCTATGGCACCTGTCACAACAGGCGTTGCCATGGAGGTACCACTCTGTGCCGTGTAGTAATAGGTCTTACCATTGTAGTTTACTTGATCTGTCAATTCCTTGCGTCGGCTATTGTCAATTTCCACGTAGCTATTGAACGGTGCATTAATGCTCATGCCGGGCGCTGTCACGTCGGGTTTGATACGCTCGTCGAATGTCGGTCCTTGTGAGGAGAATTTTGTTATGCGTCCTGGTTGTTCTGCAGCAAACTCGTTCATCTGGGTATTGGTATTGCCATCAATATCTGTAAACGATGATTTATACCCTGTAGCTCCCACGGTAATGAGCCCGTCGACAGTGCCTGGCCACCACAACGAATGTCCTGGAGCAGCCTTGCTATAACTGTCCACACCCTCAATGTTTACCAGTGGCGAGTATTTGATATCAGTATAAACCCATGCGGGACTATTGCTTGTCAGCAGGCACAAAGCTCCACATAGTACCATATAAACAGGCGACGACATGTCTGCTCTGATATGAAATACTGAGCCACGAGGATCCTGATAGTCGGTCTTCCAAATCTTCAAACTAATGTCACTGAAGCTCGTTGCAGTGGAGAGTCGACAGGTGTCATTGAGAGCTGCTACGCTATCGGTATTGAATATGATGGTTTTCTCTATTTTTGAATCTATCAGACGTATGCTGAGGAAGTCGAAACGCACGCGCTGATTATCACGTGTCACGATGTCCATATCGATGATATTACCTCCCCCCACACCATTGGTGAGTCCTGCACCAGCATTATATTCTGTTGCTTTCTTTTCCATGTAAGATGATCGGAAACCATCATTGCCTGCACATGTTACGATGATGCGCCCCGGACCTGTGAGTCCTATCAGGGCTTCACTCTCAAGAATGCGCTGTCTATTGATAGTAAAACTTTCTCCACTACTGAAATTGATCACACAGGGTTGTCCTGCACGCTCTGCTTCGTCGAAGATATATTTGAAGCCAAGGATGGAATTGGCTGAGGTAGGTGCATTGGGATTGTTGAAGTCTTCAGGCATGGAATTAAAGTGTACAGCATATATATCAGCTTCGGGTGCCATTCCTTGATACTTTCCGTTAACGGCTTGTCCTGCTATAATACCCATGACATGAGTGCCATGCAGTGTGATACCTTCATATTGTGTACCACCTAAGGCTAATATGTCGGCAGCGTTATTCCAGCTCCGTCCTTGTGTTCCATCGCCGTTGTCGTAGTAGAAGTCATAATAATAGCGCATGCGTGACTGACCGTTGGCATCTCGAAAAGCAGGATGAGTGAAGTCGTAGGCATTGTCGAATACACCTGCCGCCACACCTTTACCTGTAAATGCCTGTGGAAGATTAGTACCAGTATATACGTTGGTAGCATTTATCTGTCCTAGTGTAACGTCCATAGCCGGTTGCATTGCTATGGGCTCAGCTTCGATGCGTTCCACACGGAAGTCGTCCGCCACACGTGACAGCATAGTGAAAGGTATGCGCACGATATATATGCGCCCGATACTATCTTGCACTTCTAGTCCATAGTCGGCAGATACTGCATGGATAGAATGTCCACCTTGTGTGGTCATCAGTGTCAATACCGAGCCCTTAAGAGGAGTTTTTGCTGTGGCTGATGTAGTGTACGTTTTTAACATCTGCTGCAGATGTGGCGACATTTTTTTATTGCCTTGAGCTATAGCGAAGAACGATAGCGAAAGCAACATTGCGGAGAGTAAAAGAAATCGTTTCATCGTCGTCATAGTTGTTTGAATTATCTAATTACTAATCTGTGACCGATATATGCTGTCAGAGGTATAGTTTTTTTACCTTTTTCATATCATGCTCCACCATGAGTTTGATGAGCTTTTCAAATGAAGTCTTGCGTGGGTTCCAGCCAAGTTTTTCCTTTGCTTTGGTGGGATCGCCGAGGAGTTGTTCCACTTCAGCGGGACGGAAGAAGCGCGGGTCTACCTCCACTAAGCTACGTCCTGTGGCCTTGTCTATGCCTTTCTCTTCCAGTCCTTCGCCCTGCCATTCCAGCTCTATGCCCACCTCACGGAAGGCAAGTGTAGCAAACTCACGAACGGTGTGGTACTCACCAGTGGCGATGACGAAATCGTCGGGCTGCGGCTGCTGCAGGATAAGCCACATACACTCCACATAGTCGGGAGCATATCCCCAGTCGCGCAAGGCACTGAGATTACCGAGGTAAAGCTTATTCTGATGCCCTTGAGCAATACGTGCTGCGGCAAGTGTAATCTTTCGGGTCACAAATGTCTCGCCGCGACGTTCGCTTTCGTGATTGAATAGGATGCCATTGGCGCAGAACATGCCATACGATTCGCGATAGTTCTTTATAATCCAGTACGCATATAACTTTGCTACGGCATAAGGTGAACGTGGATAGAAGGGCGTCGTCTCCTTTTGGGGCACCTCCTGAACGAGTCCGAAAAGTTCAGATGTGCTTGCCTGATAGATACGGCACTGGTGTTCCAGTCCGCAGATACGCACCGCTTCGAGCAGACGCAACGTTCCTACGGCATCGGTGTCGGCGGTATATTCGGGAACATCGAACGACACCTTCACATGGCTTTGTGCTGCCAGATTGTAAATCTCGGTAGGCTTCACCTCGCCTATGATGCGTATGAGCGACGAAGAGTCAGTCATATCTGCCCAATGGAGGTCGACAAGACGCTTCTGTTTCATGTCGCGAACCCACTCATCGAGGTAGAGATGTTCAATGCGTCCGGTGTTGAACGAGCTACTGCGACGCAGCAGTCCGTGCACTTCGTAACCTTTTTCAATAAGGAACTCGGCGAGATAGGAGCCGTCCTGACCGGTAATACCGGTAATCAATGCAATGTTTTTAGACATGAAAGGGGAATAATTATTTGACGATTTACTATGTACTATTTATTTACGATTGAGGCATGCTAGCATTTCCATAGCGCAGGAAGCCTTCCTGGTCACTCTTCTGTATACTGCTTGATGCGCTGTTCCTCGCTGAGTCGGCAGATGAGCAGGGTGTTATCCTTTTCTGCCACGATATATCCATCGAGTCCCTGCACCACCACCTTCTTTTCTTCAGTGGTGTGTATAATACAGTTGTTGGTATCGAACACTCTGATGTTGTCGCCGATGAGACTGTTTCCCTGCAAGTCTCGCGGTGTCTGCATCAGCAGCGAGCCCCATGTACCAAGGTCGCTCCATCCGAAGTCTGCCGGACAGACATAGATTTCGTCAGCTTTCTCCATCACGGCGTAGTCGATACTGATGTTTTCGCATTCAGGATAACGCTCGTTGAGCACCTCCTGTTCTTTGTCGGTACCGAAATATGACTTCATCTGCTCAAAAATTCTGCTCATAGCAGGCTGATAGATACGGAAGGCGTTGACGATAGTGTGCACATTCCAGATGAAGATGCCGGAGTTCCAGAAGTAACTCTTGTCTTGTATATACTTTTCTGCGGTTTCCAGGTCGGGCTTCTCGCGGAAGGAGAACACGCGGAATATCTCTTTGTTGCGTACGCTGCTGGCACTGAGGTCAGCCTGAATGTAGCCATATCCCGTCTCCGGACGTGTGGGTTTCATACCCAATGTGAGTATGGCATCGGTGTCGTTGACGAAGTCGAGGCACTGACGTATGACGCGCTGAAACTCTGCCACGTCGGTAACGATGTGGTCGCTGGGTGCCACCACGATGTTGGCATTGTCGTCCTGTGCCTTGATGCGGCAGCTCACGTAAGCTATACATGGCGCAGTATTCCGACGACAGGGTTCCTGAAGGATGTTTCCGCGCGGCATGTCGGGCAGCTGCTCTGCTACGATGTCGGCATAGCGAGCATTGGTCACAACCCACACATTCTCTGCCGGCACCACATCTTTGAATCTGTCGAAGGTAAGTTGCAACAGGCTACGGCCTACGCCAAGCACATCGATAAACTGTTTGGGGCGCTCTTCGGTACTCATCGGCCAAAAACGGCTGCCTACACCGCCCGCCATAATAACTAAATGATTGTGAGACGTTTGCATGATATAAGACTAATTTTGTGCGTCAATTTATTCTACAAATGTAGGATTTCTTTCTGATATGTACACACAATGGATGGCATTTTCTTGTATTACAGCCTTGAAAGTCTAAACAATGATGGTCAACTCATCGTTCACAACTACAATACAATAGCACAGAAGTAACATCACATCAATAAGAAAGCGTGGCAACTGAATTGGTCAGTTACCACGCTTTTATTAGGAGCGGACGTCAGTCTCGCTTCGTATTATCAATTACATCATGCCACCCATGCCAGGGTTGCCCATAGGCATGGCAGGAGTCTCTTCGGGTTTGTCAACGATGAGACACTCAGTGGTGAGGAACATACCTGCTATAGAGGCAGCGTTCTCCAATGCAACACGCGACACCTTGGCAGGATCGATGACACCAGCCTTGCGCATATCCATATATTCGTCGGTACGTGCGTTGTAGCCAAAGTCGCCTTTACCCTCACGTACCTTCTGCACTACCACAGCACCTTCGCCACCGGCGTTGTGTACTATCTGGCGCAGAGGCTCCTCGATGGCGCGTTCTACGATGTTGATACCTGTCTGTTCGTCGTTGTTCACACCCTTGAGGTCTTTCAGCACTTCAAGAGCGCGGATATAAGTAGTACCGCCGCCAGCTACGACACCTTCCTCAATGGCTGCACGTGTAGCGCAGAGAGCATCGTCGACGCGGTCTTTCTTTTCTTTCATCTCCACCTCACTGTTAGCACCCACGTAGAGCACTGCTACGCCACCGCTGAGCTTAGCAAGACGTTCCTGCAGTTTCTCCTTGTCATAAGAAGAAGTGGTGTTGGCAATCTCGTTCTTGATGGCTCCCACACGGTCGGCGATGGCTTCCTTTTGGCCTGCACCATCCACGATGGTGGTATTATCCTTGGTAACTTCTACCTTCTCGCAGGTACCCAGCATGTCGAGGGTTGCCTGTTCAAGTTTCAATCCCTTTTCTTCACTGATGACAGTACCGCCAGTCAGAACGGCAATATCTTCCAGCATAGCCTTGCGGCGGTCGCCGAAGCCGGGAGCCTTCACAGCGCAGATCTTCAGGTTGCTGCGCAAACGGTTTACCACCAGTGTCGTCAGAGCTTCGCTATCTACGTCCTCAGCGATGACGAGCAACGGGCGTCCACTCTCGGCTGCGGGCTGCAGGATAGGAAGGAACTCCTTGATGTTGGAAATCTTCTTGTCGTAGATGAGGATATATGGATGCTCCATCACACACTCCATCTTGTCGGCATTGGTAACGAAGTAGCTTGACAGATATCCACGGTCGAACTGCATACCTTCCACGACATCGATATGAGTGTCGCGACTCTTGCTCTCCTCGATGCTGATAACACCGTCCTTTGACACCTTGCGCATAGCGTCGGCAAGGAGCTTACCAATTTCTGGGTCGTTGTTTGCGCTGACAGTAGCTACTTGTTCTATCTTGTCGTAGTTGTCATCTACCTTTTCAGCGTTCTTGGCGATGAATTCAACGACAGCTTTCACGGCTTTGTCAATACCACGTTTCAGGTCCATGGGGTTGGCACCTGCGGTAACGTTCTTCAGTCCTTCGTTGACGATAGCCTGTGCCAGCAGTGTGGCTGTTGTGGTGCCGTCGCCAGCGTCGTCGCTGGTCTTTGATGCGACACTCTTCACGAGTTGTACACCTGTATTCTCGAAATGGTCTTCCAGTTCTATTTCCTTCGCTACGGTAACACCGTCTTTTGTTATCTGCGGTGCGCCGAACTTCTTCTCAATAACCACGTTACGGCCTTTCGGTCCGAGGGTTACCTTCACTGCGTTAGCCAACTGGTCTACGCCTTTCTTCAGGAGGTTGCGTGCCTCTATGTCGAATTTTATCTCTTTTGCCATGATATTGTTATGTTTTTAATGCTTTGATTTTATGATTACTTCAGTATTGCCAGCACATCGCTCTGACGCATGATGAGGTATTTCTCGCCTTCGAGTTCTATCTCAGTTCCTGCATACTTGCCGTAGAGAATATCGTCGCCCGCTTTGAGCACCATTTCTTCGTCTTTGGTACCATTGCCTGCTGCTACCACCTTACCATGGAGGGGTTTCTCTTTTGCGGTGTCGGGAATGATGATACCGCCTACTTTTTCTTCTGCCGCTGCCGGGCTCACCAGCACGCGGTCTGCTAAAGGTTGAATGTTCATAATAGGTATGTTTTTATTGGTTGATTATTCTACGCCTTTTATTCTACAAAAAGCGTGCCAAACGCATAAACACTGCCAAACAATGTACAATTGCTGGCATGAACGACGTGGGCTATCGGGTATTTCCACCTCCGTACACATAGCTTCATCCTCGCTTCATCCTCCTCGTCCCTCCAACTTCTCATCGTCTCATGGCAATAATCGGAAAGATTTTGCGTTAAAAGTGAAACAGTTGCTGTCATTATCGACAGCAAGTCATCATCAAAGACTTATGAAACGCAGACACCATTATATATATATAGTCATCGTTGCCTGTCTGTTGCTCACGGCATGCGGGGCAGAGCGCAACTTGAAGAAAGGTGAGAAACACCTCGCCCTGGGCGAATACTACGATGCTGCCAGCCAGTTCAGGCAGGCTTACAGCAAGACACCTCCCAAGATGCGCGACGAACGAGGACGGATAGCCGCCAAGATGGCGTACTGCTACGAGCGCTATGGAGCTTACCAGAAAGCTATCGGCGCCTACCGCAATGTCATCCGTTACAAACAGGACACACCAGAGACACATCTGCACTTGGGACGACAACTGTTACGCACTGGCAACTACAAAGAAGCTGAGAAGGAACTGCTCATTGCTGCCGACTCGATGAAGGACAACGAGCTACTGCGGCAGAGTCTGCTCACCGCGCGTAAGGCAGCCGAGTGGAAAGCAGCAGGATCACGCTATACAGTGAAGAAGATGGATGTATTCAACTCGCAACGCGCCGATTACAGTCCTATGCTCCAGGGCGACCAACATGAGCAACTTTACTTCACCTCCACCCGCAATCAGGCACAGGGCGACGACCTGTCGGGCATCACTGGCGCCAAGGCCGGCGACATATTCCTCTCCACCAAGAACGATAAAGGAGTGTGGTCGCGTCCTGAGGCGATAGAGAGCGGTCTCAACACCTCATGGGACGAGGGCGCATGCAGTTTCTCGCCTGACCAGAGGGTAATGTATCTCACACAATGCAAGACCGACCCGCAGTATCCACGCTATGCACAGATAGTGACTTCCAACCGCGCTGATGCAGCTTGGAGCAAACCTACCGACTTACTCATCACCCGCGACTCGCTGTCATCGTTCGCCCATCCTGCCGTGAGCCCCGACGGACTGTGGCTCTACTTCGTGAGCGACATACCGGGAGGACTTGGTGGGCTCGATATATGGCGGGCACAGTTAACCTCGGCAGGGATAGGCATAGTTGAGAACGTGGGTGCTCCTGTCAACACTGCCGGCGACGAAATGTTTCCCACCTTCCGACCCAATGGCGACCTCTACTTCTCCTCCGACGGACATGCAGGACTGGGCGGACTTGATATCTTCATTGCAACAGTAGGAAGAAATGGCAGATACCAGCTCGAACATCCCGGTTTTCCGCTCAACTCGCAAGGTGATGACTTTGGCATGACCTTCGAGGGAGTGAAGAACCGTGGTTTCTTCTGCTCCAACCGAAACGACGGACGCGGATGGGAAAGCATCTACAGCTTTGAGTACGACGAGATTGTTCAGACGGTAAAGGGCTGGGTGTATGAGATGGACGGCTACGAGTTGCCGGCGGCACAAGTGTACATGGTGGGCAACGACGGCACCAATCTAAAGCTCAGCGTGAAGGGCGATGGCTCCTTCGAACAGGTAGTGAAGCCTGGAGTTGAATATCTCTTCATGGGAACATGTAAGGGATACCTCAACCATAAACAGTCATTGCGCGTAGGTATCGTTGACGATTCTGAAGAACACGTGCTACAGTTTCCCTTGGCGCCCATCAGTGTGCCTGTGATGATAGATAACATCTTCTACGACTTCGACAAAGCCACCCTACGCCCAGAGAGCGAAAAGGCACTCGACGAGCTCGTCACGCTGCTTAACGAGAATCCCAACGTGACCATAGAGCTCAGTGCCCACTGCGACTACAAGGGCACACAGGCATATAACAAGAAACTGGCACAGCGTCGCGCCGAGAGCGTGGTGCGCTACCTCATATCCAAAGGCATTGCCACCGACCGACTCACACCCGTGGGATACGGCAAGGAGAAGCCTAAGACAGTGAGAAAGAAACTGGCAGCACAGTACAATTGGCTGAAAGAGGGCGACGTGCTCACACAGGAGTTCATCGGAAAGCTCGACAAGGAAAAGCAAGAGATATGCAACCAGATAAACCGCCGCACGGAGTTCATTGTGCTGCGTACCACTTACGGCATGTTCGACAAGGACGGCAACCTAAAGAATCCGCCCAAACCCAAGACCAAGAAAGAAGAGGAAGAAGACGAAGAAATCTTCTTTGACATAGAATTCTGACCGCCAACGGACAACTATCCTTAAAGAGATAAACCAAACTTTGTAACTTGTCATACAGTAAAATCCTCCCCTATGTCCCCACATCTCATAGTGATGCTCACCTACGACGACCTCACCGCACCAAACGCTGCGGAGATATTCCAGCAGTGCAAAGACTCGCCGGCACATTACTGGGGCTTCAAGGAGCAACCGCTGCCCCTTGACGAGATGAGAGCTCTCTACCGACAAATGAAAGACTGCGGTAAGACAACGTGCTTGGAGGTGGTGGCTTACACTGAAGAGGAGGGCATGGAGGCGGCACACATGGCTGTGGAATGTCAGTGCGACATTCTCATGGGCACCACCTTCACCGATAACATCAACGCCTACTGCCAAGAGCATGGCATCAAGTACATGCCTTTCGTAGGACTGGTGTCGGGCAGACCGTCAACACTTGATGGCGACATACGCGCCATGGTGGGTGAAGCACAACACTACATAGAGTGCGGTGCCTATGGCATCGACCTGCTGGCATACCGCTACACGGGTGATACCGAAGCACTGATACATAGTTTGTGCAGCCAAGTTGATGCCCCTGTGTGCGTGGCTGGCAGCATAGACAGCTATGAAAAATTAGACATCATAGACACTGCAGGAGCTTGGGCGTTCACCATAGGAGGAGCATTTTTCAACCAACGCTTCGGCAACACCTTTCCCGAACAGATAGACAACGTGTTCAGATATCTTCAAAGAAAAGAGGAAACCTGCTGTGATACCAAAGTGACTGAAGACGAGACTGAAAGGAATATACTTACGGTAGAGATATGCGACTCGTCCCGTGAACGCCACGCCAACAAAGATACGTCTCCCTCGTCTCACTCAAATGATTCCGTCGTGGACTACTACGACACGATTGCCGACCAATACGACGACAGCCGTTTCGGCAACAGCTACGGACACTTCATCGACTACGAGGAGCGTCGCATACTCGACCAACTCATCGACACTGCGCACGGCACACAACGGTTGGAAATGGCTTGCGGAACAGGCAGGCTCACCAACTATGCCACGCATGCCCTCGATGCCAGCAACGAGATGATGAAGCATGCACGCAGACGCCATCAAAATGTGGATTTCCGACAGGCATCAGCCACTGACACGGGCTTTGACGACAACATGTTCGACACCGTTTATGCCTTCCATCTCATGATGCACCTCGACACCAACGTCATCAGCGACATCATCAACGAAGCATACCGCATACTGAAACCTGGCGGCTGCCTCATCTTCGACATCCCTTCACAACAACGCCGTCGCCTACTCCGCCACAAACAATCTTCATGGCATGGTGCAACGACCCTGAAGGTGAAGGACGTGAAGACCATGACAGCAGGACGCTTCAGCCTCAGTTCCACCCACGGCATTATGCTGTTGCCTGTACACAAGCTACCCACATCGCTTCGCAAGCCCCTCCGGCGCACGGACTATACCCTTGCAAACAGCTTCCTGAAGCCGTATAGCTCATATATAGTACTGAAACTGGTGAAGAAGAATTGAGGAATAATATCTGGTAATGCAACGAATAACCAGAAAGATAATGACAGAAGAAAGAACTCCTGCATCTTGCAAGCCCGAAAAGGAGCAGTGATAGTTTTGCCATTCTGCTCAAAGGACGAGAAACAAGTAATGATAGCGCTGCTGAACGAACGGCATCCCTTCATTTTTCTGACTGATAATGGCGTTCGTGACTACTACAAGCCTGACGACTCCTCTTCACCACCTAGGTGGAAGTGCGACTGCTCATCCTCAGACCTTGGCAGTATGATGGAGAAAAATGACACATCACTTGCGCAGACTGAACAACCTTAATCCAGATGGCAGAAGCATTCTTCTATACTGTCAACGACTAAAAAGCTACTTCCCTTTCCTTTCACCGCGTTTGTTCTAAAAGTATGAGCAATCTCTCATTTTTCGTACCAAAAGCTTGAGTGTCATCCCCTGAAGATTCTAATCCTTTCTTTGAACTTTATATAGCAGTTGTGTTAAGTTTGTAGCATATACTCTAAGAAATAATTGAATTAAAGACGTCGTGAAATACGGTGAGAGTTATTTTTTTTGAAAGTCACACCTGCATTTCCTGAAGCATCTTTAAACATTATCAGATTGTATCTGAATAATTTGTGGTGATGTCGTTAGTTTTATATTAGCATTGACAATTGAAGAGTAATTTGTGACTTCCAATTCTCTATCTACGATAAAAGACCAATAGCTTTTTCCATGTGGATTAAATCCAAGTTTTTTCAAGTATTCCTTATTACAAGGCAGTGCTGCACCAGTAGTCAATTCAAAAAGCCATTTCATGTTCCCGTGATGTAACAACAACAACTTGATAGGTTTTTCTATCTGGCCATATTGAAGTGCCCCGACGCGATTGTCACTTCGAACATAATATACTTTGCTTCTTTTTACAATTTCTAAGTCCTTCAAGTTTTTTATATAGCCGATTAGAACATTTTGAAAAGTAGTCGACGTGCCAAGAAGAGATAAGCAGTCTCTTATGGAAACTGCCAGAGCTTCTGCCAACCGTGGCGGAACGGCATTTCCTACCATTTTATACCCGTCTCTAACATCACTATACACAAAATAGAATCTATCAGGGAAGGTTTGTATTCTCGCACATTCCCGAACGCTTAAACGCCTGTATAATTTTTCATTTCCTGGTACAAAACTCCTTTGATTTTCATTAATGTATTTCATCTTGGGTGCCTGTGGATGAAGAGGTTCGTTTTTTGCTTGTGCCTGTATCGTGTATGATTTTTCCTCCCATGACTTGATTCTGTTTCTCGCCATGAATTTTGCATCGAAAGGACCTGTATAGTAATCATGATTAGGAATAACTTCATCCTTTTGTATAACCTTTTCAGTACAATATGCTCTTGGAGGTGTTTTTAAATCGCCTATGGCTTTGTATAAAGATATTGCCTTTCTTGGTTTTATGACGGGAAAGAAATACTCACAATTTATGTCCTTGCGTATTCCGACGATAAAGACCCGGAGACGGTCTTGCGGTATGCGGAAATCTGCTGCATTGATTAGTTCAAACTTGACTCTATACCCTGCATTGCGAAAGAGTTCCAAAAAGCCCTGAAAACTCTTGATGTGTCTTGGAGAAACCATTCCGGCAACATTCTCCATAATAAAGAATTTCGGCTGCTTTGCTTTTACGATACGAATATAATCATATACTAATTGCCCTCGTTCGTCATCAAGTCCAAGGCTTTTCCCACCCAGGCTCCAAGACTGGCAAGGAGGACCGCCAATGATGCCGTCACAATCAGGAATACTATCCTCATGAAGTGTACGAATGTCGGATGTATTCAAAATCGTTTGCGGATGGTTACGACGATAGGTATCATGAATGGTTTTGTCGAATTCATTTGCCCAGACGACATTGAAACCTGCTCTCCTAAATCCGAGATCAAGACCACCGCAACCAGCAAATAGGGAGATTACTTCCATTTACAATCAATAGTTATAATTGTCGCAGGCATTCCGATAATTTGAATATCAAACTTGAGGCTGTTTTCAACGTTTGTAGAAGCATTATGGATTCTGAAACTAAACTGCCATCCGTTATCCAAGTACAATTCCAATGTATTGTCGCTATCAGGCTTAAAGCCGAAGTGTACGATACGAGTAGGCAAAAGAGTCTTTTCTATTTTGACACTTGCCTTTTCTTTCTTTGCATCACTATTTAATGTCCCATGTAAATTGAAGGCATTGATTTGGGTAATCTTAGCCCTGTCAATACTGATAATCTTATAGAAATCATATTCCCCCAGCAAATACTCGACCATTTTCGTCGGGATGTCTTTATATTGCTGATAGGATTCTTTGATTTCCGCCATGAATGCATTTAATAAGGGAATATAGACATCGCCGGCTTTATCTGGTAACTCTGACCATTTTTTGCCTGCCGCCTTTTCCTGCTTCAAAGAATCAAAGATGGGTTTGACGGCATTCCAATAGTTTTGCGAACAAGCATGTCCATACCATTTTGAGCCGAAATCTATATTCGGAGACAATCGGCTATGTTTTACAGCGAAGTGATTATGCTTCATACTTAGCCCTATTTCCCATTGGATTCCGCTTCTAACTATCAATATATCTCTGACGTCGCCCTTTTCACCTTCAACATCCTTTTGTATCAGCAATTCTACAATGTCATTGTCATTTTCAAGAATGAGGGGCTCCAACTCAAAAATAGTAGGAATAAATGACTTGGCGCTTATTGTCAATACGTTCTGCATCATGACTGTCATACCTTCCCACGATGATTTTGCAGCTTCCAAACTACTGTTTTCTATGATTTTTACAGGCCGTGTCTTGCTGATTTGATTGAACAACTCAATCAAAGTGATATACTCATAGGCTCTGCCTTGATCATTACTACGACTACTCATAATCACAAATATGTTTTAATTTGTTGTGCTATTTCGTACGCTAAATTTACCGGAACGGCATTCCCTATCATTTTATATGCATCATTGGTGCTATGATATATAAACTTGAAGTCGTCTGGGAACCCTTGCACCCTTGCGACTTCCCTTATAGACATTCTTCTGTACAGGCTTTCTTTTCCTTCAACAAACCTGCAATCGTTTTTTCCAAACTTAACCATTTTGGGTGCTTGAGGGTGCAATTGGCATTGACGACCAGAAGCCTGAACCGTAAATGCTTGCTCGTCCCACGATTTTACACGATTACGACTCATGAATATAGGGGAATATGCTCCTGTGAAATATTCGTTGTTGTTAATGGCATCGGGATTGTGAGTGTTTCTTTCTCCTGCAGGAACTACTGTAAACTGTAAATCCCAGATAATATCCCTAAGGGTGATTTTCTTATCATCATCCTTTGTAGAACCTTCTGGAAACTTAAAGTCTACCTTCAAATCCTTCCTAAATCCTATGTAAAAAACCCTCTTCCTTTCTTGAGCCACACCATAATCTTTGGCATTGACCAAGGTCATAGTAACATCATAACCACATTCGTCGAATAACGAAAGAATGTTTTGAACAGCCGAAGAGTGCCTGTTTGCAAGCATTCCGCTCACATTTTCTGCTAAAAAAAATTTGGGCTGGGTCTTCCTCAGCACCCTTATATAGTCATAGAACAACTGACCGCGCTGGTCTTCAATACCGCGTAATGCACCTGCTTCCGACCATGATTGGCAAGGAGGACCGCCAATGATGCCGTCGATTTCTTTTGGAAAATCATCTTCGGCTATCTTTCTTATATCACCTTCTATCAGTTTTGTTTTAGGATGATTTATTTTAAATGTTTCATAGATGGTTGGGTCAAACTCATTTGCAACAGGTATCTTAAAACCAGCTTTCTCAAAACCAAGATCAAGTCCGCCGCAACCAGAAAATAAACTAATCACTTTCATTTTCACTGTGATGATTTTCTTTTTTCAAATACTATTCCTACATTTGGATGAAATTACCCGAAGTCCATATCTATACAAACTTCGGGGTGTATTTTTCATCTAAACTACTTGTATAGACCTCTTTATCTATCTTTTGCTGTTTCTTGACTGCGAAGATATGAAGAATTATTAAATAATAAAAGATGAAAGCAGAAAAAATACTAACTTTTTCTTATTGTTGAAGACATATTCATTGCCACAAAGTTGTTTACCTTTGTTGCGACAATAAAGCAATGGTCATACACATACACCCCACCCTATCATCTTTATTATATTTCCCATGCCTAAACAACGACGACTGTTCTGCGAGATAAGTCCGGCGACGTATTACATTTCGCTGCAAAAAGAGATTTGGAAGCGCAAGGTGAAGAATGCCTTGAGCAAGGAACGCTTTGCCCGTACTAAACAAACGGAGATGTTGCCTGTAGTGGTGAGTTCGCATGCGGGCAATATGATAAAGCGCGGACCGGGTATCGACCCTGTGTTGCAGCAGAACAAGGCGGACAATATCCGACTGGCATGCAGCCGCATCGACGGCATCATGGTACAACCTGGTGAGACTTTCTCCTTCTGGCAGCTGGTGGGCAAGACGTCGAAGCGCAACGGCTTTGCCGACGGGCGCGTACTGGTCAACGGCCGATTAGTTGCCGGTGTAGGCGGAGGGTTGTGTAACCTTGCCAACACGCTGTGTCTGCTCTTCCTGCATAGTCCGATGACAATTACCGAGTTGCATCACCACTCCGATGCGCTGGCTCCGGACCCTAATGGCGTGCGCGTACCCTACAGCGCTGGAACATCGGTAAACTGGAACTTCATCGACCTGCGTTTCCGCAACGACACCCGACAGCCGGTACAGGTTCACACATGGTGTGAGGGCGATGACCTACGTGCCGAACTGCGCACAACGGAGGAATATCCTTTCACTTATAAGATAACGGAAGAGGACCACCACTTCCATAAGGAGGAGAATGGGAAGTTCTACCGTGTGTCGCGCATCTACCGCGAGACGTACAACCGCGCCAACGGGGAACAGATAGAGCGCACCCTGAACTGGAAAAACCATTCGGAAGTAATGTTCGACTACGACCTTATCCCTAAAGAACAGATACGATAGCCACCCATAATAAGAGGCATGCCATTTTAGTAAAACGGCATGCCTCTTGTTTATAGCTCCAATAGCTTTCGGCAAAGAACTTTTCTTCTACCCTACTCCATCCGCCATTGTTCGACACCTCGTGTGCCGTTGAGGAAGTCTTTGGCTGTCATACGGCGTTTGCCTGACAGCTGAAGCTCAAGAATTTCGATGGTTCCTTCGCCACATGCGGCAAAGAGACGACCGCTCTCCACGCTCAGAGTACCCATCTCGGCACCCAGGTCTTCCTCCATTACGCGCGCGCGATATATTTTAATGGTGGCATCTTTGCCGTCGGGTAGGATGAGTGGAGCCCATGCTCCAGGTATAGGCGATAGTCCACGGATAAAGTTGTGTACCTCCGTTGCCGTACGTTGCCAGTCTATGCGACATGTTTCCTTAAATAGTTTCGGTGCTGCGGGCAGCGTCTCCTCTTCTTCCGAGATGCTCTGCTCCCTTGTCGGCGGGCATCCGTCGTGCTGCAACACACTGTCTATGGTGCGCAGTGCCAACTGTGCTCCTGCTTCCATCAGCTGATTGTACATGGTCTCCACATCGGCTTGGGGCGGTATGGGCAATTCCTGCTGCATGATGATACGTCCCGTGTCAATTTCGTGGTCGAGGAAGAAGGTGGTGACACCTGTCTTTGTCTCGCCATTGATGATGGCCCAGTTTATGGGTGCAGCGCCACGATAGCGTGGAAGCAGGGAGGCATGAACATTAAAGGTGCCGTACTCTGGCAGTGCCCATACCACTTCGGGCAACATACGGAAGGCGACTACTACCTGCAGGTTGGGGCGCAGGGCACGCAGCTGCGCCAGGAAGGCTTCGTCCTTCATCTTCTCGGGCTGCAATACGGGGATGTCATGTTCCAAGGCATACTGCTTCACTGCCGGCGGCTGAAGCGTATTGCCATGTCTTCCGACGGGACGGTCGGGTTGTGTGACGACACCTACAACTGGATACTGGTTTTCTACCAAGGCGCGCAGGGTGCCCACGGCAAACTCAGGCGTGCCCATGAAGACGATACGAAGGTCGGATTTATTCATTGTAAATGTTCTTTTAAGCCATGAAGGGGGAATGGAAAGAGGAAGCGGACACTACATTTCTCGTCCTATAGGACTCACTCTGTGCTATAGTCAGCCACCATCTGTCGGTAGGTGATGTACAGGCGGCTGCGGATGATATATCCTTTCAGCACACCGTCGCCGTCCACTACGGGAAGCTGGTGCGCACCTGTCCGCTCAAAGGTGTCCATCACCTCCTGAACAGGGTCGGTATGCAGGAGCTGTGCCACAGGCGGTGTCATAAGCTGATTGGCAGTGAAATGCTGATAGAGCTCCACACGGAACAGCACCTTACGCAGACGGATGACGTCTAACTCTCCCAACAGTCGTCCACCTTGGTCGACCACGGCGATATAGCTCTTGGAACTGCGGCTGATGGATTGCACGATGTCTCCCAGTGAAGTGTCGGGCAACACAGCCACATCTTCGTTTTCGATAATGTCGTCAACATTCATCAGGCGCAGTATCGACTCATCGGTGTGATGTGTGAGGAGTTTTCCTTCACGTGCCAGACGCATGCCGTAGATACTATGGGGCTCAAAGACGATGATGGTGAGGTAGGCGCAGATGCTTACCACCATGAGTGGCAGCAGCATCTGATAGCCGCCAGTGAGTTCAGCAATGAGGAATATGCCTGTTAGCGGGGCATGCATCACGCCTGCCATCACGCCTGCCATGCCGAGCAGGGTGAAGTTAGCTTCCGACAGTTCCGGTCCTATAGCATAAACGTTCCACAGGCGGGCAAAGAGGAAACCGCCGAAGCCACCCACGAAGAGCGAAGGTGCGAAGGTTCCGCCCACACCGCCACCGCCATTGGTGGCTGAGGTGGCAAAGACCTTGGTAAGAATGACCAGTCCTACATAGAGTAGCAGCAGATGGTCATAGTCATAAAAGAGCGAATTGGCCATCAGGTTATGCCAGGCACTGCTGTCGCCGCTCATCAGTATGTTCAGGCTGTTGTAGCCTTCGCCATAGAGTGATGGGAAGAAGAGGATGAGTACGCTGAGAACGAGTCCTCCTATCATCCATCTCAGGTATGGATGGTTGCTGAGTCGTGCGAAGAATCCCTCGCAGAGGTTCATCGTGCGGATGAAATACAGGCTCACCAGTCCGCACAATATGCCGAGCACGGCTCCTGCAGGCAGACATTCCATCAGTCTGTAGTCGGCTATCTGTACGCTGAAGAGCGACTCCGTGCCGGTGAGCAGGTAGGTGGTGCACGTTGCCGTGACACTGGCAACAAGGATAGGCAGCAGCGACGACATGGTCATGTCTATCATCAGCACCTCAACAGTGAAGACGAGTCCTGCGAGTGGAGCCTTGAAGATGCCTGCTATGGCAGCCGTGGCACCGCAGCCTATGAGAAGGAGCAGACGGCGGCCATCCAGCCCGAACAGCCTTCCGATGTTGCTGCCTATCGCCGAGCCTGTCAGCACGATAGGAGCCTCGGCTCCCACCGAACCACCGAAGCCGATGGTGATGGCAGAAGCGAAGATAGAGCTCCAGCAGTTGTGCCTCTTCAGCCGTCCCTGCTTGCTACTCATGGCATAGAGTATGCGCGTGATGCCGTGACTGATGTTGTCTTTCACCACATAGCGCACAAAGAGCATTGTCAGCAGGATGCCGATCATGGGCAACAGCAGGTAGAGCCAGTTGATGCTGTCGTCGTCGAAGCCCTGCGTGAGCCATCGGGCTATGAAACTGATGAGCGTATGTAACACATAGGCAGACAATGCAGCCAACACTCCGATGACGAAACTCAGCACGATGGTGAGCTGTCGGTCGGTCATCTTGCGTTCGCGCCATGCGAGCAGACGCTGGAACAGTGTGGGAGTATCGGTTGTAGGCATGATGTCAGGGGCGTATGATGGTCACCTCGCCGTGGCGGGTGAGTTTGATGATGCTCGACGGCTTCTGTCGTTGGCGTTCACCGCGTCGGCTTCGGCACACATAGTCCACCTGCTCCAGCAACGACGGGTCGATGTCGTGGAATGTATTGGCTGCAGGTTGTCCGCTGATGTTAGCACTGGTGGACACAAGGGGACGCTGAAAGCGGTAGCATAGCTCGCGAGAGAACGTCTCCTGCGTGATGCGCAGTGCCACACTGCCGTCGTCGGCAAGGAGGTTGGGCGCCAGTCCTACGGCACCATCGAGGATGACTGTCGTGGGGCGCACGGCAGCGTCGAACAACTGCCATGCCACATCTGGCACATCACGCACATAGCGTTGCAGACGGGCATCGCTGTCGACGAGGCATATCATCGCCTTGCTGTCCTGGCGCTGCTTCAGGGCATAGATGCGCTGCACGGCCTCTTCATTGGTGGCATCGCAACCGATACCCCAGATGGTGTCGGTGGGATAGAGGATGATGCCGCCGCGGCGCAACACCTCCACGGCCTCGCGAATGTCGGCAGCGTAAGAGGGAGGAATGGAGGGGGTGGGTTGTCTATGTGTCATGGTTGTAGGGGCAACTCGGTGTATATGTCTTGTTCGCGGTGGCAGAGACGGACACGAACGGGATATCTTCCGTGCAGATATTCTGCCAGATGTTGTGCGCAGTAGACACTGCGGTGCTGGCCTCCGGTGCATCCGAAGGCGAAGAAAAGCGAGGTAAATCCTCTCTCTATATAGCGTTGGACGTGTGCGTCGGAGAGGCGGTATACCTGTTGCAGGAATGCCGGCACCTCACCGTCTTCTTCTATGAACTTCATGACGGCATCGTCGAGCCCGGTCAGTTTCTTATACTGCTCATATCTGCCTGGGTTGTGCGAGCCTCGGCAGTCGAACACATACCCTCCACCATTGCCGGAGGTATCGGCGGGTATGCCTTTCTTATAGGAGAAACTCCATATCGTCACCGTAAGGCATTGCGGTTGTGTAGCATCGTTGCTGTTGTCGGCACCTGCAGCATCCTTGTCTGCCATGTCTGCCGATACGTGTTCGAGCAGCTGACGTATATATGGATAGGGAGCATCAATCTGTTGTGCCACGGCGAGTGCCTGTTTCAGTGCCGGTGGCAGACTGGCTATGAAGTGTTCCTTCTTCTGATGGAGTCCGCGGAAGCCATAGGCACCCAGCACCTGCAGCATGCGGAAAAAGACGAAGAGCAGCAACCGCTGGCGGAAGGTGTCAGCATCGGACAAAGGCACATAGTGCGCTGCCTCCTGACGGTAGATGTCGATGAGCCTTTCGCGCAACGTGTCGGGATATTGCGCCGACGCCTGCCATAAGAACGATGCCACATCATAGTAGATGGGTCCACGGCGTCCACCCTGAAAGTCGATGAGCTGCGGCTTGCCGTCGGTGGTGAGCATGATGTTGCGCGCCTGGAAGTCACGATACATGAACCCTCGCGGGTCATCGGCAGCACACAAATCGTCGACCAAACGGCGGAACTCGGCTTCGAGTTTCACCTCATTAAACTCTACGCCCTGCAACTTAAGCAGGCAGTATTTGAAGTAGTTGAGGTCGAACATCATCCCCTCGCGGTCGAAGGTATGCTGCGGATAGCACTGCGTCCAGTCCAATCCTTCTGCCCCTTCCAACTGTATGCGTGGCAGCAGACGTATGGTGTCGGCAAGCAGGCTTATCTCTTCATCGCTGTACTGTCCGCCTCGCTGTCGCCCGGTGCTCACGGCATCGAAGAGGGACAGGGTGCCGAGGTCGGTCTGCAGGTAGGCTTTCGCGGCCTTGTCCTCTGCCAACACCTGTGGCACCGGTAGTCCACGCTCGGCAAAGTGTTGTGCCAGGTAGATGAAGGCATGGTTCTCGTCAGCATCGTTGCCGATGACCCCGATGAGCGATTGTCCCTCGGCATCGAACAGACGGCAATAGAACCTGTTGCTGCCAGACCCGGTGATGACATCGATGCGTACGGCCTCCTTGCCCGTATACGATTTATATAATTGTCCGAGTATAGCGCGTTGGTCAGTCATTGTTTTCTTTTTCGTGTAATTCTTTCTCTGCTTTCTCGCGCTGCCGCTTACGGTCATACTGTGCCAGAGCGGCATCGATGAGCATGATGATAATCATGATACCAGCCGACATCCATATCGACTGAGTAACAATGTACACGCATGTGCTCACCACGAGCACTGCCAGAAATAATAGAAGACAGGAACGTTGTGTCATAGTAACGGCAAAGGTAGTGCAAGGCGAATACAATACAAAATGAACACCTTCATTTTTATTGTTGAGCCGCAGCCTACCTTCGCCAAGAAAACAAGGCAGAGGAGTGCAAGGCGAATACAATACAAAATGAACACCTTCATTTTTATTGTTGAGCCGCAGCCTACCTTCGCCAAGAAAACAAGGAAGAGGAGTGCAAGGCGGAATACAATACAAAATGAACACCTTCATTT
>ONTS01000016.1:0-6180 GCA_900320845.1 uncultured Prevotellaceae bacterium | reverse complement strand
TGCAAGGCGAATACAATACAAAATGAACACCTTCATTTTTATTGTTGAGCCGCAGCCTACCTTCGCCAAGAAAACAAGGAAGAGGAGGAACGGTGGCAAACTAAAATCAATGATTTTGGTCACCAAAATCAGCGATTTTGGTATGTGAATAAGCCTCAATGGCAAGCCAACGGTTGACTGTTCAGATCCGAAGGGGCAACGACACATTTGGGAAGATGCAAAAAAAACAGAGCCTCATCCGTGGATGTGACTCTGTATACTATCGGTATTGCCGAGCGTTTGTGATCAGAACTTAGCCATTCTGATAGCCACTACAGCACATTCTTCGCCTTTGTTGCCGTACTTTCCGCCGCTGCGGTCCTTGGCTTGTTGCCAGTCGTCGGTTGTCAGCACGCCGAAGATGACGGGAATTTCGCTCTTGGCATTGATGCGTGCCAGCCCATAGGTGACTCCCTGGCTGATGTATTCGAAGTGGGGTGTCTCTCCGCGGATGACACTTCCCAGCACGATGATGGCATCGTACTCGCCATGTAGCGTCATCTGATGGGCTCCGTAGATGAGTTCGAAGCTGCCTGGAACATGCTTCACATGTATATTCTCGGGTACGGTGCCGTGCTTGAGCAGCGTGGAGGTAGCTCCTTCGAGGAGGGCGTGGGTAATCTCACTGTTCCAGTCGGCTACCACAATGCCAAAGGTCATATTGCTGGCATCGGGCACGGGAGCACTGTCCACAGGGGCGTTGCTATAGAGTTGTGTAGACATATTATTTTGTTACCAGCTCAATGTACTTGTCAATGTCGGCTGCGATGGGCGAAGCCACATACTTTTCCTTTATCTCTTGGAAGATTTTCAGTGCTTCGTCTTTCTTACCTTGTTCGTTGAGCACAATACCAGCCTTACGCAGTGCCAGTGGCGATACGGAGTTACTTGCGTTGCGCAGGTCTTCCTTGTCTGCCATCTTAGCTGCACGCTTGAATGCGTCTACCGCTTTGTCAAACTGTTTGGTGTTGGCATAGGCATCGCCGAGCACCATCTGCGACATGGGGCTGATGTAAGCATCGTCCTGGGGGTCGAACTTCTCCAGATAGGGAAGTGCTTCCTGCCATTTGTCCATGCGTGCATAGCACAGTCCGGCATAATAGTTGGCGAGGTTTCCAGACTCGGTGCTGCTGTAGTCGTCAGCCACACGGAGGAAGCCTATTACAGCACCGCCGTCACCTTTCAGCGCCTTGTCGAACTGCTGTTGGTTGAAGAGCTCCTGACATGCGCCCAGCGCTGTAGCTGCCTTCTCTGCACGAGGCTTAGCGACGAGGTTGTGATAAAGCAGGATTCCTGCGATAACTGCCAGCACTCCTATCAGAACATAGAGGAGTAGTTTCTTGTTTTTCTTTAAGAATTCTTCCCATTTGGAGACATTCTCTTCATGGGCATTCTGCTTATTCAAAGCAGCATTGGTCTTCTTTGTTGCCATTATCGTTATGTTTATTTATGTTTCTTTGCTTATTGCCATAGGGTATCCCCATAAAGCGCGACAAAAGTAGAGATTATCTTGAAGACAGGGAAATTTATCACCATTTTTTTATATTGTCAGTAAAAAGCCTATCTTTGCATGATAAGATTCTTCCTCATTATTATCATTGCTATGCTGCTCACGCATCTCTCTCTGCTCAACTACCGCAACATTGCCGATGCAAGCCTGTCGCTGTCGCCAAACTTGAACTGTCTGATAGGTTTCAACGGTGAGGGCAAGACCAATCTGCTGGACGCCATCTACTACCTGTCGTTCTGCCGCAGCGCCTTTACTACCATCGACGCCAACGTGCTGCGCCACGATGAGCCTTTCTTCTCACTGGAAGGTCACTACACCGACAACAGCTGCGGCGAGATGGTGATACATTGTGGCATGAAAAGAGGTGTGCGCAAGGTGTTCCGCCGCGACAAAAAGGCATACCGCAAGCTGTCGGAACACATCGGGCTCATACCCGTGGTGATGATAGCCCCCTCAGACATTGCCATCATAGAGGGCGGAAGCGAAGTGCGCCGGCACATGATGGACACCACCATAGCGCAATACAACCACGCCTACCTGCACAGTCTGACACGTTATCAGCAGGCTCTCACCCAACGCAATGCCCTGCTGAAGGCGGAGGAAGAGCCCGACGACATGCTGATGGATGTGCTCGAGGAACAGATGGCAGATGAAGGTATGCGCATATACGAACGGCGCAAACAGTTTGTGGAAGAGATACTGCCCTACTTCAACCGCCTGCATAACATTATCACCCACAAAACAGACAATGTCAGTATAGTCTACGCATCTCACTGCCAACGCGACGAACTTCTCAAACTCATCCGCTCGGGAAGGGAGAAAGACCGCATCGTGGGATACTCGCGCTACGGCATCCACCGCGACGACTTGCAGGTGGAGCTCAACGGATGGGCTATGCGCACAGAGGGTAGCCAGGGACAGCACAAAAGCATGACGATAGCACTGAAGCTTGCCATATACCTGCTGCTCCAACAGAAGAACAACAACATAAGACCCATACTGCTGCTTGACGACATATTCGACAAGCTCGACGCACAGCGAGTGGAAAACATCGTCAGTCTGGTCGCCGGCGAGGACTTCGGACAGATATTCATCACCGATACCAACCGCACACATATAGACAAGATATTGGAAAAGGTGGGCTCAGACTACCAGCTCTTCAACGTGGAGCACGGCACCATCACACCTATAAGCTGACTACTGCCCCACCCCACTGACACCAACAACATTCAACACATGACAAACTATACCTCAAAACCTCAAGCTTTGGGCGACCTGCTCAACAGACACCTACGTCAAACAGGCTTAGAGACACCATTGCTGCAACACAGCATAATGAGCAAGTGGCAGGAGGTGGCTGGCGAACAGGTGAGCAAATACACCGAGGAGCTATCTATAAGGAATCAGACCCTCTATGTAAAGATAACCCATGCCGCACTCAGAGCCGACCTCTCCATGATGAGAAAACAACTGACCGAGCGACTCAACCAGGCAGTGGAAAGCATGGTGATAACAGACATAAAATTCTATTAAGCACCACTCCATACAAAATGTTTTATACCTTTGCACCCGGTGATAACAGACATAAAATTCTATTAAGCACCACTGAAGCAACGAAATAATTTACAAACCATAAAAAATATGAAACGAATACTTCTTTCTCTTACCTTGCTGCTGTCGATGGCAATGACAATGCAGGCACAAGTAGAACGGCCCAAAATCGTAATAGGGCTGGTGGTGGACCAAATGAGGTGGGACTACCTATATTATTATAACGACGAATACTGCAACGGAGGCCTGAAACGCCTGTTGCATGAAGGTTTCTCATGCGAAAACAACATGATTAACTACATACCCACCATCACTGCCATCGGACATACCAGCATCTACACCGGCACTGTGCCCGCACTGCACGGCATAGCAGGCAACACCTTCTACGAGGACGGCAAGAAGGTGTACTGCTGCGACGATTCCACCGTGATCTCCATAGGCTCGAACGGAAAGGCAGGACAGATGTCGCCACGCAACAACCACGCCACAACCATCGGCGACATGCTGAAGGTGGCTACCGACTTCAAGGCAAAAGTCATCGGCGTTGCACTGAAAGACCGCGCCGCCATCTTGCCAGCCGGACATAGCGCTGACGCTGCCTATTGGTTTGACGTAGAAGCCGGACACTTCATCACTTCATCCTACTACATGGACAAACTGCCGAAATGGATGGAGAAATACAACGAGAAACACGGAACTGCTCCCGGCAAGGATATTCGATATCAGCCCGAAGCCATCACCATGACCTTCGACATGGCAAAGGCAATACTTGAAAATGAAAAAATGGGTGAAGGAAAAGAGACCGACATGCTCTGCGTAAGCATCTCGTCGACAGACCTTATAGGACATACCTACGGCACACGCGGAAAGGAAAACCATGCCGCCTACATACAACTCGACAAAGACCTGGCCGACTTCTTCAACCTGCTTGACAAACGCTACGGACGCGACGGATACGTATTCTTCCTCACTGCTGACCACGGAGCAGTGCACAATCCTAACTTCTTGAAGAATAACAAAATACCGACGGGAGGATTTTCCACCGGCGAAACGGCAAAAACATTGATATCAGCCCTGAAGAGTAAGTTCAACACCAGCGAACAACTCATCAAGCACATCACCACCTGTCAGCTCTATTTGGACAACGAAGCCATCAACCGCGCAGGACTGAAACGCGACGACGTAGTAGCATTCATCAAGCAGGAAATACTGAAAAACAAACTCGTTGCTTTTGTCATCGACCAGACGAAGGCTGCCACCGAGACGGTACCCGCACTGATTCGCGAACGTGCCATTAACGGATACGACAGCAAACGCAGCGGCGACATACTCATCATACCGCAGGCTAACGTCTATCCTTCTTCCGTCAAGCCCGACTTCAAGGGCACCACTCATACCCTGTGGAACCCTTACGACTCGCATATTCCACTGGTATTCATGGGCTGGAACGTACCGCAAGGCGCCACTGCACGCATCACCAACATCGTAGACATTGCTCCTACCATCTGCGCTATGCTCCACATTCAGATGCCAGATGCCTGCATCGGCGAACCTATCAAGGAAATAGTGAAATAGCATTGTTTCATCATTCTGCCACAGTTGAAGCGGCGATAGGTAAAAAGGAGTGGGTATTAAAATGTAAATGCCTTCTTGAAAATCTTACAGTTTGAAACTTAAAAACAAGAAAAGTTCATTCCAAAACCCTATTTTGGGCTGAGAAATGAACTTTTCTTTGTTATTTGAGGGTGATCTACTTACAGATTGAAAGTTTCTATTTCAAAATTTGGCTTTATTGGTCAAATTTGGCATTTTGATACATCCCCAACAACCATAAAACAGTTTTTTCTCCGCCACTCTGCCCGCCGAAGGCAGGGCAAAGAGGCGAAGAAAAAACAAAGAGACTAAGAGATTAAGAAGCATAAACGCTTCGCTTTACGGGGCTGCCATTATTGGAACCAAGGTGTTCCGTCTGAGCGGGAGCCCGCTACGTAACCGAAAGCGCGATTGGTGTTGTAGTTCACGTTCAGATCACCATTACTGCTGAAGTACAGGAAGAACGCGCCACCATCATAATCGTCGCGAGTCGGCGTCGACGACCAGTAGCCGTTGTAGATCACACCTACGTTGCGCAACTGACCATCGATGTAGAAGCCCAAGGCAGGCAGGAAGAAGTAGTCCGCAGTGTTGGAAGGCTTACCTAAAGTCGCAGTGGTGGAAGTGGTGCCGCTGCCGGAGGAACAGTTGGTAATGGTAGCACCAGCAGGCTTGCCGGAAATCTTCGACCACTTCTTCAACCAGAGACCGCCGCGCTGCTTAACGCCGCCCAAAGACCATTCAGTAGTGCTGTCGAAGTGGGGATCGCCATTTTTAACGTACCAGGTCAAGGCATTATAGCAGGGCATGTTCTTGGCACTGTATTTGGCAGCGCTGTTGGTGGCTTTATGAGCTTCTGTGCCCAGAACCTCATTGTACCAGCGCAGGGGGTCCTCCTGCTGACTGCGTGGGAAGGTGGAACCCTCTGTACTGGAAATGGTGGGATAAGTCTCCTGTCCGTACCAATACCATTTCTGTGCGTCCCACATGTAATACGTATCGGGGAAGTAGAACACGAACTCGGGCACCTCAACGTTCAACGTATGGCCGATGGTGTAGTACTTGTTCTCCAAGAACTCGCGTGAAGCGACAGTCTTCGTAATATCCTGCTCTATGCCGTAGTATTCTACGGTGTACGTAATGGTCAGCGCATGCGTACCGGGCCGGATAACCATGAAAGCACCATTCGTGCGTACGTCCTGAGTAGTAGGGATGGGGAAGTCCTGACCCTTCACACCGTCAAACTCTTCACCAACTTCCAATGTGGTGATTCTGCCAAGAGGATCGCCACCTGAGTGCTCCAGATGACCTGTATTGAAGCTGAATACGCCATTGATGCCATTGTCGCTCTCTACCTTGACCTTCTTCAGCTTACACTTACCGGCAGCCTCAATGTTCGGATCCTTCGGAGCGAAGATCAAGTAGGAGGCACGGTGGTTAAGCTTGAAGCTGTACTCGTTGTTCACAGAACTGCTGACGGAAGTCAC
>ONTS01000002.1 GCA_900320845.1 uncultured Prevotellaceae bacterium | reverse complement strand
CATGGGCGACAACGACAATGCCGACCCTGACGGTGGCGGTCACAGTGGTGCCGGCGACGGTTTCGGCGGCAGTACAGGTCACGGTGGTGCCGACTTCGGTGGTGATTTGGGCGACAACGACACCCCCGGCAAAGGTTGGGGCTTCTACTGGCCTGAGGACGACTGACCCTCCTTTCTTCCTTTGGTGAAGGTGGCGGCCCTTTTTGCGCGCCGCTTGCGCTTTTCCATTCAACAAGACATCAAATTATTCAAAATCCATTAAATTATCTCACAATGAAAATCAGACATCTTTTTTCCTTCCTTCTTCTGTCGGCATTGTTCGCCGGCTGTTCCAAGGACACACTTGAAGAGGTTCAGTCTCCCGACGATCCTCCCGTTCCTGGGGTTTACACGCGTTTCGGTTCGGGTACGTCTCCCGAAGAATCCCCTTCTCTGTTCGGTCCCCGCAAGACGAGCATGGATGCCGAAGGCAGTTTCTACTGGACGCTCGGCGACAAGATTTGGGTTGAGACAAGTTCCGGCACTTATGTTCAGGACGACCACTCCAACATCCACGCCACTCAGCCTTCCGCGGACTTTTGGCTTCCCGGCAGTTACACAGCAGCTTCCTATCCTGTTTACTACACGGGTCAGAACAACCTTTCCACCTCTTCTGGTTTAAAGGTTCGTATTGCCAACCGTCAGGTTCAGCCAGAGTCCAACAACTCCGAGCACTTTGCCGTGAGCGGCGACTGCGGCATTGCCACCGCGGAGAAGAATTCCAACAACAATGCCTACAGCTTCACGCTGAGCCACAAGGCTACCTACCTCATCGTTGTCCCCTTCGCCGACCAGGAGGAGTCGGGTTCGATCTACCTCGACAGTGTGACAGTGACGAGCAACAACAACCTGTGCGGTACGTATACTTTCAACTCTTCCGGTCTCAACACTTCGAGCGTGAGCGGCGGCGGCAAGAGCATCCGTCTCATCACCGGTGAGAAGGGCTACGGCTTCCCCGTGGGCGTGGCGCAGAACCAGGTGAAGTGCGGCGGCTACATGGTGATTCAGCCGGGCACCCACACGCTGACGTTCACCTACCACGTGCGCTACATGGGCGTGCCGATGACAAGCACGCACACCGTCCCTGCGCGCGAGTTTGCGGTGAACAAATACTACCGCGTGGCGCACAAGCTGAACGTTGAGCGCACGGAGTTCATGTTCGACTTCCCCGACACTTACTACATGTGGGATGCCAAACAGTGGTACTGGTACGGACAGGACCCGGGTTATCAGATTGTTCCATCTGCAGGTGATGAATGGCGTTGGTACAACACCATTACCGGCACCGAAGCTCACAAGGTCTCCAACAGTGCTTGCCGCGCTGACGGCAGCGCGCGGAACATGCCTTGCTACAATGCGCTGACCTGGTACTTGACGGATAATGTATACTGGGACAATACAACGGTTTGGTATTTGGCCGGTTATCCTTACACAGGCGGCATCTGGCTGAAGCGTTGGGATAAGATTTCCGGCAAGCCTACCGGCGCCAGCATCACCAACTGTTCCTCCGCCAGCAGCACCATTTCAAAGAGTCCTATCGCCGGCAAGCCTTCCAACACTGCGGACTACTTCTTCCTGCCCGCCCTGGGCTACTACAGCAATGGTACGTTGATCCACGTAGGTACGTACGGCTACTACTGGTCGTCGTCGCCGTACCCCGGCAGCGCAGACATCGCCTACAGCCTGTACTTCAGCAGTGGTGAAGTGGGCGTGAACTACGACGGCTACCGCGGCTACGGTTTCGTAGCCGGCTCCCGCACAGGCGGAGCCCAGTGGTTCCAGTAAAGGCAGCCCCGTAAAGCGAAGCGTATATGCTTCTTTATCTCTTAGTCTCTTTGTTTTTTCTCCGCCGTTTTGCCCTGCCGCAGGCGGGCATCATGGCGGAGAAAAAACCGCGGTCGGTTCCTTATCCTTTTTCCGACCCTCGACGGGTCGGGAAAAGGATGTAGCGCCTCCTCTGCTGCATCATTCTCCGATGTAATCACCCATTGCGATGACCACCCTGAAACGTGTCCTTGAAATAGAGTCCGACAGCCCTGCCAACGTCATTCACCTCCACCGCAGCGGCATTTTCCTTGAAGCCTTCAACCGCTCGGCGCTGTTGCTGTTGCGTCACTGCAAGGTGAGCTATAAGCTGAACTACCGTTTCAGCACGGAGCTCAACCAGGGCTTCGGCAGCGTGGGTTTTCCCCAGAAGTCGTTGCCGACGCTGTTCGGCGAGACCGAGCTGACGACCGAGGCGAGCGGCTATCAGGTGACGACGTCCTGCACGGCAACCGACGAGGAGGTGGCGCAGTTCATCGAACGCGCCAAGGCAGAGAAGGAATCGCGCGACAAGGAGAAAGCCTCCGCCCCCGCCTCGCCTGCGGCGGAGACTGACGCGGGCACAACCGTGCAGGCCGGCGCAGCGGGTCAGACCCTGCCTTATGCCGCACGCAGCGGCGGACACTACCCGCTTGCAACGAAAGAGATACTTGCCCGCCTGCGGCACTTCGACATCGTGAACCAGACACCCTTGGAATGTATGCTGCTGGTGAACCGGCTCAAAAAACTCTTGGACAGCTGACCGCCTATGGCACTCTACGAAAACCTTCCCGTGTACAAGGCAGGCTACGACCTGCTGTTGGAGACCTGTCGTCAGGCAGTGAACTTCGCCCGCGAGTACCGCTACACGCTGGGCGAGAAGCTGCAGGGCGAGCTGATGGAGATACTGGTGTGTATCTACCGCGCCAACAGTTCGCAGGAGGGCAGGTCGGAGGTACTTGCCGAGGCGCGCCGTCGATTGGTGAAAGTAAAACTATATATACGTATGCTCCATGACTTAAAGGTCATCTCGCTGAAGCAATTCGCCTTGCAGGCAGAGCGCGTGGAGAACCTCTCCCGTCAGCTGTCTGCCTGGCACCGAAAGACTCTTCTTCCCGGAGTCGGCAGCGCCGGTTCAGACGACCGACCTGCCGAGAGTGGAGAATCAGTTTAAAGCGGCTTACCGTCGTGCACTCCCATCTGTCGCGACAGATGCGCCCGACGGTCGAATATCCCAGTCCGCGGAAACGTTATGCCGGCTGTTGACGGTAAAAAAAACGAAATCGTAAATAGACAGTAAATCGAAAATAGACAGTAAGTCGTAAATAAATAGTAAATCGTAAATCGTCAAACAGTAAATCCCATTCCGTTTCCGTGTTTCATCCATAACAGCCGCTTCCTCACCTTGGCTTCCTGCCCGCCCTGGGCAACTACAACAATGGTACGTTGAACAACGTAGGTACGAACGGCAACTACTGGTCGTCGTCGCCGAACCCCGGCAACGCAGACAACGCCTACAACCTGAACTTCAACAGTGGTGAAGTGAACGTGAACAACAACAACCGCAACAACGGTTACGTAGCCGGCTCCCGCACAGGCGGAGCCCAGTGGTTCAGGCAGCCCCGAAAACTGACAGAGAAGGTCATAGAAAGACAACAACTACACACAGCATCCATGCACATCACGCACGAACAACTCCTTGCCGACGTGTTCCAGGCTTACTACGATGCGCGGCGGCACAAGCGCAACACCGCCAGCCAGCTGCGCTTCGAGATGAACCTTGAGGCTAACCTTGTGGCACTGACAGAGGCGATAGAGACCGGCAGCTACAAGCCCGGACGCTCCGTGTGCTTCATCGTGACGAAGCCCGTGAAGCGCGAGGTGTTTGCCGCCGACTTCCGCGACCGTGTGGTGCACCACCTGCTGTACAACTACCTTTCACCGATGTTCGAGCGCACGTTCATAGAGGACTGCTACTCTTGCCGCAAGGGCAAAGGCACGCTCTACGGCATACGACGCACGCTGCACCACATGCGCAGCTGCTCGCACAACTTCACACGCAAGGCATACATTCTGAAGATAGACATACGCGGCTACTTCATGAGCATCGACCGCCGTCAGCTGCTCGGCATCCTCAACGCCACCCTCGACCGCTACGCACAGCGCCGCTGCGACGCCGAGGGCAGACACTGGGTAGAGTGCATAGACTACGACATGGTGAAACGCCTGATGGCAGTCATCGTGATGAACGACCCCACCGTGGGCTGTCTGGTGAAAGGCAACCGCCATGAGTGGGACGACCTGCCCAAGGACAAGAGCCTGTTCACGGCACGCGAAGGATGCGGACTGCCCATAGGCAACCTC
Source organism: uncultured Prevotellaceae bacterium (assembly GCA_900320845.1). Taxonomy (GTDB): domain Bacteria; phylum Bacteroidota; class Bacteroidia; order Bacteroidales; family Bacteroidaceae; genus Prevotella. The sequence continues at coordinate 100,742 of ONTS01000002.1, read as the reverse complement.
ACCTCGCAGCTGTTCAGCAATGTGTACCTCACCCGTTTCGACCACTGGATGAAACGCCGCTGCCGCCAACGGTGGTACGGCCGCTACGTCGACGACATGATGGTGGTGGGTCGCAGCCGCCGGACACTGGCATGGCTGATACGCGATGTGGAGCGTTTCCTGCATGTGTCGTACGGACTGGTGCTGCATCCGCACAAACGCATCCTGCAGCCTGTCACCTACGGCATCAATGTGCTGGGCATGCATCTGCGCAGAGGAGTGTTGCTGCCCGGCAGGAGAGTGGCGCACAACATGCGCATGGCAGTGAACGACTACCTCGTCGACGCACTGCGACATCCTTTCCTGACGATAATACGTCACGACCGTGCGCGGCTGAACTCCTACCTCGGCATGATATGGCACAGTGCCTCGCTCCGCCTGCGGCTCAGGGTGTGCCATGCACTGTTTCATTCGGAACCGGCGTTGCTGCTTGTGTGCGGCAACATGAAGAAGGTGTCAGACAACCCGTCGTATCGCCTCGCCGACTTCATGGACAATGCTGCTGACAACAGAGTGCACGAAACATTCTACCACCGCAAGGCGGGATGAAGAAGACACTTGAAATAAAGTCATTCATTATATTCATTATTCATTATTTGTTATTTATACTGTGAAGGTTCCCCTGTCGTGAAAGACACGGGAACTTTTTTATGATGGCGATTTCGCTGAAAGAAAGGTCTGAAAGATACAGCAGGTTTTTCAGAATACTCTGAATATCTCCTGCGGCTGTTCCAACCCTCTCCCGCTCGTTAGCTATCCTATAACAACAGCCTTCGGATTTCCGAAGGCTGTTGTTATAGGTCTTATAAGAGTTTCTTGCTGAGCTTGTCGAGCATGTCTGTTGTCATGCTGTCGAGGTCGTATTTCGGTGCCCAGTCCCATTCCTGTCTTGCGCAGCTGTCGTCCATCTTGTCGGGCCAGCTTTCTGCTATGCTCTGCTTGAGCGGGTCGACGTCGTATTCCATCTGGAAGTCGGGTTTCTGTTTCTTGATGGCGGCGTAAATAGTCTCGGGTGCGAAACTCATGGCAGCTACGTTGAATCCGTTATGATGTACCAAGCGGTCAGGATTGGCTTCCATTAGCGTGATAGCAGCGTTGAGGGCGTCGGGCATGTACATCATATCCATCAGTGTTCCTTCCTTGATGGGGCAGATGAACTTCTCCCCGCGTACGGCATAGTAGTATATGTCGACGGCGTAGTCGGTAGTGCCTCCGCCCGGAGGTGTCACGTATGAGATGATACCGGGAAAGCGTACCGAGCGTGTGTCAACGCCATACTTATGAAAATAATAGTTGGACAATAGCTCTGTGGTAACCTTTGACACGCCATATATGGTGCGTGGGCGCTGTACGGTGTCCTGCGGTGTGTTCATATGCGGTGTGTTGAGACCGAAGGAGCCGATACTGCTCGGTGTAAACACGGCACAGTTGTTCTCTTTTGCTACGTCGAGGATGTTCCACAGACCGTCGATACCGATTTTCCATGCTAAACGGGGCTTGGACTCGGCAACAACGCTGAGCAGGGCTGCGAGGTTGTAGATGGTGTCGATGTTGTGCTTCTTCACAACCTCGGCAATCATTTCGCCGTTCATAACATCGGCGATGGCTGAGGGACCGCTCTCGAGCAGCTCGCCCTTAGGCTCTGCACCTGTGATGTAACCGGCTACAACGTGATCGTTGCCATAACGATGACGCAATTCCATTGTCAGTTCCGAACCAATTTGTCCTGTAGAACCTATGACCAGAATATTCTTCATATCAGTTAATTTGAAATTTATTGGGCAGTGTTGCATCAGTCTAGGTATGTTGTGGCTGGCTGCAGCGCTGTTGTGAATAGTTACTTTTTAATATCGGTGTATCGTTGGCTTGTGTGAGTGTTTATCCCAGGTATTTCTTGAGAATAGATGCGTTGCCGCTGTCGCGCAGCTTAGCGATACTCTTTTCGCGTATCTGTCGAACACGTTCGCGTGTGAGTCCGAGTTGGTCTCCAATCTCTTCGAGTCCTTTCTCGGGTGTACCTATGCCAAAACATTCCTTGATGATGGTTATCTCACGCTCTTTGAGTACACGGCTGAGCACGGTGTCGAGCTCGAGTGCCATGGACTCGTGGTCAACCTCGCGGTCGGTACGGCTGTCGTCGCCGCTGGGCATCACGTCGAGCATGCAGTTTTCTTCGCCGTCTTGGAACGGTGCGTCGATGCTGACATGGTGTCCGTCTGCCATAAGGCTTTGACCAATCTTCTCCTCATCGATGTTAGTAGCTTCGCTGATTTCGCTCACCGAGGGATGGCGTTGGTTGAGTTGCTCAAACTTGTTGATCTCATGATTGATCTTGTTGAGCGAGCCTACCTGGTTGAGCGGCAGACGCACGATGCGGCTCTGCTCAGCAATAGCTTGGAGGATGCTCTGGCGTATCCACCAAACGGCATAAGAGATGAATTTGAAACCTCGAGTCTCGTCAAACTTTTCAGCAGCTTTGATGAGTCCGATGTTTCCCTCGTTGATGAGGTCGGTGAGTGTGAGACCTTGGTGCTGGTATTGTTTTGCCACTGAGACAACAAAGCGAAGGTTGGAGGTTACCAACTTGTTCTTTGCTCTCTCTCCTTCCACTCCGCCCTTTTTGATTTTCTGTGCCAGCTCAATCTCTTCTTCGATGGTGATGAGCGGCGCTCTGCCTATTTCGACAAGATATTTGTCTAAGGCCTCACTGGAACGGTTGGTAATGCTTTTTTGGATTTTGAGTTGTCTCATGTTTCCCTTAAGAACTTAAAATGGTTGACTGTCAGTGGAGTATATGAAGCACCCCATTTTGGCGATGCAAAGTTAGTGTAAAAGATAGAATTCAGTGATTGTTATCCGATTTTTTTCTACGGTTATAATTTCGCTGTTTTTCGTTGTTGTTTTTGGCTGATGCCTTTTTATCGTTTCTATTTCTTCGTTGTCTATTTTCAGCCCGGTTGTTGCCTGGTTTTTTGGCAGAATGTCTGCGGTTTCTGCCTTTTGCAGACACATAGGGTGGTGCTTCGCCTAGTCCGTCGGGTAACGGCAGTTTGGTCACCTCGCGTTGAAGGAAACGTTCTATCGCCATGAAGTCGTCAATTTCCTTTCCTCTTACGAAGGTGAGAGCTTTTCCATGCCGGCTAGCGCGTGCCGTTCTGCCCACGCGGTGTACATAGTCTTCAGGGTCGTTTGGCACGTCGTAGTTGATGACGATGGCAATGTCGTCGATGTCAATGCCGCGTGCCACGATGTCGGTAGCCACCAATACATCGGTCTTTCCTGCCTTAAAGCTGAGCATTGCCTTGTCGCGCTCGGGCTGTGAGAGGTCTGAGTGCATCTCCGTGCAGTTGATGTGCATCTGTCGCAGTGTGCGCGCCACCTCCTTTACCTTCAGCTTTGAGCCGGCAAAGAGTATGACACGTTGCAGTTGGTCAGTGCTGAACAGGTGGCGAATAATGCCCATCTTCTGGTTCTCGTGGCATACATAGGCTGCCTGCATAATGTTCTCAGCAGGGCGCGAGGGGGCAATCTTCACTTCTACGGGGTTGTGAAGGAGTGTCTTTGCCAGTTGTTCGATGTCGCGAGGCATAGTTGCCGAGAACATGATTGTCTGACAGGTGGGCGGCAATAGTTTAGCAATGTTGAGAATGTCGCCACTGAATCCCATGTCGAGCATGCGGTCGGCTTCGTCGAGCACAAAAAAGGAGGTCTGCGAGAGGTCTACGTTGCCCATCTTCACATGACTGAGGAAGCGTCCCGGTGTAGCGATGATGATGTCGGCTCCCATCCTTAGACTGCGTTTCTCCTGCTCGAAACGCGCTCCGTCGTTACCACCATAGATGGGCAGACTGCCAATGTCGTCTAGGTAGAAGGAGAAGCCTTGCATGGCTTGGTCTATCTGTTGTGCCAGTTCGCGGGTAGGACTCATGATGAGACAGTTGATAGCCTCGTTGGGGAAGGCATAGTCGTCCAGTAGGTTCAGTATGGGCAGCAGGTAGGCTGCGGTCTTTCCCGTTCCTGTCTGTGCAATACCAAGCACGTCGTGTCCGTCCATGATGGCAGGGATACAACGTTCCTGTATCGGTGTACAGGTGGCGAAGTGCATGTCGTCGAGGGCGTCGAGAAGATGCTGGTTGAGATGTAGTTGGGAAAAGAGCATAGTTTTAGAATGGAAAGAGGATAGTGTTGATGGATAACACTTGCTTTGGGATATCAGGTGAAGGTTGTCAGTTGGGGGCCTTACGATAGCAGAAGTATGCTATAGGTATGTATATGATATTGGGCAACCATGCCGCCAGTATGGGTGGCCAACCCCCATTCACGGCAAAGGTGCTCGACACTGTCTGCAGCATGATGTAGAGGAATGACAGCACCAGTCCTATGCCCAGGTAGAGTCCCATGCCACCTTTGCGCTTGTGTGCTGATAGTGAGGCACCGATGATGGTCAAAATGAAAGCCGCCAGCGACGAAGCGATGCGCTTGTGGTACTCCACCTGATACTGCACGACGTTGCCTGAGCCGCGTTCGAGCTGCCTAGAGATATATTCGCTGAGCTGAGGGCTGGTGAGTGTCTCCTGTTGTCCCTTCGAATAGATGAGGTCGGAGGGCTCAATGTGTATCATCGTGTCCCTTTCCGTACCTTCAGTAATCTTTTCGTGCAGGCCTTTCAGTGTGCGTATCTTCCAGTTCTTTGCTTTCCAGTGATATTTTCCGTCGGCGATGGTGTCGTATTGTATCTCTTGCGCCGTCATGTGGCTGATGAGCTTCTTGTTTTCGAACTTATCCAGACAGAATCCGTAACCGCATTTGCGCTCGTCGTCATAGTATTGCATATAGGCTATTACCCCTTTACCCACCCATAGCAGCACGTTTTCGGCAGCGGTGTTGCGTGCCTTGTTCTTGTACGTAGCCTCAAAGTTCTGCCGTATCACCGTTCCGTGGGGTATGACGTAGGCACCGAGGTAGAATGAGAGGAGGGCTATCAGCGCACACGACACCATGTAGGGCCTCAACAGGCGCTTGAATGACACGCCGGCTGCGAGCATAGAGATGATTTCGGAATTGCCTGCCAGCTTGGAGGTGAAGAAGATGACAGCGATGAAAACAAACAGCGGGCTGAAGAGGTTGGCGAAATAAGGCACGAAGTTGGCATAGTACTCCGTCACTATGGCTTTCATCGGTGCGTGATACTGGGTGAACTTGGCAAGGTTCTCGTTCACGTCGAAGACAATAGCGATAGTGATGATGAGTACAATGGAGAAGATATAGGTACCTATAAACTTGCGTATGATGTACCAGTCAAGCTTTTTCAACAGCCTATTGGAGGGTATGGATGGCCGTTTTATCTTCATGCTTCTTCGTTGTTTGTTGTTTAGACTTGTTTTTTTGTTCAGCGTCTTTGTCCCAGTCGGAGTATTACCTCGTCCTTCCACGACATGAAGTCGCCCTGTTCGATATGTCTGCGTGCGTCTTTCACCAGTCTCAGGTAGAAAGCCAGGTTGTGTATGCTGGCTATCTGCATGGCGAGCAGCTCCTGTGCCTTGAACAGATGGTGCAAATATGCCTTGGTGTGTATGCGGTCGATGTCGCATCCGTCAGCATCGATGGGGCTAAAGTCGTTCTCCCATTTCTTGTTGCGCATGTTCATTGTTCCCTCATAGGTGAACAGTGTGGCATTGCGTCCGTTTCGTGTGGGCATCACGCAGTCGAACATGTCGACTCCTCGGCTGATGGCTTCAAGAATGTTCTGCGGTGTGCCTACGCCCATGAGGTAACGCGGCTTGTTGTGGGGCAATATGGCGTTCACCTCTTCAATCATTTCGTACATTACCTCGGTGGGTTCTCCCACAGCAAGACCTCCGATGGCATTGCCGTCGGCACCTTTCTGTGCCACGTGGCGGGCAGCCTCGCGTCGCAGGTCTTTATAAGTGCAGCCCTGAACGATGGGGAACAGACTCTGTTCGTAGCCGTAAAGGGGCTGGGTCTTCTCCATTTGACTGATACATCTGTCGAGCCACTGTTGTGTGAGTCGCAGGCTGCGCTCGGCATAGGCCTTGTCGCTCTGTCCAGGAGGACATTCGTCGAATGCCATCATGATGTCGGCACCGATGATTCGCTCGGTGTCGATGACATTTTCGGGCGTGAAGAGGTGGCGTGAGCCGTCTATGTGGCTCTGGAAGTGGCATCCCTCATCGGTCAGTTTCCTGATGCCAGTGAGTGAGAATACCTGAAAGCCGCCCGAGTCGGTCAGTATCGGGCGGTCCCAGGAGTTGAACTTATGCAGTCCTCCAGCTTGTCGCAGGATGTCTAGTCCAGGTCTGAGGTACAGGTGGTAAGTGTTTCCGAGAATAATCTGTGCCCCTATCTGCGAGCGCAGTTCCTCAAAATGTACGCCTTTCACAGCTCCGCAGGTGCCGACGGGCATGAAGATGGGTGTCTCTATCTGTCCGTGGGCGGTGGTGATGATGCCACTGCGTGCGTCGGAGTGTGGGTCTTCGTGTTCTATTTGGAATGTCATTTTACAGACGTTGAGGGCTCTATGGTGAAGTTAATAGGATTGTTGACCAGTTCGTCGGTCAGGGCGAAGTTCCACACGTCGTGCACATCGTCCACATAGTGGAAGCAGACACCTTTGAGATATTCCTGGGGAATTTCTTCAATGTCTTTGCGGTTGGCATTCGACAGTACGATGTCTACGATGCCGGCGCGCTTGGCGGCAAGTATTTTCTCTTTTATTCCGCCTACAGGCAGCACCTTTCCACGCAGTGTTATCTCGCCGGTCATTGCGGTCTTGACTCTCACCTTGCGTTGTGTGAGTGCCGATGCAATGGACGTGGCAATGGTGATACCTGCTGAGGGACCGTCTTTCGGTGTGGCACCTTCAGGCACGTGGATATGGATGTTCCACTGGTCGAAAATGCGGTAGTCTATGTTCAGCGTCTCGGCATGTGCTTTGACGTACTCCAGAGCAATGGTGGCGCTCTCTTTCATCACGTCGCCCAGGTTGCCGGTCACCGTCAGTTTGCCAGCTTTGCTCTTGCTGAGCGAGGTCTCAATGAACAGAATCTCACCTCCTACGCTTGTCCACGCCAATCCTGTCACCACGCCTGCATAGTCGTTGCCTTGGTAGATGTCGCGGTAGTAGGGTGGTTTGCCAAGGAAGAGCTCCAGGTTCTTTGCAGTTACCTTTAGTGAATTGTCTTCCTCGTCGTGTGACACTTCATGGAAAGCTATCTTGCGGAATGTCTTATTGATTTGCTTCTCCAGCTGTCGCACACCGCTCTCGCGTGTGTACTGTTCTATGATGCGTTCTATGGCGCTTTTGTTGATGCTTGGACGTGGGTTGAGGGTGTTTATACCCGTGTTGTCCATTTGCTTAGGCACCAGATGGCGACGGGCTATCTCTATCTTCTCCTCTGTGGTGTATCCGCTCACCTCAATAAGTTCCATACGATCAAGCAACGGGCGCGGTATGGTGGTCAAGTCGTTGGCGGTGGCAATGAAAAGCACTTGCGACAGGTCGTAGTCCACATCTAGATAGTTGTCATGGAAGGCGTTGTTCTGTTCGGGGTCGAGCACCTCCAGCAGTGCCGAGGCAGGGTCGCCGTTGATGGTCTGCTGTGTAACCTTGTCTATCTCATCGAGGATGAAGACGGGATTGGACGAGCCTGCCTTCTGTATCGACTTGATGATGCGTCCGGGCATTGCTCCTATGTATGTGCGTCTGTGTCCGCGTATCTCGCTCTCGTCGTGCACTCCGCCTAGGCTAACGCGCACATATCTGCGCTTCAGGGCACGAGCGATGCTCTTTCCCAGCGATGTCTTGCCCACACCGGGCGCTCCGTAGAGGCAGAGGATGGGAGACTTGAGGTTTTTGCGCAATGAGAGCACGGCGATATATTCTAAAATGCGCTCCTTCACCTTCTCCATTCCGTAGTGGTCTTGGTCGAGTACGCGCCGTGCACGCTGTATGCTGAGGTCGTCGTCGGTATACTCGTTCCAGGGCAAGCTCACCAATGTCTGCAGATAGTTGACCTGCAGGCTGTAGTCAGGGCTTTGAGGATTGAGCAACTCCAGCTTGTCCATCTCCTTTTTGAAAATGGCTGCCACTTCATCCGACCACTTTTTCGTGGCGGCTTTCTCGGTGAGGTCAGCTTTTTCAGCGGTACCTTCGCCGTTACCCAGCTCGGCGCGTATGTTCTTGAGCTGTTGTTGCAGGAAGTATTCTTTCTGTTGCTCGTCAATGTCTTCGCGGGTCTTGGAGCGTATGTTCTGTTTCAGTTTCAGCAGCTGCATCTCTTTATTGAGCACTTTGAGCGTTTCAAACACCCTGTCTTTCAGCGAGGGCATGGAGAGCAGGCGCGCCTTGTCCTCCACGGAGAATGGCATGTTGCTGCAGATGAAGTTGACGGCTATGACATCGTTTTCAATGTTGTGCAGGGCGAACATGATTTCGTCGGGCATCTCTTCATTGGTGGCGATAAACTGAGCCGAGTTGTTCTTTAGATCATCGATGGCTGTCACCAGTTCGAGGTCGTTGCTGTTGTCAAACATCTCCGGTTCAGAGTGCGCCATGCCCTTCAGGTATGCTCTTCCTTGTGTTACCTTTTCAATGCGGCAACGTCCCAGACCTTGTACTATAGCCGTTGTGTGGCGACCGGAGCCTGGCAGATCCAGGGTGCGGATTAGTTTGGCATACACGCCGTACTCATGCAGGTCTTTCGCTGACGGACGCTCGGTGTTTGCATCACGTTGGCACACGATGGCAAATATGGTGTTGGGATGTTTTTCCAAGTGTCGCACCAAGTTCATGCTCTCCGAGCGTCCCACAAGTATGGGCGCAATGATGCCAGGGAACAATACCATGTTGCGTGTGGCAAGGATAGGTACTTCGCCTGAAAGATCATGGGAAAATAGTTGACTCACGTCGCCGTCAAAGTCGGCTATCATCTGTATAGAAGGATTTTTATCAGCGTTCATATCGTTTAGTAAAAAGAGGTGGTAAACAGTTCCCCTTTGCGGTGCCGATAGACGTACGCATGAGTCGACGGCAAGTGAATGCATGCAGAAAAGGAACGGTGTGACTAATATTTCAACACATTATTACTACAATAATTGTGCCAAAACTATCGCACACTGTCACCATGATATATAGAGTAGCTTGCAAAGATAGTAAGAATATCGCAAAACCGAAAATTTGAGCATGATATTCTTTCATGTTGCTGTGCTGCGGCAGAATGTTGCATACTCGGATGGGTGAAAATGGGAGCGCTTGTGTGGCGGTACAGAGCCAGTGGACAGCAGTCTGGCTATGCCTCGAGTGGCAACGTTAAGCAGTGGGGGAGAAGAGACAAAATAATGCTCACCCAATAAAATTCAAGTAGTGATTAGTGGAGTAGTAAAATTTATTGCGACCTTTGCAGCATACCAATTTTCCGACTGTCAATGAAACGCATCTTTTTTGTCTTGTTCGCCCTATGCACAACGCTTACCGTGTCGGCACAGTCCGTCGTTCGCGGCACTTCGCCCCTTGTACGTGCCTACCTCGACTCGTTGCATGTGTCGCAAATGCGCATCGACACCAGCCATGTGGCCTCGTCACGACAGTCGGGACTCAGCGAGGTGGAGAACTTCATGCTCTTTTCGCCCTTCACCTACTACCATGGTCCCATCCACACCATGCTGTCGCTGCATGAGACTGCCTCGGGCACTATGCGACAGGATGTGGCGCGCCAGCTGCTCGACATGTATCTGCGCCATCCCGAGGCGGTAGGCAACGACGAGAGTAGCCTGCGCAACGTGCAGGGCATAGGCGCTGCCATCGACAAGCCCCTCATAGCCGATGCCCCCCTTGTAGACACAGGCAACCACTCTATCATAGAACCAGGAGCTGACGATGTGGAAGTGCTCGTGAAGAAACCAAACTTCTGGACCATCAGTGGTGACTACTACCTGCAATTCCTGCAAAACTCCGTGTCGGGCAACTGGTATAAGGGTGGAGAGAGCAACTACTCAGCCCTGGCAAGCATCACCATGCAAGCCAACTACAACAACAAGCAGAAGGTGAAGTGGGACAACAAGCTGGAGATGAAGCTCGGATTCATACACTCGCGCAGCGACAGTCTGCACCGCATCAAGACCTCCGAAGACCTCATACGCTATACGGGCAAGCTCGGACTGCAAGCCACCAAGCGCTGGTACTACACCCTTCAGGCGCTGGCTTACACACAGTTCTACCGTGGCTACAAGACTAATGACCCCATGGTGTACTCCTGCTTCTTCGCTCCGTTCAACCTCAACCTCTCGCTTGGTATGGACTACACCGTCGAGGCGTTCAACAAGCGACTGAAAGGAACCATCCACCTGGCACCGATAGCCTACAATTTCCGCTATGTGCGGCGCCCCGAGCTCGCCACGCGCTACGGACTGAAGCCTGGCAAGCGCATGTTGCATGACAAAGGTTCGCAGTTTACCGTCGATCTGGAGTGGAAATTCTCCGATATGATATCGTGGAAGACACGCCTCTACGGCTTTACTACATACAAGAAGGCAGAACTGGAATGGGAAAATACCATCGCCTTTAAGTTCAACCGCTTCATCTCGTCCAACCTTTTCCTCTATCCACGTTTCGACGATGGCGTGAAGCGCGACGGACACCATGGTTATTGGCAGTTTAAAGAATTCCTGTCAGTGGGCTTCGCCTATTCGTTCTGAATACAGGTGAAAATTCGCAAGCTATATAAGATATGTAAGGATGTGGCAAAACAACGATTGTCACATCCTTTATTTTACCCGATGATTTCGCTGTTGGCGCACAACAGAAAGACAAAATCACCGATATTGGTCACCAAAATCACTGATTTTGCCGTCCAATCACTCAACTTTCGGTAAGCGTTCGGGGAATCGTTACAAGCCAAAGTCGACGACTTTGGCTTCGGGTTGGGCGAAACGTGAACTGTATCTTGCACATTCATGGAGCCCTGAAGCAATACTCGGCGGCTCGCTGTTCTCCATGTTTAACAAGACTGAACAGGTCCTTGGGGTAAGCAAGTATAAACAAAGCGGAAGAAGTTTGGTGCTTCTTCCGCTTGTAGTGTGGTGTTGATGGTGGTGTTATTTCTCCTCCACCATGTCTCCCTCGATGGTGAGACGCACTGTCTCCGGTGAGCCATTGGTGTATACGGTGATGACCTTCTTGATGTGTTTGTCGAAACGTCCAGTACCGTTGAAGGTTACATCCACCTTGCCTGATGCACCGGGAGCTATCGGTGTCTTGGTGTATGCCGGTACGGTGCAGCCGCAGCTGGCTATTGCTTGGTGGATAACCAAGGGAGCGGTGCCCACATTCTTAAAAGTAAAAGTGCACTTCTGCACAGGATTCTTGGTGGAGAAAGTACCAAAATTGTGTGAAGTCTTGTCAAACTTAATCTGAGCTGTCTTCTGTGCTGTAGCAGTGAGGGCAAACAGCATGACCAGCGTGAACAGAATGGTAATCTTCTTCATAGTCGTGTTATTTTGATATGAATGTTTCCAACTGCAAAGATACACATTATTTGGATTGTAAGCAGAGAATAGGGGAAAGTTTTGACGTTTTAGTTATGAACTACTTTTCTCTCGGTCAGTAGTAATTGTCGTCCGAAACCTATCTCACTTTATGTAACCCGTCTTCCCTTAATCTTCCGAACATTGAATATTCATGCCACATGGTGGGGATGGTGTTGCTTCAGTCGGGGCGTGATGAGGTTATGCGTCAGCAAACACCATGCCGTCGTCAAGGGTTATCTGCAGCTTGCTGTATTCGCAGTGGAAGTCGTCTTGCAGACGGTGGAGATAGCGCTCACTTTCCCACTTGCACATGGGCAGGTCGTGCAGCAGATAGTTGCCACATGTTTGAGGCTCAGTAGCGGGCACGTGTTCTTGGGTGAGAATCCATTGCAGACATTCTATGGTCAGACGGCGCATATCTTCGACGTTATAGGTGCCTGTCATGATGACATACATGCCTGTGAGACAACCCATTGGACCCACATAGACTACATCGTCCTTCACCTCACTGTTGCGAAACCATGTTGCCATGAGATGTTCCATGCTGTGAATGGCAGCCGGTGCCACAGCAGGTTCCTTGTTTGGCTCGGTGATGCGCAGGTCGAAAGTGGTGAAACTCTTGTCTTCGCGCGAAACGTAAATGCCCGGCTTCAGATGTGTGTGGTCGATGGTGAAACTTTGTATTACTTCCATAATGATGTAGATGATTTATTATATGCAACTTTATAGCAGTAGAGCATGGCTTGTAGTATGCTTCCACGGCAGCGTGTCTGCCTCGTAGCTGAAGTGCATCTGTCCATAGGTGTTCTGAAGTGTTGTGCTTGCCATGCCCCATCAGCTGGACTTATTGACAAATGATGCCGACAAAATTAGTGAAAATAAAGTTGAGACGCAGGTTTAGTACGAAAAATAAAACCCTTGCAGGCAGGTGTTATATAGTAAATAACTCCTACCTTTGCATGTCAGAATATATCAAAACATCATCATTATCATGTACAGAACAAATACCTGCGGCGAGCTTCGCTTGCCCGATGTAGGAAAAACCGTAACCCTGTCAGGCTGGGTGCAGCGCACTCGACGCATGGGTGGAATGACCTTTGTGGACCTTCGCGACCGCTATGGACTCACACAGCTCGTTGCCGACGACAATAGCGACGCTCAGGTGCGTGAGGCTGTCAACCATCTGGGACGTGAATATTGTATACAGGTGGTAGGCGAAGTGCGCGAACGCCAGAGCAAGAATGAAAATCTGCCCACCGGCGATATTGAACTGGCACTGCAGAAGGTGACCATCCTCAGCACCAGCGAAACACCACCATTTATTATTGAAGACGAAACCGACGGCGGTGACGACCTGCGTATGCGCTACCGTTATCTGGACCTGCGCCGAAATGCCGTGCGCAGCAATCTGGAACTCAGACATAGGATGACCATATTAGTACGCAACTTCCTCGACCAGCGTCAGTTTATTGAGGTGGAGACACCCGTGCTCATCGGTTCGACACCGGAAGGTGCACGCGACTTCGTGGTTCCCTCACGAATGAATCCCGGACAGTTCTATGCTCTGCCCCAAAGTCCGCAGACACTGAAGCAACTGCTCATGGTGGCAGGCTTCGACCGCTACTTCCAAATCGCCAAGTGCTTCCGCGATGAAGACCTGCGCGCCGACCGTCAGCCTGAGTTTACACAGATAGACTGTGAGATGTCGTTCGTAGAGCAGGACGATGTGCTCAATATTTTTGAAGACTTGGCACGCCATCTCTTTGCAGAGGTGCGCGGATACCAGTTGCCCGAGCGCCTGCCACGCATGACATGGCACGAAGCAATGGACCGTTACGGCAGCGATAAGCCCGATACACGCTTCGGTATGGAACTAGTGCGTCTGGATGAGGTCTTTAAAGGCAAGGCCGACTTCAAGGTATTTGACGAAGCAGCCTACATTGGCGGTATATGTGTGTCCGGAGCTTCCGAATATTCTCGCAAACAGCTCGACCAACTGACCGACTTTGTGAAACGTCCGCAGGTAGGAGCCAAGGGATTGGTCTACGTGAAGTACAATGCAGACGGCACTGTGAAGAGCAGTATTGACAAATTCTATGGCGAAGAGGTGTGGAAGGCACTGAAAGAGAAGATGGGTGCCAACAACGGCGATCTCATCCTCATCCTCTCCGGCGAGAGCATGCGCCGCACACAGACACAACTGTGCACCCTTCGACTCGAGATGGGCGACCGTCTTGGCCTGCGTCCTAAAGATACCTTCAACTGTTTGTGGATTGTTGACTTCCCTCTCTTTGAGTGGAGCGACGAAGAACAACGCCTCATGGCAGTGCATCACCCCTTCACCCTGCCTAATGCCGATGACATACCCTTGCTGGATACTGCTCCCGAGAAGGTGCGTGCCGTGGCTTACGACTTTGTCTGCAACGGCGTAGAGTTGGGCGGTGGCAGCCTGCGTATACACGACGGACAGCTACAGGAGAAAATGTTCCAGATACTTGGTTTCACTCCTGAGCGTGCGCAGGCCCAGTTCGGCTTCCTCATCAACGCCTTCCGCTACGGAGCACCGCCTCACGGAGGTATCGCCTTCGGCCTCGACCGCTTTGTAAGCATCATGGCTGGGCTGGACACCATACGCGACTGCATAGCATTCCCGAAGAACAACAGCGGCCGCGACGTGATGCTCGATGCACCGTCGGAGCTCGACCCCGCACAGCTTGACGAACTGAAACTCAGACTTCAAGAGTAACCATACAACAAAGCAGCAAGGCAAATCGCCTTGCTGCTTATTATGTGAGATAGACCTATTATATATGTGCCACTGAATAGTCGGCCGAGTAGCGCTGCATCTGTGCTGAGTAGTCCTCAGTGTAGTCTACCAGCACATCGTCGATGGTGCCATCGGCATCTGTGTGTAAGATGAGGCGAGGGTTGATAAATCCCTTGTAAGGAGCGATGTTGAGCTTCTCATACCGCGCAATCATCTCCTGATGCAACTGTTCTTCGACCTCAATGCCGTAGGTTTCCACCAGCTGTCTGGCTGTCTCGTAGTCGCCTTCGCTCTTAATGCGTTGCACTTCGGCAAGCAGCTCGCCCACCAATTGTCGCACGACAGCATAGTCGGCAATATGCAAACATGTCTTACCATCGGTATGCTCTAGCTTTATCTGACCATGGCTGTGTGCCATGACCCATCGGGCTATGAGAGCCCGATTGCGCATGTGTGCCTCTTCGATGATATGTCCGGGCTTGATGCGCACCAGCTGGCTCATCAGTCCGTTGAGCATGTAGGTGTAGTAGTGGGCCTTGTAAGCGTCAGCGTGGGGCAGCAGGTTCAGCTCCAGCATCTTATTATCCGCTATGTAGTAGAGTCCGAAGAGGTCGGCGCGCGCTTCTTCTATGCAACTGCCATACGCTTTCAGCGCATTGACATCCACACCAGGCAGCAGACGTCCGCTGCCGTGACCCACACATTCGTGCAAGTCGGTGTGAAGCATGTCGCACATGCCGCCGTATTGGTCTATCCATCGGCGTATTTCGGCATCGGGAACAAACTCTTCGTAAAAACCGTTGCCGTGGGCTGCAATGTTATATGCCTCCACGATGTTGCTTATGCTGATACTCTTGCTTCCGTATTCAGTCCTTATCCAGTCGGCATTGGGCAGGTTGATGCCTATGGCAGTGGCTGGATATTCCTCGCCTCCGAGCATGGCAGCACGCACCACGTTAGCACTGACGCCCGTAACCTGCGCCTTCTTGAAGCAAGGGGATACCGGTGAGTGGTCTTCAAACCACTGTGCGTTGTCGCTGATAACCTTTGTGCGGCGTGTGGCGTCGCTGTCTACGTAGTGAACGATGCCCTCCCATGTGCCTTTTATACCTAATGGGTCGCCATATACCTCTATGAAACCATTGATGAAGTCGATAGTTCCTTCCTTATTCTGTGTCCAAGCAATGCTGTATTCGTCGAACAGGGCAAGGTCGCCGCTCTCGTAGTAGGCAGTGAGCAGGTCGATAAGGTGTTGTTGTCGGGCATTCTCAGCAAACTGTCGGGCCTTACGCAGATTGTCGACAATATGTGTGATAGCTTCTCCGTATTTCCCCTTGCTGTGCCACACTTCCTCTTGGATGTCGTTGCCGTGGCGCACGAGGGTGCTGTTCAGTCCCCACGATGGTTGTCCGTCGTTGGCGGCAGAGGCGGCAGCATAGGCAGTGTGCTTATACTGGTAGAAGGCTTCCGCTTCTTCCTGTGTCACGTCTTGATAGAAGTTGCAAGCAGAGCTTTTGACCAAGTCGACACCCTCAGCCAGATTTACCCTTTTGGCAAGAAAATCCGCATCGAAGATGATGCGCTCCATGCGTGCGGCAAAGGTAGTGAGATTTTCGTCAGTGTCTATAGGCAACTCATGCTGCGGCACCTGCTGCAGGCATTGGCGAAAGAAGGCGGGGGAGAAGTGGGGTGTGAACTTTTCGCAGCCGTAGTGGTGATGGATGCCACTGGCAAACCATACCTGTTTGAGGTAGGTGAGCATTTCCTTCTGCTCTGTCGGGTCAGCATCGGGCGCAAAGTGGCGGCTGATGGCTTCCAGGGTGAGACGTACGTCAATGTTGAATTGACAATGCTGGTCGAACGTAATGTCGCGACCCCATAGCGTGGCTTCGCTTAAATAATAGATGTATAGCTTCTGTTGCAGACTGAGTCGGTGAAAGTCTTTCAATTCATAGCGCAACAGTTGTATGTCGGCAAAGCGTTCGTCGGTGATGTGCATGGTTAAGAAATGGTGATGGCTCCAAAATGTTTGAGCTCTTCGTAGAGTCTGGCTACAGGCAAGCCTACTACATTGAAGTAGCTTCCCTCAATGTGTGTGATGCCGGCGTGGCCTATCCATTCCTGTATGCCATAGGCTCCCGCTTTGTCGAAGGGCTTGTAGTGTTCTATGTAGTAATCTATCTCTTCCTTGGTGAGCTGTGCAAACGTCACCTTTGTCGTCACGGTGAACGCCCGTTGCTGTTCTCTGGTGGTGAGTGCCACTGCGGTGATGACATCGTGGCTATGTCCGCTGAGCATGGTCAGCATGCGATGTGCCTCTGCCTCGTTGGCAGGTTTGCCCAGAACGTAGCCCTCGCATGCCACGATAGTGTCGGCTGTGATGAGCAGTTCGTCGTCAGCCAACGTGGGAAAATAGGCTTCTGCCTTGAGTTTTGAGAGAAAAAGAGGAATCTCTTCCACCGCCAAAGTGTCGGGATAATGTTCGTCTATGCCCTGCATCGTGCGGACAGTGAAAGGCAAGTCAAGCTCTTGCAGCAGTTGCTTGCGGCGAGGCGAGTTGCTGGCAAGGATAAGTTGGTAGTGTAATGTCTGCATAATGGCAAGATGGTTGTCTACCATCCGAAAGCTTCTTGGTTGTGTAGCCATAGGTGTTTGCTGCGCAGTACCTGTTCAAGTATGTCGCGGCAGCATCCGTTTCCGCCCGTATGCTGGCTGATATACAAGCTCGCCTGCTTTATCTCCGTGCAGGCATCGGCAGGACATACGGGGCAACCCACAACACGCATCACCTCCAAGTCGGGTATGTCGTCGCCCATGTAGAGTACCTCTTTGTCACTAAGACCATACTTCTCCTTAAACTCGCGGTAGGTGTCCATCTTCATGTGGCAGCCTATGTATATGTCGGTAACGCCGAGATACTCGTATCGTCGGACAATGATTTCAGAACGTCCGCCTGTCATGATGGCAATACGCAGACCGGCTTTGATGGCTTGTTGGATGGCATACCCGTCTTTTACATTCATGGTGCGGCGTGGTTCGCCCTCGTCATCCATAGCGATGGTGGCTGTACTAAGCACGCCGTCGACGTCAAAGATGATGGCTTGTATAAGGGTGAGGTCGTAGGGAATCATGGATAGAGGATGATGATGGTTGGAATGTGTTTTGGAAGGAAATAACCGATAGGGCAGTGGTCCGCTAATGGTCAGTATATGTGTTGTAAGCCGTCTACAGTTCGGCTTCTTTCAGTCGTTCAGCGTTTTCGGCGACGGTCAGAGCGTCGATCATGTCTTGAATGTCGCCACCCATGAAACCTTGCAGATCGTGTGTGGTGTAGCCTATGCGGTGGTCGGTGACACGTCCTTGCGGGAAGTTGTAGGTACGAATCTTGGCGCTTCTGTCGCCTGTGGAGACGAGGCTCTTTCTGCGGTTGGCAATGTCGTCGACATACTTCTGGTGCTCTCGGTCGTAGATGAAGGTGCGCAGACGTGATAACGCGCGCTCCTTATTCTTCGGTTGGTCGCGTGTCTCAGTACATTCGATGAGAATTTCTTCCGTTTCGCCCGTGTTAGGATTACGCCAGGGATAGCGAAGACGTACGCCCGACTCTACTTTGTTGACATTTTGGCCACCGGCTCCTGACGAACGGAAGGTGTCCCATTTGATATCACCTTCGTTGATGGTTACCTCAAACTTGTCGGCTTCGGGCAATACGGCTACTGTTGCCGCTGAAGTGTGCATACGTCCCTGCGTTTCTGTTGCCGGCACACGCTGCACTCGATGGACACCACTTTCGTATTTCAGTGTTCCGTAGACGTCGGTGCCGTTGACGGCAAAGTCAATCTCCTTGTATCCGCCCACTGCCCCCTCGCTGACACTGGTCACTGCAACGCTCCATCCTTTGCTTTCGCAGTACTTCTTGTACATGGTGAAGAGGTCGCCGGCAAAGAGTGCAGCTTCATCGCCGCCCGTTCCAGCACGAATCTCCATCTGTACGTTCTTGGCATCTTCCGGATCTTTAGGGATGAGGGCCAACTTTATCTCGTCTTCAATCAACGGTTGCGCCTCTTCGTTTTCCAACAGCTCTTCGCGTGCCATCTCTTTCATCTCGGCATCGCTCTCGTTGGCAATGATATCTTTGGCTTCGCTGATAGTGGTCAGACAAGCAATGTAGCGTTGGCGTAGCTTGAGCAAGTTGTCAAGGTCTTTGTATTCCTTGGTGAGGCGCACATAGCGAGACTGTTGTGCAATGACCGAAGGGTCAGTGATGAGTGTCGACACCTCTTCAAAGCGTGCCTCGAGGCCTTCAAGTTTATTGAGAATACTATTGTTATTGTCCATGTTTGGTGGGTGATATGAGTTTGGCTATTCGTTGTCATTCTGCCATACTTCCCAGTTGGCATAAGCTTGCAGCAGTAGCATCTCCAGTCCGTTCTTCACCACTGCGCCTTTGGCAGCCCCTTTTTTCATGAAGAGCGTAGTGTCTGGATTGTATAACAGGTCGTAGAGCAAGTGGTGGGGGGTGATGGCTTCGTAGGGAAGGTATGGGCATTCGTCGGTGTGGGGGTATAAGCCCAGTGGTGTGCAGTTGACGATGACGGTGTACTCCTTTATCAGGGCTTCATCGATGTCGTCGTAGCTGATGGCATTCTCCTTCCTAACCCTGCTTACCAATTGAGTTTGGAGCCCAAGTTTCCGCAAAGAGTAGTCAATGGCCTTGGCAGCGCCTCCCGTACCGAGTACCAATGCTTGGGTGTGATGTGGTGCTAGTAGGGGGGCAATGCTGTTGGTAAAGCCTATGACGTCACTGTTGTATCCTTTCAGATATACCTTTTTGCCCTTGTTGCGTACAGAGATGAGGTTGACAGCACCAACGGCTTCTGCCTCTTCGCTCAGCTCGTCGAGAAAAGGTATCACCTGTTCTTTATAAGGTATGGTGACATTGAGCCCACGCAGTTCAGGTGTGGCATTGACAATCTCAGTCAGGTGCTCGATGGTTGGTATTTCGAAGTTGACATACTCGGCATCAATATGCTCGTTTTGAAACTTCTCGTTGAAGAAACTCATGGAGAAAGAGTGTCCGAGTGGGAAACCAATGAGTCCGTATCGTTCCATATGGCGTTAAGGGTGAAGGGTTGTTATTGTTTCGTTGCGGTGTACAAGGTACATATTCCCATGGTGAGGCGCTTGAATGATGGGTTGTGGAAGCCGGTTTTCTTCAGTGTTTCCATCATAGTCTCTGCCTGCGGGAAATTGTCTATGGTCTTAGTGAGGTATATGTAGGCTTTTTTGTCGTGTGCCACCAGCCTGCCATAGAGCGGAAGGATGGTGTGCGAGTAGATTTTGAACAGCGTTCGGGCAATGATGTTCTTGGGTGTGGTGAGCTCCAGTATGCACAGTTGTCCTTGCGGGCGCATCACCCTGCACATTTCGCGCAGTCCTTGTTCCAAATCGGGGAAGTTGCGTATGCCGAAGGTGGCAGTAACGGTGTCGAACGTGTTGTCGTCTAAGCTCAGTGCCATGGCATCGTCGCGTTGGAAGGCGATGATGTGGTCCAGTTGCTGCTGTGTGCATTTCTGTCGTGCCACTTCCAGCATCTGAGTGGCGATGTCGGTGGCAACAATCTTCTCAGGCTTGAGCTGCGTTGCCATCAGCAGTGCAAAGTCGCCGGTGCCCGATGCCACGTCGAGGATGTGCAGTGGATGGTGCTGTTGCAGAAAGCGTACTGCCTTCTTGCGCCAGTAGCGGTCAATATTCCACGACATACGGTGGTTGAGTGTGTCATAGGTGGGGGCAATGTTGTCGAACATGGCTTCCACCTGCTTGCCCTTTTCCTCGTCGGAAGAGTATGGTTTGATGTTTTCCTGCTTGTACATATTGTGTCTTATTCGCCCTTTTTGACCTCGTCTGTCTTGCTTTCTTCATTCGCCGTGGCACTCTCGTAAGCTTTTACGATGCGTGTGACGAGCTTATGACGTACTATATCGGCGTTGTTCATGCCTATTATGGCAATGCCTTCAATGTCTTTCAGCAGCGGGATAGCGTGTTTGAGGCCACTCAACTGTCCTTTGGGCAGGTCTGCCTGGGTGATGTCGCCAGTGACAATCATCTTCGTGTTGTTACCCATGCGGGTGAGAAACATGCGCAACTGTGCCGGAGTGGTGTTCTGTGCCTCGTCAAGTATTACCACGGCGTCGTTGAGTGTGCGACCACGCATGAATGCAAGGGGCGCAATCTCGATGGTGTGCTTCTCAATCATCTCTTCCAGACGCGACGCCGGGAGCATATCGAGCAACGCATCGTACAACGGTTGCAAGTACGGGTCAATCTTTTCTTTCATATCGCCGGGCAGGAATCCCAACTTTTCGCCTGCTTCCACTGCCGGACGCGACAGGATGATGCGGCGGACGGCTTTCTCTTTCAACGCTCTGACCGCCAAAGCGATGCTCAGGTATGTCTTGCCGGTGCCGGCTGGACCGGTGATGAAGAGCAAGTCTTTCTTCGAAAATTGCTTGACGATTTCTGCTTGATTCTTATTGCGACTCTTGATGGGCTTGCCTGCAATGTTGTAGACGATGACTTCCGTCTCGGCTGCCGATGTTCCTTTGCCAGTGGCAATGCGGACAAGTTGCTCTTCGTCGATAGTGTTATGAAGAAGGAGGTATTGTTGTATCTCTTCTATGCGTGAACAGAACAGTGTGAGTTCTTCTTCCTCGCCCAATACGCGTATGACATCGTTGCGAGCCATGATGCGAAGCTTCGGGAACAACGATTTCAGAAGTCGCAGGTATCTGTTATTGGGCCCGTACAACGCAACGGGCATGATGTTGTCGAGGACAATGTGATGTTCGGTCAAGGTTGGAGTCGTTTATTAATATGATGAATACAGATGTCAGTCATCTGCGTGTGTTAGACTGCAAAGGTATTTTTTTTTCACTATCTTTACTACAATATGCCTCTTTTTCTTACCTTTGCCACACCTTCAAACATAGTATGAAACCTATTCAGCATCATTATATATTTTTTCTCGGTTGTCTGGTGCTTGTGTTAGCGCTTATTCGCTGCATGGCGCCCTCCATTGCGTCGCCAACGGATGATGTTTCAGCCGCAGCTGACAGCATCCCGGCACCCGCAGCAGTGCCCCTTCCCTCCGACACCGACAGCATAGCAGCATCACAGATAACGCAAACGCAGTCGTCGGAGGTTAAGATTGGCGACATAAAGCATCCTGTCATAGGCGTGTCAAGCTATAGGGAAGAATTTCCAGATACCAATGATCTGCAACTTACTTCTGCTCAGCAGTGGGGTGTAGAGCCGGTGATAGACAGAGAAAATGCAGAAAACCGAAAGATGGAGCTAGTTTATGTGGGAGCTAGCCCGTATTACAGAGTAGCGAAGCTCAAAAACAGCATACCGTACCTCGTTCCCCGCGCTTCTATTCTGCTGCAAGACATAGGTAGGGCTTACTACGACAGCCTTGTGGTGAAAGGGCTGCCGCTTCATCAGTTCATCGTCACCAGCATCTTGCGCACCAGCGATGATGTGCAGCGCCTGCGCCGCAGCAACCGTAACGCAACCGAAAACAGTTGTCACTTGTATGGAACGACATTTGATATCGCCTACAATAAGTATGAGCCCCTTACCCGCAATGGCAAGGTCGTTCGACGCGAGGTTCCTTCTGACACACTGAAGTGGGTGCTCTCCGAAGTGTTGCGAGATATGCGCAACGCCAAGCGATGCTACATAAAATATGAAGTAAAACAGGGCTGTTTCCATGTTACCACACGCTGACCTGTCGACCTTTTCGTCCTCGTTGGGTAAGAAGGCAGTCCTCTTTGACCTTGACGGTACTCTTCTCGATACCATTGATGACTTGTGGCAGAGCACTAACTATGCGTTGCATGCCCATGGTTTCGCCCTGCGTTCACGGCAAGAGGTGCTCGGTTTCGTGGGCAACGGCGTAGCAAAACTCATTGAAAGGGCTGTGCCTGAAGGTACAAACACGCATGATGTGCAACAGACATTGGCAACTTTTCGCCAACACTACATGGCGCATAGCATGGACAATACGCGACCTTACGACGGTGTGATGCCTCTTTTGCAGGCATTGCAGGCTGTTGGCTGCTGCACAGCGGTGGTTAGTAACAAGATGGACGAAGCCGTCGGTGAGCTGTGCTGTCATTTTTTCTCCCCACTGATACACGTTGCTACGGGCGTATCTCAGCACTGCCGTCCCAAACCCGCTCCCGATATGGTACTCCGTGCACTGCAAGAACTCGGCATAGGAGCCGAAGATGCGCTCTATGTGGGCGACAGCGATGTTGATATTGCTACTGCACGGGCTGCTGGTATGCCATGCGTCAGCGTCTCTTGGGGTTTCCGCTCCCGACAGTTCCTCATCGATAGTGGGGCAGAGGTGATTATTGACAGTCCCGACGAGCTGCTACAATTTGTTGTTGGTTGATAACGACTTGACGACGAGTGTATTTTTTTACTTGACGAGACTTTCTCTCGAATGTCGTTCAACGACTCTATAAAGACAATATAATAAGGAACGCAACAGAAATAATAGATGATTTATGTTGCGTTCCTTTTTCTTTATCCTTCATGCGTTCTACTCGCCAGTTTTATTTCGGCAATAGGTTGGCGATGTATTTACCTAAGATGTCAAACTCCAGGTTGACAACAGTACCCACTTCTATTGTTCCGAAGTTGGTATGAGTCATGGTATAAGGTATGATTGCAACTTCAAAGGTTTGTTCTGTCGGGTTACACACTGTCAGCGACACACCATTCACCGTCACGCTGCCCTTGTCTACCGTGATATATCCTTTCCTTCTGCGCTCATTGATAGCGTCAGCAAGGCGCTTTTCGTCGTAGGTAGCGTCCAGCGGAGAGCCGTCTTCCTGTCGTTCTTCTATTTGGAATGTGAAGTATTTGCTTCCATCAGCGTCGGCAATAGCTGTGCATTGGGCTGTGGTGTCAACATGTCCTTGCACGATGTGTCCGTCTAGTCGTCCGTTCATGCACATTGAGCGCTCCACGTTCACGGCATCGCCCACCTTCAACATGCCTAAATTGGTGCGCATCAGCGTCTCGTGCATGGCTGTCACGACATAGCTGTCGGCATCTTTCTCCACAACTGTCAGACAAACACCGTTGTGTGAGACGCTCTGGTCGATGTGTAACTCGTTGACAAACGAACAGGTGAGTCTGAAATGTACGTTGCTGTCCTCATGCGTGATGGCCTTTACAATGGCCATGTCTTCTACTATACCTGAAAACATAGTGTGTTATAATAAAAAGAAAGCCGTGTCGATGATGTGATGATAACTCCGAGTAGTAAAGTTTTGAGTGTCACCTCATCTTTGTAATCCGTCTTGCTATGCAACGGCTCGCCATTGAAAAAGGCAACCGGCTCGGTGTGAGAAGATATTGATGAGTATCCCGATCTGAATCGACACGGCTTATGGTTGTATTTTAATCTACTTGTTGAGTTCGTTTTCCTCCTTCGCATTTCATGCAAGACAAGAAATCTTGATTGTTTGCGGTTTGGTGGCGGCTCTTCATGCTGCCAATGCTTAGGCAATGTGTTGCTATGCATGCATGAACAGGCATTGCTTTCGGCTTACTGAAAACGTTCAACGATGTATTTTTCTTTGTGCAAAGGTAACGATTATTTGCTATGCACCACTTTCTCAGCGTACATATTTTTTCTTCCCGCCCTATATTCCTGTCTTCGCGTAGCGTTGTGCTACTCTCGGTAAATCCAGCGCAGCAGCTTATTAAGCCATCCTATCGATACTCTGAACCATCGGTAGCTGCTGGATGGTGTGCCCCCGAACTGCAGCAGAAACTCACGGTAGGCGTTGCGGCGGAAAGGTATGCCGGTGTTCATGAAGTGCAGGTGCTCAACGCCTATCTCTTCGGCTATGCACAGGGCATGTTCCACTGTCAGCGTGGCAGGATGATACTTCTTGTAGACCTTACGTCGTGCGGCGATATACCACAGGTAGGCATCTTTTCCGTTTACTACGATGGTGCATCCGCCTATCACCTTCTCTTTATACAGCGTCAGTAGGGTCAGATGTCGGTCTTCATGACTGTCTGACTGGGCAAAGGTTGACTGCAGTTCTTCGAAAAAACGGCGACGGGGTAGGATGCGTTGTAGCTTGAAACGGTAGTAGTTGCGCATCATGGTGTAGAACTGTGCTACCTGCTCCTTGTTTTCTGCCAGGCATGTGCGTATGCCCTTCGGCTCTCCTTTGACGTTCTCTGCACCTTGTCCCTTGCTCCCTCCATGTCCCTTTCTTTCTTCAATATTGTTCGTTATCTGCATCCATCGTACAGGGAAGAAACCGCGTGTGCGGAATATGCGATAGCCGAACATCTTGGTACTCAGGTTGCTGAACTCTACATATAGGCACAGACGCTTGACAAATTTCTCCGTGATGGCATTGAGCAGTGACTCAAACACCGCATCTTTGTCCACTCCCTCGGCATAGATGCCTTCGCCATAGATGCGTCCTTGTGTCATGAGGTGGGGGAGAAGTATCCCCTTTCGGCGGCGAAGGATGGCAAGTATCTGACCGGCTATGTGCTGTCTGACGTAGGGATCTTCGCCAGCCTGCATGGCACGGTCGACAGCTTCTCTGTCGTAAGCCACAAACATGAAAGGAGTGCTGCCCACTGTGCACTCGAAGGCGGAAAACAATGTGGCAGAATGGAAAAAATCGGAGTCGAACAATAAGGGCAATTCTTCCGACGAACTGTAGATGCGTATGACGTAACGGGACGACATGGAAACGGATATGCTGTTGCCAAATAACCAATATTGCACAAAAGTAGGAAGAAAATAAACTATATACAAATGTTCTTCCGCTTTTCTGCCGTGTATTTCATGATAAAAGTGCTATCTTTGTAGCCTAAACATCTTTTGTTATGCAACCTCAATCATTCACCATGATAGGCGCAGGCAGTGTCGCTACGCATTTCGCTCGTGCGCTGTGTCAAGCTGGACTGCGTCCTGTGCAGGTCTATTCACGCACCCATGCTTCAGCACAAGCGTTGGCAGAGCAACTCGGTGCTACGCCTGTCACCGACTTGTCAGCCGTTGACGATACTGCCGACATCTACGTGGTAGCGCTCAGCGACAATGCCATCCCACCCACAGCGCAGCTACTCTGTCCGCAACACAACGGCAAACTCTTCGTACATACCTCAGGCAGCGTTCCCCTCAGTGTATTCAAGGGCGTTGCTTCACGTTGTGGAGTGCTCTATCCGCTACAGACATTGTCTCGCCAACGTAGCATCAGTATGTCGCAGGTGCCACTCTTTGTAGAAGCCGTGGGTGACGACACGCGCAACACCTTGTTCTGTCTTGCCGAGAATATGGGAGCCCGACAGGTGGAATATGCTTCGTCGGAACAGAGGAGAAAGCTGCATCTGTCCGCTGTCTTCGCCGCCAACTTCACCAATCATTGCTACCACATAGCTCAGCAGCTCATGCAAAAGGATGGCTACGACTTCAGTCTGCTGCGTCCGCTCATCCATGAAACAGCCAACAAGATCAACATCCTTACCCCAGCTGAGGCGCAGACAGGACCCGCCAGCCGCAATGATACTGACACCATGCAGCGGCATTTGCACATGCTGGCAGATAGTCCGAAGCTGCAACATATATACACCATGCTCAGCGATAATATACAGGCACTGCGGATGCATGCCGACAAGCCCGTGCCGACAGCGGAATAAGCATATACAGTAGTTCTGTCGTGTGCCGATGGCAGAGCATCCGCTGCCCGACAAGCCTGAAACATGATGACAGCAGGCGGAACTGCAGTATGTGCCACACCCATAATTTGTCGCTTTTCTTTTGTCTGCATCTTTTTTTACCCTAACTTTGCAAGCCGAAATAATAAATACCCTCTATATATGGAGCATCTCTTAAACCTCTTTTTCCGATCGATATTCGTTGACAATATGATCTTTGCCTTTTTCTTGGGTATGTGCTCATTCTTAGCTGTTTCCAAGAATGTGAAGACGTCTTTCGGACTTGGTATGGCGGTAACATTCGTACTGCTCGTCACAGTGCCTGTAGACTATCTGCTGCAGACAAAAGTGTTAGGTCCCGACTGTCTGGCCGAAGGTGTTGACCTCAGTTACCTCAGTTTCATCCTTTTCATAGCTGTCATAGCTGGTATGGTGCAGCTCGTTGAGATGATAGTGGAGAAGTATAGTCCCTCCCTTTATGCGGCATTGGGCATCTTCCTTCCCCTCATTGCCGTGAACTGTGCCATCATGGGTGCCTCGCTCTTCATGCAGCAGCGCATCAATATGGACCCCTCCAATTCGCAATACATCGGCAATGTGGTTGACGCTCTCGTCTATGCCCTCGGAAGTGGTATCGGATGGACACTCGCCATCGTTGCAATGGGTGCCATACGCGAGAAGATGCAGTACTCCGACGTACCCAAACCACTGCAGGGACTCGGCATCACATTCATCACCGTGGGACTCATGGCAATGGCTATGATGTGCTTCTCAGGACTCAAACTGTAAACTATAGCAAACCAATTCCAATCCATCATCAACTCATACACTCCTATGCTTTCCTTTATTATATATAGCATCTGCGTTTTCCTCATCATCATCCTACTTCTTGTTACCCTGTTGCTTACGGCCAAGAAGTACCTCTCACCGAGCGGAAACGTCACTATCACCG
Organism: uncultured Prevotellaceae bacterium; assembly: GCA_900320845.1. Taxonomy (GTDB): domain Bacteria; phylum Bacteroidota; class Bacteroidia; order Bacteroidales; family Bacteroidaceae; genus Prevotella. The sequence continues at coordinate 73,671 of ONTS01000002.1, read as the reverse complement.
TCAACGGCGACCGCACACTGTCGGTAGGACAAGGTGCATCTATCATGACCACGCTGACGGAAAACGGCATCTTCCTGCCCTCTGCATGCGGCGGAAAAGCATCGTGCGGACAGTGCAAGCTGCAAATCCTAGAAGGAGGCGGCGAAATCCTCGACTCCGAAAAGCCCCACTTTACACGTAAGGAGATAAAGAATCATTGGCGACTTGGATGCCAGGCAAAGGTGAAGGGCGATATGGTGGTACAAGTGCCCGAAAGCGTTCTCGGAGTGAAAGAGTGGGAATGCACCGTCATCAGCAACAAGAACGTGTCATCGTTCATCAAGGAATTTATCGTGGCATTGCCCGAAGGCGAACACATGGACTTCGTGCCTGGTTCTTATGCACAGATAAAGATACCCACATACGACTGCATCGACTATGACAAGGACTTCGATAAAACCGACATAGGAGAAGAATACATCGAGTGTTGGAACAAGTTCAACATCTTCTCGCTCAAGGCACATAACCCTGAAGACACCATCCGCGCCTATTCTATGGCCAACTATCCCGCAGAAGGCGACCGTATCACACTCACCGTGCGCATTGCTACGACACCGTTCAAGCCCAAACCCGAGGTAGGTTTCCAAAATGTGCCCACTGGTATAGCATCATCCTACATCTTCTCACGCAAACCGGGTGATAAGGTTATTATGAGCGGCCCCTACGGGGACTTTCATCCTATCTTCGATTCCAAGAAAGAGATGATATGGGTAGGTGGTGGAGCCGGCATGGCGCCTCTGCGTGCGCAAATCATGCATATGACAAAGACGCTCAACACACGTGACCGTGAGATGCACTACTTCTATGGAGCACGTTCGCTCTCCGAAGCATTCTTTGTTGAAGACTTCCTGCAACTTGAAAAGGACTTCCCCAACTTCCATTTCCACCTCGCATTAGATCGTCCCGACCCCGAAGCAGACAAGGCAGGGGTGAAGTACACAGCAGGATTTGTTCATCAGGTGATGCTCGACACCTATTTAAAGGACCACGAGGCACCCGAAGATATTGAATACTATATGTGCGGTCCCGGTCCTATGTCGAAAGCCGTGCAAGGCATGCTCGACTCACTCGGAGTGGATAAGGAAAGCATCATGTTCGACGACTTCGGAGGATAACTACGCCTCTCCATTAACTTACAGACACATCCCCTTGTAATGCCCAGCGGCACACCACCGCGCGCAGTATAAGGGGATGCGTCGTTTTTGTTTGTTGCCTATCGATAGGTATTTCGATAGTCCTGAAGCCAGCGTTGTACAACACTAGTTTCGGTGTTGTGGCACAGGCAAATAGTCATAGTTCCTTTTTTCTCAACAATTAGCCATTATTCATAAACCAAAGTCGACGACTTTGGTATGCAAACCATATTAACAAGGAGCCAGGTGGATAACTTGTATAATGTGTGTAACAGTGATTACAACATGATAACTCCCCAAAATCTACCCCCGTATACCACGTTTGTCAATGGCATACTCATCATTTGAAACTATGACAAAAAAATCTCCATCGCCGCCTATCAGCAGGCGCGCATAAACGCCAAGAACGCACATCTTTGCATAAACCGAGTACAAAGCTATGCTTGCATGGGCTCTGTTGAGGCGCAAATTTCTCGCGAAGCAAAATCTCACGAGAGATTAGGAAGCAATGATTTAGGCTTTCTGTCGGACGTATCCTGTTCAGAACTCAAAAAGTATGCGTCCGTTGATCTGTCGTCCTGTAAGATAGTTGGGTACGGCGTACTGCTGGTTGGTGACATCGGTTATCCAATAGTAGGAGTTGACGTTGTTGATGCCGAAGAGGTTGAGACCGTCGATGCTGAGCCAGATGTTACGCAGCCACTTGTTCTTTGTGCGTTTTTCGTTGTTGAGCAGTCGATAGCTCATGCCAATGTCGACACGCTTGTATGCCGGTGAGCGGAAGGCATTGCTTTCCAGCTCGCGGTGTGGTGCAGAGAAGGGTAGACCATCGGCGTAGGTGAGCTTGAGCGACATCTTCCAGCGGTCGGTGCCAGGGAAGTAGTCGGTGAAGAACAAGTTGATGGCATAGCGTTGGTCGGTAGGCATAGATATGGTCTTGTTGTTCAGTTTCATCTTGGTGTCCATCAGTGAGATGGCGAGCCAAGAGTCGGTGCCTGGCACAAACTCACCGAACAACTTGAGGTCGAGGCCTGCTGAATGACCACTGCCCTCGTTGGTGCCATAGTACACCACCTTCACGTTGCTGACGCTGTAGGGAACCAGATTGGATAAAGCCTTGTAGTATGCCTCAGCGGTGAAACGGAATTTCTGGTTCCTCACCTTGAAGCGATAGTCGAAGCCTGCAATGAAATGAATGGAGCGTTGGCTCTTTATCTTTTCGTTCAGTGTGGCATAGGTGATGCCGTTGATGGTGGTAGTGTCGCGCAGCTCCTTGTAGAATGGTGCCTGATAGTAGAGACCTGATGCGAGGCGGAATGTGATGTCGTTGTTGAAGGCAGGCACGATGGCGAGTGAAGCGCGGGGGCTGACGATGGTCTCCTTGTTGAAGCTCCAGCGCGACAGACGCACGCCATAGTTGAGTGTGAAGAATGTTTTTTCGTTAGCGGTGTTGAAACGATAGGTGTCCTGCACATAGCTTTCGATACGTGTTGCCTTCAATCTGTTGCGTGCGGCAAGCGTGTAAATCATGTTAAGGTCGTTGCCAGTGTGCGGCATGGTGTATCCTGCCGAGTCACGCATCTCATATTCGCGGCTGAACTCTTTGATGCGTTCGTTACGCCACTGTACGGCTGCACGGAACTCATGGCGGCGTGTGCGGTGCTTGAATACCAACTGCGCACTCTGAACATTAGCCTTGAGGTAGTTGCGGGCATGTTCCATATAGGTGCCGACGCCGAGGTTTTCGCTCGTCTCGGTCTGGGTGAGCCAGTACTGTCCTTGAATGTCGTAGCGCTCCTGCTCATTGGTAGAGAAGGCGGAACCGATGAGTGAGATGGACGTGTTGTCGGTGATGTGTCGTGTGACGCTCAGTGTGCCGAAGTATGTGCGGAAGAGATCTTTCTCGTGTCCGTCGAAATATACGCGGAATGCTTTCACATTCTCCATAGTGCCAAAGCGTGTCTCGCGGTCTTCGGGCTTGAAGTTGTAATGATTGTCGGAGATGTTACCTATCACATCAAACGACCAGCGCTTGTTGGGCCGATAGCTGAAATATGTCTGATAGTCGAGAAAGTTGGGGTTGTACTCTCCTTTTGTCTCAAGTGTGGACAGCAGGTATCGGTTTGTCTTGTAACGCAGTCCGTGTGTCCATGCCACCTTCTTTCCTCCAATGCCCACGTATGCCGATGCTCCGAGCAGACTGACAGACAATGATGCCTCGAATCGGGTGGGGCGCTTGTAGGTGATGGCAAGAGCCGACGACATTTTGTCACCATATTGTGCCTCGAAACCACCAGAGGAGAAGTTGATTTTTTCTACCATATCGGAGTTGATTACCGACAATCCTTCCTGCTGTCCGCTGCGTACGAGGAAGGGACGGTACACCTCCACATCGTTTATGTATACGCTGTTCTCGTCGAAAGAGCCTCCACGTACGTTGTACTGTGAAGACAGTTCGTCGCGCGATGACACACCAGCCTGCATCTTGATGACATCCTCCACGGCGTTGCCACTGGCTGATACCATGTCTTTTGCCACTTTTGCATCGATGTTTTCAGTCTGTCCTGTCTGTCGGCGCGCCTGTGTGATGGTGACGCCCTCCAACTCGTTGTGGCTGTAGAGCTGTACTATGAGCGTCTGTTTACCCTTAGGGCGTACCAGTTTACGTATCTTTGGACGATAGCCTACCATGGAGAAACGCACCTCGACGGTATCGGCACTGAATGCCTCGAGAACGTATTCTCCTTTGAGGTTGGTCATTGTTAGCTTGTTCTGCTTGCCGATAGACACGGTGGCAAGTTCGAGGGGATTGCCCTCTTCGTCGCTGACCTTACCTTGGATGGTGAACGATTGCGAGAAGACATGCCCGCTCACAAGGAAAAGGCAGGCGAGAGAGAGAATGCGAAATATCTTCATGATGGTAGTGCGCAATATGACAGTCCTCCCAAAGGGCATCCCGATGAAGGATGATGGGAGAAAAGAGTAGTTTTTTGACAATATAACGAGAAATTATCGTTATTATTGTATCGTGTAAGCTAACACCATTAATAATATATAGAGCAATCACTACTACTCTTCTCTCGTCTTTGCCTTCGTATTCGACTTGCTCAATACCTCGATCGTATGTACTACACTGAATATCTCGTCTGTTCCGACTCCTTCAAAGGGTCGTTGTCCTCGCATGCCGTCAATAGTGCCATTGCCGACGGCATTCGTAGTGTCTGTCCGTCAGCATTGGTACGGTGTGTGACGATGTCGGATGGGGGAGAGGGATTTGTCGAAGCAGTACGTGCTCAGACAGGCGGAGAACTTATCACGGTGAGCACACACGATCCACTCATGCATCCGTTGCAAGCCAAGTATCTATTGAGTGCTGACGGAACGGCGTACATAGAGAGCGCCTCGACGTGCGGCATAGAGCTGTTGACGCCCGATGAGCTTGCACCCGTGCAGGCGACGTCGTATGGGTTGGGTGAACTGATGGCCGATGCTTTGCAGCGAGGCTGTGGAAAGATGGTGATAGGCTTGGGCGGAACGTGTACCTGCGATGTGGGAAAGGGAATGTTGCATGCCTTGTGCGAGGTGTTGAAAGTCAGAGATCTAGCATACTTGAGTAAGATGTTTGCCACATGTCCCGTCATGATAGCTTCCGACGTGGAGAATCCGTTGCTGGGAAGTAACGGCGCAGCCCATGTCTTTTCTCCGCAGAAGGGGGCTTCGCCTGCCGAGGTGGAGTTATTGGAACAATATGCGGAGACTTTCGCCAAAGAGTCGGCAATGCGTTGCGGGTACGATAGTAGCAAAATGGCAGGAGCCGGAGCGGCAGGAGGCATCGGCTATGCGCTTATGCAATACCTGCATGCAGAACGGATGCCGGGTATAGAATTGCTGTTGGAGTTGTGTGGTTTGGATGTATCCTTACACGAGCGTACACTTATAATTACTGGCGAAGGCCATGCCGACCGACAGACGCTGATGGGTAAGGTGCCTTTGGGGGTGTTGCAACATGCCCTACGTAGAGGGGCTGCCGTGTGGTTGTTGGCGGGAAAGGTGAAAGATAGAGCTGCACTGTTGGACGCAGGCTTTGCGCGTGTCATTAATATCAATGACCACCTTTGTCCAGGAGAGAATCCTATGCAGCCGGAAGTGGCTTACCAAAATCTGCGCAAGACAGTATGTTGCGAGATAAGTAAACAAGAGTGATATGTAGCTGTAAAATGATGCGTATCCTGTTAAGAAACAGTGGTTTGGTAATGGAGTTGGTAAACTAGTTTTTGATATCCATGTCAACAGGCATTCCTTCGCTGTTGAACTCCATCTCTACGTCATTGTCGAGACGCACTTCATACTTAGTGGTGAACCACAAGCGCTCTTTCTTGACATACAAAATCTCTCTGCCGGGCTGATGATATCTGATATAGCGCAGTGCATCTTCGGGCAGTTGCTCGGCAGTAACAATAGATTCTTTGTCGCAGCTATTCAAGAGTGATATGCAGACTATCATTGCGAAGAAGAGTCTAAATGTTTTCATAGTATAATCTAAGTTGTGTCAATAAAAGATGTTATGAATCTTTATGGGTTGTTTTGTGGCTGGCATTTTGGTTTCCTAAAGCTTACGCCATAGATAATTACTCCAAGCACCACCATTATGAAACAGGCAATGGAGAGAAAGTTGTGGTGACTCCACCCGATGAAGAAGAACAAGACCTGACACATGGCGGCTGCAATGGTTATGGCAATTCCTATGGCGCGGAGATTCTTTTTCATGGGAGAAGTGGGCGAAATAGTGCCGAGGATGGTCCTTGGATAGTGATGGATGTAAGCGTTGTTCAGGTGTTGTTACACCAGTATGTGCTTGTAGGGTACAAAAATACGAGAATTATTTGTACGATAAAAGAAAATCATCTACTTTTGCATCCGCATTTTGCAAACCTTGTTCTTCAATAGTCTCGCAGTGCCATTCCGAAAGGCTTGTCGCCAAGGCTGCGAAGCACAGGATAAATATTAACCTTTTAATAATTAACAACAAGTATGAATCATTACGAAACCGTTTTCATTTTGACTCCCGTTTTGTCTGATGAACAGACAAAGGAAACGGTCGCTAAATTCAAGGGCCTTCTCACCGAGAACGGCGCCGAGATTTTGAATGAGGAAGCTTGGGGTCTGAAGAAGCTGGCTTACCAGATTGAGAAGAAATCGTCAGGTTTCTACTTTCTGCTTGAGTATAAGGCTGAGCCCACTATCGTTAAGACCCTTGAGACAGGCTTCCGCCGCGACGAGAAAGTCATCCGCTTCATGACCGTGAAGCTTGAGAAGTATGCAGCGCAGTATGCTGAAAAACGCCGCAATAAGTTGAACGCAAAGCAAGAGGAGGTATAAGTCATGGCAGCAAGAGAATCAGAAATCAGATATCTGAACGCACCGACGCTCGATACCAAGAAGAAAAAGTACTGCCGTTTCAAGAAGAGCGGTATCAAGTACATTGACTATAAAGATCCCGAGTTCCTCAAGAAATTCCTCAACGAACAAGGCAAACTCTTACCCCGTCGTATCACGGGTACCTCTCTGAAATACCAGCGCCGCGTGGCTCAGGCTGTAAAACGCGCACGCCAGATAGCGTTATTGCCCTACGTAACCGATATGATGAAATAAAAAGAAAGGAGAATCAATATGGAAATCATACTGAAAGAAGATATCATCGGATTGGGTTACAAGAACGATATCGTAACCGTGAAGAACGGCTATGGTCGCAACTACCTCATCCCCCAGGGTAAAGGCGTGGTTGCTACCGAGTCAGCAAAGAAAATTTTGGCTGAAAACCTTCGTCAGCAGGCTCATAAGTTGGCTGCACTGAAGGCTGAAGCCGAGAAGAAGGCATCTGCTCTCGACGGAGTTCAGGTGGAAATAGCTTCTCTCGCTAACCGTTCCGGTCAGCTCTACGGCTCAGTAGGTGCTGCACAGGTGGCTGAGGCTTTGGAGAAGAAAGGCATTGACATCGACCGCAAGATTATCACCATGCGCGACGTGCGCCAGATGGGTGAATACGAGGCTGTCGTTCATTTCCATAAGGAAGTGGAAGTGAAGATTCCCGTAACTGTTGTGGCTGAGAACGCTGCTGAACTCGCTGCTGAGGCTGCTGCAGAAAAGGCTCTGCGCAACGCTAAGCCTGCAGCTGAAGCTGAAGAAGCTACAGAAGAAAATGAAGAGACCGCTGCTGAGGTTGCTACCGAGGTAGAGGCCGCTCCTGCTGAAACAGAAGCAGAAGAAGCTCCTGCAGAAGCATAACAATCATTGACAGGCTCAAACTATGAGCAACATGCAATCCCGGTGATGACTCGTCAGAGCGTCATCGGGATTGTTGAATAAAGAGAATGCCAACTTTTCAACGCCTGCAAAATATGCCATCGGAAGCGAGCGAAACAATCTGCAATATACAATCATGATAACTCTTTCTGACTTAGGTGTTTTCTTCGGCAATACCGAATTGTTCAGTCACATCTCTTTTACTATAGGCAACCGTGACCGTATAGCCCTGGTGGGGCGCAATGGTGCTGGTAAATCCACGCTGCTCAAAATCATTGCTGGAGAGATGAAGGCTACGACTGGCATCATCGTCACATCCGAAGGAACTACTGTAGGCTATCTGCCGCAGGTGATGCAACTTGCCGATGACACTACGGTGATGGCCGAAACGGAAAAGGCATTTTCCGCTGTGCAAAAAATGCATGAGCAACTGGTGCACATGGAGCAACAGCTGGCACTGCGTGACGATTACGACAGTCAGGAATATATGAAAATGTTGGAGCAGTACACGGCACTGAATGACCGGTGCGCCATGTTGGATACCGACAATCATGAAGCCGAAGCAGAAAGGACGCTGACAGGCCTGGGATTTCAACGTTCCGACTTCCAACGTCCTACACGCGAGTTTTCCGGTGGATGGCGAATGCGTATAGAACTTGCCAAAATTCTCTTGCAGGCACCTGAGGTGTTGCTGCTGGATGAGCCCACCAACCATCTCGACATTGAAAGTATCATGTGGTTGGAGAAGTTCATCGCACAAAAAGCAGGCAGTGTGGTGCTCGTCAGCCACGATCGAACATTCCTTAACAATACCACCGACCGCACTATAGAGCTGTCGTGTCATCGCATGACAGACTACAAAGTGAAATATACCGAGTATGTCAAGCTGCGTGCCGAACGCCGAGAACAACAATTACGGGCATACGCCAACCAGCAAAGGGAGATACAAGAGGCGCAGGACTTTATCAACCGATTTCGTTATAAGCCTTCCAAGGCTGTACAGGTACAGCAGAAGATTAAGCAACTAGAGAAAATAGTGCCTATAGAAATAGACGAGGTGGACACCAGTGCGCTCCGTCTGAAGTTTCCCCCTTGCCAACGCAGTGGCGACTTTCCAGTCATTTGTCAGGATGTGGGCAAGACTTTTGTCAACACATCTACCTCGTCAGGTGATGCAACTGCACAGGCCGACAACGTGAAACATGTATTCTCGCATGTGGACCTCACCCTTCGCAGAGGAGAAAAGGTGGCTTTCGTAGGTCGAAATGGCGAAGGCAAGACCACTATGGTGAGATGTATCATGAACGATATTGAACATGACGGTGATTTGAAAGTGGGGCATAATGTACAGATAGGTTACTTCGCTCAAAACGAGGCACAGCTCCTTGACCCTACACTTACGGTGTACGACACTATTGATAGGGTGGCAACAGGCGATGTGCGCCTGAAGATACGCGACATGCTGGGTGCCTTCATGTTTGGCGGCGAGGCTTCAGACAAACAGGTGAAGGTGCTCAGTGGCGGCGAACGCAGTCGTCTAGCGATGTTACGTCTGTTGCTTAGACCCGTCAACCTGCTCATCCTTGACGAGCCGACCAATCATCTCGACATGCACTCTAAGGATGTACTCAAAGAGGCTATCAAGGCGTTTGACGGTACAGCCATCATCGTAAGCCACGACCGTGATTTCTTGAATGGCTTAGTGTCGAAGGTCTATGAGTTCGGCAACGGACAAGTGCGCGAATACATCGGTGGAATATACGACTGGTGTGAGCATTTCAACAAGGAACGACTTCAGGCATTCGAAGACAAGAAGACTTCTGCCACAATGACATCATCTGTGTCACCTAAAGATAATGACAAGGCTGTATCACAATCTAAAAAGAACCCAGAATCGGCATCCACCTCATCGATGTCTTATGCAGAAAGAAAGGAGATGCAGCGCCAACGCAACAGGGTAGAGAAAAATATCAAGCAGGCTGAGAAGAACATAGAGCAGATAGAAGCCCGTCTGAAAGAATTGGATGACCTCTTTGTGCAACCCGACAACGCTTCAAATATGGTGCTCGTCAACGAGTATACAACGCTGAGAAAAGCCTTGGAGGAGGAGATGAACAAATGGGAAACCCTCAATGAGGAAATGGAGCAGTTAAACTTATAGTATTTATATTTAATGCGCTGACACAAAGTGTTATATATCATTTTGTTAAATAAAATTACTTTAAAATCGACAATTGAAGAGATGTCTTGACATCGTAATTAACAAGTTTTCAACCCCACCTTTGTTTCCCTGCGAACATCTTATTACCTTTGCATGAGCGAGCGGCGTTACGCTTTAAGTCATTTCAAAGAACTCTGATATTGTTAACCCTACTAAAATATATTTAGGAATATGAAAGAACTATTTCGTCATATCGACCACCTGTTACTTCATCACGAATGTGTTATCGTTCCCGGCGTCGGCGGTTTTCTGACCCATGCCGCTACATCATTCTATGATGAAGACGAGCAGGCTTTTTTCCCTCCGCACCGCACCATAGGTTTCAATCCGCAGTTAGTGTTGAACGATGGCACACTGGTGAGAAGCTACATGGAGGCAACCAAGTGCGATTATAAGAAAGCATCCTTGCTTATGCAGCGCGACATCCGTGCCTTGCAGGAGAGAGTTAAGACCCTGGGCGAGTGCTATATCGATAGTGTCGGAACACTGAAGCAAAGTCGTGACGGTAAGTATACCTTCCTTCCTTTGGAGTCTGGAGCCCTCACACCGTCGCTCTTTGCCTTGCCACGCTTTGAGATACAGCCCCTCCCCATTGCCAACCAACAAGAGAAGGTCATCACCATGAAGGTCAGCACGGTCCGCCGTGTAGTTTCCGTTGCCGCTGCCGCAGTAGCAGTGGTGCTCCTGTCCATACCCTTCCTTCATGGCAGCGATAACCAAATGCCAACAACTACGCAGCAAGCAGCAAGCCCATTACGAGTGTTGGCTACAGAGAAAGTACAGGCTAACGAGCAAAATCATGCAGAGGTATTAGACAAAGTACGCAATATGTTCAGTCAATCTTCTGCTGAAGAACAGCAGGTATTGCCCGATGAGTACTTCACCATCGTACTGGCATGTGATGTTGCTGAAGAAAACTGCCGCATTTACGCCGATATGATCAAGAAAGAAGACGGATTAGATAAGGATAAGCTGCATGTGTATGCCGATCATATATACTATGGAGTCTTTGCCACTCACGAAGCGGCTGCCGAGACATTAAAACTCATGCAAGATAATAAGTATTTCAAGATTGGATGGGTGAAAGAGATAACCCAATAAACATTCAGACTGCTCGCTTATGAAGAAAGTGCGTTGTCCACAGTGTGCTAAGCCCATCACCTTCGATGAAACACAATATGAGGAGGGACATTCGTTAGTGTTCGAATGTCCCTCATGTCATAAAAAGTTTGGTGTCAAGCTTCGCCCGGCATCGTCTGCTCAGTCTGCCAATAGTGCAGGAGGAGAGGATGGCGGTAGTGTTCCTTGTGGTTCGTTAGTAGTGATAGAGAACGTTTTCCACTATCGTCAGCATCTTCCGCTTCATTTAGGAGATAATACCATAGGGCGATATATGAAGGGAAGCAAGACCCAACTGGGCATAGAATCTGATGACCCCAGTATGGATTTGTTGCACTGCGTCTTGCAAGTGAAGCGTGCTGCCGACAGAACACTGCAATACATTCTTCGCGATGGTCCGAGCAATACCGGTACCTTTGTCGGTGATGTCATATTAGGTAAGGGCGAGCGCAGAGTCATTGAGCCAGGAACGTTGTTCACCCTTGGCGCCACGACACTCATACTAAAAGGCGTAGGAGTAGAAACAGAATTGTAATTCCTTTACCAACGTGCGCATCGGAAATCCCAGTGTAAGACATGGATACTCAACATATCTTTGAAGAAAAAGTTGATTTGGCCTCTGTGCGTCAGTGGCTTACCTCGTTATGCCTCTCTCCATTAGGCAAGCGCTTGGTGGCTGTTATGCATGTGATGACTCAAGTGAAGCAAATCAACCAGCATCTGTCGTGTATCACTGAGATGCGTCGGCTGTTGCAGTTGGACGATGCCATCCCCATTTCGGGTTATCACGACCTACATAATGAGTTGCAGCGGCTTCGCGTGGAGGGTTGTTATCTCTCCATCGAAGAATTGTCGCATCTCCTTTCGCTCTTAAGTGCTGTGCGTCAGACGCTCACAGCTGTGCGTCAGACCGCCGACGACACCCTTCCACTCACGCCAACCCTTGCCGCCATGTCTGCCCATGTTGATGGATTACCACATCTCTCGCGTACGATAGAAAGCATCATAGACCCGTCAGGAGAGATGCGTGACGATGCTTCCGAGACTTTGTATAATCTCCGTCAGCAGATACGTCAAGAAATGCGCAGCATGTCGGGCCGTGTACAACGCATCTTAACCTCTTTGCAGGCTGAAAAGATTGTCGGCGAGGACGCTGTCGCTGTCGTTCGCGACGGACGATTGGTGTTGGCTGTGCCGTCCATGTATCGTCATAAGGTGGCAGGTGTCACTCATGGAGAGTCGCAAGGAGGCAATCTAGTGTATATAGAACCGCAGGAAGCGGTTCAAGCCAACTTCCGCCTGCAACAGTTGCAGAGTGATGAGCGCACAGAGATTGTACGCATTCTGAAAGATTGTACCGACGAGGTGCGTCAACATCGCGAAACAATACAGCAAGCCATGAGATGGTTGTCCATCATCGACTTCACCCGCGCCAAGGCATTGATGGCCGAGACTATGAAAGGTATGGAGCCTCATGTGGAAAATAGTGCTGTAGTGGAATGGCAAGAGGCCTATCATCCGTTGCTACGCAAGAAACGCGAGGAACAAGGACAGCGTTGCGTGCCACTGAATATCCAACTTACTTCTGACATTCCCATGACTGTTATCTCTGGTCCGAATGCAGGTGGCAAGTCGGTATGCTTGAAGACTGTAGGACTGCTTCAGTGTATGGTGCAATGCGGTTTGTCTGTACCTATGAGCCCATCGTCAAAGGTCGGCGTGTTTCATAAGATGATGATAGACATCGGTGACGACCAAAGCATTGACGATGAGTTAAGCACCTACTCCAGTCACCTGCGCCATCTGAAACGCATGATTCAGGAAGGAGACGACCGCACCTTGTTACTCATTGATGAGTTGGGCGGCGGCACCGAGCCTACAGCAGGAGGAGCCATCGCCGAAGTCGTGCTCAATCATTTGCTGAAGAAAAAATGTCGCACCTTGGTGACGACACACTATCAGAACCTTAAACTATTTGCTTCCACCCATCAAGGTGTGCAGAACGGAGCGATGTTGTACGACGATGTCAATATGCAGCCCATGTACGAGTTGGTGCAGGGACAGGCAGGCAGCTCTTTTGCCTTGGACATTGCCCGACGCGTCGGCTTTCCTTTGTCGTTAATAGAAGAGATAAAATCCAATGTGGGCGAGCAGTATGTCAAGCAGGAACGTTTCCTGCACGATGTCTATCGCGACAGGCGCTATTGGAGCAACAAACGAAAGAGTGTGGCGCAGCTTGAGAAACAATTGCAGGAGCGTATAGAGAAGTATTCGCTCAAGCGTCAGCGTCTGTTAGACGAACGCGATAATATACTGCATCAGGCACGACAAGAAGCGGAGCGCTTGCTGACTGATAGCAACAAACTCATTGAGAGTACCATTCGCAGCATTCGCGAGACGGGAGCTGAAAAGGAGGCTACCAAAGCCGCCCGCAAGAATATTGAGGAGAAGAAACATCAGCTCTTGGAGCAGCCTGCGACCAAAGCACAACAAAATAAGAAATACAAGACCGCAGCAGGTAAAACTAAGACCGTTGGCGAAGGCAGTACGATGGCACCTTACGTAGGTATGCCTGTCAAGATAAGAGGAATGGGAGGCACGGGTGTCATCGAATCGTTGGATGCCACCTCAGCCATAGTTGTTACTGGCAATATGAGAATGCGCATCGACCGGAAAAAACTTGAAACTGACTTTGAACGCTCTCATCAGCAACCTACAACCCTTTCGCGCAACAGATCCAGTGTCTTTGTTACTACTTCCGACTTGACCACAGCCGATTATTCCACTACGATAGACCTACGCGGCATGCGTGCCGAGGAGTCATTGGAAAAAGTAGAGCTTTTTATTGATGAAACCATTGTGCGAGGTATGAATACGGTACGCATACTGCACGGCAAAGGTGACGGCATACTTTCGTCGGTGATAAGAAAATACTTATCCGAGCGAAAAGAAGTGCGCTCTTTCCACGACGAACATGTCGACTTTGGTGGTGCAGGTATCACCGTAGTAGAAATGGAATAACAATAGGGGAGGGTTACACGTCAACAATCATACCCTCATTAGCTAAAAGGGTGTTGGCAAACACCTCTTGAGCTTCATTCAATAGTATTTTTTCATTGGGATAACGGGCACTAAAATGACCTATCAATAACTTTCCCACTCCAGCATCTTTAGCCACATGGGCTGCCTGTCGTGCTGTGCTGTGAAAGTATTTCTCAGCATTTGTCAGGTTGTCTTCGGCATAAGTGGCTTCATGATACAGCAGGTCCACATCCTTTATTATCGTATGTAGTGTAGGCATGTAGCGTGTGTCCGAACAGAACGCATAGGCGCGAGGAGGATGGGCCGGCTTTGTCAGTTGTTCATGGGTGTAGTGGTTTCCTTCGGCATCAGTCCAGTCGGCACCTTTCTTTATATTCATTATCTGGCTGACCGGAATGTGCAATGCATCAATCATGTCGCGGCGGATATGTGGAATCAACGGTTTCTCCCTGAACAGAAATCCGCAACAAGGAACACGATGGTCCATGGGGATAGTAGATACTTCCAGACAGCTGTTCTCAAAGAGTATCGCCTCCTTTGTCGTGTCTATGCCGTGGAATGCAATTTCGTAGTCGCTGTATGGGCAATAGCATGCCATCTCGGCATGGAACAGCTGCTCATACTCTGCAGGCGCAAATAGGTGTAACGGCTTTATGCGCCCCAGCAGAGAGAATGATGACAGCATGGGGATGAGTCCCAAACAGTGGTCGCCATGCAGATGGGAGATGAAAACGTTCTGCAGGTGTTGAAAACCCAGTTTGTTTTTTCGCAGCTGTACTTGTGTGCCTTCACCGCAGTCAATAAGAAAGGTGCCCGTCTCATGCTCCACCACTTGTGATGTAGGTGCATGGCGCAGGGTCGGAGTAGCACTGCCACAGCCTAATATGTGAATGCGAAAAAGCATGGGCGATGACTGTAAGGAGCCGTTATAGACGCTTGTAGGTGAAGATGCCCGACTGGTTCTCCAGAAACAGAGAGTCAGGGCCTAACTGCAGGATGTTGAAGGTGTCTTTGGACAAAATGAGTAAACCATTCCATATACGCCATGAGGTGTAAGGGTTTGACTCGGCTTCTACCGAAGACTCTACAACACCATCATCTTTAATCTCGAAGTTCTTATCCAGGCTGATCCATCTTCCGCGCAGCGAGTTGATGTTTATCACCTTCTGCGCTACCATTTCGCCGTCTACAACGTGTGCAACGACTGCCAGCTTGTCGCCTTCGAAGATGCCGCCTTGCACATTGGCAACGGTGTCAACTTCTTCAAGCAGAAAGAACAAGGTGTCGTTATGCTCGTTGACCATACTGAACGAACTCATAGCAGCCTCTGTACAGGTGCCATAGATGGTGCTATCCTTGTTTTGTGATAAACTGTCAGCAGCCTCATTCTTGTCTGAGGATGCTCCTCCTTTATTGTTACAGCCCAACATCAGGATGATAAGGAGGAAAAGAGAGCAAAGTAGTGTAGTGGGTTTCATTGTTCAAGGTGTTAGGAGGTTAAGGGTATGATGTGTTGATGGCGTTGTTAGGCTATGTCACCAATACGATGCTTATGTTTTAGCTGTTACGCCATGGGTTATTCTTTTTGTTTTACTTCTGTCCAAAGGGCATCCATCTCTTCAAGCGTCATCTCGTTGAGGTTGCGTCCTTGTTGATGGGCTTTTTGCTCAATATAGTTGAATCGGTAGATGAATTTCTTATTTGTTGTCTCCAAGGCATTGTCAGGATTTATGTGGTAGTGCCGTGCCGCATTGATAAGACTGAACAGTACATCTCCAAACTCCTCTTGTGCATGGGGGGTATCTTCTTTGTTTAGGGCCGCGCGCAGTTCGTCAATCTCTTCGTGCACCTTGGCCCACACCTCATCGCGGTGCTGCCAGTCGAAACCATAGTTGCCCACCTTATCTTGTATGCGATAGGCTTTTATCAGTGAGGGTAACGATTTTGGCACTCCTGCCAAGACGCTGTGGTTGCCGTCTTTCTCGCGCAGCTTTATCTGTTCCCAGTTGTGTAACACCTGTTCGGCAGTGGTGGCTGTGGGGGAGGCTGTTTCTTTCTCTTCAGTCTTTGGCGGATAGATGTGTGGATGACGGAAGATGAGTTTTTCTGCCTCGGCATTGCATACATCAGCAATGTCGAAGTCGCCTGTCTCACTTCCTATGCGGGCATAGAATAGTACGTGCATCAGTACGTCGCCCAGCTCTTTACTTATATTATGTGTGTCAGAGTCAATGATGGCGTCGCTCAATTCGTACACCTCTTCTATAGTGTTTGTGCGTAGGCTTTGGTTGGTCTGCTTGCGGTCCCAAGGACATTCGGTGCGCAGGCGGTCAAGCACGTCCATCAGACGACCGAATGCGGCTAATTTCTCTTCTCTGGTGTGCATTTAGTGTGTCAAAATTGTTCTTTGGCAAAGGTATCACTATTTGTGAAAATAAAAATTATTAAGGCCTAGTAAATCGTGATATTGCAAATACTGCTTATATTTGCAGTCCATACATGACCATTATGACACCATCCGATGTTCAGATAGCCGCCATTCAGTTTTCCATAGCATGGCAAAATCCCCAGCAGAATATGATTCAGGCTGAGGAATTACTGAGCCAGATAGAAGTGGCGGACATTTGCCTGTTGCCTGAAATGTGGACGACGGGCTTTGTCACACAGCCGTCTACCATTCCTTCTTCCAACAAGGAGGCTTTGCCCTGGATGCAGCACATGGCGTCACAGTATGGCATGGTATTGTGTGGCACTGTGGCTGAGAGGCTGGAGGAAGGATACAAAGAGTATTTTGTCAACAGGATGTATTTTGTCGAGCCTTCAGGCAAGACCACCGTCTACGACAAACGCCATCTCTTCACTATGGGAGGCGAAGATAAATCCTTCACACCTGGCTGCCAGCGAGTCATCGTCGACTATAAGGGCATGCGCTTTTTGCTGCTCACATGCTACGACCTTCGTTTCCCAGTATGGATTCGCAACCGCAACGATTACGACAGCATACTCATCGCCGCCAACTGGCCTCAGCCGCGTCGGACGCCCTGGGACATCCTGTTGCAGGCACGTGCCATCGAGAACCAATGCTTCGTTGTGGCATCCAACAGGGTTGGCGACGACATGGGGGCTCACTACAATGGCGGCACCGTCATCATTGACCCTAAAGGAAAGGTCTTGGCTTCAGCAGAGGATGACGTACAGCAGGTCATCAGTGCCAAGCTCTCTATTGAGGAGCGGGAGCGCTTTTTGAGTAAGTTCAATGTGCTTCGCGATGCCGACAATTTCATTTTAGGATAATACTATAACGACTAAATATCATCAATAACAATAAGAATATGGCAAAGGCAAAAAAAACTATCACCCTCAAGACCCTTACCAAGGGCAACGTTTGGGAACTGCAGGAAAACGACATCATACGGATGTGGCAGGCTGGCTTGAAGGATAACGAGTTCAAGGAGAACGAAGCTCACTATCGCAGCATTATCGCCATCGCCTTCGAGTTGGAACGCGTCATGACTGGACAGGCTGAGGTGGTGAAGAAATTCAAAAACAGAGGCTTCAAAATTGGACAGTCGTGGATTGATGATACCAAAAAATTCAAACTCGGTGTCAAAAAACGCCCCATTCAGCGTATCAACGACCTTACCTACGAGAACATTCATCATATCTCGTCAGCCAAACTTCTCGAAGTGATTGGGCGTAACTTCGGTGGTGGATGGGAAAGCCTACCTTCCAACGTACAGCACATTATTCTGTCAGCATTTTATATCAGCACGACCACCTTGCCAAAAGAAAGGCTTAAAAAGGCTGGCGGCATGTACGACAAGATGATGAAAGACCACTATTCAGTGCTCGAAATCAATAAAGGCTCATGGGTAGAAGCCATCTTTGCCAAAGTCAAACCAGTTGTAGAAACCATTTCTCCCGATCCCGAGCCACAGTCCAAGTCACTGCTCGACAACGACGACCTGCCACAGGATATCGACTATAATGAGGAAGACGAGGACGACGAGTACGACGAAGAACGACTCACAGAAGAAAGTTACCTCACTACAGTAGAGACATCCGCAGAAGACCTCTCGCTTGCCGACCAAGTGGTTGACGAATACGAGGCCGACGAAGACTAACTTCCCATCTCACCCCTCGTGCTATGATATCGTTTACTTGCGACTACAATGAAGGAGCCCACCCGTTCATCCTCCAACGCCTCGTAGAGACCAATATGCAGCAGGAAGACGGTTATGGAGAAGACTCCTTCACCGCCTTGGCACGCCAACGTATACGACAGGCGTGCGAATGTCCCGATGCTGATGTGTTCTTCCTTGTCGGAGGCACACAGACCAATGCCACTGTTATTGACGCTATCCTGCCACGCTATGCCGCGGTAGTGGGGGTAGAGAGTGGACATATCGCAGTACACGAAGCTGGTGCAGTAGAGCACAGCGGACACAAGGTAATAACCTTGCCTGCTGAAAGTGGAAAAATGAATCCTGACACGTTGCGGGATTATTTCGTCCAGTTCTATCACGATCCCACATGGCAGCACATGGCACAGCCCAGAGCGGTCTACATCTCTTTCCCCACAGAGTACGGCACCATCTACAGCCATGGCGAACTGCAGGCGTTGTACGACATCTGTAAACAATTTGAGGTCCCTCTATTCATCGACGGAGCCCGACTCGGCTACGGTCTTGCAAGCAAGGAAGCCGATATCACGCTGTCGCAACTGGCTCAATGTTGTAATGTGTTCTACATCGGTGGAACAAAAATAGGAGCACTTTGCGGTGAAGCTGTAGTCTTTCCCAAAGGTGATGCACCGAAGGATTTCTTCTCTATTGTAAAACAACACGGGGCACTGCTTGCTAAAGGCAGGGTGCTGGGATTGCAGTTCGACACGCTCTTTACCGATGAACTCTATCACCATCTCAGCCGACATGCCATAGATATGGCTATGCAACTCAAACAGCTGTTCGCTGAGAAAGGTATACCTTTATATATAGACTCGCCCACCAATCAGCAGTTCCCTATTCTGACGCCCGACATCATGCAACGCCTGTACGACAATGTGCTCTATGAAGTATGGGAAGAGCTGCCCGATGGTAGAGCTGTCACACGTTTTGCAACAAGTTGGGCAACACCTCAAGAGCATGTCGACGCCCTCAGAGAGTTTCTGAAGTAACGTTTGGCGCAGCCCAATAATAACGGATTAACAATGAGGAGGACATTCAGACAAAACGAGAAGCGATGCAACTGTCATCGCTTCTCGTTTTTATCGTTTTCTTTACTGTTTCTCCTTCCTTCGTCTCTTACTTTTCAATATGATTATACACGAGGTGTAATTTATCGGACCGACAAACGGAACAATCCGATGGAACGTGTGCGTGCAAGAGATTAAAGTGTTACCTTTGTGTATAACGATGATGTTGACAAATGCGCATGGCAGATACATGCGTCCAACAATCCATACATACTTTACTCTCTACCATAACCCATTAAGCCCACACCTTCATGACACACTTCCATCGCCCGACAACATTTGCTCGCTTCTCTGTTCTCTTGTTGACCATCTTTTTGCTGTCGGCCAATAGCACGATGGCACTGAAGATCGATGCCAAATCTTTCCCCGTGAAGTATAAGAATGAGTTGTTTTATATCGGTATGCCTACAGGCTGGTGTGTTGATGCCTCCCAGTGGGGCGGACTTGATGCTTTCCAAAATATGGTTGATCTCTATCATCCATTTTCCGATGTGGTATGGTTCCATCTGGTCAAGACCTTCATGCCCGTTGAGTTTGATGAAATCGATCAGGCGGTAGCAATGGCAAAGATGGCCAGAGAGATGAGGGCAGACAATGGAAAACTTGTAGGCGAACATCTTGAGACCGTGAAGGTGGGAGGATACCCTGCTCGGATTCTCTATTTTGAAAACTATGAAGACAACCAGACCATTGTTCAAAAACAATATGTCATCTATCTTGCCGACTCGCACATCGTGCTCTATTGCAACGAAATCTTTCTCAAGGAAAATCAAGAAAAAGCAGAACGTATAGGCGACCCCATCATCAATACCGTGAAGATTAATAAAGTGAAGAATCCTCTTGATAATCCCACCGTGTTACGGAAGGTAGTGGAAAAGGAGATGAGTGGAGAGTAAACATCTCTTGTATTCGATTCGTTCGATGCAAATGAATTTTCCTTCGTTGTGCGATTAGTGTTAAATGAACATTTAGCATTATAACGCATTAAAACCACTGTTGCCAAGGTTTTCCTAATTGTAAAATTAAATATTAACCGCCCCCTCTTTGTTGATATTGGTATGCAAGGTTGTTGACATTGGTCTGTCATTGTGGCTTGATGGAATGGTGAAGGTTGCTTGGTGCTGTACAGGATGGGGAAGATAGCGAAAGCAAAATCAGTGGCATTTTTTCGTAGTCAGCTGCCGATGTGCATGGTCTTGGGCTATTCCTTTGTTTGTCATGTCTTTCTTAGCCGATTCTTGCTTGCCGTCGGGCAGGGTGCCAAAACAAATAAAAATGGGGAGCACTTATTGCGCTCCCCAATGGATGTTTGTCACGACGCAGGTACGTCTGTGAATAAATGGTGTGGTATTATTTGTTCAGATATTTCTTACCGTTCTTGATCACTACGCCTTTGTAGTTGTCGTTAACACGCTGACCGGCGAGGTTGTAGGCAGGTGTGTTGACATTGTCCTGCTCGGTGCTGATGCCGTTGATGCCAGTGGTGTTGGTGATTGTGATAGGAGCAATCTGCAATGTAGTGTTGAAGATGTATGCGATACCTACCACAGTGTAGCTGTTGCTACCTACGTAGGTGTTGAAGTCGTTGAACTCAGCAATCTTAAAGGTGTTGTAGGGTATTACAGAGTTGTCAGTTGTGCCAACTTTTACAGTGCCGTTGTCGTCGAAGAACTGAGCACCATTGAGCTGAACGAGGTCGCAGAGATTGGTCTGTACGTCGGTAGCATTGGCAATAACCTTAGGCTGAGCAGCTGTACCGCTTGTGATGGTGAGGTTGTCGGCGTTGGTCTGGTCGCACTTCACAAGTTCGGGAAGGTTGCGATAGGGAGCATACTTGAGGATAACTTTACCATTGAGGATCTGGTCCTGCTGTAGGTTGAGACCTGTGTTGTAGAAGTCGATGGCACCAGAGGCGTCGCGAACGTAGTAGTTGTTGCCGTTCACGTAAACGACCTGTGCGTTGTTGAGTTGTACTTCTACGATAGTGTTCTCTGCGAGAGCCTTAGTAGCTTGGATGTTAGCAGCTTGCTGTGTGGTTGAACCGCCACCACTTTCGTTGAGGTAGTTGACTGTGGGATAGATTTCGTAGATGTCGTTGAAAGGAATGAGAATACCTTCTACGGTGTAGTTGGTGTTGGCATCGGGAGTGCCGGAAACGAGCTTCCACTTGTCATAAACCTGAATGCTGTCGGTGCCGATGTAGGCGTAGGTATCAGTGCGTGTGCCGACGGTCTTAGTGGTAATCTTCACGTTTTCCACTTTGATGAGGTCGCATACCAAAGCGTCGCTCTTGGCGTTGGCGATGGTAACGGTCTGAGCTGTAGCTGTTCCAGCAGTGATGGTGATGTCGTTAGCGTTGGTGTTCTCAGTCTTGGTCAGTTCGGGAATCTTTCCATAGACAGCTTTCTTACCGATAACGCTTCCGTTAAGCTTTTGGCCGGTAGTGAGTGTGAGACCGGTGCTGTAGAAGTCGATAGCGCCGCTGGCGTCTTTCACATAGATGTCGTTACCATTGGCGTAGAGAACCTGTGCATTGTTGAGCTTCAGCTTTGCTTCAACGTCTTTTTCAAGTGCTTTAAAGGCTGCAATGTTGGCAACTTCCTGAACAGTGACGTCCTGCTTGGTGAAAGTCTTTTCAGCTGTGAGGTTAGCACCCTCTTCGTAAGCCTTGACGGTAGTGGTCTCGGTGATGGTGAAAGGAGCGGTGTAGAGCAATGTAGAGTTCTTGGGGTCTGAACCATCGGTGGTGTAGTACACATCGTTGTCAGTGCTAGACGGAGTGATGGTCACTGTGGTAGATGTGGTGAATGGTGTTGTTCCGCTGATGGTGAGCTGTGCCTGTACGCTACCAGCCCATTCTACGATAATGGTATCGATGTAGAGAGCACCTTGGTTTGATCGAAGACCGAAGAAAGGATAGTTGCCTTCAACATTGAGGGTCTGCTTCAAGCCGTTAGCCTTGGCTAAGGCACCGATCTTTGTGCCTTGGTTGCTATTGCTACCTGTAGCATAGAGATCAGCAGCATTGGTGTAGGCATTGGTGTTGCCATAAATGTCAACCACGCGTTGGTCGACAGTAGTTTCGTTGAATACAATAGTAATGCTCTTCAAAGTACCGCCACTTTTAGTGGTAACGATACCTGAGTTGGAGCCATTAGTGCGAATCTGGAAGAAGATTCCTTCTGAACCAGTGGCGCAATTAAGATAGTACTCAGCATCAGAAGTAGCCTTCTTACCAGTGTACTCCTTGTACTGTGTGCCTTTGTCAAGTCCAAATCCTTCTGCGGTCAGGATGTCTTTTGTTGTCTGACCGAAGGCGGTGGAACACATGAGAGCCATGAGGCTCATAACTGAAAAACGTAGAAGTCTTTTCATGTTGTTGATTTTGAATTGAAATAATGAATAGGGTATGTAATAATTGTTTTTTGCTGATGGTTGAGCGGTTGCTCATTAAGATGCTGCAAAAGTACACACTCTGTCTTACATTGGAAAATATTTACACTTCTTTAATAGTATTTGTTAACTATTTGCCAATCAGTTGGTTTTCCATGTTGTTGAAGTGCGTTCTTGCATTGGGGGCAAGGGGCTGTTTACAATGGGTGCGGTTTATCCCCAGATGATAGATCCCAGTGTGTACGCCAAGTGTACGGCGAGTGCGAGAGGGATGACGTAGGGTAAAAACTGTTGCAGACCTCTCACCCACATGCGGTATGATTCATGCCATGTGGTGACGGCATGTAGGTGCCAGGCAGCTGTTGTGCTGAGAATGATGAGGATGAGCAGAAGCAGAAACGGACCTATGGCAATGAGTTGTGGCGACAACATCTGTCCATTGATGCCCCGCAATGCGGCCCCATGCTGCACCACTAGGAGATATATCATAGCTGCTAACAGTAGCACCTCGCCCAAAAGATAGAGCCATACCTTGCCTTTAGGCGCAGTAGCTTGGGATAATGTATGGCTGATGACACGCAGATTGCCGACAATGACGGCTACCATGGCGGCATAGAGCAGCCACGGGGCGGTGTCAGCCACGGTGTGCGTGGCAAGGTGTCGGATGTTGGTTGGCGACAGAAGGGAATGCCCTTGCCATTGCGGCATCATGACACTGAATATCCACGTGACAAAAGCTAGAACGGGATAGCATATGAGCAGGATGCGGGTGAGTTGTGCAGGTTTCATTATGCCGGGTCGGGTTGCAGGTTTTCAAGGTCGAGGATGTGCAGTTCGCAGGCACGCACCGCCAGACGTGTAGCATTGATGTTCATGCCGTTGTTGCCATCGGGGAAGAGCTTTTGTATTAGGTCGTTCTGACGCTTTTCTATACTCTTGACGCCAAAAGGCATGCCTTTCAGGTTGGCTATCTGCTCCTTGGTGTATCCCAGTGCGAGATGTCGGAGGAAACGCTCGTCGTATTCGTCTATCTCGTAGTCGATGACGGATTCCTGACGCATCATCTGACTGCCTACATTGTGCTTGAACAGCTCTACGATGCGCTCAAGGATGGGCTGATTGAACACCAACTGCTTGCCATCCATTACACTCATGACATCGTTGCGTGTGAGCATCTCGCCGGTCTTGAGGATGATACCATCACATCCGGCATCAAGAACATCGACCCAAAGTTTCTCGTTGAGTGTCTCCCCGGTGAAAATCAGTATCTTGATGTCTGGATGCTGTTCCTTTGTGTGACGGCAAATCTCAACACCTATGGTGGTGGAGCCACTCAATCCCAGGTCGAGCAGAATGAGGTCGGGCAACTGTTTCTTCAGCAACTGCCAGTATTCCTGCTCGTTGTCGGTGGTGCCGATAATGTCGGCCTCGGGTATGTCGTTGCGAACGATGCCGATGGTACCTTTCATCTCTAAAGGCACATCTTCCACGATGATAACTTTGAATGGTTTCATGGTTGTTATTATGGTTTGATGGGGGATATATGTTTATTGTCGTTATGTGTTGTTCCTTGTTTTTCGCCATGCTGTCACCACTTTCTCCGGCAGTGTGATGGCAATGACAGTGTGTCTTCCTTCCTGTGCCGTTGCCTTGATGCCGCATGCACGGTAGTTGGTGCTTTCGCCGATGTCTCTCACTATCTGGCGACAGAGGAGCAGAGGCTGGTTGTCGTATTCGTCGAAGTTGAAGAGGTTGGCATAGGGCTTGTCGGCAATGGCGCCACAATCTATCCGGCATATTATCAGCGAGTAATGCGGTAAGGACGAAGTCTGTATAATCCATTCTGCCTTTCCCTTCTGCATGCTTTGCAGCGTGTCGGCAAGCATGGTCATCATCTTCTGTGGTGATGGCAGAGGTGTAGTCTCGGTCTGTTGCTGTGCCTGTGCAGCGAGTAGGGCATGGAGGGTGTGGTAGTATGCCGTCATCTCGTGTGCGTCGTTGGCTTGCATACGGTCGTTTTCCAGCATTTGGCGGATGCGGGTGGGGAAGTACATCGTTTCGTGCTTCAGTGTGGAGAGGCAGTTGTCAAGCACGCTGTTGGTGATGTGCAGCCGTTGCTTCTCGAAGTCAACACGTCTGTGCTGGTCGCTGATCAGCGTCATGCTGTCGTCGTATTGCTGTTGTAGTGCGATATCGGCATTAAGCGTGTCGGTGATGTCGGTGACGAGTTGTTTGAGGTTGAAGGGCAGGGTAGAGGTGTCTATGCGTCTAATGCGTTGCAGCTTGTCTTCATACGAGCTGTCGCCCTGTAGCGTCTGGGTGATGTTACCCACCAACGCCATGTGCTGTCGCTGCTGCCTCCGCGGACGGATGTAGTGCAGGTAGAATGTCAACAGCGAGCCGATGAGCAGGGCAAGGAGAAAGATGATGGTGACATTCTTCTTGCCAATGTTGTGTTGCAACTCCTTAATGTTGCTTACTAACATGTTGTCGGCATGGAGCTCCTTATATAATAGGGTGTAGACGCGGTTGTGATAGTAGTAAGTCTGCCACTTATGCAATGCCAATGCGGCTATGGCGGCTTCGTTGCGTATGTCGAGAATAACGTCGTAAGGAGCGTCAATGTTGTGGTGCAGCCATTCCACTTCCGGCGGTATGGTAGACAGTGTTCCTTCAGTAAGCAGTGTGTCGAGGTTGTTCTGCAATGCGTTCCGGTATGTGTCGTTGATGATGCTCAGTGCCTTGGCAGCTCCGTTGAGTGCATCCTCGTAGTGTGCATAGATGTTGGCGTAGTAGACGCTGTCCGCCCATTGCGCCGCTGTCTGCGGATGTGTCTGATGTTGGCGTGCCTGCATGGTGAGTGACAACAGCAAAAGCAGTGCCGTCAGGGTGCGACGGATGCCTTGAGGTAAACGGAAATGGAAACGACTGCCCTTGCCCAGAGTGCTGCTACAACCTATCTCGCAGCCAGAGAACACTGGCGACATCTTACGGTACTTCTCTATGATGCCCCTACAATTGAGCAATCCGAAGCCGTGATGTTGCGACTCGCTGCCATGAGGTGTGGCGAGGGGGGCATGGAGTTTGAATAGGTTAGCGCAGACTTCGTTGCTCATGCCAGTGCCATTGTCGCTGATGCTGATCTCAACCATCTTCCCCGTCAACAAGGTGGTAAGGGTGATGTGTCCTCCTTCGGGCGTGAAACGGCGTGCATTGTCGGTGATGGTGTTGATCATGAACAGGGTGAGGGTGGGGTCGCCCTTAGCCCACAGGTCGGTGTTTTCAATGCGAAGGTCTATACCTTTCTGCGTGAAGCTTGTCTTGTTGTGTGCCACAATGTCGAACAGGTGTTGAACGGGGAAACTCTCAATGTGCATGTTGAGGGTGCCCTGCTGCATCTGTATCCATTGGGTGAGCGTTTTGTTATAGTCTTCAATCTTCAGCGTCAGTTCGTTGATATAATTGCGCTGCTCGTCATTCAGTGTGCCTTTTCCCCGCTGGTATTCCACCAATATGCGGTCGATGAGCGGTGTGATGCTGTTCACGATAGCCAGCTTGGCACGTTGTTCCATGTATTTGAGCTGATGTGTCTGTAGCAGCAGTTCCTCGCTCTGCAGCATTTCTGCCGCTATCTCCTGTTCTTCCTGCCACGCCTTATGTTGTGCCGCTTGTTGCGTCGACCACTCGCTAAGAGGCTGGCGCCACGTCTTCAGTCTGCTTTCGTGGGCGTTGCGGTGACGCTGCCGCCATATCAGAAACAGGGTGACGAACACAGAGAGGAGAAGTAATACACTAATGATGATGATGATGGTGGTGCGCTGCTGGTCGCCGCTGCCGAGTTGTTCTGCCAGTGCCTCTTGGGCTTTGTCTTGCTGTGTGCGCCCTATGAGGTCGAGATACTGATTGCGGTAGTGATCGCTCTGCGCCTTGTCGTTAAGGGCGGAACTGACAATGGACAGCTGTTCGCAGATGGATGCCACGAGGTCGGGGGCTTGCATGATGAGGGTGTCGGCATCAAGCGCATCGTGGAGTAGGGTGAGGGCGTTACTATAGTCGCCTATCTGCTGATAACATCGTGCCAATGTGCGATAGGCGCCGGCCATCTGGTAGACATCGCCATAGCCAGCAAAGAAATCGAGTGCTTCAGTGGCGAATTGACCTGCCAAGAGACTGTCAGGGGTGTCGGCGGTGTTGAGCAACTGAAGAGAAGAGCGGTTGTGATGCAGCAGCGTGTCGCGCTGCGCGGGGTTGAGCAAGTGCTCGCTGAGCGACTGCAGAGCATTGGCACGCCAATAAGGGTACTGGTGCTTGGCGGCAATCTGATAGCAGCGAGTCAGGAGTTCCCACTCCTGCTGCGCTATCTGCTCGGCAGTACCGTCCGTGATGGAGCCACCGGCACCATAGTTGTAGAGGTAAGCCAGGTATTGTGCCGTGTCTTGGGTAAGCCACTCTCTTGTCTGCAGCTGTGCCAGTGCATCGGCAGCCTCTTGTTCCAAGCCCATATAATAGTAATAGGTGGACAGCACAATGTTGTATTCGCTCTCGGCATAGATGAAACGCTCTTTCTGATGCGGTGTGAGTGTCTCAATATCCTCACGTATGCGGTGCAGATGTTGCTCGGCATGTTCGCGATGGTCATAGAATTGCTTGTTCTCCGAACAGCGCTGACATAGACGCATCAGCTGCACATCGGCAACAAGGAGCTCGATGTGGTCTTGTGTGACAAGGGGAATGGTGTCGAGCAGGTGGCGTGCCTGCAAGTAGTTCATGCGTGCCAACTGGACAAAGGCAAGATGGTTGAATGCTTCGGCGCGGGTTATGTCCGAAGCATCGGGAACCGTCAGAACCTGTTGAGCATAGTATTGCGTGGAGTCGAGGTTGCGGTAGTGGAAGTCATAGGCTTTGCTGTTGAGCATCTCTGCCATATTGTCATCGCCCTGCGAACAGGCAGCCAGCATTGTTGCAACACAGGTGAACACAACGAACCATGTTCGGTATGTTAGGAGTGTATGAAAGGAACGTGATGCCGGTTGCCTCATAAGAAAGAAGTGTTCAGTGTCTGGCAGGTTGTTGCCATTGTTCGCAAAGTGTTTGCCATAGGTTATCGTCAGGAACATCAATACTGATGTCGATGGGCTGTCGTGAAACGGGATGTGTGAAAGCAATGCGTCGTGCCATGAGGGAGATGCCTCCATCGTCATTGGAACGTGGTGCGCCATATTTCAGGTCTCCCTTGATGGGCATGCCTGCCTTAGCCAGCTGACAGCGTATCTGGTGATGACGGCCGGTGAAGAGGTGTACCTCTACCAACGCATAGCGGTCGCTGACACTGAGTGTCAGGTATTCCAAGCGTGCCTCCTTGCTGCCTGGCACCTCGTTGTCGTAGGCACGGCTGATGTTCTTCTGCTCGTTGCGTGTAAGCCAATGGTGCAACATGATGGGGGCGGCGGTGGGGGAGGGCATCCCGCCTTTGCGAGGCACGATGGCCCAATAGGTCTTCTTCACTTCGCCCTTGCGAAACATGTCGTTGAGACGCGACAGGGCTTTGCTGGTACGGGCAAAAACCACCAACCCGCTGACAGGACGGTCCAGACGATGGACGACACCTAAGAAGACGTTGCCAGGCTTGGCATATTTCTCCTTTAGGTAGCGTTTCAAGGTTTCTGCCATAGACTCGTCGCCCGTCTTGTCGCCCTGAACGATTTCGCCACAGTGTTTATTGACGATCAACAGGTGGTTGTCTTCGTATACAATGTCCATATCACGGCAAAGGTAGCCAATAAGTTTGGAGATGTGGCTATTAAGTATTCAGTTTTTGCCTTTCAGCTATGTTAAGAGGATGATTGGCGGAAACGTGGAGGTCAATAGCTACAGCGACATAACAACAGGAATGATTGAAGAATGGTTGGCAAGCTTTGCAGGATAAATGAAAAAAATGATATCTTTACGGAATAGCAACTCTAATCTACACATTTATAAAATACAGACACTATGGCATACAATTGCGAGAACTGTCGGTTTCGTGCATATCACGATCGTAAATCAACATCCCTTTTAGGACGATTATGGCGATGGCATATCAATTTCTGCCCAGAATGGAAAGCCTATTTTACTTCACTCCCTGGTGAAGAAAAACAAAGAATAAGAGAAATGTACAACTTTAATAAATACCAAACACCATGAAAATCAATGCTATCAAAGCCGTGAGAATGTTTGACAACGGCTTTATGAATCAAAGTTTTGCCTTCGGAGGTGAAGAAGGAAAAGAATATTTTGATGAGCAAATCATCTACCGCAGCAGTCTGCAAAACTTCTTACTTGACACCGACGAGGGGGTAATCCTCATTGATACAGGTTTCAATGCAGACTTCAAGGCTCCAGCTAAAAAGTTGGGTGCTCCCTTGTATATGGGTGAGCAGGTTGACGACTATATGCAGGCATTTGCAAACCTGGGATACAAGCCCGAGCAGGTGATAAAGATTCTTATCACACATAAGCACAACGACCATACCGACTGCATAGGCTTCTTCCCCAATGCCAAGGTGTACATCGCTCCCGAGGATGCCGATGTCATGAAACTGGAGGGAGAAAATATTGTGCGTGTGACCTATAAGGATGGCGCTTACAAGAACTTCCCTGCAGTGGAAAAGATTGCCGACGGCTTGTATTTCATAGAAGCCAAAGGACATACCAAGGGTAATAGCATCGTAATACTGGAATACGAAGACTTATTCTACATGTTCCATGGCGATGTGACTTACTGCGATGCCGCACTCAAGGCTAACAAACTCAGCATCGTCTATGAAGACAAAGACGCTGCCCGCATCACCCTTGACCGCGTAAGACAGTTCGTGAAAGACAATCCTACAGTGTATCTCTCCACCCATTGCCCAGAAGGAATGGAGAATCTGGATATGAAACGTGTGATGAAACTATAACTCCGTAGTCGCACATTGTGCCTGTTAAGGGCATGACACACCAGGATATGCAGCAGCTCTCAGACTACATCGTGTGAGGGCTATTCTCGTGATAGGAATACAATGGGGAACCATTAATCAGCCAATGTTGGGAGATAGGAAAGTGAAGAGCGTACTTCTATAAAACAATAATGATGCCGTTGCCCTCTTAAAGCAATACGGTAGGGATGGGGAACTGTGCATGTAGCATATCAGATATGCCATGCCTGACACATGTATTTAAGGAAGCCAACTATACCAGTAAAAAAGAGAGATGTGCCTGCTGAGACACATCTCTCCTGATATTCATTAGTTTGTTATTTAACCACTACCTTTTTACCATTGTTGATGAATACGCCCTTGCTGGGATTGCATACGCGTTGTCCCTGGAGGTTGTACCATCCGTTGTCGGTAGTGTTTTCGTTCTTGGTGTTGATGTCGTTGATGCCGGTCGGGTTGTAGTGACCCTCCATAACGTCGATGCCAGATCCGATGCTGGAGTCGTCATCTTCTACCCACATTACAGAGAAGGTGAAGCGGTTGTTGATGTTGGATAGCTTAGTGGCAGCACCAGTGTTGATGTCAACAGCATAGAGAGCGGTGTCGTACTTACCATTTGTACGCCATTCTCTATCAGGCAGGTTTGCCCATGATCCCCATTCGTTGATGCCCTTACCACTATTTACATAGCCATTCCAGTACATGATGTTCGGGTTGCTCTTTGCAAAGCAGGCAGACTGGCGTCTTGCCTGTGAGCAATATCCTGTGCCATGGTCGTAGATGTTCACATATTCTGTGTAGGGTTCACCTGTTTCGGGGTCAACGGCAGGCTGAGCCTTGGTCTTCATCAGACCGGTGGTGAGGTCAAACTCGCAGAGGTGTGCACCTGCCAAATTGCCATTGATGTCGGTAATTTTACCATCTGTCTCTACAGCACCGCTGGTGCCACCGCTTGTCAGAGCGAAAGCGCGACCCTCGCTGTTGATGGCGAAGGTAACGAAGTTGTAATAGTATAGTCCAGGAGTGATGGGAGTGATAGCCATGGTGCCCGGGTCAATGGTGCAGAGGCAGTAACCTGCGTCACCGTCGGTCATGTCGTCGTCCTGATCCTGGAAGTAGTTGGGGTCATCGGTGATGCTGGAGGGAAGGTCTTGACCTGTCAGGTAGAACAGACCATAGACTTTTCCGTCCTTGGGATTGTAGGCCATACCGGCTGACTCCAGTGTAGCAGACTTCGGGAAGAAGTCGCTGCCGCCTGAAAGCAGGTCACCAGTTTTGGCATTCCACTTACGTACTGCAAACAAAACCTCGTCGGTTGTAGAAGACTCGTCGCGTGCGTGGATGGTTATCAGCTGGTTGTCAACGAAGAGTGAGCCAGAGTTACCAGACATAAGCAGGAAATTGTTAGCCCATTTTGCTTTTTCCAAATCGGTGAATTTGCCACCGGAATAGAAGTCGGAAACGCTATAAGCGGGATTTTTTACAGGAGCTGAAAGGGTGCTGCCGTCCCATGTCATAGACCAAATACCATAGTCAGAGATAGAAATGGCCTTGCCTAAATCTGAGCTCCATCCAACATATTGAAGGTGCATTTGATTGCCATCGTTGTCGCGGTTCATCTGAGCGACTCCGTTAATCTTCACGCTTTGAGCATGGAGCATTAATGTGCATAACAGTGCTATGGCACTGAAAATAACTTTCTTTTTCATCTTTCTTTTTTGTGTAATATAAATTGATTAAGCGTATTTTTACTCTTCCTCCCACAAGTTACGTTTGGGAGCCCGGAACTTGCCGTTAAACTCATCATCATCGGTCTTAACCTGCTGGTCGTCTTTTGAGGAGTCTAATGTCGACATTGCCATGAAAGTATGCAAGAGGTGCATCTTGATGAGGGGTGATTTATATTTCTTTTGCATGACTGTATGCTTTTATGGTGTTAATAATCAGTGAATCTATAGTGTTGGAGTTTGCCGCCTACTGTTGATAAGCGGCAAACTCATATTGCTTCATTTTACAATGACTTTCTTACCATTGATGATGTAGATGCCCTTGCTCAGTGTATCAACACGACGTCCGCTCATGTCATAGATGACAGCATCCTTGTCGATATTCAGTTGCAGGTCATTGATGCCAGTTGCGATGCCATCAACGACGAGTGAAGGATTGGACACTGTTGCAGGCAATTCGAAGTAAGCGCGGAAGCCATCGATAGAGGCGCTGGTGCCAGCCTTTCTGATTTTGCCTTCGCTGGTTACCCCATATATATTATTTGTGGCATTTTCCTTAACCCAGTTTCCGTCGGTGACAGGAGCGTAGGTTCCACGGAAGTATGCTCCCGAATGGTAGTCGTACTGAGCTGTTGTACGGGCGATGTTCACGTTGTGCAATACTACACCTTCAGGATTGCTGGCTGCGGTCTCTACGTAGATGATGTAGGGATAGCCTGCGTAGAAGGTGGTAGTAGTGCTGAAGCCTAGCTCTCCGTTAGCATAGCTCTTGAACTCGTATGCCTTCCATCCTTCACCAAAGATGCTGTTGAGCATCTCGCTGGTCAGTGCAAACGGTACACAGATAGTGTTCCAACCATCGAGAGCGATGTATTTCATGAGGACTGCAGGATAGGTACCCTGAGTGAGTTCAGTGCCTGCTGCGGTATCATCCAAAACAAGAGCGCCAGCAATGGTCACAGCCTGCTCCTCGGTGGTGAGATCTATTTCGTCGTTGTATACGGCTATATAAGCGTTTCCGCTCATAGCTTTATCAGGAGTGAAGGTCAGTGCGATTTCAGTGTCTGCATTGGCAGTCAAGGTGGCGTTTGTGGTAGCAACCTTTTCTTCGCCAATCCAAAGCTCTGCGATAACCTCTTCTTCCTTACCAGCCTTTTCCTTAACAGTAACTGTGGCTGTGTATTCAACGAACTGATTTCCAGAAGCAGGAATGTTGTAGCTGGCAATAACAGCTTCGTGTTCACGGGCAGTTGCATACTTAAAGCCTACGAGGTTGTCAATACCATTGAAGTAGTTGACAGTGAAGCGGAGATAGAACTCGCCAGTGATGGGTGCCGTAATCTCAATGTTGTGGATGCTTCCATTCTCATAGGAAGACTTGTCGTATGTGTAGAGGTTGGTCCATGACGTAAGGTCGGTGGAGTAGTCAACCTTCATGGTCTCGTCACCATAGTAGAAGAATCCATCGAAGGTGAACTTGTCGCCGTTATTTGCAACGAGTAACGGAGTGATGAGAGTCTTCTCAGCTACACCACCATTACCAATAGCCCAATATGAATCCACTGTATATTGTGGGTAGTTACCAACAGTACCGGTCTTCACTACGAATCCATTGTTTTCAAAGCCTTCAGGTATTACACTATCTTCAAAGTCTATGCAGAAGATGTCACCACGTGTGCCAGTCACGTTGAATGTTTTTGTCAAATTGCCATCGGTTAAGGTAATGGTAGCGGTCTTTTCTACATCATATTCTGTCGCGTCAAAGGTGATAGAGAATGTCTGGTTTGATGCTCCTTCTACCTCGATAGTTGTAGCGGACAATGTGAAGCAGTCAGCATCGGCACCGCTCTTCTCAATGGTAGCGTTCAGTGTAGCCTCGCCGCCATTGACAACGGTGAAGATCTTTGTCGTAGCCTTAGCAACAATGCCGAATGCAACGGTCTCTTCAACGTCAGCTCCGTTGATGGTCACGCTCATGGTGGCAGGTGTCGGAGTCTGATAGGTGGCAGTTACGTTTATGGTCTGTGCATCAACGTTTGCTTGGCTTATGGTGATGGTGCCGTTGTAGCTGCCTTCAATAGCCTTGACGAAAGTCACGGTAATATCTTTAGTCTCGCTTACAGCAAGGTCAAAGTCTGTTTCGGAAACGGTGAAGGTTTCTTCATCACTGCTTACGACGCTGATGCCAGTGAGGTCATTGCCGCCATCGTTCTTGATGGTGAACGTCTTGGCGGTAGTGGTGTTCTTCACGGTGCCGAAAGCGATGGTGTTGTCCACCACGTCTTCACCGCTGATAGCCATGGCGTAGTCGGATTTTTCACTGACTGTCATGTCATCAAGATAGATGTATGCATCACCGCTACCATAATTGGATGTGCCTTTGAATACGAATACAATGTTGTCTCCGTAAATGGATGCAGGTATGTCTATCTTCATCTCTGTCCAATCAGATTTGCCAGTCAGTCCCGTTGCCAGTGCTGTGGGATATGTAGAACCACCATCTGTTGAGATGTAAACAGAGAAGTCACCGCCTTTAGGATTCTTATACCAGAAGGACAGTTGCATATTCTTTCCTTCAGTGAAAGCAAATGGACGTGTCTTCAGCATGTTGGTGATGCCAGTCTGGTTATTATAACTGTTGAAACGTATGCAAGCACCGTCATGACCGGCCCCCCAATACACCCACTTGTAGGCATCATTGGTCGTGGTACCTTCTGAATTGTCCCATCCTGCAGGTATCTGACCGCTACTGAGACTGTTGAAATTCTCAGTATAGGGATATTCTGTAATCGGACCAACTTTGGTAGTGAAGGTTATTGGGTTGCAGTAGCTGCTGACACCTTCTGTGCCGAAATCGGCCTGAACCTGCACTTGATAGGTTGTCAGACCTGCCAGACCTGTCAATGTGTATGGATTTTCGGTCACATTTTCAATAGTTGTCCAATCTGCATCTGCCTCTGCTTTATATTGGATGTTAAATGTCGTGGCATTTGATGTCCAGCTCAGTGTGGCAGTGTTTTTGGTGATATCTGATGCGGTCAAAGCCTTTGGTGCAGCAACTGCAGGCTCCTGTCCACCATAGATGTTTCTCATGTGGATATACCAGCCATTGAAACGGATATACTTGACACCATCTACCGGAATCGTTACACTACGCGGTGTCCATGTGTCATAAACATCATCAGTGAAGGCTGAGCCAATAGCGGTCCATGTGGTGCCGTCGAGTGAATATTCTACAGTAATGCTTGGATTGTAATATGATGAAGTTCCATATTTTGCAGTTTCAAAAAGAATCGTTTCACCATTGGCAAAGGTCAGTTCAGGAGAGGTGAATGCCCAGGCATAAAAACTTCCACCATATCTTGCCCAACTGATATAACCCTCGCTAACTGACCAAAGGTATGCGCTGGCAGAACTTCCTATCGGTTCCCAATGCCATCCCTCGGGAATGGTACCGTCGGCAAAATCAAGATATACCTTGTTGGCATCACGGATTGTTCCACTTACATTGATAACGAAATCTTCAATACCCTCGTCGGTGGATGAGATGGTGATGGCATCACTGCCACTGGTTTCAGGCATGGTAACAGTCAAAGTTACGCTTTCACCTGCAGGAATAGATGTAGCAGATAGTTCAACACCGAAATTACCCGTGTGAGAAACAGAAATGTTTGTTGTCTCTGTACCAGGATTACTTAAAGTAAACACTTTCGTAGTTCCAGTAGGAGTCATACCAAAATCGTACGAGTAACCAGAAGTAATTTTGTTGTCACCATCCAAAACATTAAGACCAGAACCTTCAGCGTCAAAGTTGAGGCTGATATCATCTACGAATAAGTAGTATTGGTAATCGGCAGTATAGGCGATGGCAATATACTTTGTCTCTTTTGGAAATGTGGTGGTGTACTCTTGGAAAGTAGTATTGTTAGTACTGGTTTCATCTTCCCATGTGAACGACGCCACATCATTGTCTGTCGTAGAGTATCCCACTTTAAAACTCTCTGTGTAAGAGGTTGATTGTGCTCTGTAGTAGAACGAAACCTTGACGTTCGTAGCATTTGCAGGTACAGACAACTCAGGAGAGATGAGATACTGTGGTGGATTGGATCTGTAATAGAATCGGAAACTTTGCGTACCGCTGTACTTGACGGTATTTGTAATTCCGGAACTTGAATGTGCACTGACAGTTGTCCACCCCTCCTCAGTAAGAGTTGTTTCAAACCCATATTCGTAAGGAAGAGCTTTCTGTGCCAACGCGGAACCAACTCCTACAAGCAACATGGCGAGGAGTGCGAATAACACATTAAAGTGCTTTGTTTGTGAGTAAAAATGTTTCATAAAAATATGTTTTGTATAGTTGTTACGTGTTGATAGTGTTGGAACACCATCGTAATTATTGCCTCGTAAGGCTTTTCTTCAGTCATTCAGCTTGTTTTGAGCATCTTACTATTGCTAAAACTGTGATGTCACAATGCCTCTAACCCTGCAAACTTAACTAATGTTTTGACGACGGCAAACAAGCATTACACAAAAATGTCAAACATGTGCTACATTCTTGATTTATATCAAGAAATGACCTCATCTTTAATTATATGTGTCACTCATTTCCAAGTTGCTGTTTTATAATATAATAAAGGTGATAGAATGTGAACGGAAGATAGGGCTGGCATTAAAAACTCCTTATATAACTCTCACTAAAGAAAAAACAGGGACGGAAATGCTCCGTCCCTGTCCTTGTTATGACGTTAGGCTACCTGTTCACTTTATGATAACCTTGCGTGAAGTGCCGTCTTTGTGGCGCATGATGTTGACACCGCGCGTAGGCTTGTCAATGCGCTTGCCGTCTATGGTATACCATTCTATGTCACCGTTAACGAAATAGTTATCGTTTATCGTAGTGATGCCTGTCGTGCTGTCCTCCGAATTACATATCTTTACCATACGCCCATCGTTGGCTATTGTGTTGTAAAACGTCAACAGGCCCATCAAGGTCTCAGGAATGCCTGCAGTGTAGTCTCTTCTCTTTAAAAAGTAATCAGCCATATTATAACCATATACCAATTCCAAGGCTTTGGTATAACCGACAATAGAGCAATGTGTAAGAACAGACTCCAAACTGATAAGACCATAGCCACCTCTATGCCAGTTGTGATCTTTGACAAGTTCACCATTAGGTTTTACATATTGCCCATCCCCAGTGTCAATCTCTGTATCAGGTGTGATTTTCCCAGAAGAGAGCAAGGCGAGGTAAGTGACTGCCCCCTGCACATTATCTGCTTCCTTATAGAACGTGTCGGTAAAGGGAACGATGCGATCTGTACCTTCTAACGATGTTTGTGCTATCAACCTTCCCGTTGTTGTCTCAACGACATAGACTATTGCCCTATGACAGCCGTTAGCAGACATCTCCTGACGTGTCAGACGATCAACCATCTCTCCAATTTCCGAACCTTTATGTGTCGGATTAGCCTTTATTTTACTAATGTCGATTGTGTCCATCGCCATACCTTGCAGTGAACTACTTCCCAACAGCAAACAAATAATTACTGCGATTTTCCTATACTGTTTCATTTTGATTCTCATGTTTTTACTTATTTGCGATCGTTTGTCATATCTTTAATTAATGGCAGCAGCACTTCCTCGATGACCTGCCGGTTGAGGCGGTGTTCACCATGGAAGTGGATGATATTTTTGTAATGCTGGCGGAAGATGTCCTCACAGTTGACGGTGGTGTCGTTGTCGGCAAAGAGTCCATACACGTTTTCTATGTCCTCGTCGGTAATGCCGTCAAACTGTCTCTCTTCCATCTCAGCGAAATGCGCTATGATTTCAGATGTGATGGTGAAGGTGGTCTGACCGTTTTTACGAGGATTAAAAAACTCGAACGTACCTTCTTTCAGGATGTGCTTGCGCTTGGAAATATTGAAAGATGGATTGACACAAATACGCTTGAATCCTCTCATCTGCTGGGCGTACATGCCTCCCATGCTTGTGCCGACAACCACATCGGGTTGCTCCTTCGCGCACAACTCCTGCAAAAAGGGTAACGCTTCTTTAGGATCAACAGGGATGTCAGGCGCAATCACCGTCCAGTCAGGTAACAATTCACTCAATGTCCTAACCGTACTCCCTTCACCTGAAGAACCAAAACCGTGGAAATAAATAACTTTGTTCATTATTCATTACCCTTCATCCGTGTCGGGCGCAACTTTTAAATCTTTTCTCCAACCACGACCGAAGTTCCTCAAACGCACCATAAACTACAGCTTCACGATCTTTTTCCTGAAATTTTATCGTTTTCAAGTTATTCCGGCTGACTATGTACACATATAGATAAGCCCAGCACAAAGACGGCCATTGCCCGTTATCTGCCTTATAAAAATCCTCGAAATATCCACGATACTTGGAACAAAACCGTCCTATTAGCTCTTTATCCCATTTTGACAGATCTTCTAGATCTTCTAATTCATTCATTTCTTCAGTCTTCTCGTGTGTACTACCTGACCAATACTCCTCTTTCTCGCAATAATAATTCTCGATTGGTAAATCCCAGTCTTCAATGATATATCCAATGGAGTATTGATAACCGATGATTTTCTCTATCTCAAAATCCATACCAAGTTTCTCTCTAAGTAGGGAGGGAAGCGTAATAGGTAATTCACTGGTGTCACACCAACAACTGAACTCACCCTTTTTCACAGAGATACCACTCTCGCTATCGAGAAACTCTGATCGTTCAGGCATAGCCTTTAATTCTTCTCTTGTCATGACTTTAATTTCGTATTTCTTTTCAATAAATTCCGCTATATTTTGGCATATTGCGTCCAACTTTTCGTTGTTCTCAAGGCGGATGCCGAAGAACTTGCCGGTTGTTGACCATATACTGATATGATAAGTCCAATACCAGGTAGCCATCCCATCAGGCGTTCTGTAGTCCTGATGTCCCCTGACAATCTCACAGCAGATAGTATTACGCCCAAACATCTTCTTCTGCTCCCATATTCCGTGAGATGGCTTTTCGCTACTGAAAAATCCTTCTTTGAATGAAAACCCTTCGGGCATCATTGAATCAATCTCCTCTTTCAGTTTTTCTTCTTTTAATTGAGGCATGACGATTTTGTCATTCACCCACTTCAGTCCCAAGTCAACTCTGTATTTCACACCTTCTTTCTTCATGATTTGTATTCTTTTAAAAGTGTAATTATCGTTTCCGTATCAACCAGCACATTGTCCATATCAAAAAATAGTCGTTTTTTCATTTTTCCTTATTTAATTGCTTCCTTACAAAACAATACTGAATAAACATCTATAATACCATTCACAACAGCAGGTACCATATCATAAGTTGAAATTTCTATAAGAGCTTTCATTTTATTGACGGATAATTTGTTTATCTGTTCGTTATATACACCATACAACCACGAATTTTCTCCATGATTTTCTTTGGTACACCAAAGCAGTAGAGCTTCTAAGCCCTTTCGGGGACTTTTCTCAAAATATTCTTTCATCTAGCCACCCAGTTCTTCCTGTTTTTGAGTTTGTTGCTTTTCTCGTCCATCTTATTTCCTATCATTTCTCAATACCCCTCATCCGTGTCGGGCACAACTTTTAATTGATAATTATCTTTTTTATATAATGAAATAATCCTTGCGTAGGTCTTCTTCCCATTTCTGAAAGATTTCGCCGCCACGCATCAAGTATAACCCCGGGAAAGGCCTGTCAAATATCCTATCAAACTTCGGTAATCTTTCACAATCATCAACGGCAGTGATATGAACCATTACTGCCACCTCCTCATTAAAAGCCATATCTTCGATACCGCTTTTTGCAAATGCGTATTCATACGCTATCACCACCATGGGACTAAATACAACCTTTGTCAGGTTCGGACATTCGAAAAAGCCATATCGGGCAACACCCTTAACAATTGTATCTTCTACCTTCGGAGAAATAACAAGTTCACCGCAAATTTTATCTTTATCACAAGTGAGGACGCCTATCATTCCATGGGCGACAAACACTGGAACGTCTGACTTGTCAACAGATAAGACACATAATGTATATTCCTCCTCGAAATACTCCTCTATCACCGTTGTCCATTGTGCAACATTCTCCCAGACATATTTGTCGAAACGTACAGACAGCACAATACGCAAGCGTTGCTTTCCATCAACCCCGTGAAGATACTTATCACCAGTCTTCAGTTCTGGTCGCTGCTGACTGTATCCGTACTCTTCAATCTCTTCCGTGTATGTAATGATATGTGGCATAAATGTTACATTTGATACGACATAATAGACTATGAATCAATAGGTGAGTCCGAATTGCCAGAGCGGGATAATATTGCCGTATCCCGTTTCAATATCGTCTTTTACAACATAACTCTGAGCAATATCCTGTATCTGTTTTTGCTTTTTCTTTTTGCCACCCACCTCAAAAGTATATTCTCCAGAAACAAGGAAATCAGAAACTGGCGATGAGGTAATAGCGTGATTAACTCTCATCTGGTTGAAAAAGAATGTTTCACGAATTGTTCCTATTTCTATATTCTCACTACCTAATACATATATCAATGTTGGATTGTCGAGAAACACTTTGTCAACCTTTCCTAACCCATGTATTCCACCAGTACTATCACGAAGTTGACCTATCAGTCCAGCTTTCTCCAACCAGACACAAAGATCAGAGATACTATTGCGCGACACTTCCAATTGTCCGCCAATCTGAGTAAAATTCGGTTTGAAAGGTGCCGCTTGTGCAATGATGGCAAGCAAACGTTTCAGTTTTCTGACAGTAGATGGCGTAAGGTTGGCAAACAGGGCTATATCCACTTCAAGAGCAGTATTCACCACCTGCATAAGGTACAGTTCAAGATTGTTGTCACCGAAAGGATAATATCCTCTTTGAAGATAATCGGAAAAATACTGAAAAGGTAAAAAACCTTTTGGCAGACTGACCTCTTGGGCAAGAACCTGCTGAAGACTGTAAATAGGCAACGTTATGTTATGGAACAATTGCAAATACTCCCGATAAGAAAGACCCTGCATCTCATAGGTAAGTACACGTCTGCTCAAGTCAGAGACTCCTTTTGAAATATCAAGCACTGATGAACCAGTAAAGAATACATGCAATTCTGAATGATAGTCATAAATAAGTTTTAATTCTCTCGACCATCCTTTGTACTTATGTATTTCATCAATGAAAAGATATTTCCCTCCAACTTTAGCAAATGCATCTGCAAGGTCTATCAAAGTATGCGAGGAAAAATACAAATCTTCAGCAATGACATAAAGCGTTTCTTTACGTGGCAGGTTCTCCTTGATATATTGTAATACCATTGTTGTCTTACCCACACCACGGGGACCGAGCAAACCCACAATCCGTTCCTTCCATTCTATGCGGTCATACATATAACGGTGAAACGTGGAAGTTGTCTCACGAAGAAGCTTGTCGAATGTTACTTGTAATTTTTCCATACTGCTCTATTTTTGAAATCACATTGCAAAGATACATTATAATTTCAAAATCGCACTATAATCAGTGCGAAAGATACAAAAAACTGCACTAAACGCAGTGCGTTTGCATCATATAGTTAAAATAACAATAAAGAATCCCGTGTCAGGTGTAACTTTTAATTTAAATATGTCTATAGCAATGCGCTTGTTAGTAAAGACTCCAGAGATACCATTTTCCTTTATACTTGTAGTACCAGCCCGACAGGACTTTTTCACTGTTTTCGCCGCCAGGCACTTCATATACGATACTGTTATTCCATATTTCGTCTTCATCTAATCCGAAATCATCAATTAATCCCCATTCTAAAAGAAGGGCATAATTCATTTCGTCAGCCTCATAGTCATGTTTCTTTACTGAAGAAAGAAAAACTTTTTGATAATCTTCAATGAATTCGCTGGGTATCATTGACTCGTCAGCAATGACTTTCTTTCCATCATCATTGACGAGGATGATTTTATCAATTTCTTTCGCCAGTCCGTGAGAATAGCATGTGGCTAATGACAGAAAAAACTCGTTGAAAGTACCTTTCTGGTTCAAATGGACATCCTGTCCGGAGACAGTGGTGCTGCCAGTCATCACAAAGATGACAGCAGCAATAAGTGTTAATGCTTTCTGTTTCATATATTAAAGGTATTAATTATTGTATCATTATCGTCACCATTTTATTTTCTTGCGTTGTACCCTCTGTAGTTGTTTCATCTTCTTTGAAGGATTAACATTTTACTCCTTTTTTGTTCCCAAAACGTTATAGATAATTACAAAGATTATGGCAATTACCCACCATATCCAACTCGCTGTTATAACTTCGCCATGGCGTAATAGTACAGAAACAACAGCAAAAATTACAATCCATAAAATCTGTTTATAATTTGGCAGTTTAAACATGCTTCAATACCCTCAATCCGTGTCGGGCACAACTTTTAATTGATTATTGTCTATTTTCCTATTTCTTTCTCCAATTCCTTGGCATCTATTTCCAATAGTGTCAGTTTTTTCTTCGACTTTAGGCCGTCCATAATAAATCTTACACCTTTATTTTCCTTGACACAAATCTTAAAAACTTCCAGACCATCCTCATCAACATCATGCAAGAAGCTTTTTTTGAGTTGATCACCCATCAATGCAAGAGCAAGATCAATCTCACTATCGTCCAAGCGTAGCTCGTTCTCATCGTATTCTACCTCAAATTGTAAATAATTACTGTTGACAACAACATCAGT
This sequence comes from uncultured Prevotellaceae bacterium, assembly GCA_900320845.1. Classification (GTDB taxonomy): domain Bacteria; phylum Bacteroidota; class Bacteroidia; order Bacteroidales; family Bacteroidaceae; genus Prevotella. The sequence continues at coordinate 31,748 of ONTS01000002.1, read as the reverse complement.
TAGTTTCCGACCTTCTCCTATTTCTGCAGGAAGATTTTCTCTCATCCTCTCGACAACGCTGTCCAAACTTTGTTGAAAACAACTTACCATCAGAAGATTGATAGTTAAAATCACAAAAACAAACTTTTTCATAATTAAATACCCTTAATTCGTGTCGAGCACAACTTTTACATTGTCGTTTTTTCTGATCTTCTTTTGGAATTCTGAAGTGAATTCCCTATTTGATTTTACAAATTCCACCTATGTCTGAAAGTTAAACCCGATTTATATTTGCCACATACTGTAACAGAATGGGATGGGGCATCTGGGAATAGCAATACGTCTACACGCGAATTATGATTTTTCAAAAGTGCGCCTCCTTCTACACACCAGAATACAGAATCCAAATCAGGAGAGGTAACGGAAAATGTTTGTGAACGATGGGTATGTCTTACGGTAATAGGGGAGGGTAGCATTGTAGAAGAAAAATAATCCCGCATAGCTGCTTCAATTTCATAAAAACGTGAGTTTAACGTCTTTTCTCCATTCACATCCTCATCAATATGAAGCGTATGCCTTTCAGGCAAATCATAACTTTTAAGAACAGCTCTTTGACTCCCCAGATAATCGGTTATCATGGCTGAACCGTACATGGTGGGAAAAAATAGCCAGTTTAAAAAGATATTAGTAAAAGGATATCCTTTTCCGAAAGGTACAACAGGGTCGTATGTACTATGAAATGAAATAACCGAGGCCGGCGCATTATCAAGCATGGACAAATCATCAACAGCTCCCCACAGATTTCCTATAGCCCGGATATTGTAAGATTCTTTCATTTCAGGATTAATAGATTGTATTTCTCCTTCCGATTCGACCTCTGATGGTCTGTTCTCATTCCTCATGAAAGCAACATTCAATGCAGTTATAGCCCCTGCACTCGTTCCTGCAACAAATATCCGTTCTGAGTCAATACCATATATGTTTTTGTGATGAACAAGATAACGTATGGCAGCATCCACATCTTGTACAGCCCGAAATCCTGCTCGTTTGACAGATGTTATGTTCTTTTTGAAGCCTAAACGATAATTAACCGAAGCTACGACATACCCCATACTGGCAAAACTTTGAGCCCAGGTGGGAAACCCCAAGTCTGTTTTATCGCCATTGAAAAATGCTCCTCCATGTATCAGCACGAGTAGAGGACGTGAGGCATCCTTGTCGTCATTGGGCTGAAAGACATCCATAGTCAACTCCAGCTCTCTTTCTCCTTGGTCAAGATCTGATTTTCTGGCTTCAAAGATTTCGTAAATCGTTCCTCCTGTATCGGGGTATGAGGTCCAGTATCCGCGAGCATGTCCATATACCACGTCCTTTTGTGAGGTTACGGTGTATGCGCTGTCTTGATAAGTCCATGTAGGGGAATAATCATGGAATATGGGCTCTTCATATTTTTCGTAACGCAACAATGGAATTTGTTTTCCTGTGTTATCTTCAAGTATCAATTCCTTTCCGACTTTGAGAAAGACTTCTTTTCTGTCTGCCATCAATTTTCCTTCGGATAGATAGTAAACCCCTTTCCATTGATTATCTGCTGTATGTTCGAACGAAGCAAAGCCTTCACCTTCTGTCGTGGTGACTGCATAGACAGAGCCGGGAACCAAATCTATTGCTTGCTTCCCGCATGCACAGAACATGTATGTAACAAATATTGACACTATGAAAACACAAGCTCTCATGCTACAATATAGGCTTGTCTAAAAAGTGATACCCTTTTCTTTGATAAATTAAAGATCCCGATTCACCAATTCCGACTTCTCCGTCAATAGTCAATACCGCAGTGCCTGTTCTCAGAAAGCCAAACTTACGCAGATGTATTCGATACTCACCGGAAGCTTCTTTTGCTATTCTTCCCTCTACAGGTGTAGGGGTAGAGAGTGAAACTTGATCGATTGACTCAATTTCCCATGTGAAAAATTCATCATCACAGAGTTTCATTACATCCGATCTGAAGAATGATTCAAAATTAGATGTTGTAATGCCGTCCATCGCAGATTCTACCAGACGATCTTGTTCCTGCTCATACATATCTTGCCACAATAGCCGGACACCAGAGTATATGCTATTCGATAATTCGTTATCCAAATCGCGGCTTTCATACTTGAATGTGATATAACTCTCAAAGGATTTGGAAAAGAATTCATCCATCTTTCTATATTGAGACCTTATTTCATAGACATCATTTATCCGCGGTGCGTTTTTGTCACGAAAATACTCAATGTATTCCTGTGCCGCAGCCTCTCCGTCACGTGGAGTGGAATATTTGGTGTCACGCAATTGTTCATATTCAAGTTGTGCATCACGCTTTTCTTCACAAGAAAGTGCCAAAAACGCTATAGCAAAAACGATGGGTATTATATTTTTCATAACTCAAGACCCTTAATCCATGTTGGGCGCTGATTTTATTTGTTAATACTTTTCTGAAAATTTATAGCTATGACATTAAAGTATCATAAAATATGTGTGATAGAATTCATTGTTATAGATGATGATGTAGAGCAGGAATGTACGATTACTCCCAGTATGTTATAGAACGGGTTGCTGACTGTGTTGTCTCACTTATACGACTAGAGCGGGAACCTTTCTGAAACCACACTTCGTAGTCGTTGCCTCCTTTATATGTTATTCTTGCTTTGAAAGGCACATCATTGTGGTCAAACCAGCCGCTATATGAATGTATGCCTGAAATCACCAGCCTTGTTTCATTGGCATTACATTCAAGCACTTTAATGCTGCCAAGACTGTTCTTTTTATAATTGCAATCAAAACACTCCCTGAAGTACGTGCGACACCAACTTTCAAGCATACGTTGATAGAAGTATATGGTCTTTTGTGTGTCTTCCACACGAAGAGATGAAGATTCCGTATAAACCTTTAAAAGCGGATTGTTGCGATTAATTGCCATCAGAGATATGCTGGAAGTTAATGACAATGCTACCGCCAATATAATAACTTTGTTTTTCATGATTTAAATAGATTAATTATTTATGTTAATGAGTGAGGATATGTCAGATTTTACATTTTCCTTCTGGTATGTAATCCAAAGATAATTGACAAAGTACCACCTGCCAACATGATGAAAGCTATGGTGCGATTGAAATTGGCATTGCTTTTGCGTACATCTGCTCGAACTTCATTGGTTTGCCGAATTATTTCAGCTTCCTTGTCTTTTTGATTGGCATTGAAGAACAATAATGGCGTGATGAGTATAAGTGTAATACCAAAAACCAAAAGGTTCCGTCCAAGTTTTTTATAATCTCTCATGATACTTAATGTGTTAAAGGGTTAATAATGAACGTATTCGTTAAGCCATGTGCAGAGCCAAGGCTCACAAAAACTGCACCGATGCCAAAACGCGTGATATGCCGAGCTTATGCCATAGCGAGAACAGGGCGAAGAAAATCCAATGTTCAGGATGTCTTATTGTTGGTTAATTGTCCAATTTCATATTTCTCACGGTATAGTATGTTATATAACTGCATGATTTGTTCTTCATTCATAAGAGGATACAGATCAAACCAACTTTGCTGTTCCTTTTCGTCTTCTAAAGATTCGGAAGTAAGAATGAGATAAACAAGACACGGGTTGAACTCAATCATATCTTTTGGTATTTTATATCCTTTCTTGAGTCGTTTGATTTTTTTAGAACACATCACGGTGTAATCCTTAATCCAGAGTTCAATGTCTATTGTCGTTGGTGAATCGGTCTTGTATTCAATGTTATCGATGATATAGCTTGCTCCACTTTCTTTTTGTGCATAGCCTATCATTGTGGTGAATAGAAGTAGTGTGATAATAGTTATCTTTTTCATAAATCAATACCCTTAATCCGTGTCGGGCACAACTTTTTATAATACTTATACTTTTAACTTTACATACATTATTTGCAGAATCACTCTTCAGAAGATTTATGCTTCTTTTTTTAAGAGCAACAACTTAATAACAAGATAAACAGAGTATAAAACACAGAGGCCTGATAATCCTAGGAACATTCCATTATCCATGAACTCCCCATTGCCATAAGAGGTAGAATAGTGAATGGGAATACATACAATTGCCACTATAAGTCCAATAATAATGTTTCGGACATACACCCTTCTTTGAACATTCATCTGTTCAGAATTAACGGAATTGCTTTCTTCCAATTTCTCTGTTACCTTCGTATTATTGCACATCTCTTCAAGTTCTTGGCAGAAATTTACAATAGCTGGTTTCGCTTTTTGATGGTACCATCCTGCGATGCTGATGAATATAACAGCCCCGACAATCACCAACAGATGTTGCTGCGCAAGTATTGGTGAATATATCACCATTGCTAATCCATATAAAGCCACGATAATAGCGACTGCCAAAAATAATCCCTTCAATATGGGAACATCCTTATTTATATCATATATGCCGTTTTTCTTTGGTTCTATGGTCAACTTTACACCTTGATATTTCAAAGACAGGTAATCACTATGCATTTTTACCCAAGGGTACTTTGTGGCAATAATTCCTTTTAAATGGTCAAGTGTTTTGACATTATTACACGTAATTTCCATAATGAATTTTAATGATTATTAAAACTAATTTTATTAACTTTATCTCAATATGGCACGAACATTATATCCGCAAGGCCTGCTTTCTGCACCGCTCCAACAATAACCGTTATGAAATTCAAAACAAAAAGGTGCCTCTTCCTCAACATTATAATCAGCAGCCCAATAAGCCCCCCTTTCATTTTCTCCATACAGTGGGTCAGAGCCATATCTTCCACCGCCTGCAGGTAAAAATACTTTCTTACCATTCGGTCCTGTAACATACCTGCCAGATGTGCCCTTGTATTTTCCCCATTTCCAATCACAATAATCCTTTAACTCTTTCCATTCTTCTAATGTTGGCATTGCATACGACAATCCCATCTTCGCTTGTGCAACATCGTATTGTGTCCGGGCAATGTTGATAATGTTATGCAAAGCTAATAGATTAGACACATTGTGTGTATAATCTGATTTCACTTCTGTCTCACTCCAGGCATAATATCCTCCGGCATTTTCCGGTGAGGGAGCGCCTACATTGCAACATGCCCATTTAGTTCCACTGGGCAGTCCCAAATCTATCGCATGGGGGTGATTTTCATCAGGACAAACGGATTCGTTTTCTGAACAAGATATTATTACAATGCCTGTCAGCAGTGTAAATAGATAATTTTTCAACAATTTCATTTGTTGTTTTATTCTGTATTTAATTGTACAATCGGTTCTACATTATGTGTGTTATTTCATGTATAACAGTTTTGCGAAGAATCACATGCATGTGTCTTTTTCTTCAATCATGTCGGAGTCACATCCGTAGAGTACGGGAGCTTCCTCATAGGATTCTATTACGTCGTCTGCCTTTTTCTGTTAATGCTGCATGCAACCAGCCCCAAGCATAATTAGTGCGAGCGCCAGCAGGCGGTTCAACAGAGAATAAGAATCAGAGAACCAGACGGAGCCCGAGGCTTTCGATGCGGACGCGGGGCGAGCCGGAGCCGCGATGCGATGCACGGCAGGCCATGAAGTCGCCGTACCAGCAGCTGCCGCGGACCACGCGGGCTTTGCCATGGGCAGGCCCCTTGGGGTTGGTCTGTGTAGTGCTGCTGTAACTATCAAACCAATCGTGACACCACTCCCAAACGTTACCGGTCATGTCATATATGCCCAATTCATTAGGCTGCTTCTGACCAACAGGATGAGTAGTTGTGTCACTGTTAGCATAATACCAGGCCACACTGTTAACGTCATTGCTGCCGCTATAAAGATAACCATGACTCTTCTGACCGCCACGCGCAGCGTACTCCCACTCGGCCTCAGTTGGCAGACGGAAGTTCTCACCGGTCAAAGCATTCAACTTGCGAATAAACTTTTGACAGTCGTCCCAACTGACATTCTCCACAGGACACTTCAAATCACCTTTGTACATAGATGGATTGCTGCCCATCACTGCTTGCCATAACTCCTGCGTAACCTCATACTTACCAATATAGAACGATGACAACGTAACCTGATGAGGAAGACTATATATTTCCCATTCATTCTTTTCATTGGGTAAAGTCCCCATTATAAACGTGCCGCCTTCGACGTACACCATGTCAAAAGACACACCTTTGATGGTGAATTGCTTAAACTTAGATGATGAACACGACAACAACAATAATATGCCTGCAATAAATATAAGATACTTCATGTGTTTATAATTGAATGTTAACATTTAAAATCTCTCATCCTTCTCAAGTTCTTCGGGTGAGATGTCAACGATGACAGCAGAGGCACCGCTTTTGCTGCCTGCCACGATGATGCGGAAGCCTTTGCCTTCTTCCTTACACTTGCTGATCATTTTCTTGAAGTCGTCATTGCCTTCTTCCAGCATCATCTTGGTCATACCCTCTTTGAGGAGTGACAACATGAATTTGATGTCCTTGTCATCTAAACGAAATTCTTTCTCCTCATATTCCATGGTCATTACCAGATACCCCTCCTTAATCTCCACTTTCGTTATCTGAAGATCATCATCAATCACCATAGGCAGCGATGACTGCATTCCTTCAACCTCTTCCTCGAGAGAAGGGCTTAAATCGAACATTTCCATTGCTTTCTTAATATCAGGATCATCTTCCAGGTCCTTCATTACGGGAAGGGCTTCCAGCTCACTTATCTCCGTCGTCAAGGCAATAAAGTTGCTAAACGTTGTTGAGTTGGCAATCATTAACATACTTTCGGTGTCGTTTCCATTCAATACGGTCTTTACCTCCTCTACATAAGGACGAACCTCATCCAAGAAAGCTAACAGATGTTTCTTGGCGGTGGCTTTATCCATCTTTTCACCTTTGACTTTCAACTCATTGAGAATGCTTTTAGCTTTCTTGAAGTTGAATTCCTTCTCCTGCCCCTGTGCGGATACGTGGGTACTGCCAACGAGGGTAAATACCAAGGTGGCAAGTAGGATACATACTTTCTGTTTCATGACTGATACGTGGTAGTGTGTTATTTAATCTTTATGGTTACAATTCTGTCGTCGGTTGTAGTTGCTTCTGTGGTGGTGTCGCCGTCTTTGAAGGCTTCTATCTCCTTGTATTGGCACGGCACGACAATATTGCCATTGGTATCCATCAGACCATATAAGCTGTTCTGAGATACGATGGCGCGCCCGTTCCTGAAGCGCTGGTGAAGTTCGTACTCCTCGCCGTCTTTCGTGAAAGTAATAGAGTGAATAAGAGTTTTTTCATAATTGTCAGTTTCTTATTTTATTTACGATTATTTTTCGTCAAAGTATGGTGAGTATAAGATCTTAACTTCAAATTTTTTTTTATCGGCATCTTTTTCATGACAAATTATTGAAATAAGGCGATCCTTTTCTGTAGCAACAGCTATCTTTTCAAATTCGGAAAATTCATCACCCACAAAAAAATTATGTTGTTTACTGAAATCAGCGTATATTGCTTTGTAATCACTTAATGCGGAATCCTTATCACCATAATCCTTTTCGAAAATTATCCCATCTAATAGGCCATTATTATCATAAAAAACATTCAGTCTATCCCAAGAATGTCCTCCAAATGAAATACTCTTTCCATTTAGTGGGATATATTCCACTAAGCTAACTTCTTGAAATCCTTGTTTTAAGAGTGTGGCTTTCACGTCTTGCTGGTTGTCACCGAATTGCAAACCAAAGACCTTATTGTTACTGTTGTTGCATGAAACAATAAACAAGCAAACACAAAGTGATGCAAACAATAGTTTTAAAGATTTTTTCATAATGCAGAGTTTGTGAGTGTATTGGTTTAGAGTTAATTAAAATCTATCTTTCCTATAAAGCAGGAGTAATTCGTACATGATTCATTCCAGCTTGTATAGTCGTTTAGTTGAATACTTGTTACCATCCTTGTTTATAATTGGTTCTCTACAGAGTCTTCATAGTCTGGATCACACCCATACAGGACGGAATCTTCTATAAGTGTGTCAAGCTCGTTTTCCAACTTGTTTGTGTTTCCGTTTTTTCCGTTGCTCTTACACGATGCCAGTCCGAGAGCAACGAGCGCTAATGCCAAAAGACGGTTGAGGAGAGTGTGATGCCTGCTGCATCGGTGTGGAGTTGGAGTGTTCATGGTTGTATGTTGTTAATGTTATATCAATAAATTCGAAATAGCGACATTTGCAGTTAGCGAACAATGCATCGTAGACAGTCATCTTGACGACTTTGCCTTTGGAAAGGATTGTTGCTTCTAAGTTGTACATCTTCAGACTGGCCGCACTAAACTTTGGTGTAGCTTTGACTTCTTCTGTAGAGCAGTCGTCCCAGTCGATGCGTCTTTCAGCTTCCTGTGCATCTTTATCAGCAAAGAGGGATATTGTTGTTCAGCAGTTGAACTTAATCCACCCATAAGCAAAGATGTACTATAAGATACATGTGGAAGTTTATCTGCTTCGTCCCATGTCAGCCAGGAAAAACGAATAGGTTTTTTGTAACGAATGTCGTATAGGAGCTCAAAAACGGCATACTGTGCTTTCGTCGCACCAGCATAATTGCAAGGACTGTTTGGATTTTCTGTGTTTACCATCCGTTCTATAAGTTCATCACCATGTAGATTTGCGTATTGCATCAGGTTTTCCCTTGCTTCTTTTTTATCCCTATACGCTTTATTCATATCTGGATTTTTATTATATATCATATATTTATGATACCAACAATCTACCAACTTTCTTCCCTTTTGTGATAGTATACTCCAAAAATCAGTAATATCCACAGGCAGAAGAATGGGATAAACTCACCTATAATTAGGTCCAATCGAACGTGCCTATATATTTCTACATAGATGTATATGCGGAACAATAGCCATAGGATGAGTGCAACGATACCCATCGTGCCACCAATCTTTCTGTTGATAGCCATAACGATGGCTGATATTGAGCAAAACAGTCCACAAATACCTACAAATGTAACATCGCTTCTATGTGATGTGTTGTCAATGAGACCCACGTATGCAAAATATAATCCCATAATACCCAGCAGTACGGCAGAAATGATGTAAGATAATTTCGGCATGATGTTGTTGTCCATAATTGAAATTTTTATTTGTTTATGATTATAAGTAATCAGTGTGTCCACCAGTATTGATAATAATAGTCCCTGTCCTTTTGCAGTTGTCGAAATTGTTGTTGTAATGTCGACAATTCGTTTTGCAGATTCTGATTTTGTTGTTGTAATGAACGGATATCATCGTAGGCAACATCCAAATCCTGTCTGGTACTTTCTATCGTATCCTTCATGTTTTTAATCAGTTTCTGTTGTGTCGACAACGAAGTCTCATGCTTGTCAATGGTTGTGTATGCATCGTCAAGTGATGACTTGGTTTCGTTCAGGTTGCGATTCAAAGTCAGCAAAAAGCCCATTGCTGCTAGTAGCAGCACACAGAGTGTGATGACCCATTTGAACTGTTTCTTCTTGCGATTCAACAATATGACTTCATCCTTAAGGGTATTAACATCTTCAGAAAGTTGTTGATTTGTCTTACGCAGCTCATTCATCGTGCGTTCCACATAACCCTCTACCAAAGTGCCTGACAGATTTATCAGCACTGTGTTATGTTTCTCTGTCAGGGCAATGATGCTTTCTTCGCTTGAGTTCCCATCTGCGAAACCTGTGGTTTTACTGCCGTTGTATGTGGTGGGTAGTTTCTCTATCTGATATTCTATCCTGCCACTTTCCAATTCTTTGCTGATGCGAGTGTTTACCCGTTGGTAGAACAGTTGAGTTTTGCTTAATGCCGTTTTTATGTATTGCAATTCACCACTATTGGTATAGGCAATCATTTCGCCGTCGTGTATCAACTCTTCATGTATCAGAGTGTGCAGATGCATCGCCAACAGTTGAGGATGTGCCAAATAGCCGTCGTTGAATACAAGGGCGAAACCAATGTACTCTCGGGGGTTAATGTGTTCGGAATACACATAGTGCATGATGTCACCGTCACGATGGATGACCATCTGTGCTGACTTCAGTTCCGACTGCCACGTTTTGAAGAGTTCTGCACTGTAGTCATCAGGATATTGCCGATACACACTGTTCGGTGTTCCAAGTAAATAGAAATTGTAGTTCATGGTTTATTCGTCAAAGATGATAACACCTTCATATTCATCAAAAGTGTGTTTCCCTAAGCGCGAAATGACATCGCTTCCCAGCAAAACAGGTGCGTCTTCTTCTTCAGACACTGCAATTTGAATGTCGTTGACTTCTACCTGCTTGCCATCGCGACCGGGAAGTACGATAGAACGGACGTTGAAGCGTGCGTTCATTGATACCGATCCGTCAGCCAGTTGAGCCAGAGAGAATCCGATAAAATCGTCGCTGTCTATCTTGTTTTCTTTAGCCATCTTGCGCAGTTCGAGCATCGAGATACATGTCATTGAGGCTCCTGTGTCCCACCACATGTTGAGTGGAACACCGTTCAGTTCACCCCTGACCTCGACAAGATTGCCGTTTGTGCGAGTGAAGGGAATAATGACTTTGTCAGCCAGTTCGTCTTCAGTTTCTTCGATTTCAATATCGCGTGGCGTAGGTTGCTGCTGCCTCGATTGCTGACAACTCTGTATGAACAAAAACATACAGAGAATGGCAAAAAGTGTGTATGGTTTCATAAGTCGTATCTAGCGCAAAAAGCATTAAAACGTCGTACAATTTCTTCGTGAGTCTTGCGCTCAATTGCAGTCTGTTCCGTATGTTTTTTTAATTCTTTAATGCTATCATTTATCTCCACCCATCTCATAAGGTGTTTTTCGTGTCGCTTTAATATTTCCGTTTTGATTTTTTGAGGGGGGTATTTTTTTAAACGTGTTTCTTGTTTCTCCAGGAAAGAAATTTCATCATCTAAATCCTTAAGTTTCGCAGACATCTCGCTTTGTTTATCTGATTGTGAATAGGCAATGGACATATTAACTTCTGTCGCATGTTTTAATTCATTTTTCAAGCGTTCATTCTCTTTGGTAAGCTCAGAATTTTTAGATGAATAATTAGTATTCTCTTGTTGAAGACTTGTTATTGTTTCGTTAAGAGATTTTATCTTGTCATCTTCGTATTGATACTTGTCTCCTAAAATTTCTTTCTTTTCTTCCAGAAGTTTTTTTATTTGATCGTCAATCTTTTTTATTTTACGTTGTTGTTTTCCCGTAAGTGAGTCTTGAGGAATAATCATATGAACATTATTACTTCTAGGAATGGAAAACTCTGGCGTGGCAAATAACCAAGAAGGAAAAAATGCCAGTAATAAGATTATTTTTTTCATGATGGTCAATTTTTATGGTTTTTGTTGATCTTTCTGAGAGTTAGACTCGGTCACTTGACCTCCATATTTTTGTGGCGGTTCTTGATCCTTTATTATTGTTGATTCTGTTGTTGTCTGTTTTTTACCCGGTTCTGTTGTACTTGATTTTAATTTTGTTGGTACTGTTTGCCCCGGTTTCGGATCAAAAGTGATCGTCTTATCATTGTTATATACTATAACAATCTTTTTTTGGGGCGTATATGTCATGCGATCTGAACCCTGTTCAAGCAGAGGTCGTGGAGAGGTTGTTCCATCTTCTATTCTGATTTTTCCTTGCGATTGTATCGCAATGGGTGTACCTTTAAGTATGTTAAAATATGTGCCACTATTTATTTCCCGAAGCTCTCCCCTTATATCTGTGTATTTGAATATTGTTTGAATAATATGTATTTCAGACTTTCCAGTAACGTCTTCATATCTGTTTTTCAATTCATTGGCGTAAACGTCTTGTCCCAAAGTTCGTAAGTTATCAATCAATGAGGGTAAGGCTTCCTGGGCTTTTTGTTGATATCCATTTTGGGTATATTGGCCTCCCTCACCCTTAATGTATTGCATGACAGCAGCCCAATTTCCAACAACATCTTTCCAAGTTGAAACCACTTCGTCTTCACAAACGTTGGGATTATTTTCTTTAAATTTTTTCCATCGGTCAGAAGCGCCAAAGTATTGATTTTCATCAAGCAGGAAAGAACGCAGGTGGTTATTGACTGTTTCCCGTACCTCTTTCAACTTCTCTTCATCTGAATCTGCCGCTTTATAAGCTTCGTCCCATTTTTGTTGTTCTAGCAGTTGGGTGATGGTTACATTGTCATCAGTTGTTGATGATTTAGGCTTAAGAAGCAGTATGGCTCCTACAATGATAGCGGCAGCAGCGATGGCTGGCAGAATCAGCTTCATCCACTTTGGGGTTCCGCTGCCTCCTGTGCCATGTCCGAGACACTCTGCACAGTATTCGCTCTGTCCTTTAAAGTGCGAGAGTGACAATACACGGTTGCACTTCCGGCATAGACGAGTGTTGTTGTTCAACCCTTTGTCCGTGCATGACTTGCAGTATTTGTCGGTGGTGCGATAGAACTCTGTGATAGGCTTGTTGGCTTTGCAGCCGTTACAATATTTCTGCTGCACATGTGGATCGTTTGTCTTTCGCTCACAATCTAGGCAAAGTGTGGGCGTGGTCTTGCTGAACTGCGCAACAGGTTTAGCCTGTTTACAACGGATGCAAGTGTGCAGTGAAGGTTGTGGTGTCTTTGGGGCGGATGCAGGCTTTCGTAATGTATTGATTGCCGTACCCAGATTGTTAGCAGCTTTTGCAAAACTGTTGTAAAGATCATTACATTGTTTGCGCTCTTCTGTTGCAGCATGTGGTTTGTAATCGTTGATTTCTTTCACATGGTGCACCATTTTATTATATAGTTTCTCCAAGACGGGCAGTTTTTCCCTGTCGGGATTGAAGCCTACTTCTTCCGTGATGCTGCGGCTTAGCTTGGTGAAGGCTTCATCAAGTTCGGAAAGGTTAAGCTCATGGAAGGTTTCTTTCTTGATGTTACCGTCAAGTACAATGTTTGGTACCATACGGAAAGCAGTGAGAATGGTTTCATCATTTTCTGCAGTGCTGAGACCGACTACCTTACCGATGTTCTCCCAACTGAATGAATTGTCATAACGTTGGAGTGTCAGTTTGTTGCCTTCGGAGAATATTTTCGGCAGATTCTGGATGATGAATTGTGCGGCATCGTTTTTATCGCTGAAACGTTGCGCGGTATATTGCAGTTTTCCTTCGGGAGTGCTGTGAAACAATTCACCACGTTTAACGACTTCTGAGAAGATGTAGTCGCACCATTGCTGAAACTTCTTCAATTCGGGCGTGTACACACCGTCATCTATTACTACACTCATGCCGAAAAACGAGTTTGGACGCCCAATGCTCTCTATGAGTTCGTACTTTAAAAAATTGTAAAAGGTCTTGCCGTCCTGTCGTCTGTCGACCATCAGACGGCTACCCTTACGCGAACTGATGTAGAACCCTAAGAAGTAGTTGCGCAACTCCTGATCGGCGCCATAAAGGTCAAAACCATTTGGTGTTCCATATAGATATGCTTTTATCATAGGGGCTTGAATTTGAAATAGGAGAATATGTTTGAGATAATGGGTTTTAGATTCTGTGGTGCGTGAAGGCTGTTATGCCTTCAACGCTTTCCACAGCTCCTGACAGTACCAGTCGTTCTCCAATGTCCAAACCTCTTTTCCAGTGTTGGTTTTGTTGAATACTCCGGAAGAGAAACATACTGCCTTGAAATTGTATTCCCCGTAAAGGAATGAACTCAAACCACTGTTTTTGTACTTGCTGAAGATACCCGGATACTGTTGTTTAATGTTATTGAAGAATACCTGAATGTTTGGATGTCCGTCGGGCTTAAACTGCCCACGCAGCTTATCAACCTGATTAATCAAGAAGACTACTTTGTCTTTCGGAGACATCAGTTGCTGCATCTGACAAATCTTCTGTGCATACATGTTACGTTCTCCTTGGTCACGTCCCCAATTCTGTTCAACAATGAATACCCATACCTTGCGATTGGGTGTGGTACGTATATGATTGATATATGTTGGAAACGGATCGTTGGGAGCTTTCACGTCAAAATAATGTTCACCCGGTGCTTCGAGCAGTTGGAAGCGAGGATTGCCTACATTGTCGAGCACCTTGTTAAGCATGAAGCTGATCTGATCTGTACCGCCTGGTGTGTAAGTGCTGTATGCTATGTTTTTTAGTTCTGCGCACATGCGGCTGTAGTGTTCATCGTGCTGTGGGCGGAAAACCATTTCCGGCACAACCTGAAATTCGTTCTGCTCGAGCCATCGTATCATGCGAAGCAATACCAGAGTTTTACCACTGGATTTCGGACCGAACAGTACCACGATGGGAGTAATAGTGTCAGGAATGGTGACAGTAATGGCATTTACATCGTTTTGTTCTTCATGTGAGTATGTCTCCTGTTTGATTTTTTCTTTGATGGCATCTGTTGTTAACACTGTCCCTGTCGGCTCCGTAGTAGGGATTGGATTGATGTGTTCGGAATTAGGGGTGTTACCACCATTGTCAAGATTGATGCCGAAATTGTTAGCTTGTGTTTGATTATCGTTCATGATGATGATTATTATTTTTTGTTATTGTTATTTGTATATTGTTAGAAGTGGAGGGGGTGTTTACAAGGCGTTGTTTTTGCTACGTTGCGCGATGTTGAAAAATATGAAAGCTGCAAGGTCAACCAATAACGCAATAAGTACCCACCAGATAAATCCGCGTCCATTGAACTTGTCGGTAGTCAGGTAGTCTTTCCATACATGAGGCACCGACAGCATAGCCTCAGTATCTGTGGTGAGGCTTTCACTGGCATATTTTTTCTTGTCTTTGCCTTTGAAGGTAATATCATCGCTATTTTTCTTTATAAAAGCATAGCATAGGCTCAAATCTTTTCTTATACCTTTCATGATGTCTTCATCTATACCATTCATCTTATCGATGTCTTTTAGACAAGCATCGCAGCGTTTGATATCTTGAGCAAGTTCTTTGGAGTTGACCTGTTTGTGGATTTTCTTTATCTGCTCATTCATGTCCTTCCTATCACGTTCTAAAATATTGTGTGCTTGTTTCATGTAGTCTTTGTATACACGTTGCCATTCAGCTATTGACTGAGAAGTAACTTTCTTTTCTTCCATACGATTATCTAAAACATTGTTTAACTCCATGAAGATATTTTGGCATTTTTTACCTATGCCACTATTAGCTTCATCTGTCATCTGCTCCAAGAATCGATTCAACAGACCATTTACTTTTAGTTTTTTTTCGTCAAAAGCATTCTGCAATTTACGTGCGCGAACATTTTCATCTTTCAAAGCTTCTAAATAACCTTTTGTTACTTGCACATCATGTGTAGCAACGTCTTTAATGGATGCTTTATATAATAAGGTATGTGTGTTGGTGGGTAGAGAGAGACCTATCCAGAATAACAGCAACCCGATAAGTCCTAAAGCCAGCTGACCTCCGCGTCCACCAATGGAGTTGCCGAAATACTCATTTTTATTCAGTGCAGACAATACTTTGCTGAAACAGATACTGGCAACGATATAGAAAACAATAGCTATTAACCAGCCTCCAACTCGTGTGAGAGATGGTTGCCATAGATATAAAGACTCTGCAGTCCAGTAACAACTGAAACTCATCAATGCCAAAAAAGCAATAATGTAAATAACTCGTTTGATGTTTAATTTATTCATGGTATAAATCTTTATATAAATAAAACAATTATTCCCAATATGCTATTTTTCGCGTTGCTGAAGCCACTGTTTCGCTTATGTATCCCGCGCGTGCTCCTTTTTCAAACCACACTTCATAGTTGTCATTTCCCATATAAGTGATTCTGGCTTTAAAAGGGACATCATTATGATCAAACCAACCACTGTATGAACATTTACCAGACATTACCAATTGCGTCTCTGAAGAATTACGACTATTCACGGCAACATTTGTCAAGCTGTTCTTCTTGTATTCACAGTCAAAACAATCTTCAAAGTATGTACGACACCATTGTTCAAGTAAGCGCTGATAGAAACCTATCGACTTTTCAGTATTTTCTACTCGCAGTAAAAAAGATGCCTGATTGTAATCATGACGAAGTTTGCTGTAAGGAGCATTTGCCATTACAGAAGTTGCTGGAGCAATAATGATTATTGCCGCAATCATAAATTTCTTGATGTTCATTGTTGTTTGTTTTTTAATATTATAATAATTAGATTCCATTGTTTTTAATAGTTGCTATACGCACATAGATTTAGGATATGCTGATGCGATATTCTGCATTACTGATGCTCCTTTCATGTCCATGAAGAACAGGTTGGGCACTTGTTAAGTTTATGGAAAGAAAAGGGCGCGGGAGTTACACATCATTGCTTACACTCATCCAAGGTCTTCGCACTACCTTTTACCGAAATAAGCAACTTGAGCCAGCCCACGCCTTGAGTGTTATAGCGAAGGCTTTATAAAAAGCCGAAGTATAATACACTCACGTGGACGCTTCGTTGCGGTATCTTCCGGTAAACCAAAGGTTGCGAAGTTCTGGATGAAGAAGATAACGACTGAATACGTCCTTTGAGCCCTCCCTGGCTGTCAGCCTCGAGGACTCGTTCCATCAATGTCTGAACAGCCTTCCCACATGTTGGGGCTGGCTATTTGTGGACAAAGATATAAAGATTTTTTAATAATTATATTTTTTTCAAAAAAAATCTTTGTAATTGAATGGGCTTACAGGTATGTTATGTGAGTAATATACCAAAAGGGCTGTCAGACAAATGCCTGACAGCCCTTTAATATATGACATCGGTTGGATGTCGCCCTACCTTTGATACGTTTTCCTCTTTAGTGACTCTGCATCATAAACGAGCTTTATAACTATTGGGCTAACGAAAAGGTAGGCTGCCTGTTCACTTTATGATAACCTTGCGTGTGGTGCCGTCGCTCATTTTGATGATGTTGACACCGCGCGTAGGCTTGTCAATGCGCTTGCCGTCTATGGTATACCATTCTACGTCACCGTTAACGAAATCGTTATCGTTTATCGTAGTGATGCCTGTCGTGCTGTCGCCGAAGATGAAGCCTTTGGCTCCTGTAGCATGATTGTTGGGCACCTTAAGATATGCCTTGTGAGCAGTGTTGGTTACGCTTACACCATTTTCCACCTGCCACCAGAAGCCTACTCCGGTTCCCTGTGGGCGAGGTACCTTCGGCGTGGTAAGGATGTAGTAAGTGTATCCGTTTTCGTTGTCCTGGTATTCCTCATCGGAGCCATATAGCATGGAGTTGGCATCGGCAGTGCCTGTCTCATTGCTCTTGTCGAAGTGGAAGACACCTGTTGTCGAAGCCTTGAGTACTACGCCCTGTCCGGCAGGAATCGTCTCGCCTGCTGCATAGGAGTGGCTCAAGGTCAGTGCACCGTTGTCTACGCGGTAGGTCTGAGCGGTAACATCGTCAGGAACGATGAGCGCCTTCGTGCCGTAGAACATCGTTGCATAGTAGTAGCCGTCATCAGCCAGTCCTTCGGTGGTGATGGTCACATCTGCGCCTTCCGTTGAAGTGTCGCCCAGGCTTATGGGGATACGGATGAACTCTGTGCGTCCACGCTGGCTAACTTTCACATATAGGTCAAAGCTGATACCTTGCGGTGCGGTGACTGTCAGCTGTCCGTCGTTGTCAAGTTGTGCCGTGACGCCATCGGGCAGGTCGTTGACGATGGTCCATGTGGTAGTTGCACCAGCCACTTTCAGCGATGTGAGGTCGGCGATGTTTGTCGAGAGCGACAAGGCGGTTGATGTCTGTTCCTGTCCGTTAATCCATGCCGGTTGTCCGTTGAAGTTGTCCATGCACAGGTATGTCGGCGTGTTGACACCGTATTGTCCTACATCGGAGCTGCTCATGCTGAAGGAGAGTGTCTTCACCTTTCCGAGACTGCTGAGGTCGAACCACTCCCATGTGTCGAGGATGTAGTGGTCGGCGGTGTTGCTGCTGCGGAAGTCGGCGAGGTAAAACTCTGCCTCATTGCCGTTGTCGGCGGTCACGGTTACCTTGAACCAGTCGCCTTGTGCGAACCTCTTTGCGAAGCTGTCGCCGTTGGTCATTGAAGACTTGGCATAAGCGTTATTAGTGATGTAGAATCCACGGATGCTGTCGCCTTCGTTGCTGTTGAGCACGTCGATGGTTCTCGAGCCTCCAGCATAGTAGTAGAACACTGCATAGTTGTCGGAGCCGTCGTATGCTCCGCCTGGTGCGCTGTTGTACTGATGGGCGAGGACTGTGTATGCTGTGCTGGTGCGGTTGCTGTAGCCGAAGCCAGACCATGCAGCACCATTATAGGTGTTATCGATATGGAAACGATAAGAGCCGTTGACGAAGGAAGTGTAGTTGTTCTTGCCGTCCTCACGCTTAGCGTTCCAGTAGCTCTCGTTGTTGAGCCACAGGCTTTCGAAGGTAGCTGTGACGCTGTTTCCAGTGGTGATGACGCGGGCAGTGTCGGAGTCAACAACGTTGCGAGCATCGCTTACGCTTACCACATAGTCCATACATTCCTCAGGAGTGATGTCTACGGTGAGTGCTGCGGTGGGCAGTTCGTCAAGTGTTTCCGTCTTGATGCTTTCCTTCTTGCTGTTGTACCATGTCACCGTGTAGGGTGCGCGACCACCGGTCAGCGTTGCGCTGAGCGTTGCCTGTTGTCCGAGCGGAGTCGTGATGCCGTGTGTTTTGACGACGAGTTGCTCTGGTTCTGGGTCAATAGGCGTTGAGGTAGCGGTGAACACGTCAGTGGGGTACACCTGACTGAGTGTGCCGCGCAGGCTCTGCAGTACCACGTATGCAATATATTGCTGGTCTTTGGTGAGCTCGTCAGCATGCCGTTCAATAGTCTTGTTTGTCATGATGTCCACCGAAGAGCCTTGTGCCAATATAGCTTCAGCTGTCGGAGCTTCGTCGGTTGCCGGCAAAATGAGCAGCCATGCAGTGCCGTTTCCGTTGGCATTGATATGAATGTCTGCGCTCTCGTCGGTGACGAGCATTGCCTTCGGGAAGCCTTCGTTCATCACGAGGGCAGCGTCTTCAGCCTGATACTCGTATGCACCGATGGTAGCGCTTGTAGCAGGACGTGTCTTTCCGTTGAGGTCGGTGGTGACATAGCTCAGCGCCTGTGCTGTGAGCAGGTCACCGTCAAGGTCGTTGGCAGGCTCAAGAGCGTTGTCGCTCAGGAAGCTTACCTGCTTGTTGACGGTGCCTATGGCGCCTGTCGTGCTCACGAAGTAGTTGTAGTTGTTACTATTAGGCAGGTAGAAGTTGCTTCCTGCTGTGTAGATCACGTTGTTGCTGAAGTTCAACTTGGTAGCATTGGCATCGTCGTAGATGCTGACGGCAGCACCATTGGTTTCATTCTGAATGATGTTATTGACAATGTTGATGTTGCCATAGCCTTCATCAAGTTTTGATGATAGCCAGAAAGCAGCGCCGCCATTGGTACCCTTCATGACCATTGTATTGTGGGCTACGTTGACGTTGCGCATCTTGGCGCCACTGAACTTGATGGGGTTTGTTGAACTATTGGGTGATGTCAGGTTTATGACATTGTTAGCAATGATGACTGGTGCTGATTCCGTGCCTTCCATCTGGCGGAAGTTCATCACGGAGCAGTAGGACTTTGGTGCCACGTTGAAGATGTTGCCGGTTATTTCCGAACTCTCATTGTAGGCATCGCGCAACTGCATATCGAGAACACCGACGCTGATCTTGTTGTTTTGTCCAGGTTCGAGAATGATGGTGTTGTTGCGAATCTTTACGCCCAACTCGTCCATCACATAAATGGCCTTTTGTCCGTTGTTCAGGAAGGTGTTGCCTTCTATGATGCCGCCAATCTCCTTAGGCAGTGCAACATATGATGTTCCACCCATGCTGACACCCATCTTACCGCCTTCGAGCAGACAGTTCTTGACGGTGAGATAGTCATTGTTCTTATTCTCTTCGTCAATGATGGTGTGTCCCACGAGGCATACATCTTCACCGGTGTTAGCCGTGCAGATGGGAGCGTGCAGGTAGCAGTTGTCTATCGTTACATGACGGCTCTGGTCTTTCACCATGACGACAGCTTTGTACGCCTTGTCAGTGGTGTATATCTCCAGATTCTTCAGTGTCACATAGCTGGCTTCGTAGAGAGTGATTACTCCATAGTCCTTCTTGTGCTGGTCGTCGGAGTAGCCACCTGTAGTGTAGTTGTTGTGATATATCTTCACATCGCGTTGTCCGCTTCCGCTCTCTATGGTAAGCGTGTTGACAGACCCCATTCCTTTGATATAAGGAACGCGTACCTTTTCATTGTAGTTGCCAGCTTTTATCTTCAGTGTGACGGGACCCTCCATTCCCAGTGCAGCGATGTCATCTACTGCCTGCTGAATGGTGATGTACTGTGCCCCCGAAGCTCCTACGGTATAGGTGCCGCTCTTACCGCTGGCAACAGTGATGCTGGCAGTAGCCGGTTCGCCGCTTATGGTGAGCGTCTGACCACCTGCCGTGATACTGTTCAGCTTCATCGATGCCGTCTGGCCTACTGTGGCTTCGGTATTGACGTCGCCTGTAATCCAGAAGTAGTACGTGCCGGTCTTTTCAATGCTGTAGCTGTCGGTAAACTCATTGTTGGCAGAGAACGATGAGGCTGTGCCGGTGGTGTAGATATGCTGTGCACATAGTGCTTCGCCTGTTGTAGAGATGTCAAATGCGGTGATGTTGAGCGGGGTCAGTTCGCCCTGAGCTTCCACCACAACCTTCAGCATCTTCACATCAGTCTGACCTGTCAGCACTTCACCGACGCTGATATCCTCTGTTGTGATAGATGTTACCACCACATCGGTCTTCTTATATCCCTCGGCTGTCATCTTGAAGTTGACCGCGCTTGAGCCTGTGTACTTGTATGCCATGGTAAGCATGCCTCCGTCTTCAGCTGCATCGGATATGATGGGCTGGAACTTTATAGCGCTGCCGGTGTACGAAGCAACTTTCTTTTCGTCGTTGACCTCAGAGCCCTTGTAGATGTTGATGGTAGCAGCGTAGTTGAGGCTGAACTCATCGCCGTTAAGTAGTATGCAGTCGGCATCTCCCGTCGGTGCGAATGTCACCACAGCGCTTTCCACCTTTTCTCCGTTAGCTGCAGGACCTCCGTCGTCGTAGATGGCAATGGTCTGGCCTTTGTCGAGATACATGATGCCGTGGTTTCCGTTGGTCATCACTACCTGGTTCTTCAGTGTGCGTGTGCCTTCGGGGTCGCCGGCAGTCACGTTAACGACGCTTCCTGCTGTCAGCGAGATGAGTTTGGCGTCGATGGTGCCGTTTTCGGGTGCGCTGCTGCTCACGTCGGCTTTCACAGTAAACATGTTGTCGCCTTCTGTAAGTTCGACTGCCTCAGTGAAGTTGACGTCGACTTCAGCCGCAGCCGTCGCCTCGCCCACCTTAGTGTCGTTGTGCCATACGCTGACCTTGGTCATATTGGTTTCTGTTTCCTTCATGTTCAGCTTCATGCTGCTCACGCTGATGGGGTTGAGTGCCCCTTCTGTCTTCACATTTACAGTCAGCAGGTCTTGCTCGGCAGCACCGATAGAAGCGTCGGCAGTAGAAGCCTGTGCCACTTCAACAGTGCTTACAGCCATATCTTTCAGCTGGTATTCGCTCACCGTTGCCTTCCATCCGGTACCGAGGTAGTAGGTGGAAGATGTGTTTGGCGAGAATACTACCGTCAGCGCTCCGTCATCAGCTGTTGAGCGTACGATGGTGCCAGGACCAACTTTCTGGTCGGCATTGCTTGTCAGCTCCCAAAGCTTTTCGCCCGAGGTACCTTGTCCTGCATAAATGATGAACTTGGCGCGGGTGCTGTAGGTAGAGCTGGAGTAGTATACATCGAACTGTGAGAAGTCTATCTGGCATACCGAACCCTCATGCTTTGGAATAAAGATGTTGGTACGGGTGTCGTTGCCTGCTTCATAGTTGGAAGAGTATTCGCTGGTAGGCTTTGTCTCAAAAGCAACAGAACCATTGACAATCTTCGTCACGGTGCCTTGGTCTTTATAGCTCTGGATGACGTTGTTCACCGTACGTTGCACTGCAGCAGCATTGGTTGTCATCTCTGTCTTTTCGGTGTTGTTCACCAATGCGGTGACGCTTGTCAGTTGTGCACTTACCTTCTGGTCATTGAGAGCTTCGCCGCTGATGTCATACTTCAGGGTGAAGATGTTGTCGCCTTCGGTGAGTGTGGTAGCTTCGCTGAGAGTGATGATGAAGTCGGCGGCGCTGATTTCCGTCTCGCCCACCTTGTTGTTTCCTATAAATAAGGATGCTTTCGTTACCAGTGCGAAGTTTTCGCCTGCGTTGAATGCCATTTTTGTCACCTGCATGGCAGGCTCCGTGTTTTGTGCCTTGACGTTGATGGTCAGCATATCCTGCTCCATGTCGTCGGCGCATAGTGTTTCCGTTGAGGCTGCGCTTGCTGTGGGCTGTCCGTTGAAGTCCATTGCCACAGGTGCGAACAAATTTACTGTAGCCTCCCAACCGTTGGCAGCCACTTCGTTGCTGGCATTGCTATAGAGCACTACCGTCATGGAACCATCGTCGGCAGTGGAGTGTACAACACCCGTCTCACCCTGCTGCAATGTCTTGATGAGGTTCTCTTCTTTAACTTCCTGACCATTGTAGATGCGCAGTTCTTGGTTGTAGAGTGAGCCGTGCCATATTTCGTTCTTGGTGAAGTCTACCATTACTTTCTTGCCATCTGCGCCTGAAAGGAATGTAGTCTTACCATTTGTCTTCGACACGATGCCGCCTTGTGCACCACCTTCATCGTAGAATGCCACAGGACGTCCGTCCTGTACAGTGAGGATGTTGCCGGTGGCAGACATCAGAATCATATCTTTCAGTGTGCGCTGTCCTTCGGGGTCACCGGCAGTGGCTGCTATTGTGTTACCACTGAGGACTACGTTGCTGAGTGCTGCGTCAATAGTAGTCTCTGGGAGTACGCTGCCTTTCACGTCGGTTGTCAGACGGAAGTAGTTGTCGCCTTCGTTGAGAGCTACTGCTTCGCTGAGTGTCAGCGTTGCGGTGGGACCATTGACGTCAACGCTTCCCACAGCAGCGGCAGAAGGTTCAGCGTCTGTATTACCCGTAGCATATAGCCAGAGCTTATCCATTTGCGTATGTGTGCCCTTCAGATCGATGTTTACAGCCGACAGTGTCAGTGCATTGAGTGAGCCTTCGGTCTTGATGTTGAAGGTCAGCAGTGCTTCATTCGTACCTCCAATGCTTGCATCGGTAGTCTTTGTCTGTGTAACTTCGATGGCAGTAGCTGTCATTTGTACTGGCTGATACTCTGAAACGGTTGCAGTCCATCCGTCCTTGGTTGAATAACTGCTTGTGGTTTTCGCATTGAAAATAATGGTGATGGCCCCACCGTCGGCAGGAATGCCGCGCAGTGTTGTGCCGGGTCCTGTCGTATAGTCTGCCTGTGCAGCTGGTTCCCACAGCAGAGTGCCGCCGGATGTCGTGCCGCTGTAGACCTTAAACTGTGCCGGTGTGCCGTAAGAACTGTAATAAAGGTTGAACTCCGAAAAGTCAATCTGTACCACCTTACCTTCATTTTTGGGAATAAACGTGATGGTACGGTCGTTCTGGTCGTTCACATATTTACCTTCCGGACCGCCTTCGTCATAGAAAGTGAGCGGTGTGTTACCCACATATATTGTCTGCGGTGTGCTACTCATGAACACCAATCCAGGGTTTTCCACAGCCATGCTGGTGCCTGCCGTAAACGGAGTGATGCCTTCGGGCTGTCCTGTTGAGGCTATCTTTGTGATGTCTACTTGAGCTTTTGCACCCACATCAGCCGTAATGAGGAAATCACCTTTTACCGTCAGTGTCAATGTCCCATCTGTTGCAGCCTCGTCAAAGGTAAACTTATATCCGTCGCCATCGGCAGTCACGGTGCTGTTGAGTTGTGTATCACCTTTGAAAAGTTTCAGTGTCAGTGGGTCAATGGCGTCTTCATTCTGTGTCATCTTAAACCAAATGCCTGTCACATGGTCGGCATTCATCACACCTTCTGCTGTTACAAACGCATTGGCAAAGGCTACATTCGTCTTGTTCTGTGGCTGTGCGACGATGCCGTTGTAGTTGGAACCGGCACCAGTTACAGTCATGTTTTCCAGTCTTACAGCCCTTACTTTCGCTATCCAGCCTGTACAACTGTAAGCATAGCGGTAAGTAAAGCCCATAGATAAGCTACCATCTTCGGCAACGGAGACGTAGGTCTCATTCGTATATGTCTTGTTTCTCTCGTTGGGATAAGCTCTCAAAATGTTACCCGACGGCAGAAGACTCGCCGAATAGGACGTAGATACTTCGCTTGTCGTTGTTGCCCAGGTGAACGAATTGTCCGCATCGGGGTCGCCACTGTACACGTTGGCAAACGAATAGTAGTTGTTGTTTCCTCCCATGTTCATTGATTCAAAAGTGATTTGAATCGACATGCCAGCCTCGGCTGGTTTGAACACTGTGAGAGAGTGTGCATTTTCGCTCGTAGTACCCGAATAATCCGTATCGCCTTTCGGGTCTTTGAACGTAATGACTTCGTCGGAAGCCACCGTGATGGTTTGCTTTCCGAACTGCAACTGGTTGACCGTCCTTGACGTCTGTGCCGGGGCTTGCAGGGCAGACATCACGACTGCCAAGAGCAGAAGCAGTGGTAATGTAAAACTTTTAGTTCTCATAAAGTTAATGATTATGAATGAATGATAGTGATTTGGCTGTATGATTGGGCAGCTGCTGTTTTGCTGTCAGGTAATCTTATCTGTGCTGTTTGGCCCTTTCGGCATGGCACTTGGGCAACTTCTCCAGATCAATATCACTGATTTTGGTGACCAATATCACTGATATTGCAATGTCATCAGTGCCCAGTTGTCATGTTACTGGGCTATGATGTTCATTTGTTTCTAATCACTTTGCGCACAGTTCCGTCGTCGCTGCGCACGATGTTGATGCCCTGTTGCGGTGCGCTGAGGCGCTTGCCGTCGAGGGTGTAGTACTCGTTTCGGTTTCCGTTAAGGTTAGCGTTGCTGTTATCGTTTCCGTTGATTGTGTTGATGTTGGTGGGTGTGCCGACGATGAAACGAATATATTGTTGCTTACCGCGCTGAACGGCTTTTATCATGACGCTGAAGTCGGTCTTCCCGTCAGCGTCGAGCATTCCGTCTGTGCTCAGTGTCATGCCTTCGGGATTGGCATCGGCAAAGGAGTAGGCAATAGTGGCGGTGGAATGCTCGAAAGTGAAGTAGGGAGACAGGTCAAGGCATCCGCTGAAGTTGTCGATATGTACATCGGTAAACATTCTTTCGCCATTGAAGTCGTCCATGCAGAAGAACATCGGTGTGGTGATACCGTAGAGGTTTCCTCGTGTGCTTCCCATCTCAAAGCGCAGTTCAAAGATGGGGCCCAGTGGCTGAAGGTCGAACCATTGCCATGTGTCGAGATAGTAATAGTCCTCGGCATTGTCTCCGTGATAGTCAGCGAGGTAGAAGTCCAGGCGTTTTTCTGTTCCGTCGAGTGATGTTCCTATTGCCGTGAGGCGTAGATGATCGCCTTTGCGGAATCCACCTTCGGTGAAGCCGTCACCGTTGAGGATGGCGTCTACCACCCAAGCGTTGTTTGTTACATAGAATCCGCGTATAACATCTTGATTAGTATGTAGTACATATATGGAGGCGTCTTGCGGATAGCAGACAGCATAGTTTGGTGAGCCGTTGTGTCCTCCCCCTGCAGCCGAGTTCCATTGGTCGTTGCGTTGGGTAAAGTCTGTGGCTGTTCGATTGGCGTAGCCGAAGCCGTGCCAGTAGTTCCATTCGGGCACATAGCCATTCTCGAAGAGGTAGGTTCCGCTGATGAATGAGCCTTTCTTGCTGCTGCCCTGCCAGTATGACTCAGGAGCGAGCCACAGGTTGTCGAAGTCGGCTGTCACGGCACTGCCTTTGGCGATGATGCGGCAGGTGTCGTGTGCCGTTTTACCCTTCGCATCGGTAACGAGCACATAATAGTCGCCGCAGGCTATTGGTGTGATGCTGTGGCTGACGGCGACAGGCTGCCGGTTGATAGTTTGTCTGCCGATCTCCTCTCTCAGGCTGTTTTGCCATGTCACGGTGTAGGGTGGTGTGCCGCCTGCGATGTCTGCGTTGAGCGTTGTTGTGCTGCCTTGACTCGCGTAGCGGTCATAGCCCGTTACCATTGGTGCTGCATCATCCCATTCGCGTACGATGGATTCGAAGCCTTTGGCTGTGTAGGCAAATCGGTCAGCGTCGGCATTGAAGACAATGGTGAGCGCTCCATCGGTGGCTCTGGAAGTGATAGGTTCTTGAGGTCCGTTCTCATGTTGTGAGTCGGGCATATATTCCCACAGCAGTCGTCCGTCGGTGCCTTGTCCTTCGTAGATGCGGAACTGTGCCTTGGCCTTGTCGGCATCGGCTGACCAATACATGCTGAACTGAGAGAACTCTATCTGGCATACACGGTCGGCACGTTGGGGAATGAATATGTTTGTGCGGGTGTCCTTTCCCCACTCATAGTAGCCAGTGCTGCTGAGGAAAGGTTTGTTCTTGAATATCAGCTCTTCGTCGACTACGCTTATTACTGTGCCCTGGTCGCGGTGTGACATGATGGTCTTCATCACCATTCTGTCGCCGAAAGGTGCTCCGTCTTTTGGCACATATTCGTTGGCAGAAAGCTGCACTTTGGTGAGTGTGGCGTCTATGCGTTGGCTGTTGCGTGCTGAGGGTGCGATGTCGTAGGCGAGCCAGAAGAAGTTGTCGCCTTCGAACAGACGTTGCGGAGTGTTGACAGTGATGTCAAAAGATGTTCCGTCGATGTCAACACTTCCCAGTAGAGTAGAGTCTTTCCATTGGTCATTACGCAGTGTGGTAAAAAGAGTGGCACGTGTGATAGGTGCTGTGGTGCCTTCGGTGGTGAAGTGGAAACGCTCAGCTATGATAGCGTTGCCATTGTCCTTGGTCTCGATGTTGATGCGCAGGATAGGTTGGCTGTTGTCGCCGGGGTTGACAGTCTCGTTGACCACCTGTGCCACCTTTATTTCTTTGAGTTGCATCGGCTCGGGTGTGAGTTGGCTTACCTTAGCCTCCCATCCTTCGTCGGTGGCGCTGACGGTGCCGAAGAAAGATACCGTGAGTGCTCCGTCGGGGGAACTCGATTTAATCAAGGGTGTCTGGTAACTCTTTACTTCTGCCAACAGGTTATGTGGCAGCGTGTCGGTTCCGTTGTATACCTTGAGGTACTGTCCGTAGCTGCCATACAGTGAGGCAACAAACAAGCGCACCTTGCTGAAATCTATCTGCACCTTCTTGCTTTCATCTTGGGGAACGAAGGTGATGGTACCTTTATAATATGGTGTGGCGTTCTTGTTGAGTCCTCCGTCATCGAAGAAGTCGAGCGGATAGTTGCCCACGATTACCGTTTCAGCCTGTCCCATGAGTATGATGCCTGGACAGAAAACGCTGACGGGCTCTGCACGGTTGAGCGGTGAGATGCCTTGTGGCTTTTTGGTTGTGTAGATGTCGGTGATGTCAAGGCATATTTGTCCTCCTATGGTGCCGTCTTCGCGGAGGTCAGCAACGAGGACAAACGGATTGTAGCCTTTATCTAAAGTGTGGCTGAGCGTGATGCGCCATTTGTCGCCTTGCTGGCTTACGCTGACGGGGATAAGTGATGCGCCGTCGGTCGTTGGTGTGTCCTTAGTGAATAGTCGCAGAGCAGTGGGGTCGAGCACATCCTCGTTCATCTTGAAATCGATGTCGATGGCAGTCAGTTGGTCGGCATTGCTTTCGCCTTCGGTCAGTATGGAGAATCCTGCGAGGATAATCTGTTCCTTAGTTCTGGGATGACGATCGATATTGTTGTAATTGGTAGCCGCCGAGATGGTTTTCATCTCCTGTGCGTTGATGCATCGCACCTTTGCCACCCATCCTTTTGCAGCCTTTCCGCGTTTCCAGAGCATGCCTACGGAGAGTACACCATCGGCAGAAGTAGATGTCAGCGTCTTTTCTGTGTATTTTCCGTCGAGCGTTTCGATGATGTCACCTTGGGGCAGGGCAGGGTGTTCGGTGACGCCATACACATCCGTTTCCCATGCAAAGGTATTGGATGCGTCGGGATCACCATTATATATTTGCGCGTAGCCGGGCCATCCTTCACCGTCGCTTTGTACGTCGAAACGCTCGAAGGTGACCTGTATCACAGCTCCTGCCGTTGCCGGACAGAATACTGTGAGCGATTGACTATTGTTGAGGTAGGAATCGTTCCATCCAGTCCCTTTTTTGAAGTCGGTGAAGGTGAGTTCTTCTCCGAGGGCAAGTGTCACGGTCTGCTTGCCGAATTGCTTTTGTGCAATAGTCCTATCATCTGCCTTTGCCGCCATGACGAGGAGGCAAAAGATAAATGCAATTGAAACTTTAGCTCCAATTCCAAATGTTTTTATCATGTTGTTATATAATAAATGTAAAGCGTTGTAGTGTGCAGCGGTCAGTTGATGATGACCTTTCTTGTTGTTCCGTCTGCACGTCGGATGATGTTGATGCCACGTTGTGGTGTCAGTATGCGTCTGCCGTCGAGTGTGTAGTACTCGTTTCCGCTCAATCTGTCGTTCATATTGATGGTGATGATGCCTGTGGTGATTGCCTTCTTGATGGCATCGATGGAAGCCGTAAGATGCAGGTCTTCAGCTCCGATGAACTCTGTTGACGTTTCGCCAAGCCATCCGCACACCTGTTGCATGCCGGTGTAGACGCGTATGAAGTCAACAAACTCAATTTCTGCAGGCTGTCTTGTGACGGGGTGTACAGCCCAGCCGAAGTCGATGCTGCATGAGAGCGTGTCTTTGTTGGGCTTGTTGTCGACGTATCCGTAGTCGTAGAAACGCAACACCCAGTAGGGTTCGTCTTTACCTTCGTTGACTCCATTGTTAGGCAGGCGTGTGCCATGTAGCTTCATGGGGCTTTGTATCCACTGTGGGAAGTACTCCTGTGAGTGGAATGCGTTGCGTGGTACGATGCCGCTGTTGCCCATATTGTCTGTCCAGGGCGTGTCCTGCATTGACTTGTTGGTGTAAGTGACCTCATATCCGTAGATCATTTTGTCAGTGCTGTCTCTGTCTCCTGAGCCGCTAATCTCATACCACGGGTCGTCGGGTATGCCGTTGCCGTTGATGTCCTGCGACACCATAACGATGCCTGGTTCGCTGCTTCCGCCTGGTGTGGTAGAGAGGTCTGCCTGTGTGGCGTTACCCATGAGGTATAAGTCGCGTTGTCCGGCGATGTTGGCGATGCTGTGGTCAAAGTGGAAGGTGATGTATCCTCCCCATGCTCCGAGGCAAACCATACCTTTGTTGTTGTCTTTGAGTAGTTCTGTACACTTTGCCGCCATGGTCTGTGCGTTGTCGCCAGCCTCATATTTAGGCATCGTGTTGATGAATTGCCCCGGTGCCGGGCAGTATTCGTCTACAGCCTGTATGTATTGGCTGTGTGTAGTTTTGTCGTCCATGCGTTGTGCCAAGCAGCTGAGCGCGGTGAGGCACAAGGAGCAGACGAGGAGTAAAGTAGATTTCATATTGCGTTGTGTTTCGAGTATGAATACATGAATCTGAACATGCCCATCGTGTATGTCTTTATTGAGACCATCCATGGTGTGCATGCCATCGTTTGTTGCTTGCCATTGAGCATGGCGACATGTTCGTGCGGTGTATGTTCATGAAATGTCTCAACCTAACCCACGAGGTATATTGAACTTATGGCAACGGCAGGTCTTCTGACTTTGTCGTCTATTGTGGGAGTTCCTTCCCGGCATTGTTGCCAGTGGCTAATACTTCCACGTGATACTCACGACTTACAGCAGCGGGACTGTCCGGGATTTTCACCCGATTCCCTTTTTAAGCGCTCAAGGCGCACCTGTTGCTTAGCGAGGGCAAAGGTAAGACATTAAACATAAAAAGAAAATGGATAGGAGAAAAAAAGCATTTTCGGATACTTTTTGATGTGTATGTTTGTGAAACTATCGTGTTGTCGTTATCTTTGCAAGGATAAGACATTTTACCCGTTTATGACAGACAAAGAGAAGAAATACAGCGAGTTGTTGCCTCGGTTGCAGGCCCTTGTTGAAGGCGAGTGCGAGGAAGTGTCCGTGTTGGCGAATGTGGCAGCCGTGTTGCATGAGGCGTTCGGTTGGTGGTGGACTGGTTTCTACCTTGTTCGTGACGAGCATTTGGTGTTAGGTCCTTTTCAGGGTCCTCCTGCCTGTTACCGCATCGGTTTAGGCAAAGGCGTGTGTGGTACTGCCTGGTCCCAGGGCAAGTCTATAGTGGTAGACGATGTGGAGTCCTTTCCCGGACACATTGCGTGCAGCAGTGCTTCAAAGTCAGAGATAGTCATCCCCTTGCGCGATGCTTCGGGTAATGTGTGTGCCGTTTTGGACATAGACAGCGATCGTCTGAGCGCTTTCGATGACGTAGACCGTACGCATTTAGAGTCTGCCATGGCGTATATGTCTCAGGAGCTGTATGGCAATGAGGCGCCGTTGGTTAAGGAGATATATCTTGCCGGAGGTTGTTTCTGGGGCGTAGAGCATTATATCAAGCAATTAGAAGGTGTGGTGGATACGGAAGTGGGTTATGCCAATTCGCAGTTGGCGTCGCCTACATATGAGGATGTGTGCAGCGGCGAGACCCTTGCCGCCGAGACTGTTCGCGTGGTTTACGATGCACGTGTCCTCAGTCTGCGCACATTGCTTGACTTCTATTTCAAAGCCATCGACCCCGTGAGTGTGAACCAGCAGGGACCAGATGTCGGGACGCAGTATCGCACGGGCATTTACTATGTCGATGCTGCCGATGTGAGCGTGATAGATGAAGTGATGGCTGATGTTCAGGGGGGCTATGACGAACTATTGGCCGTTGAGGTGCAGCTGTTGGACAATTTCTACTCAGCTGAGGAATACCATCAGGACTATCTTGTGAAGAACCCGACAGGCTATTGTCATCTTCCCAAACGTTTGTTCGGTAAGTGAAGTGTCAGCGTTAGTGTAGAATGGGATAAGTCTGTATGCAAGAGAAGTGGCAAAAGTTTTTGGCTAGTCTTCGCCGATGTTCGTTCCGCACAGGTGTCATTGTGCTGCTCTGTGCGATACCCCTCTATATCCTTTCGTTTGTGCAGTTTCTTTTGCCGCTCAGTGCTGTTGCGAAAGGGGTGCTGTGGACCATCTTGTTCGGCTTGGCAAAGTGCTGTCAATATGGCGGTCTGACTATATTGGGCGCTGATGGTTATCGTCGGTTGCGTCAGTGGATGAAGACGAAGAAGAAGGAAAGCGGAAATAAGGCTGAATAGATGACTGTCGTTGTTTTGTTGTTTTGCCGCTTTTCGCTTTGTTGCTGCGATGGGGTCAGGCGTTAATTTTTGTATAAGTGAAACGAAAGCATGAGAATGTGCTGATGTCGGCACATTCTCATGCTTTCATGTGGTGAGGGGCAGGGGCCACTACATGGACTGTGTGAAGAACTCCTGGATGGTGTCGTAAGGAATTTTTCCTGCCATGTCGTCGTACAGGTCTACATGAGATGCTCCCGGAATGATGATGAGTTGTTTGTTTCCGTGCGTGATGTGCGCATTGGCGTCGAGCGGTTGTGGGAGCGTCTGTACTGTCATTTTTTGGAAAGCATATTCCGAGAAATATCTGCTGTGAGCTTTTTCGCCGTGGATCAGCATG
>ONTS01000015.1 GCA_900320845.1 uncultured Prevotellaceae bacterium | reverse complement strand
AAAATTAAGGGCAAGTACCTGTTTCCCAGATACTTGCCCTTTATGTAACTGATTTTCAGCATCTTTCGATTATTCCTCAACTGCTGCCTGTGCGGCGGCCAGACGTGCAATAGGCACGCGGAAAGGTGAGCAAGATGCATAGTCGAGACCTATCTTAGCACAGAACTTCACTGAGCTGGGTTCACCTCCGTGCTCACCGCAGATACCGGTGCGCAAGGTGGGACGTACGGCGCGACCCTTTTCAACGGCCATCTTAACGAGCTGTCCTACACCATTCTGGTCGAGAACCTGGAACGGGTCTACCTTCAGAATCTTCTTGTCGAGGTAAACGGGCAGGAACGATGCGATGTCGTCACGGCTATAACCGAAGGTCATCTGTGTGAGGTCATTGGTACCGAATGAGAAGTACTGAGCTTCTTCTGCGATACGGTCTGCTGTCAGAGCAGCACGCGGAATCTCGATCATAGTACCGATTTCGAATTCTACTTCGATACCATATTCTGCGAACACCTCTTTAGCAACTTTCTGGATGATTTCCTTCTGCTGCTTCAGCTCGTGCAGGATACCGATAAGGGGCACCATGATTTCTGGCATCGGGTTCTTACCTTCCTTCTTCAGTTCGCAGGCAGCAGAAAGGATAGCGCGTGTCTGCATAGCGGTAATCTCGGGGAATGTGATACCGAGACGGCAGCCACGGTGTCCGAGCATAGGATTGTTCTCAGAGAGGCTCTCAACGCGACGACGGATGGTCTCAACGCTAACGCCCATTTCCTGAGCCATAGTCTCCTGTCCAGCTGCATCGTGGGGAACGAACTCGTGGAGAGGCGGGTCAAGCAGACGGATGTTTACTGGATAGCCATCCATAGCCTCGAGGATACCCTTGAAGTCAGCCTTCTGATAAGGAAGCAGTTTGGCAAGTGCCTTCTCACGACCTTCAGTAGTGTTGGACAGAATCATCTCACGCATTGCTACGATCTTCTTATCCTCGAAGAACATGTGCTCTGTACGTGTCAGACCGATACCGCGAGCGCCGAAGTTACGAGCAACCTGTGCGTCGTGCGGAGTGTCGGCATTGGTGCGAACAAACAGCTTGGTGTACTTGTCGCAGAGATCCATCAGCTCTTTGAAGTCTCCAGAGAGTTCAGCAGCCTTAGTAGGAATCTCACCAGCGTAAACCTGACCTGTTGTACCGTTCAGTGAGAGGTAATCACCTTCCTTATATACAACGCCGTCGATTTCAACGGTCTTTGCTTTATAGTCAACATTGAGTGAACCAACACCGCTGACGCAGCACTTACCCATACCACGAGCTACAACGGCAGCGTGTGAGGTCATTCCGCCTCTTGCAGTGAGGATACCCTCTGCAGCAGCCATACCGGCGAGGTCTTCGGGCGAGGTCTCAATACGAACGAGAATCACCTTGTGTCCATCCTCGTGCCACTCTTTAGCATCATCAGCGTGGAATACAATCTGACCACATGCAGCACCGGGGCTTGCGGGCAGACCCTGTGCGATAACCTGAGCCTTTGACAGAGCCATCTTATCGAATACCGGGTGCAGTAGCTCGTCCAGCTTATTGGGCTCGCAGCGCATGATGGCGGTCTTTTCGTCAATCATGCCTTCGTGGAGAAGGTCGATAGCGATCTTCACCATAGCGGCACCTGTACGTTTACCGTTACGTGTCTGCAGGAACCACAGTTTGCCTTCCTGTACGGTGAACTCCATATCCTGCATGTCATGGTAGTGCTTCTCCAGCTTTTCCTGAATGCCATTGAGCTCTGCGTAGATTTCGGGCATTGCTTCCTCCATTGAAGGATAGGTCGCTTTACGCTCTTCTTCGCTGATACCGGCACGTTCTGCCCAGCGCTGACTGCCTTCCTTAGTAATCTGTTGCGGTGTGCGGATACCGGCTACCACGTCCTCACCCTGAGCATTTACGAGATACTCACCGTTGAAGATGTTCTCACCATTAGCAGCGTCACGGCTGAAGCATACGCCAGTAGCAGAGGTATCACCCATGTTACCGAATACCATTGCCATAACAGAAACGGCTGTACCCCACTCGTCGGGTATACCTTCCATCTTACGATAGAGGATGGCGCGCTCGTTCATCCAGCTGCGGAATACAGCGCAGATAGCACCCCAGAGCTGTTCGATAGGATCGTTGGGGAAGTCGTTACCGGTGCGCTCCTTGATGGCAGCCTTGAAGAGCTTAACGAGTTTCTGCAACTCTTCTACGCTCAGGTCCTTGTCCAGTTTGATGCCGCGTTCAGCCTTCACTTGCTCGATAATCTCCTCAAACGGATCAATATCTTCCTTGTTTACGGGCTTCATCTCGAGCACCACGTCGCCATACATCTGAACAAAGCGGCGATAGGAGTCGTAAACGAAGTGTGGGTTGTTGGTTTTCTTTACCATGCCTTCGGCAACCTCGTCATTCAGACCGAGGTTCAGGATGGTATCCATCATACCAGGCATAGAAGCACGTGCGCCAGAACGAACACTGACAAGCAGGGGATTCTCAACATCTCCGAACTTTGAATTCATCAGTTCTTCAATGTGTTTAACGGCAGCATTAACTTCTTCTTGCAGCAACTCTTTGATTTTCTCCTGACCTACTTGGTAGTACTCGTTGCAGCAGTCTGTGGTGATGGTGAAACCTGGAGGCACGGGCACTCCGATAAGGTTCATCTCAGCAAGGTTTGCACCCTTTCCACCCAGTTGTTCACGCATTGATGCGTTTCCTTCAGCCTTTCCATTGCCGAAGGTGTAAACTCGTTTTTGATTCATAAATTAAAAAATGGGTTATTGATGAGTTGATTTAAATTTGATACGATATATGCACTGATACGCGTACATTGCTGCAAATGTAGAATAAAAATCATTCACTGACAAATAAAAGCAAACTTTTGTTTTAATTTTGCAGCCGAAATCGGTTGCAACATGCTTCCAAAGCCATTTATGGCATAGCATGTAAACGCTACTTACCAGGTTATTTGAGCTATGAAAGCTGTGTATGCCACATTAGGATGCAAACTAAACTTTGCCGAGACCTCTACTTTAGCCGAGCGGTTGGCTGCGCATGGCATCAGCCGTGTGGCCAAAGGCGAGCAGGCTGACCTCTGTGTTGTCAATACATGTGCCGTCACTGCCATGGCAGAGACTAAATGCCGTCAGGTCATACGCCGTTTGGTGCGTGGCCACCCTCATGCTGTAGTGGTGGTCATGGGATGTTATGCCCACCTCTCTGCCGAGCAGTTGGCAAAAATGGATGGCGTGGCATTGGTGCTGGGGGCCAATGAGAAAGCCCATGCTGCCGACATCATCAGGGGGGTTATGCAACAACGTCAACAAGACGCTGCCAATGGGCAACAAACTGAACACGCATGTATGCGCAGTAAGAAGATTGACACCTTTGCACCGAGTTGTTCGCGTGGTAACCGTACACGCTACTTCCTCAAAGTACAGGATGGCTGCAACTACTATTGCACCTATTGCACCATACCTTTTGCACGCGGACATAGCCGTAATCCCAGCATTGCGTCTTTGGTAAGCCAGGCTGAACAGGTAGCAAACCAAGGTGGTAAAGAGATTGTGCTTACTGGTGTCAATATCGGGCATTTCGGTTATGGCACAACAGAGACCTTCGTCGATCTCGTCCGTGCGCTTGATCAGGTGTCTGGCATTCAACGCTATCGTATCAGCAGCATAGAGCCCGACCTGCTCGACGATGCACTCATAGAATATTGTGCGCAAAGCCGTGCCTTCATGCCCCACTTTCACCTGCCGTTGCAGTGTGGCTCCGATACGGTGCTCAAACTGATGCACCGACGCTATGACACAGTGCTCTTTGCTGACAAGGTGGCACGCATCAAACACTTTATGCCGCATGCTTTTATTGGTGTCGATATTATGGTGGGTATGAGAGGCGAGACAGAAGAGCTCTTCCAACAGTCTGAAAGCTTCATAGACAGTCTGCCAGTCACACAACTTCATGTCTTTCCTTATAGCGAACGTCCTGGCACAGCTGCTCTGAAGATACCACACGTTGTAAGCGAAGAAGAAAAGAAAGAGCGTGTTCATCGCCTGATAAGTGTCTCTGAACAGAAGCGGAAAGCATTTTATAATGAGCATATAGGAGTAAGAGTTAAAGTGTTACTTGAAAGTGCGGTGCGCGATGGTGTCATGCACGGATTCACAGAAAATTACATCCGTGTGGAGTTTCCTGCCGATGATCGGTTGTCACACCACGACAACCAGCTGATAGATGTCGTGTTAGGACCTGCCAATGACGACTGCTCTGCACTGACGGTAACAGAAATGAACATAAAGTAGCCTTGCCTTATATAATATATAATGGTGTAACATATTAGCACTCGATGAATCTCACTATTGATAAACCCTACCCTATGACCCAACAGGCAACTATAGCAACTGATCATTTACTAAAAGATATTGCCGTTGTCATCCTCAACTGGAACGGCAGTAGCATGTTGGCAGAGTATCTGCCTTCTGTCGTAGAGCATTCGGCAGCTGCTGCACGTATCATCGTAGCTGACAACGGGTCCACCGACGACTCGCTCGCCATGCTTCGCGAACACTTCCCTATGGTTGAGTTGATAGAACTTGACCGAAACTATGGCTTTGCCGAAGGGTATAATCGAGCCTTGGCTCAGGTTGAGGCCGCCTATTACGTACTGCTCAATAGCGATGTTGAGGTGACACCGCACTGGTTGCAGCCCTTACGGGAATATATGGATGCCCATCCCGACACTGCAGCATGTCAGCCAAAACTGCTTTCTGCAATCAACCACTCTATGTTTGAATATGCTGGTGCTGCTGGAGGCATGCTCGACCGTTACGGCTATGCCTACTGTCGAGGAAGAGTTTTCGATGTGGTGGAAAGTGATAAGGGGCAATACGAACAGCCTATATCTGTAGATTGGGCTACGGGTGCGTGTCTCTTCATTCGTGCCTCCGACTATCGTGTGTCAGGGGGACTCGATGCTCGTTTCTTTGCTCATTTCGAAGAGATTGACCTCTGCTGGCGTCTGCGTTTGCGTGGACGCACTATCGCCTGCGTGCCGCAGAGCACTGTTTATCACCTTGGTGGTGGAACACTGCCTCAAGGAAATCCCCAAAAGACCTACTTGAATTTCCGCAACAATCTTACCATGTTGCATAAATGTCTTCTTCCTGCCCAATGCCGACGTGTCATGCGTATGCGTTGGCTTCTCGACAACGTGGCAGCATGGAAAGCTTTAATTTTAGACCGTAACATAAAAGAATTCAAGGCTATACGCAAGGCTCGAAAAGATTTTAAACAATGGCGTGAAGATTTTCCCAACGAAGCATTATTGCTGGCGGAGCAAGGTTTCACCCCTACCCCATCATCAGCTCCGGACATCGTTGTATTATGGCAATACTACTTCCGCCACAAACGATTGTTTAGCCAGTTTCCTCAGTAGCCATGAGGCTCTTATGCCTCCCGATAGAGATAGCTGTATGACAACTTTCCCGCTTCATATTGTCAGATTATCTTCATCGCGCATAAAATAAACAGCCATCGTTGCCCTTAAAACAACGATGGCTGTTATTGTAGTCACTCTTTGGCAGAAATCAGTCTATGCCTGTCCTGCCGAAGTGGTTTGTGTTTTGCCTTAGTGTGTCTTGTTGTAAGCCTCTATGGCTTTCTCCAGCACTACGAGCGCACGCTCCAGATCTGCCTTCTTCAGCACGTATGCTATACGTACTTCGTCAACGCCAGCACCGGGTGTGGTGTAGAAACCGGCAGCGGGAGCCATCATAACGGTCTCGCCTTGGTATTCGAAGTCGCTGAGGCACCATGCGCAGAAGTCTTCTGCGTTCTTCACAGGCAGCTTGGCTATGGTGTAGAAGGCACCGTTGGGCATGGGCGAGAATACGCCGGGAATGCGGTTCAGACCTTCAATGAGGCAGTTGCGACGTTCGATGTACTCGTCGTATACAGCCTGCTGATACTCTTCACCAGCACGGAGAGACTCCTCAGCAATGAGCTGACCGATGAGGGGTGGGCTCAGACGTGCCTGACAATACTTCATCACGCCCTTGCGAATTTCAGCATTCTTGGTGATGAGGGCACCGATACGGATACCGCACTCACTGTAACGCTTTGAAACGGAGTCAACCAGGATGACATTGTCTTCAATGCCTTCAAGATGCATGGCAGATGTGTAAGGCTCATCGGTGTATGCAAACTCACGGTACACTTCGTCAGCAAAGAGGAAGAGATTATGCTTCTTCACGATGTCGCGCAGTTTGTACATCTCTTCGCGTGTGTAGAGGTAACCTGTCGGATTGTTGGGGTTGCAGACGAGGATAGCGCGTGTGCGCTCGTTGATGATTTCCTCGAACTTCTCTATCGGTGGCAGTGCAAAACCATTGTCTATCGTTGTTGCGATGGGACGGATGGTGAGGCCTGCGGTGAGAGCGAAGGCTTTGTAGTTAGCATAGCTGGGTTCGGGAATGATGATTTCGTCACCCGGGTTCAGGCATGTGAGGAAGCCGAAGAGCAATGCCTCGCTGCCGCCGGTGGTGATAATCATATCGTCGGGCGAGAGGTTGATGTTGTACTTGGCGTAGTAGCCGACGAGTGCTTCACGATAGCTCTGGAATCCCTGGCTGGGGCTGTATTCAAGCACCTTGCGGTCGATATGCTTCAGTGCGTCAAGAGCCACCTGGGGAGAAGGCAGGTCGGGCTGACCGATATTGAGGTGATAGACTTTTGTGCCGCGCTTCTTGGCTGCATCAGCCAAAGGGGCTAACTTACGGATGGGTGACGAAGGCATTCCTTCGGCACGCTGTGAAATTTGTGGCATAACTGTTGATTAGATATAGACTTTATTCTTCGTGCAAATGTACATACAATAACGCACAATGCACAAGAAACTGCGATTATTTCTGCATGTGCGTAGAACATGAAGAGGCAATGAGCGCAGAAGACAGTCTATCATAGATAAACAAAAAACAGGTGCCGGTTTTTCCACCGACACCTGAATGTTTTCAAAGATATGTCCTCTTTACTTTGCTACTTTCTCCAGACGCTTCATCATAGCGAACATGAAGAGTGCTGAGATGATGCACAATGCGAGGAATACGCCCCATACTATTGTGAGCGGAAGTTTGCCCCAGAGCAGTCCACCAACGGATACCAGCAGGTTACCAATGGCTGTTGCCACAAACCATCCACCCATCATCATACCCTTATACTTGGGAGGAGCTACCTTCGACACGAAGGAGATACCCATAGGTGAGAGCAGCAGCTCACCGAAGGTGAGGATGAGGTAGGTTCCGATGAGCCAGTTAGCGCTCACGTCGGCCACATGCTGAGCAACAGGTGCACCGTCTACCATCTCCGTCTTAGGCATAGGCAGACCGATGGAGGCAATAATCATCACGATGAATGCAACAGCTGCTACCAACATACCGTATGCAATCTTACGCGGTGCTGAAGGCTCTTTGCCCTTCTTTGCCAGATAGGAGAATATGGCCATGGAGAACGGAGTCAGTGCCACTACATAGAAGGGGTTGAATTGCTGGAATATGGGAGCGCTGAGCTTGGTTGTGCCACTCACGCGGGTGTATTGCCAGATGAGTACTGCCAATGCAGCAACAGCCACACAAGCTGAGATTGCTTTGCCTTTCGATGTCTTACTCTGGAAGAGCGAGAACATAGCATAAACAATGATGACAACCATGAAGAGGTTGAATACATTGAAGGTCATCGACTGCAATCCTTCAGACTCTGTCTGTGTGAACTCGTCAGCGAAATAGGTCAGTGAGAGTCCGTTCTGATGGAATGCCATCCAGAAGAAGATAACCACAGCGAACACGAGGCAGAGTGCCACGATGCGAGCCTTGGTGTCTTCCTTCGACAGTTCTTCCACGGGCTGCTCAACAGCTTGTGCTGCGGCATTCTTCTTGCCACCTTCCACATGACGATACCAGGGACGGCAGAAGTAGTAGATGAGCATGGAGATGATAAGTGATGCGCATGCTACGGCAAAAGCAAGGTGGTAGGCGTCGTTGCCACTCATACCGAGACTGTTCTCGCCCCACTCCTTAATCTTCACAGCTGCGGTAGGTGCAAACATAGCACCGATATTGATGGCCATGTAGAAGATGGAGAAGGCTGAGTCGCGTTTGTCGGCATACTTCGGGTCATCGTAGAGGTTACCGACCATCACCTGCAGGTTGCCTTTGAAGAGACCGGTACCCAGTGAGATGAAGAGCAATGCTGCCAGCATGACGAGCATGGCTACAGTGTTGCCGCCCATGGGGAGGGAGAGCAACAGATAGCCGGCAAACATGACGATGATGCCGGTGGTTACCATACGGCCAAAGCCAAACTTGTCAGCGAGTATACCACCCAGAAGCGGGAGGAAATACACGAGACCGAGGAAGATGGAGTAGATGAGTCCGGCAGTACCGGGTTCCAATCCGAAATTAGCTCTCAGGAAGAGAGCAAACACTGCGATCATGGTGTAGTAACCAAATCGCTCGCCGGTGTTGGCAAGAGCCAAGGCGAATAATCCTTTTGGTTGTCCTTCAAACATAATTGTACTGTTTTTTATTGTTATAGTTGTGTTTTCTTCGTTGTATCTTGCGTATGTCGGGCAGCGCGCCAAGTGTTGTTTATATCTTGTTGTGCGCTCGCCAGTCAAATGCGGCTACAAATTTAAGCAATAATTTGTTATTATACCATCATTTTACTTAAAAAACTTAAAATGAAAGGAAGGATAGGATATTAAAATATAGGATATTAGTTTCGTTATTTATCTTAATCATTCAGCAGTACATCTATTTCGCGTACAGTTTTCTTCGACTTTTTCTTACCAATGTCAAACAGCCACGTCAGCTTCAGCACGATGTTTCCCAGGTTTGACTTTCCGAAGTAGTCGCTCTTGCTGTCGTGATATATGTTACCCAAGCCGTAGTAGTAGCGTGCCTCAATGAGCATGTGTCCCATCTTGGGCATGGAGAGTTCTGCGCCAAGACCGGCGGCAATGCCGTAGTCAAAGCGGTTCTGCACCCCCATGGTGTCTTGGGCTATAATCTGATTGGAGCGTTGGCTGATGTCTGCTGTGGCAAGGTCGAAGTTTGTTGACGTCGATTCGCTCAACAAGAAACCGAACTGCGGTCCTGCCTGTGCAAAGAATTGCCACCCTTTGTGTTCCTTACCCCATGCCAAATGGGCAAAGACAGGTACCTGCACATAGTGTAGGTGGCGCTGATATTCTTCTGCCCTACCTGTCACAGCATTCACTACAGGCTTGTCGTAGGCGTCGAGGATGTCTTCCTTCCAACCTATATTGGCATAGTTGACTTCCGCCACAAGGGAGCATATGGTCTTGAAATACTTCTCGGTGGTATATTTGAACGTGGCTCCCACAGTGAAGCCGCCATGCATTTTCTGCGATACACTGGGTGTGAAACCAACATTGCTGAATATATAGCCGACATTAGGTCCCACAGCA
Source organism: uncultured Prevotellaceae bacterium (assembly GCA_900320845.1). GTDB lineage: Bacteria > Bacteroidota > Bacteroidia > Bacteroidales > Bacteroidaceae > Prevotella. The sequence goes on along the minus strand of ONTS01000015.1, from coordinate 46,574 downwards.
AATTCATTGCGGTGCTCACCCACTTGCGCATGCACTGCCAAGACAACACTCAAGAGGGCTGAAGTAAGCACATATCGGTGCAAGCGGAAGGGGGATGGAAAGCTCATGCGAATAGAAATACTGGATTGTATCAATAACTTATTGACTCAATGGTGCGCTTCGGAGTGTAGTGGATGAACATGAATGCGTTGTTCTTCCATCCCTTGCCTACTTGTTCAAACTTCAACGGCGACTGCACTGCCTTGTAAGGTGACTGTCCCTTGGTACCGTTGAACGCTACGCCGTACTTATGAAATCCGCCAATGAAGAAGCAGGCGTGGTCGAAGCCGGTGATAGCAAAGCGCGGAATGGCTTGCATCATTTCGGTTTTGAACCAGTTGCGGTAGTTCGCTTCCAGCCATTTGGTGTCATCGGAAACGGGATTGAGGTAATAAGTGGATGGTATGTAGGTATCATACTTGAAGAAGTATTCTTGATATACCTTAGTGTACATAAACCATTCGGTATATCCGAAGAGCGAAATCTTTAGGGTAGGTATCTCTGCCGTTATCTTATTGAGTTTTGCCAGTGTGCTGTTCAGTTCGGGTGAGCGGCTTGTGTTGAGCACCACTACGTTGGGCTTCACACGACTGAAGGCATCTTTGAAGTCTGCTTCCGATGCTGTGAGTTGTGTGTTGCTGAAGGATAGCTTAGCTGCGTCTACCTCGCCACGCAACTGATTGACAAATGCGGTCTGCTCGTTGGCTCCTGCACCGCAGTCTACAAAGACGATATGGTAGGCTCCGAAGTAGTTGGCCATACGACGAGCGGTAGATTCATTGAGTTCTTCGCGTGACTGATACACCTGGAAAATCTCGCTATAGTCCTGTACATCGTTGCCGGAAATGGAGAAGGGAATAACCAGTTTAATATTATTTTTCTTGCAGAACTCAGCAAGCGGTTTCACCATCTTGGTATAGAGCGGGCCAAAGATGATGTCGCATTGGCTGGCATTTTTCTCAAGCAGGGTGAGACGTATGTCAGCATCAATAGGAACATTCCATGTTGATACATCAACCGAGATACCGTCTTTCTTCAGTCTGTCGATACCAAGCAGCAGACCACGCACATACTCTACCATGCGTTGTCCGTCGCCGTTCTCATTATGCAAAGGCAACATCACACCAATGCGTATGGCTTTGGCTGCAGCTGTCGAAGGCGTCACCGTCGTAGTAGTGGGCTTGGTGGGCTGCTTCGTGACCTTCTTGACAGGAATATTGATTTTGTTTCCTATCTGCAACACGTAAGTACTCTCACGCATGACAGGGTTGGCGGTCATCAAGTCTTCTATGGAAACACCATATTGCTTGGAAATGCCGTATAGTGTCTCTCCCTTTTTTACCTCATGTATGGAGGCAATATTCGTTGTCTGGGCAAAGGTGGCCGACATGCTGAACATGGTGACGGCCAAAAGGATGAACAACTTCCGCAGGAAAAGTTTCATAGAGGTGTGTGAATAATGATTTGTTAGTTTATGTTATGCGAATGAAATCACCTAAAACATGTAGGCACGGCAAAGTTACTATTTTTGGAATTATCCGCACATAAAAAGTGTCCGATATTTTTGGATAGTGATATTTGCCTGAAAGTGCAAAACATTTTAATTTTGCACAGCCTTACGGCATCATGTATCAAACACTCAGTCAGTTTATGGATTCTCATCTTCCCATGCCCGACGACGCTTTGTCGGTTCCCCCTCCCCTACCCAATCCCTTGTCAGCGCTTATTGCTCAGTATGAGGATATCATTGGTGGCGTACTCACTGCAGACACCATGCAACGCCTGACGGTGAACCAGCTCACGCTCTATGCCTACAACATCGTTCGTCGCGAAGTGATGCAAGGTGGCTTCATTCAACTGATATATAACGGTTATGGCGGTTTCATCTTCCATAATCCATTCAGCAAGGTAGTACGCAGCTGGGGTATGGACGAACTGGCATCGCTCATCAACAAGGCAAAAAAATGGGAGCAGAGGTATGGCAGGCAGATTCTCCGTGCCGATAGCGACGACGAATTTATGGCGCTCTATGAGCTGATGCCGCAGTTCGACGACTGCGACGATGTCTTTGTAGAGCAGGAGGATACCTTCACCGCCCAGCTTGCCGACTATGTAACACAACATCTGGATGCATTCTGACATCCACAATCAACGAAATGAACCCTATCAAAATAAAAAATAAAAAGGCAGGTTTTGAATATCTCTTTGTCGACACCTACACCGCAGGCATCGTACTGACAGGTACTGAGATAAAGTCTATTCGTATCGGCAAGGCATCGCTTGTCGACACCTATTGCATCTTCATCAATGGCGAACTATGGGTGAAGAATATGCACATTGCGCCTTACTTCTACGGCTCTTACAATAACCATGAAGCACGACGCGACCGCAAACTGCTCCTCACCAGGCGCGAACTGCACAAGCTGGAGGATTCTTCCAAACAGCCCGGTTTTACCATCGTACCCACGCTGCTTTACATAGACGAAAATGGCAGAGCGAAAGTCAACATTGCCTTGGCAAGGGGTAAGAAACAATACGACAAGCGACAGAGCTTGAAAGAGAAGGAGGACCGACGTGAGATGGACCGCATGTTCAAGCTCAAGGGCTGAACACCACCATCACGCCCATATTATAATAGGAATAAATACATACACATCATGGCATTTCATCATAAACGGCGCTGGCTGCCGCTCAAAGACCAGCCACTGACAGAGATGGACCGCACCATCATGTACTGGGAAGGCAAAGGAAAGAAGGTCCCCACACGAGACCTCATTAAGACTCCCGAGCAGATAGAAGGCATCCGACGCAGCGGAGTGGTCAACACCGGTGTCCTCGACCTTATCGAGTCGGAGATTCATGCTGGCATGTCAACCCTGGAGATAGACCAGTTGTGCATGGACTATTGCAAACAGCACAATGCCATACCAGCTTGTCTCAACTACGAAGGATTTCCCAAGAGCGTCTGCACCAGCATCAACGAAGTGGTATGTCATGGCATTCCCAAGGCAGAAGATATCCTGCAGGAGGGAGACATCGTCAATGTCGACTTTACCACCATCCTCGATGGCTATTATGCTGATGCCTCACGCATGTTTATCATAGGCAAGACGACACCCGAAAAGGAACAACTCGTACGTGTGGCACGCGAATGCCTTGAGATTGGTGCCGAGGCTGCCAAACCTTATGGCTTTGTAGGCGACATCGGTCATGCTATAGAGAAACATGCCAAGAAGTACCATTACGGTGTGGTGCGCGACCTGTGTGGACACGGCGTAGGGCTCAAGTTCCACGAAGAGCCCGATGTTATGCACATAGGCAAGCGTGGACAGGGCATGCTCCTCGTTCCGGGCATGGTGTTCACCATTGAGCCTATGATCAATATGGGCACCTGGCGTGTCTTCATCGACGGCGACGACCCCTACGGATGGGAAGTCATCAGCGAAGACGAACAGCCCAGCGCACAGTGGGAACATACCTTCCTCATGACTGAGCATGGCGTAGAGATACTGACCCATTAAATCTCTGGTAAGTTGAAGAGTAAACGAGTGTTGGCTAAGATAAGCATGAATGGACTCTTTTACACGACTCAACGACCACTTCGCATGCTGTGTTAGACATATTCCTGAATCTTTCATTAATACAGACTATTCCACATGTCCTCCATATATATTCTTGCTGTTGAAAGTAGTTGCGACGATACTTCTGCTGCCGTCTTCCGCAACGACCTCCTGCTAAGCAATGTCACTGCCTCACAGGCTGTACACACGGCTTATGGCGGTGTGGTACCTGAGCTGGCATCACGTGCTCATCAGGAAAACATCGTCCCCGTTGTGCATGCAGCCTTACAGCAGGCTGGCGTGGAACTATCGCAGCTTTCGGCAGTGGCTGTAACACGCGGCCCCGGATTGATGGGCTCGCTGTTGGTGGGTGTCAGCTTTATTAAAGGTCTTGCAGCCTCCCTTGGTGTGCCGATGATTGATGTCAACCACTTGCAGGGACATGTCATGGCTCCGTTTATACGCGAAGAGCAGACCGATGATGCCGAACAGCAGCCGGCTCCACCTTACCCTTTCCTATGTCTTCTTGTCAGTGGGGGTAACTCACAGATAGTGCGAGTGGAGGCATATAACAAGATGGAAATCATCGGACAGACTATTGACGACGCTGCGGGCGAAGCCATCGACAAGTGCGCAAAGATTATGGGGTTAGGTTATCCCGGTGGTCCGCACATTGACCGCCTGGCACGACAGGGCAATGCTGAAGCGTTCCACTTTGCTGAGCCACAGATGGCAGGACTCAACTACAGTTTCAGCGGTCTGAAGACCTCGTTCTTGTACAACCTGCGCGACTGGGTAGCTGAAGACCCCGACTTCATCGAGCATCATAAGGCCGACCTATGCGCCAGTCTGGAGCGCACCATCGTCCATATACTGATGAAGAAGCTGCTGAAAGCTTCACGCGAGCAGCGCATCAAGCACATCGCCTTGGCTGGCGGTGTCTCCGCCAACACTGGACTGCGCAACGCCTTTGCTGATTATGCAAAGCGTTATGGATGGAACATCTACATACCAAAGTTCGGTTATACCACCGACAACGCAGCCATGATTGGCATCACGGCTTATTACAAGTATCTTGACAAAGACTTCTGCCCCATCGACGCACCAGCTTTTGCCAAAACAGAGATATAATCGAAGTGAGTACAATTGGGACTTACTTCCTGCTTTTGCATAAACAGACTGTAATTTTGGCTCTATGGGCATTGCATGAAATGGCTTTTCCATACTCCAACAACGAAAATTATATCATACGTTGGAATATGAACTTTTGTAAATCAAAATTAGACTACATCTACATAGATTCTCTATAACGCACAGTATGGCAGACGCTAATTTGCATGTAGGTAAAATGGTTTGATTACATCTTACCTACATCCATCTACATCATGAGATTTTTGTTTCAAAATCAACCTCACAAGTCATATATGAAGGAGGTAACCTGCCGACGGTTATCGTCTTATCGCTGTGATGTAGAATGACTTTGACATCACAGTGTATCATGTTGCTACGCACGGAAGCATCGTAACACTGTCATCATCGTTGCTCTATAAAAAAGGAATATCACTGATTTTGGTAACCAATATCAGTGATATTGGTCAGGAAAATCATTGATATTGGTTGACGGATGGTGAACCATTATCTGATGGAAAGTTGTATATGTCTTACCGATGATATCTGTTTCATTCATGAACGATTGACAATCATTCATAAACAAAGAAGGAAACACACATAGTCCTCTTACCATTTTTTACCATCTGCCAATCATTCAATCTTTGAAAGATTTAACAATCTCGAGCACTTTCACAACCCCTTCCTGCTCGTCAACACGGAAGCGGATGTCATAGTCCTTATATGTCATGCCATATATGCGCTCGGGGTCATGCTGATAGTGTGGCCTTGGGTCAAGACTCAGCAACTGAATGATGTTGGCAGTTTCGTCCGAGGTGAATTGCCTTTGCCATGTCTCAGGAAAAACTACGGAAAGCTGTGGCAACGGATGCTCGTCGACGAAGCCTGAGCGCACATCCGTGTGGCTGTCGGCGTATTCTACATAGGGTTTGATGTCGTAGATGGGTGTTCCGTCCATCAAGTCAGCTCCCTCCACGTAGAGTACGGGGGCACCGTCGGCAGTGACGTCTATACTTTTCAGCCTAACGGAGGAGAGTCCGATGGGGTTGGGACGATAAGGGGAACGCGTAGCGAAGACGCCCATCTTTACATTGCCCCCCAGTCGCGGAGGACGTACTACCGGACTGACGGCAGCATGGGCATTGGCTGAAAAACCCCACAGCAGCCACACATAGTCGAAAGACTCCAATCCGCGTATGTAGTCAGGGTTGTTGTATGGCTTTTCAAAGACGATGGAGCCAGGCAAGGCGGCAACAAGGCCACTCTGCTTAGGAATGCCGAACTTATCTTTCAGCGGTGAACGGAAAGTGGCGATGGGGTGCAGTTGCATGATTCCGTATCAAAAGGGTTGTTACTTTATCTTATTGTCAACAGGGAATACCACGGTGGGTTTGAAGGTCTTGGCTTCTTCAAAGTCCATCAGTGCAAAGGAGATGATGATGACGGTATCACCTACAAGACATTTGCGTGCGGCGGCTCCGTTCAGGCATATCTGTCCGCTGTCGCGCTTGCCGGGTATGACATAAGTCTCAAAGCGTTCACCATTGTCATTGTTGACGATGAGCACTTTCTCGCCTTCTATGATGTTGGCGGCTTCCATCAGGGACTCGTCAATGGTGACACTGCCCACATAGTTGATGTCGGACTGGGTAATCTTTACCCTATGCAGCTTCGATTTCAGTACTTGAATCATCATAAGGCAGAAGTTTTTATTGCTTATATGTGATATGATCTATAAGGCGTATCGGTGTGGCTCCGCAGTAGACGGTGATACATCCCACGACATGTTTACTGTCGTTCCAGCTCTCTACTTCCTGCAGGGTTTCACCTTCCACGATGGAATAGTATTCCACCTCCAGTCCGTCGATGGCATTGAGGGCATTGACAACGAAGTCGTGTGTTTCCTTCACCTCATGTGTCTTGGCAAAGTCGAGGCTTTCTTTCAGCACTCTGTAGATGTTTGGAGCTATCTGTCTTTCCTCGGGTGTGAGTCTTGTGTTGCGTGAACTCATTGCCAGTCCGTCTTCTTCGCGCACGATGTCACACTCCACGATATCCACCTTGATACCGAGGTGCTTCACCATAGCTTTCACTACAGCTATCTGCTGCCAGTCTTTCTCGCCGAAGTAGGCTCTGTCGGGCTTTGCTATGTAGAACAGACGGCTTACCACCTGGCACACTCCGTTGAAGTGTCCCGGACGATGTGCACCTTCCATCACTGTGGATACAGGCGGATATTCAAACTGGCGCGTGTCGGGTGTGGGATACATCTCTTCCACACTGGGTGCAAACACAAAGTCGGCACCTATCTGTTCCAACAAAGCGCAGTCGGCTTCCAACGTGCGGGGATAGTGCTTGAGGTCTTCCTTATCATTGAATTGAGTGGGATTGACGAAAACAGAGACTACAGTGACATCGTTCTCCTTCACACTGTGTCGCACCAGTGAGGCATGACCCTCGTGCAATGCTCCCATGGTGGGTACCAAACCCACGCTCTTGCCTTGCTTGCGAAGGTCGAACAATGCATTCTGCAAGTCGGCATTTGAGTGATATATGTTCATCTTTATATGAATTTTGTTTGTATTTCAGCTGCTTTTCCACACCATAAGGAGTGTGAAATCTCCGAGCATGGTGTACGGGAATGTTGTTTTAACGTTGCAAAGGAACAAATCTTTTATAATATAATAATGGTGTAAGCCGAAAAAACTGCCGTTAAGTGCTGAGAAATGCAAAGTCCATGCACATTCTTTCATCACCGCTTTCCTCTTGCAAGGCTGTCTCACTGTAACAGTTAAAAGAAGCATGTAAATAACGACATCCCACACTGTAAAGGTCTGTCGGTTCATGAACCGATGATATATACTTGATATTCATTGTATGCAGACAGATTGACTTGATGTCAGGTATGATAGGTTTGTGTAACGCTATTATTTACATATTTGCAGTACAGCAATACGTCAAACTGCAAAAAAAAACAAAGGATTTGCAAAAAGTGCTGTTTAAGCATTACATTTGTAAGCGATATGATGAAAAGGAAGGGTGCTATTCAGCTCGATTAACAATTAAATGTTACTGATCATGAAAAATTTATTACTTTCTTACGCATGCAGCATGCTCTTTGTCATGCTTGGCAGTTCCTGCGGAACCATAATCCATAAGGATTTTGCCAAAGTGACATTTACTGGAAATGTAGGTGAGCCTGTCACAATAACCACCGCTGATTCAGCGTATGCGGCACAGCAACTGCCTGCCACCATCAGCATCAGACGCAAGTATCTCAACGAACCTGTACGCTTTACTTCGGATTCATATCTCTATGCGGACATTGTTCCTGGACGAAAATACGACGGAACGACATTTCCCGTGAATTTCTTGTTTACGAGTGGAGCCGGCATCATCGTTGATGCGCTTACACATCGTCACTTTCTTCCTGCCAGAGACCAATACAAAGTGGTTGCTGTGAGTAAAAGTTCCGATGCTGCCAAACCTGAGACACATATCTACGGAGAAAGGAGCTATGCCGCCATGCACACCTCGCGCCATGAAATTGCGATAGGATTGGGACTCTTCTCGCAGGCTGGATGGCATCATTTCAACCATCATCTCGATAAAATCAATAAAGCCTATAAGATTGTAGACAATGGATGCCTCCACTCCAAGCCGGCGCAAGTATCATGGTTTCTCAACTACAGCTACCGCTTCAGTCCTCGTTTCGCAGCCGGTGCTTCACTGGGATGGGCTCATCGAAAGCTTTATACAGTGATAGATACATATGATAATGCAGACTTTACGCCGATGAACGAAATGAAAATAAACAGTATCAAGCATCGGACATTCTACTTCATGCCCACAGCCACTTACACTTGGTGGTTCTTCAAGAACACATCACTCTACAGTAAGATCGGAGCAGGCATCTCCTTGCAGGCGCTCAAGGTGGACGACTGGTTCGCTTGCCCGGAACTCACCACCGACCACACACGTGCGGAATTCGCTTTCCAAGTCACACCGGTGGGACTTAACATCGGAAACGGACCTGTGGGAGGCTTCATCGAGGCTGGATACGGAGCGGAAGGCATTGTCAACATCGGACTGAAATGCCGCTTCAGAAAATGAAAGAATAATTGAAACATAGGGCAAAAAGACGAAAAAATATTACACAAAGAGTAAAAACAGGCAATATCGGACTGAAAAACCGAAAAAAAGTGCCGATTTGTTTTGCAGTTTCCAAAATCCCCTTACCTTTGCAGTTGGAATGAGGGTTGAAGGCAACCATCGTTTCGTTCAGTTTGGGATATGGTGTAATTGGCAACACTACAGATTCTGGTCCTGTCATTCTTGGTTCGAGTCCGAGTATCCCAACTCATGAAGATGAGCACAGAAAGGTGTTCATCTTTTTTTATACTGTTTCATTGTCGGTTGTCTGTCTTTTCGTATATTTGTAACGTTCAACCACATTATAATCAAAATGATATGGAAAAGACTTACTATATATTCATCAACGGACAGCAGCAAGGTCCCTTCCCGATACCTGTGATAAAGGGCATGAACCTTTCCCCCGACACTCCCGTATGGACAGCCGGCATGACCAATTGGCAGCCCATGTCGTCCATCGCTGAGTTGCAGCCTGGCTTCGGCGCTACACCACCGCCCTTCAACCCAACCCAACAGCCTGGCTATGGACAGCAAGGGTACGCTCAGGGAGCGCAGTTCGCCTATCAGAACAACGGATGGCAACAGCAGAACAGTCCTGCCGAGTCGGAACTGAGCCTTTGGGGGTACTACTGTAAGTGCTGGAAAGAGTATGCCACCTTCTCGGGCAGGGCACGAAGGAAGGAGTTCTGGGGATTCACACTTTTCAACGCCATATGCGTCTTCGTGATGTACATACCTATTTGGGTAAGCGTTCTTATCCAAGTGCTCAAAGAAGCTTACTATAACAACGACTATTACGAGCTGGATGTCTCAGACCTTACCGTTCCCATCATCTTTAGTGTGTTGCTGGGTCTCTACTCCTTGGCGGCAATCATTCCCAGTCTAGCCGTTTCCTCCCGCCGGCTGCACGACACCGGACGCGCCTTCGGCTGGTACTTTATCGGACTGATACCCCTCGTGGGCATCATTCTTCTGCTGGTGTGGTACTGCACTGACGGCGAACGAGGCGCAAACCGCTTCGGCAATAACCCTAAAGGCTGGTAAAACCTGTCTGACTTTATAACAAAAGAAAAGAGGATGTGCCAACTTACCGGCTCATCCTCTTTCCAAAATACACTTATATAATACACGTATTGTCAATGCCTCGTCTGCTCCTAAAAATATATACATAGGAGTAGAAGGTATAGATATATGCAGATACATCCGACCTGTTCACCTTCCGGTGCCGTCGTGTCTGTCGTTGTCCATGATGTCTGTGTATGAGTCTGGCCCTTGCATCGAGAGACAAACCCCATTCATTGCCACAAGGCAGGTCTTCTGACTTTGCTCCATCGATAAGCACCTTCCCATGACAGTGTCTTACAAGTCACAGTGGCATATTGCTTACCGACGATGAGGGAGCTTACAGCTGCGAGACAGTCGAAGATTCTCACTTCGTTCCCTTTTCATTGCGTCTATAGCAAACCTTTGCGATGCAAAGATAACACATTTTTGCGGACATGCATCAAATTATAGGCAAAAAAATCTCACCGAAACAGCAGACGCTTTTTATTTGTTTGGTTGGTAAATGTTTTGTACATTTGCAACACTACAATTACTATTGAATTATCAACAATATGAAAAGATTACTTTTAGGCGATGAAGCAATTGCTCAAGGAGCGATTGACGCCGGGCTCAGTGGTGTCTATGCCTACCCCGGCACGCCCTCTACAGAGATTACAGAGTACATCCAACTGTCTCCCACGGCAGCAGAACGCAACATCCACCGCAAGTGGTGTGTCAACGAGAAGACTGCCATGGAAGCCGCTTTGGGTATGTCATTCATGGGAAAACGTGCACTGGTGTGCATGAAGCACGTCGGACTCAATGTCTGCGCCGACCCGTTTGTTAACTCTGGCATGACCGGTGTCAACGGAGGTGTGGTGGTATTGGTGGCTGACGACCCATCCATGCACTCTTCACAGGACGAGCAGGACAGCCGTTTCTACGGTAAGTTTGCCATGATTCCTACCTTCGAACCTTCTACACAACAGGAGGCTTACGACATGATGGAAGTGGCTTTCGACTATTCGGAGAAGACCATGCTGCCCGTACTCATGCGCGTCACCACACGCATGGCTCATTCGCGCGCCGTAGTGGAAATTAAGGACACACCACGCGAAGAGAACGCACTCAACTACGATGCCAAGTCCTCCAACTGGGTGCTGCTGCCTGCCAATGCACGCAAGCGCAACGACATCGTAACCCAGCAGCAGAAACAGCTGGAAGAGGATGCTGCCGAGTCTGCATTCAACTGCTACAAGGATGCTGCCGACCACTCATTAGGCATCATCGCCAGCGGTATCGGCTACAACTATCTCATGGAGTGCTTCCCCGAAGGATGCCCCTACCCCACCCTCAAGGTCAGCCGCTATCCCCTGCCCAAGAAACTCGTGGCAAAGATGACGGAAGAATGCGACGCCGTACTCGTAGTAGAAGAAGGCCAGCCTTTCATCGAAGATATGCTTCGCGGCATCATGCCTGGCAACACTGTTGTCAAAGGCCGTCTCACCGGCGAACTGCCTCGTACCGGCGAGCTCTCACCCGATGCTCTGCGCACAGCTCTCGGTCTGCCTGCTGTAGACACCTACGACGCTTGTCAGGATGTGGCAGCGCGCCCGCCCGCCCTCTGTCAGGGTTGCGGCCACCGCGACGTGTATGCCGCCCTCAACGAAGTGCTGCGCGAATACGACAATCCTCGTGTCTTCGGTGACATCGGTTGCTACACTCTCGGCTTCCTGCCTCCGTTCCATGCCATCCACTCTTGCGTAGACATGGGCGCCAGCATTACCATGGCGAAAGGTGCTGCCGATGCTGGACAATGGCCCTCTGTGGCAGTAATCGGCGACTCCACCTTCACCCACAGCGGCATGACAGGACTCCTCGACGCCGTCAACGAGAATGCCAACATCGTCGTAATCATCAGCGACAACCTCACCACAGGTATGACAGGCGGACAGGACAGTGCCGGAACCAATAAGTTCGAAGCCATCTGCCGCGGTCTCGGTGTGCCCGAAGAGCACCTCCGTGTCGTAGTACCCCTGCCCAAGAACATGCCGGAGATAACAAAGATTATCCGTGAAGAGATAGAATACAAAGGTGTCAGTGTCATTATTCCGCGCCGCGAGTGCATGCAGACATTGCAACGTCACCTCAAACAAAAGAAATCAAAATAAGTACAGCCATGAAAACAGATATCATTCTTTGCGGTGTGGGAGGACAAGGCATCCTCTCCATTGCCACCATCATAGGTGAAGCAGCCCTCAACGAAGGATTGTACATCAAACAGGCGGAAGTACACGGCATGTCACAGCGTGGCGGTGACGTACAGAGCAACCTGCGTATATCCGACAAAATCATCAACAGCGACTTGATTGCCAAAGGTTCTGCCGACGTCATCATCGCCATGGAGCCCATGGAGGCATTGCGCTACCTGCCCTATCTGAAAAAAGACACAGGATGGATTATCACCTCTGCCACTCCTTTCAAGAATATCCCCAACTATCCCGACATGGAGGTTATCAACAAAGACCTTCAGGCATTGCCCAACGTGATTGTAGTGGATATCGAACAGCTGGCAAAGGACAACGGCGTGCCCCGCTCTGCCAACGTCATACTCCTCGGTGCAGCACAGAAAGCACTGGGCATTGAGTACGACAAACTGGAAGATGCCATTCGCCGGGTCTTCGGTCGCAAAGGCGAAGCCATCGTAGATGCCAACATCAAGGCACTTGCCATCGGCCGTAGCCAACAGAAGTAAGACCATTCCATTAACACATCATCATGCGGAATGAGCACCACATGTGCCTCATTCCGCAGCTTTTTGTTTTGGTGAAAAGAAAATTCCATTGACTTGATTGTCCTTACTGGAATTTCATTATCTTTGCACTCAGACGCTGTGATATTCTGAGTGCAGACGGCAGCGTGACTTTGAGGAAAATATAACAAGCGTTTGCTGTTATTCGGAATTGCCTACGAATCTACCACATTCGATAATAACAAAATCCGAAGAATAAGTTGCAAGCGTCTGTGCGTTAGGCATGGGCGTGACTTATCTGGATTTTGTAGGCTTGTGGTAGAGCCTGTAAGGCATGGATGAGAATATCGTTCATGCTTTTTCGTGCTCTAAACTTGCCTACGTCTCCGAAGATAAGCAATACGCAAAAACATGCTTAGCGTATGGCAAACAAAAATCTAAATGCAGCCAAAACAAACAAGAAGGATGAGTTTTATACTCAGATGACAGATATTGAACGGGAGTTGCAACACTATTGGCAGCACTTCCGCGATAAGGTCGTGTTGTGTAATTGTGATGACCCCTATGAGAGTAATTTCTTCAAGTATTTTGCGCTTCGTTTCAACCAGTTAGGATTGAAGAAGTTGATTTGTACCTGCTACGACGGTTCGCCCGTTATGGGTTCAGAGTTGTCGCTCTTTGCTTTGGATGCAGAAGGCAAAGAGAAGAAGGTGGCTTACAAGGTGGAGATTACGGAGGTGAGCGATGTGAATGGTGATGGAGCCGTTGACTTGGCTGATGTGGAGTATCTGATTAAGAACGACAAGAACGTTCTTTCCTGTCTTCGTGGCAATGGCGATTTCCGTAGCAAGGAATGTATCGAACTCCTTAAAGAAGCTGACATCGTTGTGACCAACCCTCCATTCTCTTTATTTAGGGAGTATATTGCGCAACTGATGGAGTATGAGAAGAAGTTTTTGATAATTGGAAATCAGAATATTATTACTTATAAAGAGGTTTTTCCGTTATTAATGACTAATCAGGTTTGGCTTGGCTACAAATCTGGCGACATGGCATTTAAGGTTCCAAACGATTATGAAGCACGTGAAACTCGATATTGGGAAGACGAAACGGGGCAGAAATGGCGTAGTCTCGGCAATATCTGTTGGTTTACAAACCTTGATCACAATAAACGTCATGAGGAATTGGATTTAGTATGTCGATATTCTCCTGAAGAATACCCGTTCTTTGATAATTATAATGCTATTAATGTAAAGAAAGTCGATGAGATACCATATGATTATATGGAGGCAATGGGAGTTCCAATAACATTCTTGGATAAGTATTCACCAGAACAATTTGATATTCTAAACGCTAACAATTATCGAAAAAACGATACTGTTCCTATAAAACAACATGGTTTAATAAAAGACAAAGAAGGAGCAATTAATGGAAAACCAACTTATGTTCGAATTCTCATTCGCAACAAACACCCACAAAAGATATGATGACGATTAAGCAAATTGAAGTCACGGTGAAAGACATTACCAGTGGCTACGTGAACAACGACGAACTGGGAGTGAGGGGATATAATGGGCAGTTGGACATTCGTCCTCCTTACCAGCGGGAGTTTATATACAATGAGAAGGAGCAGCAGGCGGTTATTACGACGGTGCTTAACGGCTATCCGCTGAACGTGATGTACTGGGTGAAGCGAAGCGATGATGCCGAATGCCCGTATGAGGTGATGGACGGTCAGCAGCGAACGCTCTCGCTATGCGAATATGTCGATGGTAAGTTCTCGTATGAGTTCAAAAACTTCTTCAATCAGCCGAAGGATATTCAGGAACGCATACTCAACTACAAACTGACGGTTTATGTCTGTGAGGGCGAACCATCTGAGAAGCTGGAGTGGTTTAAGACCATCAATATTGCCGGAAAACCTTTGAACGAACAGGAAATTAACAATGCCATATATGCTGGTCCGTTCGTGTCGGATGCTAAGCGTCATTTCTCCAAATCCAATTGTGGTGCTTATCGTTTGGGCAAGGACCTGGTCAATGGCACGCCTATTCGTCAGGACTTCTTGAAGAAAGCGCTGGAATGGATCTCAGATCATGAGACGCGTGAGGGACATCGGCAGTCAGCCGTCGGATATATGGCAGACCATCAGCACGACCCTAATGCCAATAATCTGTGGTCGTATTTCCAGCAAGTGTTGAACTGGGCAATTACCAACTTCGACATGAAGAAGTTCAAGAAAATCATGAAGGGACTTGACTGGGCTTTATACTACGACAAATATAGCAAAGAAACCCTTGATACCGTGGAGTTGGCTAATCGCATATCAACCTTAATGCGAGACAGCGAGATACAACGGCAACAAGGCATCATTCCTTACGTGCTGACGGGTGACGAGCGCCACCTCGACCTCCGCGCATTCCCCGAAGATATCAAACTGGCTGTGTGGGAGCAACAGAAGCATATCTGCCCAATTTGCGGAAAGGAATTCGATTATGAGTTCATGGAAGGCGACCATATCACACCTTGGCGCGAGGGCGGCAGAACGGTCATAGAGAACTGTCAGATGCTTTGCAGGGAGTGCAACCGAAGGAAAGGAGCAAACTGAGAAACCATTTTTATTTGTCAGCCCTCTCTCCCCTGCTCCCTTGTTTTGCGCTGGGGCACGTTGAAACGGAGTACAAGCGGTAAGTGGTCGCTTGTACCTTTTTTATAGCGGTAGCCCCAATAGGTGCGTCGTGGCTTGATGCCGCCGTATTTGTCATCTTCTTCTATGAGGAACGGTGCATCGAAAATTTCGCATTCACGTACGAAGTGTTTCACGGGCAGGCTGACAAAAAAGTGGTCGAGACTGCCCCACAGCCCCTCGTAGCGGTATGTGCCCTGAGCACCATGCTTACCTTTCGCCGTCTGTGAGGCATGATGCAGATTGTGGCGGAGCAGCTCTTCTAGGGCCGGGTCGCCGGCATAGTCGTTGAAGTCGCCCGTGATGATAATCTTCGCATCGTGGTCTTGTCGGCAGATGGAGTCTACCGTGGCACCGAGCAGTGAAGCTATTGCCATGCGGTACGGGCGTGTGGTACGCTCACCGCCAAAACGACTGGGAGCATGAACAACGAAGACGTGCAGCGTGTCGTCGCTGATGACAAGGCCCTTGACGTGGAGAATGTCGCGTGTGGGACGGTAACCTGGAAAGATAGGAGGACGAATGTTGCGGTGTTGCAGCGGTTTGAAAGAAAAAGGAGAATAGAGCAAAGCCACGTCAATGCCGCGCACATCGTCAGACTGTGTCATGATATACTCATACTCTGCACGGCGGAGGAGCGAACGTTTGGTGAGATCGAAAAGAACGCTGTCGTTCTCCACCTCTACCAGTGCCACCAGATCAGGCAAAGACCATCGCCCTTCATACTCGCCGCAGGCAAGGATGGCTTGGCCGATGTCGTTCAGCTTGCGCCAATAGCGCTTGTATGACCATCGTCTGGCACCGCCAATGACCCAGTCTGTGTCTTGTTTGAGAGAGTCGTGCTTGCAGTCGAAAAGGTTTTCGCAATTCATCTCCACAAACGACAGCGATGCTGCCAGCGCCATACCTGCTAACCACGTCATACCTCTTCTGCTGTTGATAACGGTTGGTCGTTGTTTGTCTTCTGCTGACGCTGGATGCTCTCCTTCTGTATGAGCTGGAAGAGCTGACTGACAAACTCTTCATCCATGCCGTGTGCCTTGCACCATACGAGACGTTGCTTGAGCATGTGTCGGAATCGTTCCGGTTGGGAGAACGACAGTTTGTGCAGGGTCTTGTATGCCCCTAATTGCTCTACGGTCTCCAGCCGTTCGTGCAGCAATGTGAGTAGTCGGTCGTCAATGTCGTCAATCCTTTCGCGAAGAAGGGAGAGCTCGTCCTTGTCTTTCGGTTCCTCTCGGCTGAGGAGACAGGTCAAAAGTGTCTCCATCTGAGCAAAGTTGAGCTGTTGCTGTGCGTCGGTGCGTGCCGAAGTCGGGTCGGGATGGCACTCTATCATGACCCCGTCGTAGTGTCGGTTGACAAACTGTTGCACAATGGTGGGCACCAGTTGGCTCCTGCCTGCCATGTGGCTGGGGTCGCCTATCATCAGTATCTGCGGGTAGATGGTCTTCAACTTTTTGGCTATCTGCCACAACGGCGGATAACGGTAGTATGTTTCACCATTGACGGAGAATCCGCGGTGTATGGCGGCTTTCACCTGTATGCCGGCATTGTGCAACCGCTCGATGGCTCCGGTCCAAAGATGGATGTCCGGGTTGATGGGGTTCTTCACCATCACAGGCTTATCGTACCCGCGCATGGCATCTGCCAACTGCTGCACGGCAAAGGGCGATGCTGTGGTACGAGCACCGAGCCATACCATGTCGACATCGTAGCGTTGACACAGCTCAACATGCTCTGGCAGTGCCACCTCGGTGGCAATCTTAATGCCTGTCGTTTCGCGTGCCTGTGCCAACCATTGCAGAGCTTGTTCGCCATAGCCTTCAAACTGTCCTGGCATGGTACGTGGTTTCCACACACCGGCACGAAGCACCGGCACATCATGGGCGACAAGAAAGCGTGCTGTCTGCAACACTTGCTCTTGACTTTCTGCACTGCACGGGCCGCAGATGAGAAGAGAGGACATAGATGTTGGAATACATGAGGAAATGACCAACCAGCCAGACAAGTCCAAAGGAGGTTGCCAGCACAACTGGTCACTTCTGTTTATCAGTCAGAGTTTCTTACAATGGTAGTGCCGTTCGCCTGATGTGTAGCAAGAATCAGTACTTCAGCAATCTGTACATGCGCCGGTGCTGAGGCAGCATAGTATGCCACGTCGGCAATGTCGTCGCCTGTCAGCGGCTTGATACCTTTGTATACATCGGCAGCACGCTGTTCGTCGCCGTGGAAGCGAGTGACGGAGAAGTTGGTCTCCACCAGTCCCGGCTTCAGGTTGGTAACCCTGATGGGCGTGTCAGCCACATCAATGCGCACACCATCGGAGAAAGCTTTTACCGCAGCCTTGGTGGCACAGTAGACATTGCCTTTGGCATAACCAGCATCGCCAGCCACCGAACCAATGTTGATGATGTGTCCCTTATTGCGCTTTATCATAAGGGGAAGAACGCTTCTTGTCATGACAAAGAGTCCCTTGAGGTTGGTGTCGACCATTGTCATCCAGTCGTCGAGGTCGGCTTCCTGCGCCTTGTCAAGACCCAGCGCCAAGCCAGCATTGTTGATGAGCACGTCAATGTCGGTCCATTCGGCAGGGAGGCTGTTGATGATGTCGACGGTCTTGTTGCGGTCTCGGATGTCGAAGCAGAGCGTCAGCACATCCACTCCCATGTCTTTACACTGCTGGGCAATCTCGTCCAGACGTTGTTGCTTTCTTCCTGTAATGATAAGACGATAGCCTTCTTTGGCAAATCGTTGTGCGCAAGCTAATCCGATGCCGCTTGTCGCACCTGTTATAAGAACTGTTTTCACTATAATACGAAATAAAAAATGATGTTATCGTGGTTGGTGTCGTAGTGTTACTGAGTCAGAATCTGCAATATGCGCTCAGCAGCTCTGCCGTCCCACTTCTCTGGTAGCGATGATGTTTTCCATTGATGTGCAAGCATCTTACCTATGGCTTCTTGCAGACGCTGCGGGTCTTCGCCCAGAAGCATGTTGGTACCGATGTTTACCGTCTCAATGTGTTCGGTATATGCCGACAGCGTAGCACAGGGTACACCGAAGAAGGTCGCCTCTTCGGCTACGTTGCCCGAGTCGGTGATGATGCCCAAGGCATGTGAGGTGAGATAGGCAAACTGCAGATAAGGCAGGGACGGTATGATGTGGATGAGAGTGTCGTCGCCGGTGAGCATCTGTTCTACAGCTTGTTTTGCACTGTTGCGCAACGGTGCTATGACTGGCACGTTGCCATGCGCCGCCGAGAGTGCCTTGATGAGCGGCTGCAGCTGGTCGGGGTTTTGGATTAGGGCTTTCCTGTTGAGCGTCAGGACGAGATACTCGTTGTATCCGCTCTCTTCGAGTTGCTTGACAATAGGCGGTTTCTGTTGTCTTGTCTTGTTGTGACGCAGCGTATCGATGAGGATATTGCCAACGGTGTACACCTTGGTCTCTTTCACCCCTTCCTTGAAAACAATGTTGTTTGCAGCTTCGCCAGCGGTGAAGAGATAGTCGGACAGGCCATCGATGACGATGCGGTTGATTTCCTTTGGCATGCTGATGTCGAAAGAACGTGTGCCAGCAACGAGGTGCGCAAGCCGCAACCCTTTCTTCTTAGCCACAATAGCAACAGCCATCGTCGATGCCAAGTCGTCTACGACAATGACAATGTCGGTGGGATGGTCTGTGAGATAGTTCTCAAAGGCATACATCACCTGCCCCGTCAGTGCGTTGAGGTTCTCTTCCTCCACATCGAGGTAGGTATCGGGTTGCTCTATCTCCAAGTCTGTGAAGAGCGAATGCTCCAACGAGGGGTCATCTTTCCGGCCCGTATAGATAAGGTTATATGCTATGGGAGTAGTTGTGTTGCGGCGCCGTATGGCGTGGATAATGGGTGCCAGCTTGATGAAGTTGGGTCTGGCGCCAGCAACGATACAAATATTCAGCATGTAAGGCGTATTATAAATGTGTCATCAATGGTTATTATCTGTCATAGAAGTAGAGCACAGAGTTGTATGCCCCATGCTCATTTGTGTTGTTATGCTTCTTTGAACAGGTCTTTGATGCCACCGATGGATCCGAGGAGGTTGGTGGCTTCGTAGGGGAGGTAGACGGTCTTTGTCTGTTCGCCCTTGGCAAGGTCTTCCATCATCTGGATATACTTCTGTGCCAACAGATAATTAGCCGGGTTAGTGCTCTTGCCAACAGCCTCGGTAATTTTTTCGATGGCAATGGCTTCTGCCTCTGCCTTCTTGATACGTGCCTGAGCCTGACCTTCGGCATGGAGGATTTCCTGTTGCTTGTCGGCTTCGGCTTTATTGATAGTGGCAGTCTTTTCACCTTCAGACTTCAGAATCTGTGCCTGCTTGTTGCCCTCTGACGTGAGGATGACGGCACGCTTGTTACGTTCTGCCTGCATCTGTTTCTCCATGGCAGTGAGCACACTCTCGGGAGGCATGATGTCTTGCAGCTCTACGCGGTTGACCTTGATACCCCACTTATTGGTGGCATCGTCGAGCACAGCACGAAGCTTGGTGTTGATGGTATCGCGAGAAGTAAGGGTCTGGTCGAGCTCCAGTTCACCGATGATGTTACGCAACGTGGTCTGCGTGAGCTTCTCAATAGCGTTGGGAAGGTTGTTGATTTCGTACACAGCCTTGAAAGGATCTACAATCTGGAAGTAGAGCAAGGCATTGATCTGCATCTGGATGTTATCCTTGGTGATTACGTTCTGCCGGTCGAAGTCGTACACCTGCTCTCTAAGGTCAATCGCATTGCTGTAGACATATCGTCCACGGTTCATGGTGATGAATGCCTTTGCCTTGTCTATGAAAGGAATGATGATGTTGATGCCCGGCTTCAGCGTGGCGTGATACTTTCCCAGTCGTTCGATGATGCGTGTTTCCGACTGCGGAATGATGACTATAGACTTCTTTAAGAAGATGAGTGCGAGCACGACAAGCGCTGCAAGCACATAAGTAGTTACTGAAATGGTTCCCATATTGATGTACAATTAAATAGTTATACTTGTTTAGTTTGCCTCTTGCACGGTGATGATGATACTGTCAAGTTCGACTATCGTCACCTTTGTTCCCTTTGATAGCGGCTGTCCGTCGGCAGTCTGTGCCTTCCAGTCGTCGCCGTCGAGCGCAACGCGTCCAAATCCGTTGGCAGGAATGTCTTCGCTAACGATACCGGTGCGGCCGATGATGGCTTCAGCATTGCTCTTCCTGTCGCTGTCGTTCTTGTGCAACCACCGTAGCGCTACAGGCCGTAGGAAGAAGATGGATAGCAGAGAGGTGATGACAAGAACCAACACCTGAACTGTCCAGTGCATACCAAGGGCGGCTGTCAGGGCAGCAAAGAGACTGCCGATGGCGAAACATAAGATATAAAGGTCTCCAGAAGTGAGCTCAATAAGGAGACACAACACGCTTATCAATATCCAGATAAGCCATACGTTGGAAGTAAAGTATTCTATCATGATGATTGTATGTTAACCTATTCGGCAAAGTTAAGAAGAAATCTTTCCACAACAAAGGGTTGGCTGCGACTTTTTAACAGTTATAAATAAAAATCTTTCGTCAGCGACTGATACCATTGCGAGCGGTTTCCTTCAGGGCTTGTCAACACTTCTTGCGAGACCTGTGGGTGCATTGTCGGCCTCCGGCCTACAGCCAGCAGCACACGCTTGGGCGGTTTACCCTCTTTCGTTGCCACCTGGCAGTATCTGTGCATATGTAATCCAGCCTCAGCAATGGCATTTTCAGCCCTACGATAGTTTTCTATGGGTAGCACCAACGACAGTTGACCATCGCGGCTAAGCACCTGTCGGGCAACATTAAAGAGCTTATCGAGCGGCAGGAAATCGGCATTGCGTGCCATGTCACGGCTGTCGTCGCGGCTGGGAAGGTTGTTGGCATAGTAAGGAGGATTGCAGACTATGCTATCCCATTCACCATCTTGCGTTGACCTCTGCATGAGCCACGACAAAGCTTCGGCTTGAACAATCTGAACGCGTGACGAGAAAGGCGACGTTGACGCATTGCTCTTCGCCTGTGATGCAGCAGCGACGTCTATGTCTACGCCAATCACGCACGCTGACGGATAGCGTTGCGCCATCATGAGGGCAATGAGGCCTGTACCCGTACCAATATCAACGATACGCTGCCCTCCCTTAGCCCATGCGCCAAGCAAAACGCCGTCAGTGCCTACCTTCATGGCACACGACGAGTGATTGATGCCGAACTGCTGAAAAAGAAAGTCGTAATGCATACGTCTAATGTCTTTGTAGATTTCAATCTATCTTCCTGCAAAGATAGCGTTATAAATACATTTTCCGACATACGTTGATGTTGAAATCTTATCAATCGTTTGCATATGAGCAGGTAAGTCATTACTTTTGCAGGAGTAAACATAAATCAATTCATCTGTATGAGACTATCAGGACGTCGCGAGAGCGAAAATGTAGAAGATCGCCGCGGTATGAGTAGCGGTGCCATGGCAGGTGCTGGCGGTATTGGAGCTGTTATCATCGGTGTATTGTTTGCCCTTCTTACTGGTGGAGACCCCACCGAAGCACTCCAGAATATGGGTGGCATGGGCATGGGAATGGGCGGTGGCACCCAGGTGGAAGGACAGTACGAAGGAACACCAGAAGAAGAGGCACAAGTGCAATTCTGCAAGCAAGTGCTTGCGTCTACTGAAGATGTGTGGACGGAAGTGTTTGAAAGCATGGGGCGTAAGTATGTTCCGCCCACGTTGGTATTCTTCACAGGTAGTGTGCAAAGTGCATGTGGCGGTGCCACGGCATCAGTAGGACCATTCTATTGTTCGGGTGACCAGAAACTGTATATAGACCTTTCGTTCTTTAGACAGATGGAGACACAACTCAAGTCGGGCGGCGACTTCGCACGTGCCTATGTTATCGCACATGAAGTAGGTCACCATGTGGAACACTTGTTGGGAACTCTCGACAAGGCACACGCTCAGATGCAAAGAGTGGGTAAGGTTCAAGCCAATCAGATCAGTGTAAGACTTGAGCTGCTGGCTGACTACTATGCCGGTGTGTGGGGTCACTACGAGAATGAGATGTTCGGTTCGCTGGAAGATGGCGACATTGAAGAAGCTATCAACTGCGCCCAACATATTGGCGACAACTATTTGCAGGAACAGGCACAAGGTTATTCTCAGCCGGAATCGTTCACCCATGGCACCAGTGCACAGCGTATGCGTTGGCTTAAACGTGGCCTGCAGTTAGGAGATATGAATGTAACGACTTTCACTGGCGACTATTCCAGCCTGTAAGAAGGGTTAAAAGACGATACTATAAGGTGGAGATGTTGTTCAGGTATCTCCACCTTATAGTATATATGGTGTAAAACTGTCTCCTAAGTGTTACAGATTACTGTTGAGCGGCAGCTAACATCTCTGCACAGCGTTCGCCATCGATAGCTGCCGAGACAATGCCACCAGCATAACCGGCACCTTCTCCGCAGGGATAAAGGCCTTGCAGGCGTATGTGTTGCAGCGTATCGTTCTGACGAATGATGCGTATGGGAGCCGATGTGCGGGTCTCGACACCGATCAGCGTGGCTTCATTGGTGAGAAATCCGTGACGCATACGTCCAAACTTCTTGAAAGCCTGTTGCAGTCTGCCAGCTATCTCACGAGGCATCCAGAAATGAAGCGGACTGGCAACTAGACCAGGTATATACGAAGAAGAAGGCAGATTGGCGCTAAGCTTGCCGTTTACGAAGTCGGTCATGCGCTGTGCCGGAGCACTTTGACCACGCATAACCTGACGTTTGCACATACGTTCCAATGACTGTTGCCAATGCATCATGCGTAAAACGTCGTCGCCTTCCACATCTTCAGGGCGTAACTCTACCACCATGCCCGAATTGCTCCACTGTCCAGAACGACCGCTGTTACTCATTCCATTGACAACAACTTCATCGTCAGCGGTGGCGGAAGGAATGACAACACCTCCCGGACACATACAGAAAGAATACACCCCCCTGTCCTCAACCTGAGTGACAAAGGAATATTCCGCAGCGGGAAGGTATGAAGGACGATTGCCGCGCAGATGGTACTGAACAGCGTCTATTAAGGCTGCCGGATGTTCCAAACGCACGCCTACGGCAATGCCTTTGGGCTCCAACTCTATATGTTGTGTGTGAAGATACTGGTACACATCACGTGCGGAATGACCGGTGGCAAGGATGACTGGGCCATGAAATGTGCATGTTTCGTCAGACGGTAACTTTTTGGCTTCTATGCCTTTAATATTGTTACCTTCAAGTAACAGGGAAGTCATCCTGGTTGAAAAGTGTACTTCTCCACCACATCTCTCTATTGTCTGTCTGATGGTTTGAATGACACGTGGCAGTCGGTCGGATCCGATGTGTGGGTGTGCATCAACGAGAATGTCCGTGGATGCGCCATGTTGACAGAATATATGTAGCACGCGCTCAACGTTTCCGCGTTTCTTCGACCTTGTATATAGCTTTCCGTCGGAAAAGGCTCCGGCACCACCTTCACCGAAACAGTAGTTGCTTTCACTGTCTACCCTACCCTCACGGCTCAGCATGGCGATGTCCAGCTTGCGTGAATGAACATCTTTTCCTCTCTCAATCACGATGGGACGTAAGCCAAGTTCTATCAGGCGCAAAGCTGCAAAAAGGCCTGCCGGTCCTGCTCCTACGACAATAGCTTGGGGAGCAGTGCTTACATCTTGGTATTCTATCTGAGGAAAAAACAGTGTCGGAGGCTCCTCGTTGATAAAGACCCGCAACGACAAATTGACATATACAGTACGCTGACGGGCATCAATACTGCGTCGGAGAATCTGTATGTGTTTCACCTGTTGCGTGTTGATACCCTTTTCGGCAGCAAGATAGCGCCGTATGTGCAGCATATCAGACGCATCTAAAGGAGACAGACGGAGAGAATATTCTTGTATCATAGGAAAGCAGAGAGAGGAAAGAGCAAGCGAGAGGTATGAAATGGGGTGCGTTTTGTGTGCAGAGAAGTGATATAGGAACCTTTATTTGGCTGATAAACATTTGACAGTATGTGTTTTATCACGTATTGTTACACCTTTCTTTCAAGTAGTACAACATTTTCTACATGCGGTGTATGGGGGAACATGTCGACAGGTTGTACCACTTTTACGGCATATAACACATCGAGTGCAGCCAAGTCTCTTGCTTGAGTAGCAGGGTTACAGCTTACATAAATGATGCGTTTAGGGGCTGTTTGTATCAATGTCTGCACAACATCCGGATGCATACCTGCGCGTGGAGGATCGGTTATGATAAGATCAGGATATCCATGTTGTTGTATGAAGTCGGCAGTGAGTATGTCTTTCATATCACCGGCAAAGAAATCAACATTATCTATGCCATTATCAGCAGCGTTAACTTTGGCATCCTCAATAGCTTCTTCCACATATTCAATGCCAATGACCTTTCCTGCTTTGCGCGCCACAAAGAGAGCAATGGTGCCTGTTCCCGTATAGAGGTCGTAGACAGTCTCGTTTCCAGTTAGTGCAGCCAGCCGACGGACTACGCTGTAGAGTTCGTACGCCTGCTCGGTATTGGTTTGATAGAACGACTTGGGGCCAACTCGGAAGGTGAGGTCCTCCATTTGAGCTTTGATATAATAAGAACCGAAGAATATGCTGACTTCCAGATCGTTGAAAGTATCGTTACACTTATTGTTGTTGACATACAATATGGAGGAGAGTTGTGGAAAAGCGTTGCGTAGTTTTTCCAACAGTTCCATTGCCTGTTCTTTCTCTGATTCAGTATGCAGGTTGAACTGCACTATGAGCATCCACTGTCCAGTGTTGGTATGGCGTAGTATGATATCTCGCAGCACTCCTTGTTGAGTGCGCGCATCGAAGAATGACATGTGCATGTCGACTGCCAGTGAAGCAATGGTATTGCGAATCTCATTGTGCAGTTGTGGCATGAGATGGCACTGCTGAATAGGGAGAATCTTATCAAACACCCCTGTGATATGAAATCCTATGACATCGCGCATACTGGCACGAGTGGCGGCTGTCCCATCGGCCCTTTCTTGTTGGGCATCCTGCTCCCGAAGCTGGGCTATCTGCTCACTGGTGAGCCATTGTTTGTTGGAGCAGCCAAACTCAAGTTTATTTCGATACTCGTATTGTTCCTTGCTTCCAAGGATGTCTTTGACTGGCGGCAACTCAATCTTTCCGATGTGTGTGAGCTGGTCGATGACCTGTTTTTGTTTCATCTGCATCTGCATTTCGTAAGGTACCATCTGCCACTTGCATCCTCCACATACGCCGAAATGCTGACAGCGGGGAGTTATGCGGAGTTCGCTGTGTTCCACAAATCTTTCTACACGTGCCTCGCTGTATGCCTTTCGTTGCTTTAGCACCTGCAAATCGACCACGTCGCCGGGCATGGTAAACGGTACAAATACCACTTTTTCATTGACCCGTGCGAGCGATTTGCCCTCAGCAGCAAAGTCGGTGATGGTTACATTCTGAAGTATCGGAAGCGGTTTCTTTTTTCTTGCCATGATGTTAATGATGAAAAACAGGCTATTGGAGTTGGCAAAGTTAGGGCATATTTGTGAAATATACCGGACGGTAGAGCATTTTTCCACCATGGAGAGGGATGAAATGAAAAAGATGGTTGTAGGAATGTGTCGTTAAGGAAAAACTCGTAACTTTGCAAACATCCTTATCAGACAGCCCCATGAGTTTGTACCTTCGTAGTATATTTTTCGCCGTTGCGTTGCTGTATATCGGTAACCATTGTGTTGTTGCGCAGCAGCATGAGCTCCACGATAATAACATTCACTCTCTTAGCGTTGTCTCCAACAATGATTGGCAATCTCCGCCTGTAATAGAACTACGCGGAAGGGGATTTGTGGATTTTGATTTTGATGATTTGTCGCATGTGTATCGTCGTCTGGCTTATAAGGTAGAACACTGTGAGGCAGACTGGAGTGTATCGCAGCAGCTGTTTGAGAGCGACTATATAGAAGGTTTCTATTCTGGCAATGTGATTGAAGATGTTACAGAGTCGCTGAACACGAACACCCTCTACACACACTATCACTTCCGTATTCCCAACTCAAATATGCGTCTGAAACTTAGTGGTAACTACCGTGTTACCGTCTATGACGACAATGATGAGGAGCGCCCTGTTGCCACTGCCTATTTCATGGTGGTTGATCCGCGTATGGGTGTTACCCTTGACGTGACCGGTAACACAGACATAGGCATCCACAGTGCTTACCAGCAAGTGTCGATGGACCTCAACTACGGCTCACTGCGTGTCACTTACCCCGAAACACAACTGCATACCTATCTTGTTCAGAACCAGAAATGGTATGATGTGCGTGCAAATGCTCCTTGGCAATATATGAATAATGACGGTTGTCGCTGGGAACATTGCCGACAATACATCTTTCATGGCGGCAATGAATACCGTAAGTTTGAGATTCTGGATGTACAGGCTGCTGCTTTGCATGTAGACAATACGCGTTGGGACGGACACGACTTTATAGCGATGCTTGACGCCGATGTGGCTCGAAGAAACTATGTGTATGATGAAGATGCAAACGGTGCGTTTTATATACGCAACAGGGATAACATAGAGAACGATCGTACCTGCGAATACCTGTTGATAAACTTCACCTTGCCGAGTGCGGATCCTTTGGATGGTGAGGTATATGTCAATGGCCAATGGGCTGTAGGCGGACTGATACCGCGCTATAAGATGGAATATGATGCAGAGAAGCAGGTGTATCACACCACCCTGCGACTGAAACAAGGCTACTACTCTTATCAATATGTACTGAAAAAAGCAGATGGAAGTATTGTTCCAGTGCCTTCAGAAGGGAGTTATTACCAGACAGAGAATGCTTATCAGGCTTTTGTGTATTACCGCGAACAAGGCGGAAGAACCGATGAGTTGGTAGGATATGCTCAGATAAAGAATTGAAATGTAAACATTTACGCATCAAAAGATTAAAGATAATCACATTATATGAAAAAGAACATTTTATTGATGTTGTGTATGTTTGTGTGCATGGCAGTTGTAGCTCAGCCGAAAGGTGCCACGCTGTCAGCTGACACTGCATCAGTTGAAACTGAAATACTGTCCGATGACGACAGCGCTAATGCTTCTTCATCTGCAGTTGCAGGCATGCTTCAAGACAATGAGGATGAGGTTGAGGAGGAAAGTGGCAACTTCTACCAAGTGTTGAAGACCAAGTTCATTGAAGGCACGCCGGCTTTCATGTCGCTTGTAGCTCTGACGCTGATTATCGGTTTAGGATTGTGTATAGAGCGTATGTTGCGTCTCGGTGCTCTGCGTACAGACACTTCAGCCTTTATGGAGCAACTGCGCGACAAACTTTCTGACGGTGATATGGAAGGGGCACGTTCCTTGTGTGTGTCAGAGCCTCATCCCCTTGGCGCTGTTGCCCTGAAAGCCCTGGAAGCCGAAGACGAGTTGGCAGAGAATCGTGAACGGATGATGCAAGCTGAAGCTAACAAGCAGACTGTCGACTTGGAGAAAGGCTGCTCATGGATTAGCCTGTGCATCCGTTTGGCTCCATCGTTGGGATTCCTCGGCACTGTGATAGGCATGGTAATAGCTTTTGACCGTATTGAAGCTGCCGGTGATATCAGTCCTACATTGGTAGCTGCTGGTATGAAAGTAGCGCTCATTACCACCATCTTCGGTATCATTACCGCCTTGATACTGCAGGTGTTCTACAATATCATTCTTAATAAGATTCAACGCATTGTCGGTGATATAGAGCAGAAAGCTCCACTGATATTGCAGATGCGCAACAAGAAAGCCTGAACTCATGATATACATAGATATCATCATCATTGTAACGCTTCTTCTTCTGGCTGTAGCCATAGCTGTCAGCATTTGGTCTGCCACAAGTAAAGGGGCGAACAGCAAACCATCCTTCAAGGAAAATCGCCAGGCATTCTTCCTTGTCGGTATGACCATTGTGCTCTTACTCATAGGATGGACAGCCTTGCCGGTCAATGATGTACAACCATCCACGGCGCAAAGCCTCGCCAACATGTTTATCCTTACCATCGGAGTCATGTTGCTTTCGCTCATATTCATAGCCCTTTGGAGAGGAAAGAGCAGATGATGATGAGCTGTACAACAACGCAACATTCATAGGACATCAGCCAACGCTGTTTCATCCACCTATCAAATAACCCTAAGATGCAACGCAGAGAAATTCCTAGTCTGGACACTACTTCTACAGCCGACATATCATTCATCCTTCTCATCTTCTTTCTTGTTGCAACATCGTTCAACACTTACAAAGGTTTTGACACCAACTTGCCTCAAGACAATGAGGAAGCTGTTGATAAGACGCAGGTAAAAGCACGCAATGTGCTCGAACTCTATGTCAATGCCGACAATACAATGGGATATGCCGAGAAGACCTTAAATGCACAGCAACTTCAGCAACAGGCAGAAGTATTTATTGAAAATCCTAACAATATTGCCACATTTCCCGAACGTTTTACAAAGAATATACACGGCATAGGAAAGTGTACTTCCACATTTGAACATAAAATCATTATCACCGTTGACCGACGCGCTAACTACGACACCTACTATCAACTTCAGAATGCCATCCGCAATGCCTATGCCGCTTTACGTGAGAAGGCTGCTGTGCAATATTTCGGAAAACATTTTGACAAGCTTTCGCCCCAAGAGCAGCTGGCAGTAACCCGCGTGTATCCTATGCACATCGTAGAACGTATGGAGACTGAACAACCCGATGCGAATCAATAGACGACATAAAGACATCCCCTCACTGACAACGGCAGCGTTGCCTGACCTCATCTTTACGGTCTTGTTCTTCTTCATGATAGTAACCCATCTGCGTGAGAATGATGTTCAGGTAGAATATCACCACCCGCAAGGCACGCATCTCAAGGCGGTCGAACGCTCCGACAATACCATATATATATATATAGGTCATAAAAACGGCAGCGACGCCAATACCATACAGGTGAACAAGACGGTAGCAGAGCCTCATATGCTTGCATCGGTCATTGCCAACGAGGTGGCTATTGCTACTCAAGGCGACCGCCAACGTCCCATCACTGCCATCATTTCTGCCGACAAAGACACTGAGATGGCAGTAATCATGAACGTAAAGCAGAAACTGAAGAGCAACGGAGTACAAAAGATTCATTATACTGCAACTGAGGTTTCAAGCCTTCAACATCCATAATACCTAACATGTAAGGCGCCAATGCCTAACACATAAAAGACTGTCAACAACTGGAATGCAACTGTCAATACTCATACCGACCTACAAACAAGCTTGTTTCTCATTGGTAGAGCAAGTGCATAGTCAGGCTATGGGCATTGCCGGACTTCAGTTTGAGATTCTGGTAGCCGACGATGGCACACCAAAAGACCATCCTTCGCATCAAGACAATCGTCAAATCAATGCCTTGGAGCATTGCCAACTCATTGTGCATTCAGAAAATGTAGGCCGCAGTGCCAACCGTAACTTTCTGGCAGAAAAATCACAATATCCATTTCTACTCTTCATTGACAGCCACATGAAAGTAGATAACGACCGATTGCTTGCCAACTACATTGCACATCTTGATGAAAAGACTGTCGTCTATGGCGGTTACGACATCCCCACTCCTTTGAGCAGAGAACAGCGCCACTTCCTTCGAGCGCGTTATGAAGACCACTGCCGAAAGCAACTGATTACCGAACAACGCCAAAAGCAACCATATCAGAATCTACATACGGGCAATATCCTTATCCCTAAGGCAGTGATGCAACGCCTGCCCTTTGACCAATCGTTTAGGGATTATGGATATGAAGATGTGATTTATGGAAAAAATCTCCAAGAATATAACATTGCCATACTGCATATAGATAACCCTGTCTTCTTCAGTAGCTTCGAGAGCAATGCAGCTTTTATGGAAAAAACACGGCAAGCCATCCTCACACTGGTAAAACATCGCAACAAACTAGAAGGCTACTCCACCTTAGTTTCATACTACAACAAATTGGAAAAGTGGCACCTCGTTCCCCTCTTGCGCTTGATGTATAAAGCTATCCGTCGCCCATTACACCGCAATCTGCTCAGCAATCATCCATCTGTAACAGGATTTCAAATCTATAAACTGGGACTGTTTGCTACCACCCTGAAACAGTTGCAGGAAACAAGCAAATAATCTGCCCTCCATCCCGACAATATTTCCTTCAGTCTTAGCCTGCAACACGTTACCACCCCTATTCCAATCCTGTTCCTATGCTTAAATATGTTAACACCGATATAGTTTTCTCAGAAATACCAGACGAGACCACCCTTGCCATTAACATCTCTAACTGCCCTTGCCGCTGTCCAGGTTGTCATAGCGGTTATCTGTGGCAAGACATTGGTAATCCTCTCGATGCTGAAGCTTTGGAAGGAATCCTCTCTTCTGTTGAGGCCGATATAACTTGTGTTGCCTTCATGGGAGGTGATGCCGAGCCCAATGCAGTATCAGAACTGGCAACCTATCTACACAGCCATCATCCGCAGTTGAGCGTGGCATGGTACAGCGGTCGCGTACGACTGAACAGCTCTATTGACAAACAGGCGTTCAATTATATAAAAATTGGACCTTACATTCGTCATCTTGGCCCCCTGAATATGCCAACGACGAACCAACGACTCTACAAACGTACCGCTGAAGGAACATTTCAAGACATCACTTCACGTCTGTGGAAGACATAAATCAGTAATATTTCACATTAACCATGTAGGGATATCATTTTATTTCAAAAAAAAGTGTTACCTTTGCAAAATCTTTTATTTATCACTATCAGAACTATGAACAAACCATTCAGACCCTTTATTACATGTGACGGCAACGAAGCCGCTGCCCGTATCAGTTACATGCTATCCGAAGTAGCTGCTATTTACCCTATCACTCCTTCTTCTCCCATGGCGGAACATATAGATACGTGGGCTGCACAACAAAGGAAAAACCTTTGGGGACAGACCGTGCTGATACAGGAGATGCAATCTGAAGGCGGTGCTGCAGGCGCTATGCATGGCTCTTTGCAAGCAGGTGCACTTACAACAACGTTCACGGCTTCGCAGGGATTGCTCCTGATGATTCCCAATATGTACAAGATAGCTGGTGAATTGCTTCCATGTGTGATGAATGTCAGTGCCCGTGCTTTGGCATCTCACGCCTTGAGCATTTTCGGCGACCACCAAGACGTCATGGCTTGCCGACAAACCGGCTTTGCCATGTTCTGCTCGGGTTCCGTACAGGAGGTGATGGACCTCACCGTGGTACCTCATCTGGCGACATTAAAGACAGGTGTGCCCTTTGTCAACTTTTTTGATGGTTTCCGTACCAGCCACGAATACCAGAAGGTAGAGGTGCTGGATGAGGTCTCCGTGCGAAGCCTCGTCGACGAAGGCGACATTGAACGCTTCCGCCGCAGGGCACTCACTCCCGAACATCCTCTCACCCGTGGAACAGCAGAAAATCCTGATACCTTCTTCACACATCGCGAAGCCTGCAATAAAGCCTACGACAGTGTACCCGATGTAGTAGAAAACTACCTGTCGGCAGTCAGCAATATCACCGGCCGTGAATATCACCTGTTCAACTACTATGGTGCTGCCGATGCCAACCATGTCATCATTCTTATGGGATCGGCCACCGAAGCCGCACGCGAGGCTGTCGACCATCTGGTAGCTCAGGGCGAAAAGGTGGGTATGGTGGCTGTACATCTATATCGTCCTTTCAGTGTGAAGCATCTGTTGGCAGCTGTTCCTAAAACAGTAGAGCGTATTGCCGTACTCGACCGTACTAAGGAGCCCGGAGCCGAGGGCGAACCGCTGTACCTTGATGTCAAGAGTGCGTATTATGACGTTGCCAATCGTCCGGCAATCGTAGGTGGACGCTATGGTCTCGGTTCAGCCGACACCACTCCGGCAATGATTATTTCTGTGTTTAATAACCTCAATCTTCCTGAGCCCAAGAATCATTTCACTGTGGGCATCGTCGATGATGTAACCTTTACTTCACTGCCACTCGTTGAGGAGATGTCTTTAGCAGGTGCCGATACGTTCCAAGCTAAATTCTACGGACTTGGAGCTGACGGTACCGTTGGAGCCAACAAGAACTCGGTTAAGATTATCGGTGATAATACAGACAAGTACTGTCAGGCATATTTCTCCTATGATTCCAAGAAGTCTGGAGGCTTCACCTGCTCTCACCTGCGCTTTGGCGACAAGCCCATCAGATCAACCTACTTGGTAACTACGCCCAACTTCGTGGCTTGTCATGTTCAGGCTTATCTCCACATGTACGATGTTACCAAAGGATTGAGCGACAACGGCACATTCCTGCTCAACACCATCTTTGAGGGTGAAGAGCTGGAGCGTTTTATTCCCAACCGTGTAAAGCGCTATTTTGCCCAACATCATATTACTGTCTACACCATCAATGCCACTAAAATAGCACAGGAGATAGGTCTTGGCAACCGCACCAACACCATCCTGCAGTCTGCATTCTTCCGCATCACTGGAGTTATTCCTATTGATTTAGCCATAGAGCAGATGAAGAAATTCATTGACAAGTCGTATGGAAAGAAAGGCGAAGATGTGGTGAAGATGAATTATGCCGCTGTTGACCGTGGTGGCGAATACGCACAGTTAGAAGTTAAACCCGAATGGGGCTCGCTCACGGATGAAAAGGTGACGGACCATGCGGCACCGGCGTTTGTCAACGAACTGGTACACCCCATCAATGCGCAGGATGGTAATATGCTCAAGGTTTCCGACTTTGTTAAGCATGGCACTACTGACGGTTCATGGCGTTCAGGCACTTCGGCTTTCGAGAAACGAGGTGTGGCGGCGTTCGTACCGCAATGGAATAAGGACAACTGTATACAGTGTAATAAATGTGCTTTCGTATGTCCGCACGCAGCCATACGCCCATTCGTCCTTGACGATGCCGAACAGGAAGCGTTATCTCTAGAATCTATCGACATGAAAGTGCCCAAGCCAATGGCAGGCATGCACTTCCGTATACAGGTGTCGGTACTAGACTGCCTCGGTTGCGGCAACTGCGCCGATGTTTGTCCGGGCAATCCGAAGACAGGAAAGGCACTTACCATGATGCCGTTCAACCCCTATGACGAACAAATCAGGAAGGAGGCTGACACATGGGACCGCCTTGTCAATGAGGTTGCATCCAAACAACATCTCATCGATGTATCCAGCAATGTCAAGAACTCACAGTTTGCCCAACCCTTGTTTGAGTTTTCCGGAGCATGTGCGGGTTGCGGAGAGACTCCATACGTGAAACTCATTTCACAACTCTTCGGCGACCGCGAGATGATAGCCAATGCTACCGGCTGCTCGTCAATCTATTCAGCCTCCATACCTTCAACGCCCTACACTACCAATGCTAAGGGACAGGGTCCAGCATTCAACAACTCACTCTTCGAGGACTTCTGTGAGTTTGGTCTCGGCATGGCTCTTGCCAACAAGAAGATGAAAGAGCGTCTGGCTCTCTTGCTGAAAGACGCCACGTCTCATGCTGACTGTCCCGCTCCTTTCAAAGCCCTTGCAGACGAGTGGATAGCACAATGCGAAAATGCAGAAGAGAGTAAACGCCTTGCTGCCGAAATTATGCCCTACATTACTGCAGCAGCGGAGAATGGATGTGCCACATGTGCTGAGCTGAAGACATTGTCACATTATCTCGTTAAGCGCAGTCAATGGATTATTGGTGGCGACGGTGCTTCTTACGACATTGGCTATGGTGGCCTCGACCATGTCATTGCATCGGGTGAAGACGTCAACATCCTTGTCCTTGACACTGAAGTGTATTCCAACACGGGCGGACAAGCGTCGAAAGCGACGCCACTCGGTGCCATAGCACAGTTTGCTGCACGAGGAAAGCGCATCAGAAAGAAAGACCTCGGCCTCATTGCTACCACCTACGGCTATGTGTATGTGGCTCAGGTGGCTATGGGGGCCGACAACGCACAATGTCTGAAGGCAATCCGTGAGGCTGAGGCATATCCCGGTCCTTCACTGGTTATTGCCTATGCACCCTGCATCAACCACGGACTGAAAGCCAAAGGCGGCATGGGAAAGAGTCAGGCTGAGGAAGCTAAGGCAGTACAATGCGGCTACTGGCATCTATGGAGATACAACCCGCAGCTATCTGACGAAGGAAAGAACCCCTTTACGCTCGACTCAAAGGAACCCCAGTGGGAGAACTTCCGCGATTTCCTTATGGGTGAGGTGCGTTATCTTTCCCTGAAGAAAGCTTTCCCCGAAGAAGCAGACCTACTCTTCGACGAAGCACAGCGCATGGCTCAGGCAAGGTATAATAACTATGTGCGCAAAGCGAATGAAGACTACAGCGATGAGGCTTCAGAGCAGTAACAACGTCGCCCGGATATAAAATAAAATAAGAAGAGACCATTGGACAGCTGCCACGCTATTCAATGGTCTTTTTGTTGATGTGCTTTATGCGTCGCAACACATCCTTGTTGTCTTCCAATACATTCCATATGCCGTCTTCTGATAGTACGCCGCGTGACAAATCTTCATGCAAACGTCCGGTTTCATCGTCTGCGAAATCTTGTTTCCATACCTCACTGCCATAATAGTCTGATAATTGTTGCAGCGCGTGCTTGGCCTCGACATACTGATCCAGCGCTACCGACAAATTCATTACAGCCTTCGATGCATGCGTGAGGCATTGCTCCATGTGCCGTATTCTTTCAGTTTGTTCCATTGTTTTCTCCATGTGGGGTCTATCCTTTTTGCATCCAGTTCTTTCTTTCCTCTTCATCCATTTTTTCTATGGCATATCTCAGCATCGTGCGTGGCATCTCGGTAGCATGTTGGATAAGAAAGTTGCGCAGTAAGTCCATTGACACTTGCTTTCCCATTTCGCGCAACATCCATCCCACAGCCTTATGCATCAGGTAGTGCGGATGGTGCAGGTGCATTTCAGCATACCGCAAACACCACGAAGGGTTGCCCTGCCGCGATGTCATCCATGTGCAGACCATGCTGATACGTTGTTCCCATAGCGAGGGACTTACAGCCAGAGTGTCCACCATCTGCTGCTTGTACATTCTGTCGCCGAGATGCGAAGGCAGTGTAAGCCAGTGCCCCAATATCTTTGGTGCAGACATGTCTACCAAGTCCCAGTTGTTTGCATGGCGCGCATATTGCAGATAGAGGGACAGTATGTTGTCGCGACGACGGATAGCATAAGCATCATCTGTCAACCGTTTCGTGGCAGAGTTTTCAAAGAGTTTGACCAATATCAGCAACCCACACAGTCGCACCTCATGCCACTCATTGGTCAGCAGCCGAGGTATCTCTTCCTGCGGACAGTCGCGCCACACATGTTTTACCACTTCTCTGGTCTGCGGTACCTTGATGCCGAGAAACGCATCGCCCTCACCATACTCTCCAGGTGCAGTCTTAAAGAAACGCATAAGTACGGAACGCTGTTCGTCATTGCGCAACGTTTCCATATATTTTATAATATCGTGAGCTGTTGTCATATTGTTAATTTTCCGACTACAAACATATGAATTATTTTCTTTTCTGACGTCAGACATGCGCCATCTGTCCCCAAACATGCAAGTTAATGACATTTATTTACCTTTTAGCGTGAAGGATGAAGAAAAATGCTTATCTTTGCAAACTCTAAAACCACAACATTTTTATTATCATTATGGAAAAGACATTAGTTTTATTAAAACCCAGCTGCGTTCAACGTCAGCTTATCGGAGAAATACTTCATCGTTTTGAACGTCGCGGTCTGCGCATAGCAGGTCTGAAGATGATGCACCTCAGTGATACCTTGTTGCGTGAGCACTATGCACATTTGGTCGAAAAGCCATTCTTTCCCAGTGTTGTGGCATCTATGCAGGCGTCTCCTGTTGTTGCCTTGGCATTGGAAGGCGTTGACGCTGTTGAAGTAGTACGCACCATGACAGGTGTCACCAATGGTCGTGTAGCTGCCCCTGGAACCATACGTGGCGACTACAGCGTAAGCAATCAGCAAAACATTGTTCACGCTTCCGATAGTGTGGAGAATGCTCTGATAGAAGTAAAGCGCTTTTTCCGCAACGAAGAAATTTTCGACTATGTTAGCGGTGCGCACAACTTTATCTACGGAGACGGCGAAGGCAAATAAAAAAAGGATTTAGTTCTGCGCGCATTCTCGATGCGATGCGTAAATGCCTGAAGACAAAAAATCGGTCATCTGCGACCGATTTTTGTTGTTTTATATTGAAATGTGCTGGATGAGAAGATGGTGTTAGCTCTTTTGTTCTTTTTTCTGCTCCAGATGTTGCTGCCATTTCCATGCCGAACGCAAGATGTCATCCAACGGCGTGTCAGCTTTCCAACCCAACACTTTACGCGCTTTGTCCACATTACCCCACACACGTTCAATGTCACCTTCGCGACGGGGAGCGAAGTGCCAGTTGAGTTTCACACCCGTAGCTTTTTCGAAGCCTTCCACAATTTCGAGTGTGCTTAGTCCGGTTCCTGTTCCGATGTTGAAATACTCGATATTGTCACCCGACTCTTCCAGCACGCGCTTCATGGCTGCCACATGCGCCTTGGCAAGGTCTACAACATAGATGTAGTCACGGATGCATGTACCGTCGGGAGTGTTGTAGTCGTTGCCGAACACAGCAAGCTCTTTACGTAGTCCAGCCGCTGTCTGTGTCACAAAGGGAATGAGGTTGGCAGGCACGCCTATGGGCAACTCGCCAATTTCAGCTGTGGGATGCGCACCAATGGGATTGAAGTAACGCAGCACAATCGACTTAATGGGAGCACCGCTGTGTATATAGTCGGCAATGATTTCTTCGTTTATCTGCTTCGTGTTACCGTAGGGTGATAGCGCTTTCTGTATCGGCGCCTCTTCTGTCACGGGCAGATTCTCTTCTGTGGGCTGACCATAGACGGTGCAGGAGGAAGAGAAAATGATACCCTTCACACCATATTTCGGCATCAGTTCCAAGACATTGATGAGTGAAACGATATTGTTGCGGTAGTACATCAATGGCTTTTCCACGCTCTCGCCAACAGCTTTGGAGGCGGCAAAGTGGATAACACCTTCAATATTTTCGTACTTACGGAATATGTTATCCACAGCCTGTGCATCCAACAGGTCTACTTTTTCAAATTCCGGCCTCTGGCCTGTGATGCGCTCTATGCCGTCAACGACATTCGCTTCGGAGTTGGACAGATTGTCAACGATGATTACTTTATAACCTGCCTGCTGCAGTTCTACAGTGGTGTGCGAGCCGATAAAGCCTGTACCACCTGTTACAAGAATGGTTGGTTGATTCATAAACTTTTGGTTTTCTTCGGCAAAAGTACACCCTTTGCTTCAATGCACAAACTTTTTAACCCATTTCCCTTTCTCATCCATCTTCTAGGTATATGATCAGTGGCTTAAATAAGGAGGATGCTGCAAACATCGTTTGCAGCATCCTCCTTAAGTGACTCCCGCGGGATTCAAACCCACAACCTTCTGATCCGTAGTCAGATGCTCTATTCAGTTGAGCTAGGGAGCCTCCTTGCTTTTCTTAAATTGCGAATGCAAAGGTATGAGTTTATTTTAGTCTACCAAACTTTTTAGTCACTTTTTTATCACCTCTTCTCCTCTAAGTATGTTTTGACAAAGAACCATATCTGTCACATCGCTCCAAAAAGTTAATATCCGAGATTTTCTTTTTCATCTATTTTGATTACCTTTGCAGGAAATTTCACGCACCATGTTTCATCTTCCACATATCGGTTTAAGAGACATGTCTGCCAGCGGAGGTGGCACATGGCTTTATCATATCATTGCGTTTATCATCGTCACCATCTGGGGCGGCACACTGGTTAGCAGTAAGTTGCTCATTCAGGCAGGCATGGCAGAGCATGAGATATTCATCGCCCGCGCACTTATTGCCTACATTGCCATTTGTCCCTTTGCGCCTCGACGCCTGTGGGCAAACAATTGGCGGGACGAAGTGTTGTTCATCTTCATTGGTATGCTTGGTGGCTCGCTCTATTTCATTCTGGAGAACTTTGCTGTTGGCCTCACCTTGGTAAACAATGTCAGCTTCATCGTATCGCTCTCACCACTTATTACTGTCTTCCTTGCCCGCATCTTTTGGAAAGGCATGCGTCTGTCTACATCCCTACTGATAGGTTCAGCGATTGCAGTGATAGGTGTCGGACTTATTATATATGGTGGACAGACCGACAGTAGCGGACAAGATAACATTTGGGGTGATGTGCTAGCACTGTTTTCGGCGTTGTGTTTCGGCATTTATTCTCTGCTGGTGAAGTTCCTGGGCAAGGGCTACAACTCTGCATTCATCACTCGTAAGCTCTTTGCATACGGCTTCCTTACTGCCCTCCCCTGGCTACTCGCTAAACCGTGGAACTTTGCTTTTGCCGATTTCCTGCAAGCCGATGTCCTGTTCAATCTTCTTTTCCTCGCACTTGTGGCGTCGTTCGGATGCTTCCTCATGTGGAATGTCACCGTTGGAAAGCTCGGTGCTGTTGTAACATCTAATTATATCTATGTCAGCCCTATTGCCACAGTCGTCATCAGCTACCTGTTCCTCAACGAACAGATGTGCCTCCTGGCTTACATTGGCAGCGCTGCCGTCATGCTAGGTGTCATCATTGCCAACCGAAATATGTGCGACTGTTGAACCCTGCGTTTACACTTTCTGCCTAACAACAAACCAAAGTCGTTGAGATTGGTGACCAAAGTCGTTGAGATTGGTTGGTAGAAGTTGCCCATTGGTTTTCCGAAAGTTGCTTAACGAGAATACGATGTCTGTGATTTTGCTAAACGAAGTCACGGACATTGTTCGTGGATGAGGCTGTGTAGGCAGTGTTTTCGGGTTAGAGGGATGTGATGATACACTAAAAAGAGAGCCCTTTTTAGGACTCGCCGAGTGGATATTATTCTGAGCCTCTTGTCGGATTCGAACCAACGACCCCGAGATTACAAATCACGTGCTCTGGCCAACTGAGCTAAAGAGGCGGGTGGGCAAGCTACCCGTATCGCGCCGCTACAACCAACTGCCTTTGCTTCGTTCCCGACCTGGAGGATTCATTGGGAGCTGGCCGTACAGGACTTACCCATTTAAGTTTTGCGGATGCAAAGGTAATGATTTGTAGAGAATGGCAAAACGTTTTGCTATTTTTTTGATGAATGCCTGATAATTTGCGAATATCAAACAAAATATGTACCTTTGTGGACTATAAACCATCCTATAATACATGAATCATATACGTAACTTCTGCATCATTGCTCATATAGACCACGGTAAATCAACTCTTGCCGACCGTCTGTTGGAGCGTACTAACACTATACAAATTACTGAAGGGCAGATGCTTGACGACATGGACCTGGAACGCGAAAGAGGTATCACCATCAAGAGTCACGCCATTCAGATGGAATATGATTATAAGTCTCATGATGACGGCGGTCAGGGTGCAGAGAGGCAGCCCGACAATGGACGCTATATACTGAACCTTATCGACACTCCGGGCCACGTGGACTTCTCCTATGAGGTGTCACGCAGTATTGCCGCCTGCGAAGGTGCACTGTTGGTGGTGGATGCTACGCAGGGTGTGCAGGCACAGACAATATCCAATCTGTACATGGCTATTGACCAAGATTTGGAGATTGTGCCAGTGGTGAACAAGATTGACATGCCCAACGCCATGCCCGAAGAGGTCGCGGACGAGATTATGGAACTTATTGGCTGCGATCACGACGATATTATATTTGCTTCTGGAAAAACTGGTGAAGGAGTGGATGACATTTTGCGTGCTGTTGTGGAACGAGTGCCGGCTCCGAAGGGAGATGTGGAGCTGCCGCTGCAAGCACTGATATTCGATTCTGTGTTCAACTCTTTCCGAGGCATCATTGCCTATTTCAAGATACTGAACGGAACGCTGAGCAAAGGCGATAAAGTGAAATTTTTTAACACAGGAATGGAGTACGATGCCGACGAGGTGGGTGTGCTGAAGATGGACATGATACCCCGCCAGACACTGAAAGCAGGTGAGGTGGGATACATCATAAGCGGCATTAAGGATGCCAAAGAGGTGAAAGTAGGCGACACCATCACCCATATATCGCGTCCGTGCGATAAAGCAATTGAAGGATTCCAAGAGGTGAAGCCCATGGTGTTTGCCGGTGTGTATCCCATAGACCCCACTGACTACGAGAATCTGCGTGCGTCGCTTGAGAAACTGCAACTAAACGATGCCTCACTGACTTTCACCCCTGAGTCATCTGTAGCTCTCGGCTTCGGCTTTCGCTGCGGATTTCTGGGCTTGCTGCACATGGAGATAGTGCAGGAACGACTGGACCGCGAGTTCAATATGGACGTCATCACCACCGTGCCCAACGTGTCGTACATGGTATACGACAAGCAAGGGGGCGAAAAGGAGGTGCACAACCCTTCGGGTCTGCCCGAGTTGACGGTCATTGACCATATAGAAGAACCATACATTAAGGCTTCAGTCATCACCAACGCTGCCTACATAGGTCCCATCATGACGCTGTGCTTGGACAAACGCGGCGAGCTCATCAAGCAAGAGTTTGTGAGCGGCAATCGCGTGGAGCTGCAGTTCTACCTGCCATTGGGCGAAATCGTCATCGACTTCTACGATAAACTGAAGAGTATATCGAAAGGTTATGCATCATTCGACTACCACGTGTGCGGCTACAGGTCTTCGCGGCTGGTAAAGCTTGACATATTGTTGAACGGCGAGCCCGTGGATGCCCTGTCGACACTGACACATCAGGACAACTCCGTGCCCTTCGGCAGACGAATGTGCGAGAAACTGAAGGAACTCATTCCCCGACAACAGTTTGACATTGCTATCCAGGCTGCCATAGGAGCAAAAATCATAGCTCGCGAGACGATAAAGTGTGTGCGAAAGGACGTGACTGCCAAGTGTTACGGCGGCGACGTGAGCCGCAAACGTAAGCTGCTGGAGAAACAGAAGCGAGGAAAGAAACGTATGAAACAGATTGGTAATGTGGAAGTGCCGCAGAAGGCATTCCTCGCCGTGCTGAAACTGGACTGACAAATATCCGCCACACAATAACGAAACGTTGCCGATAGCGTGTGAACTGACCACATCGCTGTGCATGTCGACGCACGATATAGCAGTGAAGCATGCGGTGGAAGGTGTCATCAACAAGCGACTGAATGAGCTGTATCTACGGGCAGGAGGTAACAAGGAAACTATGCAACGTTATGCGCTGAACAAATGGCGCATAGTGCAGACTAACAAACATGTGAACAGTGTGATTTGCAAGACTGTGAACACCTTGAATGAGGCTGGCATGGAGTATGTGTTGGTGAAAGGTCAGGGCGTGGCGCGCCACTACCCCACTCCTCTGCTGCGCAAGCCGGGCGACATAGACCTCTATGTAGGCCAAGGCAATAGCCAAAGAGCCATAGAAGCCTTGCAAGTGCTCACCGACGATAGCGTATCGGAAGACGATATGCATCTAGCAGTACACATTGACGGCATAGATGTGGAAGTACACCACACTGTCATAAGCCACAGAGATACCCACGATGGCTGCATACTGCAGGAATGGGCAGAAGAAGCCATGCATCCGAAGAGCGGCAGGGATATAGTCATAGACGACACTACGGTAAGGGTGCCCTCTGCTCAGGCAGATAGCCTATACATTTTCTATCACGCTTGGCACCATCTGTTCCATCATAGCGGAGTGGGACTGCGACAAATAATCGATTGGATGCTTGCTCTGCACGCTGACGAGAAAGAAATAGACCATACGGAATTGCAAAACAACCTTAAACGGGCGCACCTGCTGACTGACTGGCAGGTGTTTGGCGAAATGCTCGTCAGCTATCTGGGCATGCCGAAAGAAGAGTTTCCCCTATACAAAGCAGGATATGACAATCGTGCCGCACAGTTGCTGAATATCATCATGGGACTCGGCAATCATGGCAAGAGTGCCTACGATTTAATGTTGAGCAAACGACCGAAAAGCGGCATGCTGGGAAGGATATATACTATGAAAAGTTTTCTCAGCCTCTATGCTTCATTATATAAAGTATCACCCCGTTCTGCGCGCCATAGCTGTATGTCTTTCTTCAAAAACGGCTTGCGCGCAAACAGTTAACAACACTATCTGAATATGACAGAATCTATAACAAAAGTTATTGAATTGATAGGGAACATCTATTGTCCTATGCGAGAGTCTGACAAGAAGAGTCTTGCCGCTATTATGCGTCCTGTTAATTTCAAACAACATGAAAAGATTATAAAGATTGGGGATCCTGCCAGCACTTTTTACTTTATTGAAAAAGGCATGTCGCATAGCTATCTGATGAAAAAGAAACAGCTAGTGACCTACCGTTTCGATTATGAAGGGCATTTCGTCATTGCCATGGAAAGCTTCTTGACCGATCAGCCATCCTCCGAAAACATCGCAGCGCTGGAACCTATGCAATGCTATGCCATAGATAAAAAAGACTTTGAACGAATAGCCAAAGACAGAGTAAACCTTCAACTGCTTCTCAGAAAGATTGTGGAGCAATTTATCGTACGCATTATGCGCTACAATCGTTTCATGCGCTTTGAGAATGCACAACAGCGTTATCAGATAATGTGCATGCATCATCCTGAGGTGATACGCCGTGCTCC
Source organism: uncultured Prevotellaceae bacterium (assembly GCA_900320845.1). Lineage (GTDB taxonomy): Bacteria > Bacteroidota > Bacteroidia > Bacteroidales > Bacteroidaceae > Prevotella. The sequence goes on along the minus strand of ONTS01000015.1, from coordinate 3,427 downwards.
ACTCATTCACATTGCCACTATGTTGCAGATGACGCCTGAAACATTGAGTCGCGTAAGAAAAGCACAATGGAAAAATAATACCACGACAACAGAAAACGAACTACAAGAAATATGAACAACAGCCCTTTAAATATCTACGAACCCGAAACTGAAACGGTTTTTGTAGTAGCCGCCATCGTGAAACGCGACGACACATATCTCTGTGTACAGCGGTGCCGCGACCAACACGAGTATATTTCCGAACATTGGGAGTTTCCCGGAGGCAAACGGGAAGAAGGTGAGTCGGACCACGAAGCACTCATACGCGAGATAAAAGAGGAAATGGACTGGGATATTTACGTAGGAAAGAAACTTGGAACTGTAACCTATGAATATCCAGACCTCACCATTTTTCTGGCAGCCTATCTGTGTATAGCCGAGAATACTGACTATAAACTGCTGGAACACCTTGATGCCCGATGGCTGAAAAAAGAGGAACTGGAGGGTCTGGAATGGACCGATGCAGACCGAGAATTGCTAAAACTGCTATAGTTGACACCCCAATTTATGCGCTTGTGTAAACAGTAAGTATTCTTTTTGTGATATTTATTTCGCCATATAAAAAAGAAAACCGAACTTTGCGCAATGTTTAATAAGACAACATTTGAATTTATAACATTATAAACAATGAGCAAACAGATCGAAAAGATTAAAGCCTTGATTGCAAAACGCGAACAGGCTCGTCTTGGCGGTGGTGAGAAAGCCATCGAGAAACAGCACGCACGCGGCAAGTACACAGCTCGCGAACGTATCGACATGCTATTGGACGAAGGTAGCTTTGAAGAATTTGACATGTTTAAGCTGCACCGTTGTCATAATTTCGGCATGGACAAGAAACAATACCTCGGCGACGGTGTGGTAACCGGTTCTGGTACCATTGATGGTCGTCTGGTTTACGTCTTCGCACAGGACTTCACTGTAAACGGTGGTTCATTGTCAGAGACGATGGCAGAGAAAATCTGCAAGGTGATGGACCTCGGTATGAAGATGGGTGCGCCCGTCATCGGCATCAACGACTCCGGTGGTGCACGTATTCAGGAAGCTGTCAACGCATTGGCAGGCTATGCTGAAATTTTCGAACGCAACATTTTGGCATCAGGTGTTATTCCCCAGATTAGTGGTATCTTCGGTCCCTGCGCTGGTGGTGCTGTCTACTCACCTGCTTTGACTGACTTCACACTGATGATGGAAGGCACGTCCTACATGTTCCTTACCGGTCCGAAGGTGGTGAAGAGCGTAACAGGTGAAGATGTTGACCAGGAACACCTCGGTGGAGCATCCGTACATGCATCAAAGAGCGGTGTTACCCACTTCACTGCAAAGACAGAAGAAGAGGCTTTGCAGATGATTCGTACTCTGCTGAGCTACATCCCTTCTAACAACCTGGAAGAAGCACCTCGCAAAGAGTGCACCGACCCCATCGACCGCATGGAGGATAGCCTTAACGAGATACTTCCCGACGACCCCAACAAGGCATATGACATGTACAAAGTCATCTCTTCCATTGTTGACGATGGTGAATTCTTTGAGGTTCAGCCTAAGTTCGCCCGCAACATTATCGTTGGTTTCGCTCGCTTCAACGGCCAGAGCGTAGGTATCGTTGCCAACCAGCCTTCATGCTATGCAGGTGTACTTGATGTAAACGCAAGCCGTAAGGGCGCTCGCTTCGTACGCTTCTGCGACGCGTTCAACATTCCTATCGTCAGCCTCGTGGACGTTCCCGGATTCTTGCCTGGTACCGGTCAGGAATACAACGCAGTCATACTGCATGGTGCTCAGCTTCTGTACGCTTATGGCGAAGCTACAGTGCCTAAGATTACAGTTACCCTTCGTAAGTCATACGGCGGTAGCCACATCGTGATGGGCTGTAAGCAGCTCCACACAGATATCAACTACGCTTGGCCCAACGCAGAAATTGCTGTTATGGGTGCTTCAGGCGCTGTGGCTGTTCTTTATGCAAAGGAAGCTAAGGCCAAGAAGGAAGCTGGTGAAGATGTAGGTGCCTTCATCGCAGAGAAGGAGGAAGAATACTCTGAGCTGTTTGCTAATCCGTATCAGGCTGCACAGTACGGCTACATTGACGACGTTATTGAGCCGCGCAACACACGTTTCCGCATCTGCCGTGCCCTCGCACAGCTCGCAACGAAGCGTGATGCACTGCCTGCTAAGAAACATGGAAACATTCCTATGTAATATATAAGAGGAGAGAGATAAGAGGAGAGAGGAGAGAGAATAGTGTTACCACAACTCACCATCTTTCTCTTCCCCTCCAACTCCCCCAAACAACAATCAACTCTCAACTCATTGATACATATGAAGCAAGTAAATAAGGAAGTGTATGCTGCCATCGCCATGGCACTGCACGAATTTAAAGGAAACAATGTACACGATAAGGAGTCGGGAATCATCACCATTAAGCCTCACTTCACTGAATGGCATTCCCACAACCTTAACATGACCCCCATTCCCTAAAACAATACACACAACATGAAAGAATACAAATATACCATCAACGGAACGAAGTACGAAGTTGCCATCGGTGACATTGTAGAGAACATTGCCGACGTTACCGTCAACGGTGAGACCTACAAAGTAGAGATGGAACCGGAACCCATAGAGGAAAAGAAGGTTGTCGTCAAGCCTGTAGCTCAGCCTGCAGCTGCCGAAGTGTCTGCTTCTTCCAATGCCAACGTCAACACAAACGATGCTGTTAAGGCTCCACTGCCCGGCGTGGTTATAGAGATTAAAGTTGCCGTTGGCGACGAAGTGAAACAAGGTGACACCGTCATCGTTCTCGAAGCTATGAAAATGGCCAACAACCTTGAAGCAAACAAGGATGGTAAAGTCGCAGCCGTACTGGTAAAGCAGGGTGAGAGCGTGATGGAAGATACTCCACTCGTTGTCATTGAGTAATCAATATCATTCGGGATAGACCGACATTGCGATGGCTAACCGCACATCGCAAGATAAATACAACATTCAGACTCGGAAGATGGTATCATCTTTCGAGTTTGTTTTATTGTGTAAATAAAACCTGTTTTCATAGTTCCATTCTGTGTGTTGTCGATTTTATCGCCATTGATTTATATACGACACGCAAACATGACACAACAAATGAGGTTGTGTCAAAAGTAACAGACACGGCCTCTTTTGTTTTTTTTATGAAACAAAGCCCCGACTTTCCCAAGCCAGGGCTTTGTCATGTCCCAGATTTTTTGTATCTTTGGACGATTGTCTTAATCGTATGGCAAAGTTACAATTTAAATTCTACAATCAGGCACAAGGAAAGCTGTTCCCTTCGTTTTTGGGTGAAAAAATCCCTCAAACGCATCATGTTCGTCTTTTGAGCGGCATAGTTGACGCTCTTGACATTACCGATTTGTTGGAA
>ONTS01000014.1 GCA_900320845.1 uncultured Prevotellaceae bacterium | reverse complement strand
CATGGGCGACAACGACAATGCCGACCCTGACGGTGGCGGTCACAGTGGTGCCGGCGACGGTTTCGGCGGCAGTACAGGTCACGGTGGTGCCGACTTCGGGGGTGATTTGGGCGACAACGACACCCCCGGCAAGGGTTGGGACTTCTACTGGCCTGAGGACAACTGACCCTCCTTTCTGCCTTTTGGTGAAGGCGGCCGACCTTTTTGCGCGCCACTTGCGCTTTTCCATTCAACAAGACATCAAATTATTCAAAATTCATTAAATTATCCCACAATGAAGACAAGACATCATTTCCTTTCCCTTCCCTTGCTTCTGTCGGCCTTTTGGTTTGGCAGTTGCTCAGAGAACACGTTGCCTAACGGCAGCGACGACCCCACTCCCGACGATGGCGTGGTGACGCGCTTCTGCTCGGGTACCGACCCCAACGCCACTCCTCCCCTCAATGGTCCGAAGAAGACGAGCATGGACGCTGAGGGCAGTTTCTACTGGACGCTCGGCGACAAGATTTGGGTGAAGACCGGCAGCAGCACCTATGTTCAGGACGACCATTCCAACATCAACGCCACACAGCCCTCTGCCGACTTCTGGATACCCGGCAACCTGACAGAACAATCCTACCCCGTGTACTACACCGGTCAGAACGACCTGTCGACCTCCAGTCAGCTGAAGGTGAAGATAGCCGACCGTCAGGTGCAGCGCGTGTCGAACAACTCCGAGCACTTTGCCGTGAGCGGCGACTGCGGCATCGCCACGGCAGAGAAGAACACCAACAACAACGCCTACAGCTTCACGCTCACGCACAAGGCTTCCTACCTCATCCTTGTTCCCTTTGCCGACCAGGAGGAGGCGGGGTCGATCTACCTCGACAAAGTGACGGTGACGAGCAACAACACATTGTGCGGCACCTACACGTTCGATGACAACGGCATCAACACCAGCAGCGTGACGGGCGGCGGCAAAACCATTACTCTCACCACTGGCGAGAGCGGCTACGGCTTCCCCGTGGGCGTGGCCCAGAACCAGGTGAAGTGCGGCGGCTACATGGTGATCCAGCCGGGCACCCACACACTGACATTCACCTACCACGTGCGCTACATGGGCGTGCCGATGACAAGCACGCACACCGTCTCTGCGCGCGAGTTTGCGGTGAACAAGTACTACCGCGTGGCGCACAAACTGAACGTGGAGCGCACGGAGTTCATGTTCGATTTCCCCGACACTTACTACATGTGGGATGCCAAGCAGTGGTACTGGTACGGGCAGAGCAACCTGACCTATGGCATCATTCCAAGTGTAAATGACCCCGACCGTTGGTTCAACACCATTACCGGTACTACCGCCCACCAGGCCTCCAACAGTGCTTGCCGCGCTGACGGCAGCGCGCGGAACATGCCTTGCTACAACGCCATGACCTGGTACTTGTCTGCCGGTGCTTATTGGGACAATACAACGGTTTGGTATTTGGGCGGCGATGCGCACACAGGCGGCCTCTGGCTGAAACGTTGGAACAAGATTTCCGGCAAGCCGGGCGGTGCCTCCATCACCAACTGCGCCAGCGCTTCCGGCACCACCACTATTACTCCGACAGCGGGCAAGCCTTCCAACACCGCCGACTACTTCTTCCTGCCCGCCCTGGGCCACTACAGCAGAGAACAAGGTGGTATGTCGTTGTCCGGCGTAGGTACCACCGGCTACTACTGGTCGTCGTCGCCGAACGCAGGCCTCGCTGACGACGCCTACAACCTGTACTTCTACAGTGGCGTAGTGCGCGTCTTCAGCTACGGCAGCAGCGACGGCTACCGCAGCGACGGCTGCATTGCCGGCAAGCGTCCGAATGGCACCAACTGGTTTCAATAAATTGAGACGTTTCCTCGCCATGGCAGAGTTCAAGCGAGCTTGGCCTTCGGCCTTCCTCCTTTGCGTCTCGGCAATCGGAGCAAGCTCCATTGCACTCGACTTGGCGTCGGTTGACTCTGCTCATGGCTTATCGGAAACGTTCCAGTAATAGCCTCGTAAAGCGAAGCGTTTATGCTTCTTAATCTCTTAGTCTCTTTGTTTTTTTCTTCGCCTCTTTGCCCTGCCTTCGGCGGGCAGAGTGGCGGAGAAAAACTGTTTTATGGCGCGGTATCCTGCATCATTCTCCGAAGCAATCACCCATTGCGATGACTACCCTGAAACGTGTCGCCGAAACAGAAGCCGCCTTCCCCTCGCATGTGACGGGCGAGAGAGTAGGGCTGACGCCGTTGCGATATCAAGGCATTATGTCTTCGCAGGAGAGGTATGTTTTTCTTTCAGGAAGTGCTCTTTTTTTGTTTCTGGACGGGCTACGGTCCGGGCTATGCTCAGAATGTGAAATCAGGGCAAACGTGAATCAAAAAAAAGGGAACCCCTCAGTCGGGATTCCCTTTCAGTTTGTTGTCTGATGTCTTCTTGCGAAGACGTTGCGGCTTTATTCAGCTCTGAGTGTGAAGCGCTTGAATGCTACAACAGCCAGGTCTTTGTCGGCAGCCTTGAGGTAGTCGGCAACAGTCTCTTTGTTCTCAGCCTGAATAAACTCCTGGTTGATGAGGCAGTTCTCCTTGAAGAACTTGTTGAGACGACCCTGAGCGATGTTCTGTATCATCTGTTCGGGCATGTTGGCAGCCTTCTGCTCAGTGGCTTCCTTGCGTACTACAGCAGCGCGGTCAGCTTCTTCGCGTGTGAGCCATCCTTTAGCGATGTTGCTTTCAACGTGGTCGTCGCTGTCAACGAGGTTGGGGTTGATGCCAGCCTTCTTCAGTGCGCTCTCCACTGCTTTCTCAATCTGCTCTTCGCGAGTCTTCTGGATAGCCACCTGCAGCTCGTTGTCCTTCACTTCCTGAGGTACGGAAGCTTCGTCAAGGGCAACGGGGTTCATAGCAGCCACCTGCATAGCCAGTACGTGTCCCTGCTCTTCAGCGTCCTTGTTCATCTGAACCATTGTGCAGAGCATGTTCTTGTTCTGGTGGTTGTAGGTGTAGATGTTCTCGCCTTCGAGGGTAAGATATCCGTCGAGCTCCATCTTCTCGCCTGTGATGCCTGAGCGCTGTGTGACAGCGTCCTGCACCTTCTGACCATCAGCAAGGGTGAGTTCTTTCACTTCGTCGATAGTCTTGCACTTGTTGGCGATGGCAGCGTCGAGGATGCACTGTGTGAGTGCGATGAAGTCAGCTCCGTTGGCAACGAAGTCGGTTTCGCACTTCAGGGCAATCATTGCGCCAAAGCCTTCAGCTACTTTCACAAGTACGCATCCGTTGGATGTCTCACGGTCGCTACGCTTTGCAGCGATGGCAAGTCCGCGTTCGCGAAGCAGGTCCTTGGCTTTGTCGAAATCGCCTTCGGCTTCGGTCAATGCTTTCTTCACATCGGCAAGACCGGCACCGGTCATAGCACGCAGTTTCTTGATGTCTTCTATTGTTACAGCCATGGTTGTGTGTTGTTTATTGGTGTTGGTAAACTGTTTTTCATGTACGAGTGGTTACTCTGCGGCAGGTGCTTCTTCTGCCTTTTCCTCAGCTTCGGGAGCAGCCTCTACGGTCTCTTCCTCAGCTTTGGGAGCGTCTTTGCGTGTGCGACGCTGGCGACGGGGGCGAGCTTCTGCTACCTCTTCTTCCTGTTCCTGAGCAGCCTTTTCGTCGGCGCGTTCTACCTTGCGCTCATCAAGACCTTCCTTGATAGCTTCGCAGCAAGCGTTGAGGATTACTTCGATGCTGTCCTTGGCGTCGTCGTTAGCGGGGATGACGTAGTCAACGTTGCGGGGATCGGAGTTGGTGTCCACGATGGCAAATACGGGGATGCCGAGACGATTGGCTTCCTTCACAGCGATGTGCTCTTTCATGACGTCAACCACGAAAAGTGCTCCGGGCAGACGACGCAGCTCTGCGATAGAACCGAGATTCTTCTCCAGCTTGGCGCGTTGGCGTGTAATCTGGAGGAGCTCACGCTTAGAAAGATTGGAATATGTGCCGTCGTTCATCAGCTTGTCGATGGTAGTCATCTTCTTAACAGCTCTGCGGATGGTGGGGAAGTTGGTAAGCATTCCGCCCGGCCAGCGCTCGGTAACGTAAGGCATGCCTACGCTCTGAGCCTTTTCTGCGATGATGTCCTTGGCTTGTTTCTTTGTGGAAACGAAGAGGATATTGTGTCCTTGACGGGCGAAGTTCTTCAATACCTCAGCTGCTTCATCAATCTTGACAACAGTCTTGTGCAGGTCGATGATGTGTATGCCGTTGCGCTCCATGAAGATATAGGGAGCCATGGCGGGGTTCCATTTTCTGTGCAGGTGACCGAAGTGGCAGCCTGCCTGAAGGAGTTGGTCAAAGTTTGTTCTTGACATGAGTTTACTGTGTTAATAGGTTTGTTTACTTTCTTTTTAATTCTTTGTTAGAATCAGCCGGAAGGTAGTCGGCGTCGGATGTCTGCCATGGTTGAGATGCAGTATGGCTGTGAGCCGAATCCTTTCGGTTTAGATGCTAAACGTTTCCAGTATGGTATGGTTGGGTGTGGGTGTGCCTGTTATCAGGCGGCGCCACGTTGCCAGCCGCATGCCACATGCTTAACGCTTACTGAACTGGAAGCGACGACGAGCTTTGGGCTGTCCGGGCTTCTTACGCTCAACAACGCGTGAGTCGCGTGTGAGGAAACCATGGTCCTTGAGGCTCTTCTTGTCTTCTTCGTTAATCTTAATGAGTGCGCGTGCGATAGCGAGGCGCAGTGCTTGGCTCTGACCAGTGTAGCCACCACCGTCGAGGTTGGCTTTGATGTCATATTTGCCTTCTACTTCGAGCAGAGCGAGCGGTTGCTTCACTACATACTGCAGCATAGCTGAAGGAAAATATTCTGTGAGATCGCGCTTGTTGATAGTTATTTTGCCGCTGCCTTCGGTGAGGTAAACACGTGCGATGGCACTCTTACGGCGGCCTATTGCGTTAATCATTTCCATGGTTGCTGTTATTTAAGGGTGTTGATGTCAATTGCTTTGGGCTTCTGAGCTTCATGCTTGTGCTCTGTTCCTTCGTAGATGTAGAGGTTTTTGAGCAGTTGGCGTCCGAGGGAACCTTTGGGTAACATGCCCTTTACGGCATGACGCAGGATACGGTCGGCACCATCAGTCTTGCGACGGAGCTTCTCAGGAGTGTCGAAACGCTGGCCACCAGGATAGCCGGTGTAACGGGTGTAAACCTTTTCAGTCTCTTTCTTACCGGTGAAGTAAGCTTTCTGTGCGTTGATAATGATAACATTGTCGCCACAGTCTACGTGCGGAGTGAAGCCGGGCTTGTACTTGCCGCGCAGCAACTTGGCCACTTTTGTGCACAGACGACCCACTACTTGGTCGGTAGCATCAACTACTACCCACTGCTTTTCTGCAGTTTCCTTATTCAGGGAAACAGTCTTGTAACTCAGAGTGTTCATTGTTGTTCTAAACGTTTTTCTTGTTGATAGTGTATTGTTAATTTTCTACAACACGCAGGCACACGACAAACAAAGCGAACGCAATGCTGCTCACCTTATGTGTTGTTGTGCTTTCGATTCACTAACCATGGTCATCCGGCCAAAGATGCCACTATTAACACGTCAGCACGGGAGCTTCTAAGACTTGCTCCATTAATAATCGGACTGCAAAGGTAGTGACTTTTCTACAACTACAAAATATTTTTGTGTTTTCTTTGCGCCTTTTTTGCTCAGCTTGAAGAGGATAGGGAGCGCTATGCCTTGATATGTATGGATGAGTTTTTTTGTAATGACGCTGCACTTTCTTACCTTTGCTGCGTGCAACGTTATCTTTGCGCGCGCGTACATATTATAGTATATTGGTATCCGTTGACATACCATCAGTGGCTTATCATGAGTGAAACATTAAAACAGAAGACTGCCCGCGGGCTGTTCTGGGCCACCGTCAACAGCGGCGGTACGCAGGTGCTCAACTTGGTTATAGGCATTTTCCTTGCCCGGTTGCTGTCGCCTGCCGACTACGGTGTGGTTGGCGTGCTCGCCATCTTCACTGCCATAGCAGGCTGTCTGCAGGAGAGTGGATTCACACAAGCCATCATCAACCTGAAGAATCCTACTGAGAAGGACTACAACAGCGTTTTCTGGTTCAACATCACGGTGAGTCTTACGCTGTATGTCATCCTCTTTTTCTGTGCACCGATCATTGCTTTGTGGTTTCATCAGCCCATCCTTGAGCCACTGTCGCGCTTGTTGTTCGTCACATTCATCCTCTCTGCGCTCGGCATTGTGCCCAATGCCATGCTGATGAAGCAGGTGCGTCAGCGCGAAAAGGCTGCCATCAGCCTCACCGCCTTGGTTGTGTCGGGACTCACCGGCATCATATTGGCATGGCAAGGTTATTCCTATTGGGCGCTGGTGTGGCTGCAGGTGACCTACAATCTGGTGACACTCATAGGCCGTTATATCGTAGTGCGCTGGCTGCCGGCGTTCCACTTCAGTGCCGAGCCTATCCGAAGAATGTTCGGATTCGGCAGTAAACTGCTGCTCACCTCTATCGTCAATGCCGTCAGTCTAAACGTGTTGTCGGTCATCTTCGGCAGGATGTACAAGATTGACGACGTGGGCAACTACACGCAGGCTGCCAAATGGGAGCTGATGGGGCATTCGCTCATCACCTATACCATCACGCAAGTGGCGCAACCTGTCATGGCTGAGCTCAACAACGAGCAGCAACGTCAGCAACAGGCATTCCGCAAGCTCTTGCGTTTCACAGCCTTCCTCACCCTTCCGGTGATGTTCGGTCTGGCATTGGTGGCTCACGAGTTCATCATCATCGCCATATCGGCGAAGTGGGAGGCTGCCGTTCCGCTGTTGCAGCTGCTCTGTCTGGGCGGTGCCGCTCTGCCGTTCCATGCCTTGTATCAGCAGCTTGCCATCAGCAGGGGGCGCAGCGACATCTATATGTGGTGCGGCATAGGGCTCATCGTTGCTCAAATGACCTTAGTGCTGTTGCTCAGTTCTCAGCCCATCATTGTCCTTGTGGCTGTGTATGCAGCCCTACATGTGGTGTGGCTTGCCGTGCTTCATGCTACAGCGGGCAAGCTTATTGCCCTGCGTTGGACCGACATGCTACGCGACATTCTTCCCTTCGTACTCATAACGTTATTTGTCATGGGTATCACCTATGTGGCAACGCAATGGATAACGAAGCTCTGGCTGCTGCTCGTAGCACGTATTCTGCTGGCGGTGGTGCTCTACGTGCTCATCATGTATCTCACCAAAGCTCAGATTTTTCGAGAAGCTATAGCTTTCCTTCGCCGGTCCTGATACGATTTTCCCCTCACCACCAAGCGTTGTGAGGGGAAAATCGTTTGTTGTCAAAGCCCGTCCATATCGGTCTGACGAGCGTTACTCCTATATCACTTTAACAGCTGCCGTGCCAGTTCTATGATGGTGTCTCTTCCGCTGAGCATGTCGGCATCGGTGATGTCTGTCTTAAAGTCGGGCTCTATGCCGTTCTCCGTGCTGTTCTTGTCTGTGTCGTACATGGGACAAGCCGAAAAGCGCACACCCCATCCGTTGGGCAGTTCGCTTGAGAAGGGCATTCCTGCTCCACCTCCGGTGCGGTCGCCCACAGTACGGACAAGAGATGAGCAGCGCATGTACTTCACAAACTCGTTGGCGGCGCTGAATGTGGAGCGGTTGGTGAGCACTATGACGGGCTTATGCCACCGCAGTTCCTTACTGGGCTTAATCCATTGCTTCTGCATGGAGGAGAAATCGTTGTGTCCTTTGCCGTCTTTATGCTGCATGAATCCTACGTGTGTCTTCTCGTCAAAGAATCGTGCTGCCAGTTGTTCGGCTGCAGTGAGTTGTCCGCCGCCGTTGTTGCGTACGTCGATGATAAGTCCGTCGCAGGGGAGCAGGAAGAAGAGTATGTCGCTGATGTTTCCTTCGCCGAAAGTGCTGGCAAAGGAACCGCAGTATATGTAGCCGATGTTGTCGTCGAGGATGCGGTATTGCATGCCGCTGCTGATGCGGTAGTCGGTGCCGAGGTAACGACGTTGCAATGTGTCGCTGAAGTTGGTTGGATAGTCTTCCTTCCACGACCAGTTGCGTCCGTAGTCGAAGCCCGCCGACAGGTTGACGTGTCCGTCGCGCAGTTCGCCTATCATGTTGCACAGCACCTCAAAGAGTTGGAATGTTGTCATCCCATCGTCCACTTGACGTTGATAGCGCTCATGCACCTCGTCCCAGTCAACGCCGAGCTCAGCCTCTTTCTGGTCGAAGAAGCAATAGTGCTCATCCATTATTTTCCAAAGGGCTTCGAAGTTTCCCTTCGGGTTGTCGGCAAATTCCTTCTCGTCTATACAAGAGGTGAATGTGGAGCCTGCAAGGAGCAGCATCAGGGCGACGGTGAGTGAAGACCAGCGTCCCCTTCTATTACGCATCGTGTAAACTATGTGGTGAGTTGCATTCATGGCTGTAAGGATTTTATGGACAAACGTTTGCGAAATCCGATGACAAAGAGGTGCGACCATGTGTGCGATTTCAGGTCGTTGATGTCGGCTTGTTGGTAGTCGCCAAGGTATCCGAGCAAGAGTTGTGCCTTGTTCAAGGTGAATGCTATGCTGAGTTGGTGGCGTAGCGATGGCGTGTTGAACGGTGTCGTCACCACTATGTTGCGGTCGTAATTGTCTTCCACAAACATTTCGTAGTAGGATTGTCCGTAGCGTGGCGAAAACCTAATGCCCAACAGTGGTGTCATGGCGTCGTAGGCGAGGATGAGCGGTTTGCCCTCCGACTTCAGATTATACGCCACCTGCACTCTCGGCATGATGTTGAGAGCCGCCTTCAGTTGTGCGGGATTGTTCTGATTGCGCATGTTATAGATAAATCCCAGATCAAATTGCACTCCTCCTCCGGCGCGGAGTGTGAGCCTATTGTCCAGCAAGTGCCATGTGTACAGCATACCATTCTGTATGCTTCCCATTCCGGCTACGGTGTTGGCATTGTCTGCCCGGTTGTGTCCGCCTTGCAGCTGCGCGCTAACCATGAGGTATTCCGCCCAGTTTTGGCGTTTCATGTTGCGCTCCCATTCGTAGGCGTAGTGCACATCCATGCCCCTATATTTCTCAGGAGAGAGATATGTGTCGAGCATGTCGGTGTATCCTAAGGCAAAAAAGTGTGTCCGCAGCGATGTGCGTTCCCCTCTGTCCTGCATTTGTGATGTGGGCATCACCCCTCCGTCGTCTTGTGCGGGGCAGGTGTGGCTGGCTGGTGAGGTGTCGTCTTGCGCCGCCGCTTGAATGGGCTGTAGACAGCAGAGGACAAACAGAAAATGTAGCTTAAGTGTCTTCATCGGCGAATAGGTCGAGTTGTTGGTTTGGGTTGCTGTTATGCTTGTTGGCAGATGTCTCAGTTTCCGCCTGTTCGTCGGTTTTGGTCTCTTTTTCCGCTATGGGGGACTCCTCTTGCACTTCTTCTTCAATGTCGGGTGTCTGTTCATTGTCGGTCTCCTCCTCTTCGTCGGCTGGTGCCGGTAGCAGTGCTATCTGTTCCACCGTCAGCGTGGTGATGCGCTTGCCTTTGGCTTTGAATCCCTTCACACCGATGAACTCTTCTGCCTTGATTTCCATGTCGGGTCGCACGCTGTCGGCACCACCGAAGGTTACCGTATATTGCGGATGTATCTGGTCGGTTAGACTTACGAGGCGTGTGTCGGGATTGTCTCCGAGGAAGTTCTGGTGGCGTTTTGTGGCTTCCATGAGGAATCGTTTCACATAGGGGAAGCCATTGTTGTCAGCATCGTACAATACTGCGGTCCACAGCTTGTCCTTCGCCCATTTCTCTATGCGAAGGATATTGTCCTCGTAGTGGTTGTTGGGGTCGATGTTGGTGATGTAGAAGTCGCCGTTTTGCAGTATTACGAGTATGCTGTCTTCGTCTGAGAACTCGCCGAGGAGTCTTCCGCGCTCGTCGTAGTTGATGCGGTTGATATCGGCGTCGAACCATACCTTCCTTCCGCCAAGCGTGGAGTGGCCGTGGCTTTTCAGCCCGATGCGCACCACAGGAAACTTTGTCAGTATGTTGCCCCTTGAGGCACGTCCTTTGATGGCAATCTCAGAGAAGTCCTTCTCCAGGAACGGTTTTTTACGTTTTGGCGTCGGTTCGAGCGACACTTTGATGATTTCTGCCTCGCCGTTGGGGTTGGCGGTGAAGTAGCTGACGCGCGAACCGGGCGTACCCATGGTAAGGTCGTACTCCTTGTCGCGCGTTATGGAGCTGACAAAGAAACGTTTGATGAAGTAGTGTCCCTGCTTGCCGTCGCGGTACACGGCGTTGTATATCGTGCGTTTGTCGTTTTTCTTGAACACCTGAAGGTGAATGATGTTCTTGCCAACGAAGAGCTTTTCCTGCACGCGCACTACCTTATATTTACCATCGCGGTAGAAGATGATGATGTCGTCGATGTCGGAGCAGTTGCACACTAGTTCGTCTTTCTTCAGTCCGGTGCCAATGAAGCCTTCCTGTCGGTTGATGTACAGTTTCTCGTTGGCTTCCACCACTTTGGCAGCCACGATGGTGTCGAAGCTGCGTATTTCTGTCAGTCGTGGGTGCTCGTCGCCATATTTGCTCTTGATGTAGCTGAACCAACGTACCGTCACATCGGTCATGTGTGAGAGGTCGTGCTCTATCTGTTTCACCTCGTCGCGCAGTCTGAGCATGTTTTCTTCCGCCTTGTCGACGTTGAAACGCAATATGCGTTGCATCTTTATCTCCATGAGGCGCAGTATATCTTCCTTGGTCACCTCGCGTATCATGTCGGGGTAGAACGGCGTCAGTCTCTCGTCTACGTACTCGCAGGCAGCATCCATGGTGGGAGCATTCTCGAAAGGCTTGCCCTTATAGATGCGTTCCTCTATGAATATCTTTTCCAGTGAGGCGAAATGCAGTTGTTCGAGGAGCTCGTTGCGGCGTATCTCCAGTTCCTTCCGCAACAGGTCTTTCGTCTGGTCGGTGCTGTAGCGTAGCACATCGCTCACACCCATGAAGCGCGGCTTGTTGCCTTCAATGACGCAACAGTTGGGCGAGAGGTTTATTTCGCAGTCGGTAAAGGCGTAGAGGGCATCGATGGTTTTGTCAGAAGAGATGCCCGGAGCCAGATGGATGACTATTTCCACGTTGGCTGCGGTGAGGTCTTCCACCTTGCGTGCCTTGATTTTGCCTTTCTCTATGGCTCGCGTGATGCTCTCGATGATTGTCTCTGATGTCTTGGAGAAGGGTATCTCGCGTATGACGAGTGTACGTTGGTCGAGTTTTTCAATCTTCGCCCTCACCTTCAGTGTGCCGCCACGTGTGCCGTCGCTGTATCGCGACACATCGATGCTGCCGCCTGTGGGGAAGTCAGGGAATAACTGGAACTCCTCACCGCGCAGATATCTGATGGCTGCATCGCACAGTTCGTTGAAGTTGTGGGGCAATATCTTCGACGACAAGCCTACAGCAATGCCTTCCGCTCCCTGTGCCAGCAGTATCGGAAACTTGGCAGGCAGACTGATAGGCTCAAGTTTGCGACCATCGTAGCTCATCTTCCACTCAGTGGTCTTTGCATTGAAAAGCACATCGAGTGCAAACTTCGTCAGGCGAGCCTCAATGTAGCGCGGTGCAGCTGCCTTGGAGCCTGTGAGGATGTTACCCCAGTTTCCCTGGGTGTCGATGAGTAGGTCTTTCTGGCCCATCTGCACCAAGGCGTCGCCTATCGAGGCATCACCATGGGGATGAAACTGCATGGTGTGTCCCACGATGTTGGCCACCTTGTTGAACCTGCCGTCATCCATGCGCTTCATGGAGTGCAGTATACGGCGCTGAACAGGTTTCAGTCCGTCGCCGATGTGCGGCACAGCACGCTCCAAAATGACGTAGCTGGCATAGTCCAAAAACCAGTTTTGGTACATACCGCTGAGGTGGTGTACCGCAGAAGCATCAAAGCGGTTTACAGGCTGATAGTCACTGTGCGTCTCCTCAGTAGACTCTTGGTCAGGGGATGATGTGTCAACGTTCAATTCGTCGGACTGTATAGGATCGAAGTCGTTATCCATGGTGTGTATCTGTATTATGCAATGGTAACTATGTTGTTCTGCAAAGGTAGTGAAAACTCTGATATTATGGTTTCTGTAGCTGAAAGATTTTGCCTCAGGCGTTTCCGACATATTCCTATATACTAAACAGGGCAAACCATCGTTATTATAGTATATGAACAACCACTGGTACGGCGTGGACAACGCCGAGAGAATAATCACCCATTACTATCCCGCCGTTTCGCCCCTGCGCGACATGCTCTTACAGCATAGTCGTTCTGTGATGCGGCGTGCGTTGCAGATAGCTGAAGCCCGGCTTGAACTCGATGTCAACCACTCTTTCGTGGCCTGTGCTGCCCTGTTGCACGACATCGGCATCCTGCGTTGTCAGGCTCCGGGCATCTATTGTCATGGCACAGAGCCCTACATCTGCCACGGCATACAGGGAGCAGCGATGGTAAGACAATGGTTTGCTGACCATCCGCAGACCGATGATGCCGGCGATGCAGCGTTGTCGGAGCGTTTAGCACGTGTATGCGAGCGGCATACAGGAGCTGGCATCACCATTGAAGATATACGCACGCAACAACTGCCTCTGCCCGAGCGCGACTTTATGCCCGAGACATTGGAGGAACAGCTGATATGTTATGCCGACAAGTTCTATTCCAAGACCCGTCTCAACCACGAAAAAAACCTTGCCGAGGCGGTGCGCAGCCTGCAGAAGTTCGGTGATGCAGGTGTACAGCGTTTCCTCGAATGGCAAAAACGCTTTGAGCCGACGCTCGGATGACACCATACAAACAACAAAGGCAGTGATATGGATGACCAATATCACTGCCTTAACTTTGTCGTTGGATTTGGGTGTCAAGTCCGCCAGGCTGTTGCCGATGTTCTGTCGCAGTGTGGCGGCAGCTTTACAGAACCTTATTATAGGTAGCCTTAGTCTTCTTTCTGTTCCTCGCGGTCCTTGATGTTGTCGCCTTCGGTAGGCTGAAGGTCCTCTTCAAAGTCGGTGATGCCGTTGCTGACGAGGATGTCGTACCACTGCAGCAGTTTGCGGATATCGCTGTCGTGTACGCGGTCGCGGTCGTACTCGGGCAGCACTTCTGCAAAGTAAGCGTGCAACTCGTCGGCGCTGCATTTCTTGAATGCGATGGACACCTTCTTGCCTTCTTCCTTGTCGCGTATGTTGGCCATGACTTCCATGAGCGGTTTGTCTTCGCCTTCGGTGTACATCACGATGTCGGCGAGGCTTGTTATGCGGTCGCGTGCGAAAGCGGGGAAGCGGCGGTGAGTTTCATCGAGAGCTTCGACGATGAGGCGTGCGTTGCTGTGGGTGAGCAGTTTGTATAGTCCGGGGCGGCCGGCGATGGCCAGAATAGTTGTCTTCATAATCTGATAACTTGGTTGAAGTTCTTGTTATTGGTTTGTCTGTTCCTGCTGCATGGCATGGATGCGTTGCAGCATGTTGTCTATCTGTGGGGGGAGGGGTGTTGTTCCGTCGTTGACGATTTCTATATGCGAGCGTCGCAGCACCTCTTCCTGTTGCCACTGTCTGTCAATCCATTGCTGAGCCTGAGCCGGTGTGATGTTATCGCGGTGGCAGATGCGGCGTATTCGGATGTCGTCGGGGCAAGTGACGCATACGATGCAGTCGGCAATGTGTGCGTAGCCGCTCTCGAAGAGAATGGCACTCTCCATCCATGTGCAGGAGGAGTGGAGGAAATCGTCAATGACGGCGGGGTGTATGACAGCGTTGAGGCGCTGCTGATTGTCCTCGGATGTGAGCAGGTAGCGCGACAGCAGTGCTTTGTCAATCTGTCCGTCGCTTACGATGGGCTGTCCTACGAGGCGGGCGAGCTGCTCTTGCAGCGGTGCTGACGTGCGTAGCAGACGCTTTGCCGCAGCGTCGCAGTCATAGATACGTATGCCACGCTGCTCAAGCAGCCGACATACGTATGACTTGCCGCTGCCTATGCCGCCGGTGAGGGCGACACGGAAGGGAGCTGTACTGCATGTGGCGTCCATGGCTACCGTTCTTCGATAAGGAAGTTTACCACGTTGTTGTCGGTCTGTACATGGCGGGCGTATTTCGGCTTCTTGCGTATGTGTACGCGTACCTTGTCGCCCTCAGTGTTGGCCACGTCGTTGTAGTCGACCACTATATGGAAATCGCTCTCTTTGGCTGAGGCATATCCGCTGGTGGCAACGACAAACTTGACTTTCACCGTTGAGGGGAACAGCCGTAGGTGCTTGTCTTCGGGCACATTGACGATGCTGATGGGCACTTCCAGTGTCTTTTCGGTGAGCAAGTCGGACTTGACGCGCAGGTTTATCTTGTGCGGCAAAATCTTTGCGCCCCTTATCGACTGGAGGTTGACGGTGAATTGTGCGCTGTCGGCAATGTTGCTTTGGTTGACCGGCTCAGTATATACGGCCTTGATGCTGTCGAGCAGTCCGTCGGCGGCATACACTGTGGCGCGGTTGGGCGTCAGTACAGTCTGTGTGATGGTGTAGCTGGCGCTGGGGCTGAGGTTACCTTGCAGCAGAATGGGTACCACTTTATGGTTGCCGTGGTTGAAGAACACTTCCAATTTCTCAGGTTTGACGGCAACGATGTGTGTTGAAGGCGACAACTGTTGCTTAACCATGCGCACCAGGTCAGCATTGTTGATGGTAAACATGCCGTTTGTGCGGGCATACTGCTGGAAGTTGATGGTGATGGGGCTGATGCCCGAACCATAATGGTACTTTGCCAGCGTATATCCTTTGTCGCGCAGGGTGAGCCGGAGGCTGTCGTTTAGGTCACTGGTGATGACAACGTTCTTGGGTACGTTGATTATCTGTACAGGCACAAAAATATCTTTCTCCATTTCTTCGTTAAACGATATCATCATCCACATGAGTGAACTGAGTATCAAGAAGAATGCGAAAATAAGTAGCTTTCTGCCGAGTATTTGTTGCAGGAAGGCTATGATCTTTTGTATTGCCGAACGCAGTACTGCCACGTGACAGGAATGTTACTTCTGGGGTTGGTTGGCTTGTGACTGCAGCGAGGTGAGGTCTGCGTAGACGTAGGAACGGTCTACCTCAATGGCAACGCCACGGGCTATTTCAACCTCAATCTTGTTGGTGTTGTTGTCGATGCGCTTCACAGTACCATAGATGCCACCGCCTGTAACGACCTTGGTGCCTACCTCGATGGAGTTCTGGAACTGGCGTATCTGCTTTTGTTTCTTCTGTTGCGGGCGGATCATGAAGAGCCACATGATAACGAAGATGGCTACCATCATGATAAGGAAGCCGAAGCCTCCGCCTTGCGGTTGCTGCTGTTGGAGCAGCAGATCGATTGTGTGCATAGCTATTATTGATTTTATTAATGTGATGATTCGTTGTTATTATTGTCGCCCATGGTCTTCAATATCTTTCCCTTGCTGATGAGCTTGCGGGCTATGGCGTCGAGCATGGCGTTGATATAGGTGGATGACTTGGCTGTGCTGTACATCTTGGCAAGCTCCACATATTCGTTGATGGTGACGTTGACAGGTATCTCAATGAACGTGGTCATCTCTGCCAGGGCTGTCTGCATGATGATAACGTCCATGTATGCCAGTCGCTCGAAGTCCCAGTTCTGCGATATGTCGCGCATATATTGTTGGAACTCTTCGGCACGTTCGATGGAGGTACGCAGCAGTTTCTCGGCAAAAATCTTGTCCTGTTCGTTGTGATAGGCTGGCATTAGCTCCTGGTGGGCACCGTTCTTCTCGCGGAATCGGCGGATGGTTTTGGTGACGAAGTCGCCTATGACGGTCTTGTCGTCGTTCCAATAGAGGCTCTTTTCCTCGAGCAGGGCGTCAAGGTCGTCGTTTTCTTGTATGAAAAGTTTATACAGCTTGCGCCACAATTCACGGTCGGCGTCGTAGTCGGGCTCGTCGGCTTGGGTGAGGTAATCGTGATATACATCACTCTGCTCTATGCGTTGACAAACCTTGCGCACTACGTCGATGTTTTCTTTCCATTCGGGGTTGTGCGTTTCCAAATACTCGTTGAGTGTTTCGTTTTCAGCCAGCTGTCGGGCAAAACGGTTGTCTACAAAACGCATGGAAGGCCGTTCAGCACCTTCGCGCACAGCGATGATGGTGTTGACATCGTGGCGGTGAACCATCTCTTTATGGATGGCAACGATAAAGGAAAGCAGCAGGTGGTATAACTCGTACGCCTTATCAAGGCTGAAACGCAGTTCTTTCTCTACATGGTCTATGCTTCTTTGGAGCAGACGTTGGCGGTCATCAGGAGTGAGCGCCGCATCTTGCAACGATTGTTGTAAGGAGCGTCCACGAAGTTGGGTCACTGATGTCTTACTGGCAGCGAGCGTCTTCTCCTCTTCCAAAAGGTCAATGTTGGCATTTTGGTAGTAGGCATAAGTCAGTTGTACAATCTTAATGCGAATGAGTTCCCGATTGATCATGTGTAGAGAGCAACTATATGTGAGTTATAAGTCTCTGCAAAAGTATAGTCTTTCTGCTTGTCGTGCAAGAAACAGCACGGGAAAGTTGCTGCCGACGGTCTTGTGCGGGTAGGGGAGAAGGGCGCATGAGGTTAAAGATGAAAAAAATAGTACCAAGTAAATGGTCAAATCGTAAATAAACCTTACCTTTGCCGCGCTTTTCAGAAATCTAACGATGAAATAGTTATCGTGTGATGGCGAATTAAGCATTATTTATTAACACTTAATTTAGAGTAACACAACCCATGAAAGAAATTCAAGTAAAAGGTCAGAAGCGTACTGACAGTGGCAAGAAAGCTGCCAAACTGCTGCGCAAGCAAGGTCTCATTCCCTGCAACCTCTACGGAGAAGCTAAAGATGAAAACGGCCAGCCAAAGGCTATGTCAATAGCTGTTCCTATGTCAGAACTGCGTAAGGTGGTCTACACACCGCACATCTATGTCGTTAACCTCGATCTTGATGGCGAACACCACACTGCAGTGCTCAAGGAATTGCAGTTCCATCCCGTTACCGATGCGCTGCTGCACATCGACTTCTTCGAGATCAACGAAGCAAAACCGCTGACCATCGGCATTCCCGTGAAGCTCGTTGGACTGGCACAGGGTGTGCGCGACGGTGGACGCATGAGCCTCATCGTACGTAAGATTAACGTTACTGCTCCTTATCAGCAGATTCCTGAGGTGCTCGAAATCGACGTTACCTCAATGACTATCGGTAAGAGTAAGAAGGTTGCCGACCTCTCATTCCCTGGTCTGGAGATTGCCACAAGCAAGGAAGTGGTTGTCTGCACCGTGAAGATGACTCGTGCTGCTACTTCTGCTGCCGCAGCAGCTGCTGCTGAAGGCGAAGACGCTCCTGCTGAAGGAGGTGAAGAAGCACCTGCTGCTGAAGAATAAAACCACTGACACCGCTTGTCTATGGATAAGTTCTTAATTGTTGGTTTGGGAAATCCGGGTGCTGAGTACGCCCACACCCGCCACAATGCAGGATATATGGTATTGGATGCCTATGCTAAGGCATCCAATATCGTTTTTTCCGACCGGCGTTACGGCTATGTTGCCGAATGTTCGGTGAGGGGAAGGAAGCTCATCCTGCTCAAACCTACCACCTTCATGAACCTTTCGGGCAATGCTGTACGCTATTGGCTGGGCAAGGAGAACATAGATGAGAACCGTCTGCTGGTAATCGTCGACGATATAGCCCTGCCCGTAGGTGAGTTGCGCCTGAAAGCATCGGGAAGCAACGGCGGACACAACGGACTGGGACACATACAGCAGCTCATCGGCACCAACTATGCACGTCTGCGTGTCGGCATAGGTCACGAATTCGGACAAGGAAGACAGATAGACTATGTGCTTGGCAACTTCGATGTGGATGAGGAGGCACCCTTGCAGCAAGCCATCGACATGGCTTGTCAGGTGATACCCGCCTTCGTCCTCGAAGGGGTGGAGCGCACTATGAACCGCTTCAACACCCGCAAGCGTAAGCCGAAAGCCAGCGAAGAGAAACAGGCTATGCCAGAAGATAACCCGACAGCGGTACCCGAAAAGGGCAACGAATCCACCGAAACACCCGCATCCGACGTATGATAGCACCCGACGAAGCCCGCATAGACAAATGGCTGTGGGCGGCCCGCATATATAAGACGCGCTCGCTGGCTGCCGATGCCTGCAAGAACGGACGTGTGACGATAGAAGGTATGAACGTGAAACCCTCACGACCAGTCAAGGCCGGCGAAGTGGTCAGCGTCAAGAAACCACCCATCATCTACTCGTTTCGTATACTGAAGTGCATCGAACAGCGTGTGGGAGCCAAGCTGTTGCCCGAGGTGTACGAAAATGTAACCGACTCTAAACAATACGAACTGTTGGAGATGAGCCGCATCAGTGGTTTTGTGGCACGCCAACGAGGCACCGGACGTCCCACCAAGAAGGACAGGCGTGCTATGGAGTCGTTTGTAGAACCCATACTCTTTGGATTTGATGACGATTACGATGACTTAGACGAGGACGAATGACACCTATATATAATAGGAGTGAACAGTTCATTCCTGCTGAATAAACATCGGGGATGTACTCATTGCGAGTGCATCCCCGATAGTTTTGATATGCAGTAAGGTTACTCCTCTACGTGCGGGCGCTCGATGTAAGCGAGCACTTGTCCCTTCTGTACCATGCTACCTCCATGTGCAGCAATCTCAACGAGCTTGCCTCCGAGGGCTGCTGGAATATTGGCAATCTCACCCCACGGTGTCTGGATGTAGCAGAAGGAGTCACCTTCCTTATATTCTTTACCGATGTAGGGTTCTACAGCGGGAGCGCATTCGCCTTCGCCTTGGAAGTCCCAGTATACCTGACCTTTGACCGGAGCCACGATAGCATCGGCCTTGGCGTGCTTGAACTCAGCAATCTTCTCCGGTGAGAGGCTTGTTCCAAGCTTAGCGTCCTTAGCTTTCTGCAGGTCTTCGAGGAAGTTCTTCTTGGCCTGACCGCTCTTGAAGTTGCGATACTGTTCTGGGTGCATAGCCAGTTCGTACAGTTCTTCGTCGTCGGGTCCGTATTCCCATCCGTTCTCGTCCATCTCCTTACGGAAGTCGTCTAGGGCATTGGGGATGAGTGTGCGCGGATCGGCGTCGGTGAACTCGCGACCCTGCTTGGCTGCCAGTTCCTTCAGTTCGGGATCGATCTCACCGGGGATGCGTCCGCTCTTGCCGAGAATCATACCCCACATGGAGTCGTCCATCATTACGAAGCGGCCCTTGCCTTGTGCCATGGTGAGGAGGTTCATCAGAGCGATGTTCTTTACATACTGGCTGAACGGTGTTACGAGTGGTGGGTAACCCACGCGCGGCCATACGTACTCAACCTCGTTGAACAGCTTAACGAGCATGTCGTCGGTGGAGAGTTCGGGCTCACCTTTTGCTTTCAGTGTGTTGTTGATCACCTTGTGGATACCAGCCAGGTCAGCCATCATTGAACCCATCATGCCGCCAGGAAGACCGCTGCCGAGCAGCAGAGATGACATGTGCTTGTTGCCCGGGTTGATGAAGTAGCCAAGCCAGTCGTCGATGAACTCCTGAGTGAGTGAACGAGCCTTCATGTATGCGTTCATGTTGATTTCTTTTACTTCGAAGCCTTCGTTCTTCAGCATGCTCTGCACGGAGATGATGTCCGGATGCACTTTACCCCATGACAGCGGCTCGATAGCGGTATCGATAACGTCGGCACCGTTGTTGCAGACTTCCAGAATGCTGGCCATAGAGAGACCGGGACCAGAGTGTCCGTGGTACTGTATGATGATATCGGGATGCTTGTCCTTGATAGCTTTGGTCAGTTTACCCAGCAATGCGGGCTGTCCGATACCTGCCATGTCTTTCAGACATATTTCTTCAGCACCAGCTTCAATACACTGTTCTGCTATGTTGGCGTAATATTCCACTGTGTGGATGGGCGATGTGGTGATACACAGTGTAGCCTGCGGTGTCATGCCGGCAGCCTTTGCCCACTTCACTGAGGGGATGATGTTGCGAACGTCGTTCAGTCCGCAGAAGATACGGGGGATATCAACGCCCTGAGCGTGCTTAACTTTGTACTGCAGTTCGCGAACATCGTCGGGCACGGGATACATACGCAGTGCGTTCAGACCACGGTCGAGCATGTGAGTCTTGATACCAACCTCGTTGAACGGTTTGCAGAATGCACGTACGGCATGATTGGGGTTCTCGCCAGCGAGGAGGTTCACCTGCTCGAAGGCACCACCATTGGTTTCCACACGGTCGAAGACGCCCATGTCGATGATAACGGGAGCAATGCGCTCCAACTGGTCTTTGCGGGGCTGAAACTTACCCGAAGACTGCCACATGTCGCGATAGACAAGGCTGAACTGAATTCTTTTTTTCATGAATAAGGTTTTACTTTATGATTTTGAATTTTATGATTTTTGAACTTTATAATCTTCAATCTAACTGGCTCGAAACTTGACACTTAGTTCTTTAATACTTGAAAATTCTCCCTCTCTGTTTTTCCTTTTATTTTATAATTCTTGAATTTATCTTCGTTTGCGCCACAAAAGTACACAAAACCATATCAACAGCGCAAAGAAAGCATGTTTTTTTTCTTTTACCCCATTTCCGGCTTAGCTCCATCGTGTATCGGTCTGTGCCTGCTCTTCTTCTCAAGCAAGCCCAACTGACAGCAAATAGTTCCCCTTTCACGAACCAATCTCGTCGACTTTCCATACCAATCTCGTCGAGATTGGTTACCAAACTCGACGAGATTGCATTGGGAAAGAACTCCTTTCGGAAAACAATGTCTTAACTTTCAGCGACAGATTCTCACCCATTCGCCTATGTTTTAGCTCACAAACCGGATAAAGGCCTTGTAGTCAAAAAGAAAAGACGGAGAAATGTTATTGGATACCAATAATGGTATTAAAGTGATTAATAAATTTGATTACAGGTCTTCTCCCTGTGCATGATTGCGCTCATTGTCGTAATAGATGCAGATATAATATTCATTAATGTCTCTTCCAATTCTAAACCAAACAATATTGTTCATCAGCGCATCATATCGCTGTTGTACATACATTTCTTTTTCTTCATCCGACATACTGTCAACATCCCGTTTTTGCGGCATTTGACAATAAGATGCTTGATATTGCTTGCTGTGAACAGTCATTTCGTAACTAATATCTTCATCATCAGACAGTGTGTAATCTTGAGGAAATAACGAGGGTTGCTCGTATTTATCATTTCTTTCAAACTGTGAAACCAAATTATTGAAGCGTATACGTATTTGTCCTTCGCTCCTATTATATTTGTCCACTACAAAAACTCTCCGTACTTTTCCGTTATTCGTGACAATTCTGAGATAAACGTCTTCTCCGTTAAATTCTCCTTCAAGACACTCCTGACGGGCATTCCAGGTAAACCCTTTTGCCTTCAGTTTCTCTATCATGGCGGACTTTGTGCCGTCAACGGGGATGCCGAGGAACTTGGTGACTTCGCTTTGCGCCGAAAGATGGAGTGTGGTGGCAGCAAAGAAGGTGAGCAGCAAAAACTTTTTCATGGTGTAGTGATGGGTCTTCCCTGTGCCTTCCGACCCGTATTGACGTGAGATGCGTGGCACTGGTATGCTGCTTCTTCTGACGGAGGTTGTGAGAATGACCTTGAGACGGAGACGCAGCAAACAGTCCACGCTATTAGCGCGAACCGTCATACCTGCCTTGCGTCTCAACAGAAGTTTCTCACATTTCCGTCAGCAAGTCGAGCATAACGCTTCGATATTCAACAAAGTAGCGGACAGGGAATTTGCCCCGGTCCGCTACAAAGGTAGGAAACAGTCGTGACAAACAAGAATTATACGCTGAAAAGTTCTCTCTTTTCCATGTCGTCGGTGCCGATTGGTATGTCTGTTGTGGAACAGTTGAAAAGCAATATCACTGATTTTGGTAACTAAAATCAGTGATATTGCTTTCTTGTTGTGCCCAGATGACGGATTGTTCGGGGCTCTTTCGTGCGCCGAAAGTTCTGCAAACGGGTGCTGTCTACTTGTTGCCCAGCGCGTTCTTCATTATTATTGCCAGTTCTTCTGCCTTCTGCTGCAGGATGTTGTGCTTCATCCACGGCTGCGGCTTCTTCGTATTGGCATAGTAGGGCACCTTCTGGCGGGCGTCGTAGTACTGGAATACGAACCATGCCGGGATGATATTGTCCTTCTCGTTCATGAAGATGATGTCCAACATGCGGCTCGTCTCTATCTGTATGCGTTGGCCCTCGGCCTGAGTGGCGGCACGGAAGTTTTCCATTATCTCCTTCTGCCTTTGCGGGTCGTTACTGTGTGGCGGGTCGATATACAGTCGGCTGTTGACTACGCTGTCGATGGTGTGCACGTGTTGGAAGAAGCGGTTGTTGAGTGGCGAGCCTTTCACGCTGGCGCGTCGCAGGTTGATGTCGACACTCTTGCCGTCGACGATGAAGATGGTCTGCACGTAGATGCGCTCGCTCAGTTCCCAGTTGGCGCGCACGAAGGCACCTTTCTCCAACTTCAAAGTGGCATGC
Source organism: uncultured Prevotellaceae bacterium (assembly GCA_900320845.1). GTDB lineage: Bacteria > Bacteroidota > Bacteroidia > Bacteroidales > Bacteroidaceae > Prevotella. Next base: position 32,727 of record ONTS01000014.1, on the reverse strand, counting down.
ACCTCGCCGTTCTCTATGGGCAGGGCGATGTAGTGTGCCATATCTTCGTTGACGACGAGGTAAACGCTGTCGCGGTGTTGCGGGGCGAGGATGTTGACCGTGATTTTTACTTGCTTGGCGCTGGCTGCTGCTGCTACGAGTAGCAGGCAGGCGATGAATAGGTGACGGAGTCTCATTGTGTTATTTCTTTTTGCCTGTCAGTATCGGATGTTTCATCCATTTGGGCTTGCTTTTTGTTGCCGTGCTCAAGAATGCTGCCGGAATGTCCGTCTGTGTGCGTACCAGCCAGGCAGGGATGAGATTGTCGGCATTGTCGATTATCTTTTGTCTGATAATTTCTTGCTGGTGCATTTCCATCCTCTTTCGGGTGGCTTGTTCGTCCGCTCTTATCTTTTCCCACACGGCAGGGTCGTCGCCGAAGTAGTCGATATGGAATGTTCCGGGGCCCGAGCGTTCTATTTCCAGCAGACAGTCGTTGAGCAGTTTCGACTGCTCGGAGCCTTCCACGGTTCCCATATACAGGTTGACAGTGATGCTTTTGCTGTCGGCTATGACCACGTTGCGTGTTTCCTTGTCGAGATATTTCGACCTGCTTATGCGGATGAAGTCGTTGCGGTTGACGCGGATGGTGGTCTTGAAGTGTCCGTCTTTGAGCGGCACCAGTTGCGCATGGGCGGTGTCTTCGTTGACGATGAGGTACACTTCTTCCACATAGTCGTAGTGTGTGCCCTCAATGGTGACGTCTATCGCCTTGGCACATGCGGTGAGTGTGGTCCATGCCAGGGCAAGTGAGAGGATGAAACTGTTTTTCATGGTGTGATAGTGTTAGTGGGTTTTCAGTATGGGGTGCTTGAGCCATGCTGCTTTCTTTGCTTGTGCTGCGTGGTAGACTCCTCCTTGTCGGCAGAAGGGGTAATTGTGTGCGTACCAGGCAGGCAGGGTAGTAGTGTCTGTCTCTGCCATATATTTCTCCACCTGTTGTTGCCATGCTTCTTCCATCTGCTTGGCTTGTCGCTCGCGCTCCGCCCATTCCTCGGGCGTGAAGCGTTTGCCACGTGGCGGATTGCGCAGTTCGTCGATGGTGCGTTCCATGCGTTTCAGTGTGGCTCGCTGCTGCTGTAAGGTGTGGCTCAGCGGGGAGCCCTTGATGTCGCCGCTGTCCATGTTTACCTTCACCTTGCCGCCTTCGGCCACAAGGACGATACCCTCGCGTGAGTTGGTGGAGAAGTCGCGCACCACCCGGCGTGTGCCGTTGCCCATAGGCTCCGTCTTGTAGGGGGCCAAACGGATGAAGGAGCCCTTCTCCACCTTCAGTGTGATGGCAAACTGTCCGTTGTCGACATAGGCATGGTGGAAGTCGGCAGGCTGTTCGTTGACGATGATGCGCACGTCGGTATGCCATTGCACGTTGGTGCCGACGATGGTTACTTTCACTTTCTTGGCTGCTGTTGTCATGCTGCACAGCAGGGCGATGGCTACGAGGATGTGTTTCATGGGGGGGATAGGAAATGAAAGGTGAGTGAGGAAAATAAGGGGGGAGAATGGGGTCGGTTGTTGAAAGGTGTGCTCAGATGGATTGGCTTTTCAATTCAGTTGCCGGCTGCCTACTCCCAGCTTTCTCTTTTATTAATTATTTTTCCAGCAGTTCTTCGAGCTTCTTAATGAGGTTTTGTCCTCTGAGGTCGCATGCGACGATGACTCCGTTGCTGTCTACGAGTACGTTGGAAGGAATCGACATCACACCGTATGGTTCGGCGGCAGCGCACTGCCAGCCTTTCAGGTCAGACATCTGCGGCCATGTCATGCCCATTTGTGTGAGTGCTCCTTTCCATGCATCGGCTTTATTGTCGAACGATACGCCAACAATCTCGTAGCCTTTGTCGCGGAAACGCTTGTACGACTCCACCACGACGGGCATCTCTCGGCGGCACGGACCGCACCAGCTAGCCCAGAAGTCGATGAGCACCAGCTTGTGTTTTCCTACATAGTCGGACAGTTTGAGTGCTTTTCCGTCGGGATCATTCATGGTCAGGTCGGTATACTGCAGTCCTGGGCGCTTCTTGGCGAGCGATTGGTAAAAACGTTTTGCCTGTGTCAGGCACGGATAGTCGTAGTATGCATGCTCGGGCTTCATAAACTCAGACAGTTGGTCGTAGTCCATGTTGTACATTAGCTCGGAGAGGAAGGGAACCACTGCGGGCGTATCTTTCTTTTGCATCAAAGTGGCAATCTTCTGCTGTGCCACACGGTTGGAAAGTTCCTCCACGAGAGCTGCCTGCAATGCCTTTTGTTGTTCGGGTGTGGCATTGCTGGCTGACAAACGCTGCTCATATTCGTCCATTGCTTGCTTGTCGATAGCCGCAAATTCGCGTTCCATAGCGGAGATGAGTATGTTGTCGGCGCTACCATTCACTATCTTGCGGTCAGCCCAGTCTATCTCTACCAGCTTGTCTGCCAAGAGAAAGGGAATGTATTCCTTTTCGTCTGCCAAAGCCAACAGCTGGTGCTCTTTTCCGCCTGTATAGGCAAACTCGAACTTGCCGTCGCTGACGGGAATCTCCTTAATCAGCGTGCGACGGCCGTCTATGTTCAGCAGGGTGAGGGTCTTTACGTCAGCGGGTGCGGTACCCTTGACTACGAATGTTGTCTGTGCCTGCGCTGTAAGTATGCTACCCAGCAGCAGAACCATGGTGATGAGTCGTTTCATAGGTTTAATGTATTGTGTTTTTTAAGGATACTTGTTCTTTCGTTCAGCCTCCTCTGAAGCAGAATAAAGCCTTTATTTTCCGTGAAATGCTAACCATGTTCACGCTACAAAGATAATAATAATCTGAAATGGAGTACTATCCGGCAGATAAATTCTGTGCTTGTCATCCGAAGTACTGGCTTTTCTGACAAGGTGAGTGTTATATTTTTTTTGGGGCTGTTGCAGTTGTATGACAAAAAATATATCTACTTTTGCAGCCGCAACAAGCGCCACGTGGAGTGGCAATGCGTATCACAGAGTGCTAGCTACCTCTTAAAAAACTAGAAACAATGAACAATAAACAACCTTCTGTGAGTGTGCTCTTTTTGTTGTTGAGCATACTTTTTTGTGTCTGCTTGATAGCAGCCAATCTTTTCGCCACCAAGCAGATTGCCATTGGTCCCATCAATGTCACTGGTGGCGTCATCATCTTTCCCGTTTCCTACATTGTCAACGATTGCGTGTGCGAGGTATGGGGCTTCAGAAAGGCACGCCTGCTGATATGGACGGGCTTTGCCATGAACTTCTTCTTCGTCATCATGGGTGCGTTGTGCGATATCATCCCCGCAGCACCATACTATGACAATGCCGAAGGGTTCCATGGCGTATTTGGTCTGGCACCGCGTATCGCTGCGGCGTCGTTCCTCGCATTCCTGATAGGCTCGTTTGTCAACGCATACATCATGAGTCGAATGAAGATTCGCTCCGAAGGCAAGCGCTTTTCACTGCGAGCCGTATCCAGTTCGCTTGCAGGAGAAACCATCGACTCGCTCATCTTCTTTCCATTGGCGCTCGGTGGCGTCATTCCCTTTGAAGAAATGCCGCAGATGGTGTTATGGCAGGTGGTGCTCAAGACCACATACGAAGTGGCTGTGCTACCCCTAACCATACGCGTGGTACGCTATGTGAAACGTTATGAGAATAGCGATGTCTTCGACCATGGAATCAGCTACTCTGTCTGGAAGGTGTTTAACATCTGAGCCGCTGCTCAACAACTGCCGACAGGGCATACTTCGGCACGACAAAATAGCCCAGAAACTATAACCGTCAATCGTCAACAGTAAATCAACTCGATATGAATCGTTCGCAAGAAAATCTGCAACAGCTCGGCAAAGCAACCGACTACAAATTCGACTATACCACCTCCGTGTTGGAAGTGTTTCAGAATCAGCATCCCGACAACGACTATTGGGTGCGTTTCAACTGCCCGGAGTTCACCTCGTTGTGTCCCATCACCGGCCAGCCCGACTTCGCTGAGATACGAATAAGCTACATTCCCGACCAACTGATGGTAGAGAGCAAGAGTCTGAAGCTCTATCTCTTCTCCTTCCGCAACCACGGCGACTTCCACGAAGACTGCGTCAACACCATCATGAAGGACCTTATCCGCCTGATGGACCCGCGTTACATAGAGGTGGAGGGCCGATTCACTCCCCGTGGAGGCATCAGCATCTGGCCTTACGCCAACTATGGCAGGAAAAACACGAAGTATGAGGAGCTCGCCGTACGCCGACTGGAAACTCACGAGTAAATACTGCGCCCACCGTTCTTACCTACGTAGAAACGAAAAATACTCGGAATAGTAAGAAGATACAGACTTTTCCGAGTATTTCTATATACCGACAGCTGTTGCCATTATGCCCAATGGTTAACGGCTGGTAATATTTCCAGCCGTTGAAAGGACACCTTATATGCCATCTTTCAGGTCCTCCAGTCTTTTTATCCATCGCTCAATGGCATTGAGTGGCTTTGCCTTGGGGCGCGGTTGGAAGGTGATACGTGACAAGGGGAAGCCCATGGCACGCAGCATCTGTGAGAACTGTTCCGTAGCGGCAGCCTCGGCGCTGGTGTAGTTTTCCTTGGTGAGACAGCGCTTCAGCATCATACGCTTTGCCTTGGCATACATACGGGCATGGTCGGAAGGTGTCCAACTGCCATCCTCGTAGAATGTCTGTGTGCGAGCCTCGTCTATGAAGTCATCGCTGAGGAGTCGTACAGGCGGCAACAGCACCACGACAGTGTCGCCATGCTGGCTTATCCACTCTTTTCTTGCTTCCTGAAGGTCGATGCCCAGGCGAAGGGTGCCGAAGTAAAGGCGCACCAACTCACGGGTGGATAGTAACGAAGATGCGGTGGTGTCTACCACTTCCTCGTCCTCGATAGTGAGAAACTCCCATTCTCCGATGTCCTTTATCTGTTTAATCTGTGTAGGTGTGAGGCGTGTTGTACCGTCGCTGGCAATGCGCAGAGACGGTTTGCCGCACTTGATGAGTACCACAAGCAGCACCATGATGGCTACGGCAAGGGCAAGACGTAGCATATTCTTAGGGGAAAGGGATTGTAGGTGTAAACGTTTCATCGGCCTGGCTGTGGAGATGGGGTAAGAACATCCAGCTGTTGGGCGTCAAAGTCCTTACGATAGGTTACAGTAATGTCTTGTTCCTCAAAACCTAGCTGCATAAGTATAGGAATGAGGAGACGAGCGGCATTGATTCGTGTGCGTTCCACGATGTCGCTCTTGGCAATGTCTTCCAATATCGACCTGCGTCCTTCCTGAGCTAAGTGTGTCATTTCCTTATCGGTAAAGTTAGAGCGCAGCAGGGCGGCGTAACGCTTCACCTTGCTGTGGTCGATGCGCGACGATGTGAGTATGATTTGTGGGTCGGGCAACACTAACTCTATCTTTTTGCCTATACGGTGGACGTTGTCTTTGCCGAAAGCGGAGAAGTCTATGCATCCTTTCAGGGTGGCATCAATGGGTACGGCAAGCTTGCGACTGCTGAAAGGCATCGTAATGCTGAACTGCTGGTTGAACAGTGAGCCCTGCAAACGTACCGCATCCTCGTGGGTAACAATCTTACGCACTCGGTATTCGGCACTGTAAAGACGGCTACACTGCTGTATCTTTGTCGTCAGCAGCGCCAATGTGTCGTGCTCTATGGTCTCTTTGCCGTCGCTACTGCCACAACCCGTGAGCGGTAACAGGCAGAAGGGCAGGCTTATAAGAAGTAAGCGCAGGCAGGGGAGAATACGTTTCATGCTACAAAGTTAGGTAAATAGTTTTGAAACATCCAACCAAATGTGCTATCTTTGCCTTTCCTAACTAATCAATCTTATCATGAAACGCAATCTGCTCATTGGCTCTGCATTGTTGTTGGGACTTACTTTCTCAGCATGTAAGAAACAATCAACGCGTGAGGTTATCATTGTTGACGAGCCGGAAGAGACCATTGATACCACCACAGTAGCCCTTAACGGCACCGAGTCCACGCAAGAGGCAACATGGGGAGGGGCAAAATGCTCCATCACCGTGAGCCGTCATGTCGACAAAGAGCGCCCAGTAGTTGTCGATGAGAACGGACGCAAATACTACGACACCGCCATCCTCATCCGCGTGGTGAACAAAGACGGCAAAGTGTTCTTTGAGCGCGACTTCACTAAGGACGATTTCAAACCCTATGTCAGCTCACGCTGGGCGAAGAGTGGCGCATTGCTGGGACTTCCTTTCGATGGCATAGACAACGACCAGCTCGTTTTCCGCGGCTGTGTGGGTTCACCCGACCCGCTGAGCGACGACCTGGAGCATGTAGCCATGTATCTTAACCTCTCCGCTTCGTACCAACTGGCGCGCGATACTAAGCCAGAGATGTATATTCCAGGCATGGAGGAGGACGAAGGTGTCTGATACTGGCAGAACGGACAGCCTACATCTGAAATCTTAACGACGAATGACCGTAGAACAAGTATTTATTGTTAAAAATCACCAAATGTAACATAGGATACGCTGATAGTTAATGATACTTTGTAGCTTTGTCGTTGAAATCCGTGAAACCGCGCCCTGTGCAGGACCAATCAAACGTTTTTCATTCATTTTATTCATATTCATTATTTTGTTATTTATAATGTTAGTCCCGCTGTTGTGAAACATCGGGACTTTTTGTGTGCTCAGTCGCGAGGTGTTGATGCTTACTCATGCCGCAAACGCAGTGATGTTGTTCTCCAATGTCACAGCCATTGGTAGTCAACACCAAAGAGCTTGGCATGCTGAATGACAACATTTGTCCTCCTCGTGGGCATGGGGTAGTATTGCCATGCTGAGGATTGGGGCATGTCATAGGCGTTGAGGCTTAGATAAAAACTGAAGGAGAGGCTTCTTTACGAGACCTCTCCTGCTACTTATGGTAAAGCCATGATGCTTTTGTTCTTTTTCTTTTGTACTTCGGTGTGTTACTGCTCTTCGTCAATGCTTTCTTCCTCTGCCCATAAGTCGCGCTGCGACACGCCGAAGGGAGCTGCGTCGGTGTTGGGGTCACCCTCACCGATGATGAAGTTGGGCGTTGAGCCGCCGCCGTCGCCGCCCGTTGGACCAGACGTATCCATCAATGCGGTATGGATTACAACCGGACGAATCTTGATAGAGGGCTGAAGATATTGTTTTCGTGTTCTCATAACTTTGTCCTCTTTGATTTAGTTGATGATGATTTTTTTACCATTGTGGATGTACAGGCCCGATTGTTGCGGCTTGCCGTTGAGGCGTCGTCCGTCGAGTGAATACCACTGATTGTTACCTTTAGCCTTGTTGTCTGTTATCTGTATGTCGCTTATGGCTGTGGCGGTGCCGTTTGAGCCGCGAACAGCAAAGTTGATGCTGCCGGGGGCTACTGCCATGTCAAGTCGTCCAATCATGAAGTAAGCTCCGAAGGGCGCCACTGTGGTGTTGGCGTTGAGGGCAAAGAGGTTGCCTACAGTGTTGAGGGCATAGATGTTGGTGTAGGGCAGGGTGGAGTAGTTGCCCATGAACTTAAAGTAGTCGACTCCTATCGATGTGATGGGTCGAGCATCGGCGTACACCTGTGCGTTTTCGGCGCTGAATACGATAGCTTTTCCAGTCAGATTCCAACGATCTCCCCACTTATCGCCAGGCACGGCAATGATGAATGGGCGATTGGCGTAGAATTTTTCTGGATAGGTGAAGTAGACAGTATTGCTTGTCAGGTCGTCTTCTCCATACTCATAGAGCCAGTATTTGCCGCTCTCGTCTTCGTCTGAGGTGAAGAAATTGAGCTCTTCTGTACCGTTTTTCACGCTGGTGGGTGCGAATGGCAGCACGATGGTTTCCCATCCGCTGCGTTTGTCAGCGTCGCTGACGTCGCTGATGTTGCCGTGTCCCTTGCTGAAGGTGCGGGTGTAGCTGATGGCAGTGGCTTTGAAGTCGCGTGGTGCGTGGAAACCATAGTCGGCATAGAGGTTGATAGCGGTGGCTGTAGAGCCCTGGATGATATTTTTGCCGCTCAATCCGTTAGGAATGCTTTGTCCCTCATTTATATAATATAAGGTGTTGGGGTTGCTGTTGGGTGTCACTTGTGACAACGACTTGCCGCAAAGGTCAACTGCCACTACATTTTCGGGAACGGTAAATGTGGTGGTTACCAGTGCGCCGGTACGTGTTCCGTCAGATGTCCAGCATACGACGCCATTGCCGAGGACGTGGGTTGACGTCGTCATGGGATCACTCCATCCGCTTGTTGACGTATAGTAGTATGGCGTTATTATATACGTGTATCCCATTGCAAGTCCGTTGATGGTGATTTTTACGGTAGAAGTGGTGTTGGCAGGCGCAAGAACACCACCTTTATGATATTGTCCTATATACTTGGTACCATTATTGGTTATTTGTTGGACCATGAGCGTTATCTGTCCTTGGAAAGGTTTGTTTTCACTGTTCTTCATTGATACTGTAGCGTCAATGAAGTCGTCGCCGTATGTGGTGAAAGTGTATAGTGAAGAGCCTGTGCGTGTGCCGTTTGCCTCTGTCACCTGCAGTTGACTGAGGGTGGTGGAGTAGTCTCCAGTTGTAGCGAGAGTGACTGACTGGGTATGCAGTCGGTTCCCGCAGTTATCGTCAGTAGAGAGAATCATGTTGTACATGCCTGCGGCGAGGTTGTCGGCAGTGAAATTCATCTCTATATCCATACTTTTTCCAGCAGGTATTGCAACACCATTGGTCGCCAACTTGTTATTTTTGTTATTGGCAAAGAGATATATCATGCCATTGTAGTCTTCCGTTATGGAATTATTGCGTATGGTGTACACAATAGTTTGGTTGTTACCGATGACTTTATCGCCCTTGTATTGTGTATTATCTATGCTGAGCGAAGATATAAGGGGATGTGTTGTTATCTGTGTAATGTATGTTGAACCTACCGTTGCAGTGAGATAGAAGGTTTCAGCTCCTCCTGCATCAATGAGTTTGCCAGTGTTGCTTGTTCCGAAAGCAGGTCTGAGAATATATGTGCCTTCACTTGTTATGTGTTTGGCAGATAATGGGGGAACTATGGTGAGAATGCGTCCGGAATCTAACGAATGGTTACCTAGATTCCAAGATATATTATATAAATAGTTTCCATTTGAATCGTAGACATTAAAACCTATGTAGTTGAAATTGATGGTACTACCAGTGTTGTTGCTAAGTTGCAGACGAATACTCCATTGTTTCTCCGATCCAGTGCCTGACTCTGTGAAAGATAGGGCATCTGAAATAGCCAGTTTATTTAATGTCGGATTGTATGAGCCGTTGTCAGCCGGTGCTGAGCCCGGTTGGATTCCTATGACAGCTCCTTGTCCGTAGCTGAAGCCGTTAGACGTGCTGCTACCGCCGCTTCCGCTCTCGTAGGGATTGAGCACAGAGAGGAGGAAGTAGCCGTTGGCAGAGCCAGACCAGCCCCAGTTGATGTGGAAATAGTCGTCAAAGCTGTATCCATCACAAACAAACGCATGTCCTCCGCCGTCACTTTGACCGCTATATACCACGGCACGGCCGTTGGCGAGCTCATTGTATATCAGGGTGTTCCATTCATGGTATGTGTAAGCATTGCGTGTGGCATAGTTAACCGTTGCAGGATCGTAACCAAAGTAGTTAACCAGCGCCGCAGCAACTTTGGATGTCTGCGTGCCAGAGCCTCCCACGATACTGGTGCCATACTGCATCTCTACAGAATAGCCACAATACTGCATCAGTTTGGCTACGGCCTCGCCCTCAGCTGTATAATATGTACCGGAGTAGTCATCAATCATATTCGCCCACTCGAAGGTGGTGGAGGGCAGTGAGCTCATCTGCATTGTTTTCTTTGTGCTGCTGTTGTTGGCGTAGTAAATGTATTCCATGGTGTATGCCGGCACCGTCTTGGTTTGGGCTTGCGGCCAGCGGTTGTAGTACATCACCTGTGCCATTGCGGTGGCAACACAGCCTGTAAAGGTAGTTGACTCACCATAGTTTTCGTGGTTAGTCAGCACGGGACAGAGACCGTTGTAGGGCTCAGTCTGGTCCCAAATGGATGTTATCAAAGGTGCGACGGGGTTGCGTGTGGCAACCTTTGCTTTGTGCATGGTAGCCGCCTGACGTGTGGCTGCGTTGGCAACAATGTTGTTGTCGTCGAGCCATTGTATCTGTCTTTCATACCCTTGCAGCCATGCGCGTAGGTTTTCGGGCATGTTTTGTGCATCGAAAGAGCCTTTGTCGGAGTATCCGAGCACGGTCTCTGTGCGGTCGTCACCGCTGACAATGACGAAACCATGCCCACGTTCAGCATTGAATACGTAGTAGTAGACTTCGTTGTCGTTTGTGGTAGCCCCCTTACGGGGGGCCTTGTGTGCCATTGTGGATGATAGTGTGGCTTGGGCATTTACCGAACGCAGAAAGGCGGCAGCCTTCTGACGGGCCTCGTTCTTGCCGATGGGCGCTGCTGATACGCCCAGGGCAATGAAGAGCAGTGTCGAAAAGAGTAATGAATATTTCATAAATTATGGATTATTTATTTTAGCAGACTGTCGATGTATGCCGTTTCAGCAGTGCCTATTATGTGTATCCTGCTGATAGATAGAGCTGTTTACGCACCAAAAGTAATAATTATTTATGTATACGACACACCGTTTGGCAGAATTTTCCAGACTTCCAGCATCCTTTTATATAAAAATGTGCTTCCAGTAAGGCATTTTAATACCATTCAATAATGTTGCTGAACGAACTTCGTTTGTCATATTTGAGCGCATCGGTCAGAGTTGCAGCGTTGGCGCGGAAGGAGAAGTTGTAGCTTGTGTAGGGAGTGAGCACCACCGAGCACGACATGTTGAAGCAGTGCAGGTCGCGTGATAGCGAAGCTGTGGTCATCGACACCTTATGGTTTTCGAAATCGTAGCCCGATGAGAATGAGATGTTCCATCCGTCGCTGATGCGCAGGTTGCCGCTGACGTTAAGTGTCTGCGAAATCTTGTAGGGATAGCGCATAGTTCGTGTGTTGAACTTCCCTGCAGTGTTCTCTCGTATGGTGATACCATACCCGAATGTGAGCGACCATGGCATGTTGAAGAGCATAAAACCGTCGCTGTCTGTTTCTGCCTTGCTGCTCTGTTTGCGCTTGGCGCCCGTCTTGCCTCGCTCCAGGGCATCGTCGAGGTTGCTCTCTCTGTTCAGGTCGGTACCTTCGTCGTCGTTGTTCTCCTCCGCCTTGTCATCGTCTTTGCTCTTTCCGCTGAACAGACGGCGGAGCTTGTCGGGAGTGAGAGTGAAACTGATGTTCTGCGATGTGCCCAAGAAACGGCCGAATCTGCCATATCCCCATTCCGTGTGTGTGCCAATGTAGGGTCGTCCTTCGGGGTCAAGCTCGTAGGCGTAGGTAGCAAAGATGGCATTAGCGTTGAAGGTGTAGCTCTTCCACCACTTCAAACGGAGGTTCATACTGAGGTCGCTCCACGGACGTTCCTTTGCCGCCATGTTGTAAGACATGTTGATGCCGAGGTTGTCGATGATGGAAATCTTGCGGAATCCGGTGCTGTCCTTGTCCGACCGTATTTTCATCTCAATGTTGTTGTCGAGCGAGAAGCGTATGTCTCCACTCTTTCCCTGACCCGGAACGCCGTAGAGTGATGTGCTGTAGGGCGAATATGACACCAGACTCACGCTGCCGTCGCTATTGGTACGTTGGTAGGTGTCGTAGTATCCGTAATGTTCTGTGCTGAAGTCGGGATGGTAGCTGAAGCTTACCGAAGGTGTGGCAACGTGGCGAATGGCAATAATTTTGTCGCCGAAAATCTTGCGGTTGGGGGTGTAGAAGCCGTAAAGTTTGGTCGATGCAGTAAGAGCTAGCGCCCAGTTGTACACGTTGTAGAAGCCGTTGAGGGTATCCAGCACCTCACGCTGCGCCGTTTCGTCCCACGAACGCATCACCTTAGAGGTGTACATGCGGTCGGTGAAGGTGAAAGAGGGCGAAACGTTGATGTATTTCATCAGTGTGAACGAACCGCTTATTGGTATATTGTGTCGCATACCATTACGCCAGTCTTTCACCAGGTTGCTGTGCAGCAACTTGTCCTCCTTGGTATTGATAGTGTTGCTCAGTTGTCCGCTGTAGCTCATAGAGATTTTCTCGTACCAACGGGCTTTACCCACCGCCTTCTTACGCTTGAAGGGATAGAATCGGCTGATGGTGACGTTGAGGTCGGGCAGTGTCAGCGAGATGGTGGAGTCGCGCATGTTCTGCATCAGGTTGGCAGTGAGGCTCAGGGTCATGCCAATGCTTGAGAAGTTGGTGCTCCAGTTCACCGACGAGGTGCGCGTCGACTGTGTCAATGCCTGAGGGTTGTACATACCAGTGAGGTTGTTGCGTTCGTAGCTGGTCGTCGCAAAGTTGACACTTGCCGACAGTGTGCGGTACGGATTGGCTTTCGGGTCCTGGCGATGGCTCCACTGTATCTTGAAACTAGACTGCCTATTGTAGTCAGCCAGCCCCTTTTCGCCGGTCTTTGTGTCCTGATAGCTGACGAAGAAATTGCCCCGATACTTATAACGTCGGTGGTAGTTGCTGGCAGCCGACAGTCCCCATGACCCTTTGGTGTATATCTCTCCGAGCAGCTTGAGGTCCCACTTGTCGGAGAGGGCAAAATAGTAGCCGCCATCGCGTAGGTAGAAACCACGACTGTTCTCGTCTCCATACGAGGGCATGATGATGCCGCTGGAGTATTTTTTGCTGAAGGGAAAGAATCCGTAAGGAATAGCTATGGGTAGCGGCACGTCAGCCACAACCAAATAGGCAGGACCGAACACCACATCTTTGTCTGGTCGCACCTTGGCTCGTGACAAAGCAATATAGAAATCGGGGTGTGGATCGTCGCAGGTGGTGTAGCGTCCGTGCTCAATATAGAATACGCCAGTGCTGTCGCGCTTGGAACGTTCGGCAAAGAGAAAACCCTCCTGTTGTGCCGTGTTCACATTGTTGATAAAACCACGCTTCGTCTTGAGGTTGAAGGCTATAGTGTCGCTCTGATATTCGTCAGCACCCATCTTAAATTCAGGCTTTCCGCGCACACCATCCTGCTCCAATGTGTCGGTAACACCTGTGGCATGGATGAGATTACTGTCTAGGTTCATGCGTATCTTCTCGCTCTTGAGCTGCATATTCTCGTAGTCAATGGTAGAAGTGCCGTACAGATGCACCACGCGTTTTTTGGCATCGTACACCAGTGAGTCCTGCGCAGAATAGTTGATAGGCGCATCGATACTATTGTTCTTCGAGCGGTTGATGGAGTCGAGCCTTATACTGTCGTCAACGATGCGGTTGTGCATATAGATAGCTTTCTGCAGCGAGTCCATTCCTACCGTGTCCTTGCTGATGTCGGGCACGTTATCGTCCCCGTTAATAGTGTTGCTATTGGCACGCGTGCCTTCAATGCGACGCATCGCTTCGGGTGTACGCTGCATGGTGCGGCGCTTAGCGGCTCGGGCAGTGGTGTCGTCTGGGCATGAAGGAGTGGTACCGACATGATGTGAAGTCGGCATAACACCTCCGACAGCCATGAAGATGACTGCCGAAAACAAGAGAGACAATAACAAGGTGCGTCTCATTTCAGCTGCAAAGATAGATAAACCCCTGCGAAGAAATCGGATATTTTTCATCTTTTAACACCCAACACCAGATAACGTAATGAAGAAACCAATGGCGAATGCGCCTTTTTTACTGTATGAATAGGCAACCACCACCCGTCAATTGTTGCCCGTTCACTGACCAAAGTCGTCGACTTTGCTGACCAATCTCGACGATTTTGCTGGGTGGATGATACTCTTTTCTGACTGAGTGTGGTAGGATGCTTGCGACAGTGGACTCAAGCAGGCTGCCAGTGCGACTATAAAAAGGCATCTGCACAGACAAGATGTCGGGTTGCCAGCTTGTCTGTGCAGATGTGGTTGTGCAGTGTTGAGGCGCTATGTGTTATACGCTGGCTACGAGATACCACAGGTAACCCACGCAAATGGCAACGAGCACACCGCCTTCCCAGCGCTCGAGGGTACGCTTGCTGAACGTAAATATCCACAACAAGGCTGCACTGAGCAGCATGATGCCGAAGTCTATCGGTGTGAAACCATCTACACGCATGGGCGAAATAATACCTGTCAGGCCCAATGCCATAAGTATGTTGAACACGTTGGATCCGATGATATTGCCCAAGGCGATGTCTGTTTGTCCTTTGTAGGCCGCTACGACGCTAGTTGCGAGCTCAGGTAGACTCGTTCCGCCTGCAACGATGGTGAGACCAATGACTGCTTCGGACACGCCGAGCTCCTTTGCCAAGGCAGAGGCGCCGTTAACAAAGACGTTGCTGCCCAAAACCAGCAGACTCAGACCTGCAAGGATGAACAATATGGCTTTGCCCGTGGGATAGGGCTTTTCTTCTTTCTGCTCCGCGGTATCAGATGTGGCTGCCGTCACGCCTTTCTTTTCCGACTCTTTGGCATTGCGCACCGTGTAAATCATGAACAGCACGAAACCTATGAAGAGCAGCAGGCAGTCCCAACGCGACAACATACCGTCGAGACACAGCACCATCAGCACTACCGACGCCACTGCCATGATGGGCATTTGGCGCACCATGGTCTCGCGCGAAGTGGTCAGCGGCATCACACATGCGCTGACACCGCCCACCAACAGGATGTTGAGGATGTTGCTTCCGATGACGTTACCCACTGCCATGTCGGGCGTTCCCTTGATGGCTGAGAAGAGGCTGACCGAGAACTCGGGGGCACTGGTGCCTATGGCGAGGATGGTCAGTCCGATGACTAAGGGAGAGATGCGCATCTTGCGTGCCACGGCTACGGAACCGTCGGTCATCTTGTCGGCACCAAACAGTACACAGGCAGCACCGACAATGATATATAGAATGTAGAGAATCATAGCTGATAAATAATAATTTCTAACCGACAAAGATACGAAGAAGCCGCAACATGCTGGTGTTGCGGCTTCTGTTTTTTTTAGTGTGAGGGTCAAAGCCCGTTGTATTAACCTATTTCGATGTGGCGTTCTACCTTCACTTCTTCCTTCACTACCTTTGGCAGGTCTACAGTGAGCACTCCGTCGGCTACGCGTGCGCAAATCTTTGCTTTGTCAACGTCGTCGGGCAGAATCAGTGTCTGCTCATACTGGGCATACGAGAACTCACGACGCAGATAGTGAACGTTCTTGTCTTCCTCCTTCTTCTCTTCCTTACGCTCCATCTTGATGACGAGGTCGCCCGTCTGATTGATGTGCACGTTGAAGTCTTCTTTGGTCATGCCCGGGGCAGCCATTTCTACGGTGTACTGTGTGTCGTCCTCCATTACGTTGATGGCAGGCGCTGTGGCATTGGTCTTTGGCAGGAAACCAGTGTTGAAAAAGTCGTTGAACACTTCGGGTAACCAACTGTTGTGTCTTGTTGCGGGATACATAATATTGTCCTCCTTAAATTTAATTGTTTATAGATAATGTTCATTGGGTGTGCAACTCTTTGAGAATTGCTTTCACCATGCATAAAGACAATAGGTGTGCCAGTAGGTGAAAATACGACAAAATGACACGACGTGCCGACAAAATGGCATGCCGTGTCATGAGGAAAGGGTAGTAGCTGAATGATTATTCTGCAGATTTCAGAGGGTTCCAACCCTGTGCTTTGAGGTTGAACAGCTGGTCGTCGGTGGTCACCAGAACATGCTCGTCCATGTTGTCGGTGATATGTCCGATAACGTGTACGTCCTCCAGCTGCTCCACTTTGGCGTAGTCGCCCACAGGAACGGTGAAGAGTAGCTCGTAGTCTTCGCCTCCGTTGAGCGCTGCCGTGAACACATCCATGTTGAATTCTTCAGCCATGGACGCTGTCTGGTAGTCGATGGGTATGTTCTTCTGATAGATGCGGCATCCGCATTGGCTCTGCTTGCAAATGTGCAGCAGCTCGCTCGACAGCCCGTCGCTGATGTCCATCATGGCAGTGGGGCGTATGCCTGCCTGACGCAAGGCTTGAATGATGTCGCCTCGGGCCTCGGGCTGCAGCAAACGGCTAAGAAGATACTCGTGACCGGCATAGTCGGGCTGGAAATCGTACTGCATCACTGCCTCCTCCATACTCATGTGGCTGTCAGCACCTTGCTTGTTTTGCATCTCTTTCAGCTGCTGATAGTACACTGTTTTTTCTCTTTCCAGCAGTCGCAGTCCCATGTAGGCAGCGCCGAGGTTTCCGCTTACGCAGATGAGATCGGTCGGTTTGGCTCCCTTGCGGTAGACGATGTTGTCTGTGTCGGCGGTGCCTATGCAGGTGATGCTTATGGCAATGCCAGTGAGTGAGGCTGTGGTGTCTCCGCCAACGATGTCCACATTCCACTTGTCGCAGGCATGACGCAGGCCGCGATAGAAAGCATCCATATCCTCAACGGTGCATCGGCGATCGACAGCTAAGCTCACCGTAAGCTGAGTGGGCTGTCCGTTCATGGCAAACACATCACTGAGGTTGACCATAGCAGACTTATAGCCCAGGTATTGCATGTCGGTATAAGTCAAATCGAAGTGTACGCCCTCCATCAACATATCGGTAGTGACCAGCACATGGCGGTCGCCGTAGTGCAGAACGGCGCAATCGTCGCCCACGCCGTAGCGTGTGCTGTCGTTAAACTTGGGAAGGTCGTGGGTGAGATGGTCGATAAGGCCAAATTCACCGAGGGTTGAGATGTCTGTCATACAGGTTGATGTCGGGTGGGTTAGGCAAGACCCGCAACGCAATGGGGCTTAGGGGGTCATGTTGCTGCGGAATGAGATTGTGTTGTTCTTTTTCTCTTCCTTAGGTTGGTCTTGGGTAGGTTGATTTTTATGTTGTACAAGAATGCTGTTCTTGGAATTTTTCTCCACGTAGCTCAGTATCTTTTCATTGAACACTTCTTCCTCGTCCTGCAGGAACTTCACTTCTATGGGTGCCATGAAGAAGTGATGGCGCAGGTCTTCTTCAAATCCTTTTTGTCCGAAAAGCCTGGCTGAGTCCTTCTCCGTGGTAATGGCAATGCGCGGATCGGGCAGTGCGGCGAAGGTGGCATTGATGTCGGCAATGTCGTTGGCAGTGAAGAAATGATGGTCGGCATAGCTCTTCAAGGTGATGGGATGGGAGAAGTGGGGCTGCAAGTCGTCTGCCATGCGTTCGGGATGGGCTACGCCAGCTATCAGCAGTACGTGGGTGTCACGGTCAAGGGAGCTCAACTCCACATCTTCGCCGCAGTACATGGGGCGCAGGGCGCGGTATTGCATGGTGGTGAACAGCAACGTCTGGTATGGATAGACGCCAATGCTGTCGCGAAGCAGTCGGAAGTCCATAGGCTTGATGGCTGAGGGACATTTCGTGATAATGATGATGTCGGCACGTTTGCTCTCCTCTTTCCTCTCGCGCATTCGTCCATAAGGTAGCATATGGTCGGCATGCAGCTGGCGATGATAGTCGACGAGCAAGATATTGATGCCAGGTTTTACCCAACGGTGCTGATAGGCGTCGTCAAGAAGTATGACATCGGTGTCTCTTGTGCCCTTATCGGCAGTCAGGTGTTCGATACCCTCTCTGCGGTCGGCGCATACTGCTACCACGATATCATCATACTTACGCTTCATCTGCAGCGGTTCGTCGCCAATATCTGCAGCGGTGGATTGCTGGTCGGCCACACGATAGCCGCGGCTCTTGCGCTTATATCCACGACTGAGCACCGCCACCTTGCATTGTCGATGCAACAGGCGGATAAGATATTCCACATGAGGAGTCTTTCCTGTGCCACCCACGGTGATGTTGCCGACGGAGATGACAGGAATGTCATAGCTTTTGCTCTTCAACACACCCATGTCGAAGAGCCGGTTACGTATGCCTACAACGAGCCCATATAGCCAGCTGATAGGTATGAGCAATAGATCTTTCATGGGATATGGTGTTATGTGAAAGAGATCAGACTTCTTTTATTTGATATTTGGAATATAGGGCAATGCTGTTTGTACTGCCGTGTGGGTGTCGAAGCGCTTCAGCAACTGGAATGGTTGGAAGTAGTCGCCCAACATGCCTTGCAGCCTTGTGTTGAGATAGTTGTCCACGGCTTCGCCTTCGGTGAGCTGTTCCCACCAAGTGCGCTTGGCTGGATAACTGCGTGTGCGCCAATCGTCGCCGAGGTGGGCAAGTTCTGCCGCCTTCTGTACAGCAACATCCATGCCTCCCAGCTTGTCGACGAGGCGTTTGCTGAGTGCCTGCTTGCCTAACCATACGCGACCCTGTGCCAGTTTCTCCACATCGGCTTCGCTCATCTTGCGTCCTTCGGCTACACGGGAGCGGAATAGGCGATAGCCACGGTCGATGTATGCATCTAGATAGGACATTTCTTCTGGTGAGAAGGGGCGTGAAAGGGTGCCGAAATCGCTGTGGGCATTGGTCTTGACAACGTCGAAATGCACGCCGAGTTTCTCTGTCAGCAGCTGACTGGCATCTGGGAACATGCCAAAGATGCCTATGCTGCCCGTCAGTGTTAAGGGCTCAGCCACGATGTAGTCGGCAGCAGCACTGATATAGTAGCCTCCAGAAGCAGCCATGCCGCCCATGCTCACTACAACGGGCTTCTTTCCCTTCAGCATTCGGATGGCATGCCATATCTGTTCGGAAGCGTATGCGCTGCCACCAGGAGAGTTGACACGCAAAACGACAGCTTTCACATCTTCATCGTCGGCCAGTTGTTTCAGATCCTTGCACACTCGCTGTGCATCGATGACCCCTGAGCTTCTAGTGGGGTTGCCTGCCATGCCGTCTACGACCTCACCATAAGCATAGTATACAGCAATGGTCTCTCCACCTTTGCGCTTTCCCTTGGCATGGCACATATCGTGGACGCCGATAAGGGGTATACGGTCCTCGGTATCGATGTCAAGACGCTTACAAACGATGTTCTTCATGCCGTCGGTGTACACCAAACTGTCCACCAATCCTTTCTTTACATATTGCTCGGGGGCGTCAAAGGTGATGAGTTGATCAGCCCAGCTGTTGAGAGAGTCGGCAGAAACATGGCGATCGGCGCTTACGCTCTTCACTATCTCGTTCCAAATGCCGTTGATGTATTCCGTTATCTGTTCGCGATTAGCGTCACTCATGGAGGTTGCGGTGAACGGCTCAACAGCACTCTTGTACGTTCCCACCTTGGCAACCTGCATCTTGACACCAAACTTTGCCAGAAGGTCTTTCAAGAAATAAGGTTCGGCAGCCAGTCCGTGCCAATCTACCTGTCCTTGGGGATTGAGATACACTTCATCGGCAGCCGATGCCAGATAATATGTGCCTTGCGTGTAGGTGTCGGCATAAGCAATCACCCATTTTCCGGCTTTGCGGCATTCGGTGATAGCCCTGCGTATGGCGTTGAGTGAGGCATAACTGTCACTGCCAAACATGCCACATTCCATGTAGATGCCTTTCACACGGTCGTTGTCCTTTGCCTTTTCCAGTGCCATGAGCACATCGTCAAGGCCAAGTGAGGTGTCTTCACGACCTGTGAGGGCTGAAATGACATTGTCTTCGCTACGCTCGTTGAGCTGACCAGAGAGATTTAGCACGAGAACTGAGCCATCGGGTACACGCTTTGTGGACTGCATGCTGGCTATCATGCCCACTAACGACAATGCTCCGAGCAAGCCGACTACGATACAGAAGAGAAGTATGCCGAGACAAGTGGCCAATACTTGTTTGAAAAAACTGTTCATAATGTAGTTGCGATGTATTGTTGACAATTATTGTTTCAACTAAATTTATTATTGCTTTACCCAATCTTTCAGTTCCTTGTCGGAAGCATTGTTGAGCAGACGGCCTTCCTTCCAGTTCACAGCTGGGTAGGCTGCCTTCAGGTCAGCGCACGCTTTCTTGATGCTGCTGCCTCCGGAAGTGGCAAAGGGGATAACAGTCTTGCCGCTAAAGTCGTATGCCTCCATAAAGGTGTTGATGATCGTGGGGGCAGTGTACCACCAAATGGGGAATCCTACATACACAATGTCGTAGTCGGCGAGGTCTTTCAGCTTATCGGTGATCGCTGGACGCGACTTCTTATCTTTCATCTCTACACTTGAACGGCTGCTCTTGTCCGTCCAGTCAAGGTCGGCATCGGTGTAGGGTTGAGCAGGTTTTATCTCGTGGAGTGTCCCTTCGGTGATGGTGCTGAGGCGTTCGGCGACACCGCGTGTGACACCCGATGCAGAGAAATAGGCTACGAGGACTTTCTTCATCGGTTCAGATTGTTTTGTTTTATCTGCCTGAGAACAGGCGCTGAGGCTCACGATGAGCAGGGCAGAAAGGAGTAAGAGATGTCTTTTCATGGTGATATGATGTTATAAAGGTGTTAATAGTGAGGACAGCATTGGAGGCAGTTCAGAATCCTTCCAACTCATAATACTCATCCTCTATTTCTATTTCTTCCAATGGTGGAGGCGTTTTGGCATTTTTGTTTGTTGCCGGTGTCTTTGTTGTCGGTGCCTTGGTGGGTGGCTTGCGGTCTTGGGTGAAGATGACTTCAAACTCCTCTTCCTCCGTTTTCTTATTGTTGCTCTTCGGTGTTGTGGTATTTTCTTCCTCTAAAGTGAAGAAACTGTTTTCTTCCGTTACTGTAGTTACCGTTGTTACAGGCTGTTGTTTATTGACAGTCGGGCGCTGTGGACGGATGATAACAGACTCTTCTGTCACTACTTCTTCGTTTTGCTTATTGCTAGTCGCCTCCTCCGGCTCCTCCAAGTTGTACACGCCTTCTTCCTCTTCGGGAATCTGAGGCTGCTCTGTCTTTGGCTGTTCGTTAGTGACGGGCTGACGGATTGGCTCTACGATGGTGTTGTTTTGCACCGGCTTGGTGGGCTCTTCAGGACTTACCACAGTGCCTTCGGTGTTCTCCTGTTGAGCAGGTTCTTCGGGCATTATGACCGTCGTTTCATTGTTCAGGGGCTCTTCCGTTTCTTCTATGACAGTATTCGGCTCCTCTATGACGGTTGTTTCTTCCTCAATAACTGTTGTCTCTCTTTTGTTGAGGTCGTTTTCGTCTTCCTCTTCTTCTACTGGCAGCTTGGGAAGTATGTCGTCAATGTCCTTTTCGTCGCCGAGTTCGGTCGGCTCGGTAAGCAGATAGAGGTTTGTAACCTTAATGGGCGAGAAGTGTTTGGAGTAGAATTTCTCGTATTCCTCAATCGTTACCGTTGTGTTTAGCAGCTCAAGGTTTTCCTCGCTGATAATAATTGCTTTCGTCTTGTGCAGCAGTTGGCGCATTTCTTTATGCGAATGGAGCTGTGTGGCGTATAGATGTGCTTCGTCGAAGTTGCGGAATCCATTGAGGCGCATACGGCTATCGTTGGGATGTTGTTCAATGGTTATGTCGAAGTTGCGCACCATGTAGTTGGTGAAGTTGAACTTAGCCATCTCAAACAATAGCTGATTTTCGTTGATAGAGTCGGCATCGTATACCAGAAGGAAGGCAAACTCAGTGTTGCGTTCGGCTGTCAGCGTACGTTGTTTGGTAGAGTCGGCTTCAAACTGTAGCACCTCCGAGCGCCTGTTCCACATGTCGTTGAGTGCAAACTGTCCGCCATACACACGTCGTCCGGCATTGATGCCATTGAGAATCATGCCTGCCATCTCGCTGATGCGGCTGCCGCTATGTTCGCTTACCACCTCGTTGAGGTCGTCCTTGCACCCGTTGAGGTCGCCGTTGTTCAGTTTTGTCAATCCTCCTATGAAGAGGAACTTGTCGCGGTTGGCGCCCAGGGGGAACCGTTCTTTCGACATTCGGGCATTGCTGAGCACCTCGCTGTATCTGCCTGCTTTGAAAGCATCGTATGTTGCGGTGTAGAGTGAGTCCTCAATATGTACACCGAAGAGTGAGTTCGTTCGATAGTGCGGGTCGCTAAGTAGTATGGTCCACTTGCTGTCGGGGTATTTTGCTTTCAGTAGGTCTACATAGGTCTGAGCTCTGTCGTGCTCATCCATACGCGAGTAGAGCAGGAAAAGGTGGTAGTAGACGTCATCCATCTTCTCATAGCGCTCTCCATATTGGTCTTCCAGGCGTGATAGATGCTCTTTGCAGAGTGGAAGATGATTGAGCTTGTCCTTAAATATGACACCCGCTTGGTACAAACTCTCCATAATCACTGCATCGCTGGCTGCCATTTGTTCCGGAGTGAACGGTATTTGCGCCAAATAGTATTCTCGTTTGTGCGGATCGTTCTGCGCACTGTCCCTAACACTGTTTAAAGAGTCGGCAATAGCTTCTGCTTGGCGTATGGAGTCTTGCTGTTCGGGCGTTAGTTCGCTGTCGCTGTCGTTGAATGCGCCCACAACGGTTTTGTTTACCCGTTGCCAGTTGTCCACATTCTCACGCTTTCCCCACAGCTGTTGGAAGGAAGTCTTTCCCTGTGCCACAGCCATCGGGTTGTAGAAGTACCATGTTCCATCCCTCTGTTGTGTTGGAGTGGTGGGCGTTTGTCTGTCATTGTCTACCCCCGAGCCTCCGTTTTGCTGCTGTGCCTGTGCTGCATCTTGCTCTTGCTGTGCGCGTCGTTCCTCACGCTCCTTCTTTTTAAGCGCTTCTATCACTCGGTCGATGGCTGCATTGCGGTCTTCTTCGCTCATGGCTGCCAGCTGTTGCAGTGAATCTTGCAGGTGAATGGCCTCGGTGTGTGGCACAAGCTCGTCTAATATGACTGAGCGTTTCGACAGTTGCTCGTAGTCTGGGCGCTCTTTGTCCAGCATACCGATGGCATTGTTGTAGCAACGGCGTGCATCCGAGAACTTGTTTTGCTGCCAATAGAGGTCGCCGAGCTTCAGTAGCAGTACACCTTTTTCTATTCCGGAGCGCGTTCCTTTTTCATTACCTTTCTCGTAGGCTGCAATAGCATTGGCAGTGTCGTTCAGGTTCAGATAGATGTTACCCATTGCATAGTAAATTTGGTCTAGATACTGTGCATTGTTGTCCGAACTGGCCATGCGTTTGAGCTTAGATATCATCTGTTTGCCGTCACGCTGCGACATAACTTCTGTCATTGCAATGCGAGCGTTGAACTCTAGCTCGTAGGGAGGGTGCTGTCGTATTACACTTCGGTAAGCACGGTAGGCTTCTTCGTGTCTACCAAGGTGCGCGTATAGCTGTCCGAGCAGGTAGTATTCGCGTGCTTTCTGCTTTTTGCGCATCTCTTGTTTGATGACTTTTTGCAGATAAGGCACCGCCTTGGCATAGTCGGCGGTATGTATGTAGTAGTCTGCTAGGGTCAGGTTCCACTCTTTCTGTGCACGCCAGTCCATAGAGTCGCGCTGATAGTTGCGAATCACGTCTTCAGCGTCGTACATCCAATCCTGTTCTATGTAACATTTGGCTAGCCATGCTCTTGCTTTGCCGTAGATTGCAGGCTGACCCTGATACAATCGGCTCATGTAAGAGAAGGTCGCGGCGGCTTCGTCGAAGTCACCTTTATGGAATTGCGAACGGCCCATCAGCATCCATGCCTTCCATAGAAACGGATTGTACTCGCGACGGCTCAGCCATTCAATGTCTTTAGGTGTCTTTTTTCGATTCTTCTTCCACTCTGGCTTGCGTTTGATGCTGTGTTGATGTATGGCTTTTTTACTCTTTTCAATGGCTCGGTCAAAATGTCCCTTGCCAAGTTCGCGACTGGTCTTGTTGCCGACGGTGTATAAGGGTATAATTTCGGTAAAGTTGTCTCTGTTTCCGTTCTCTTTCTCCAGTGATCCGTCGATATAAGCCTGCGATCCGTTATAATACGTGTTGTAACGCGCATTAAAAGCCTGCCACCAGCGGTTGGTGGCGGTGTTTTTCTGCGTGGAACAGCCCACAATAACAAGCAACACACTTATGATTGTGGCAGTGAGGATATGTCGACGTGGCGGAACTCTCACATTTCTATAACTATAAATGGTGCAGTTTATTGCCTAATTGCTAAGGAAAAACACCAGTTCGTCTTTCAGTTTGTCTGGCGGGAATATACCACGGCTTTGCAGACTGAGCAGCCATTGAGGCACTTCTTCAGGATGCATGGTGTGCAACACCTCGGCAAATATTTCCGTTTCCTCGTCGGAGTATTGGTCGGAGGGCTTGCCGCGGAACGTATCAAGCTCCTCATCGTCGAAATATATGATTTCTTCCTTTGCTTCTTCCTCCTCACATTCGTTATGACACAGCGACGGCAGTATTCCACACGTGGCACAGTCGGTAGAAGTTGTGGCCTCGTGGTCGGCAGCAGTGCTGGGATTGCGGTACGAATAGCGGGCTAACAGGAAGGTTGCTAAGGCGATGATGGCAAGAGAGATGAGTAGAGGTATCATAGTTGACGGCTAAGTGAGGGCGAACTACAGATTTCTTATGCGTTGATGGGGGTGATGGTGAACCCTGCTTTTTCCAGGTCCGTCCAATATTGAGGATACGATTTGTCCACCACCTCAGGCGAATCGATGATGATGCTACCGAGGGTGATGGCTGCCGGTGCAAACGACATGGCCATCCGGTGGTCTTCATAGGTGTTGATTACGGGCTGTTCCATGCCCTCGCAGCGCTGTCCGTCCCATTTCAGCGTGCCGTTGTCGTCTTCCTCTATCACAAAACCAATCTTTCGCATCTCGGTGAGTAGTGCCTCCAGACGGTTGCTCTCCTTATAGCGCAGCGAATCAAGCCCAGTAAACTGGAAGTGCATGCCTTTCAGGCAGCACATCACTACAAAGGTCGGGGCAAGGTCGGGCTGGTTTATGAAGTGGAAGTTGAGTTGTTGCATGTGGGTGGGCGTGCAGTGCATCTGAAGGGGGGTGAGATGTGTTTCGACAGGTGGCATGAAGCGGCTCTTTATGCCCACTAAAGAGAACAGATGGCGTACCGTGGCGTCGCCTTGGCGAGAACCGTCGTTGAGACCATAAAGAGTGAGACGGGCATCGGGGTTGTTGTAGAGTGCTATTATCTCATACCAGTAGGATGCGGCGCTCCAATCGGATTCTATCCACATGCGACGAGTGGTGTTGAAGTCTTCGTCTGAAATGGGAGCGAGCAGCGAGGGTGGTGTCTGGGTGCCGTAGCGAGGCTCCACACGTATCGTATCTACTGACGACCAGCCTGCCTGTGCACCATAGTCGTTCATCAGTGCCAGCGTCAGGTCGATATATGAGCGTGAGATGATGGGACCTTCAATGTGTAGCGTCAGTCCTTCGTCGAAGAGAGGGGCAACCATTAGCAGGGCAGAGATGAACTGTGAGCTGACGTTGCCGGGCATACTTGTCTCGCCACCGCGCAACTGTCGGCCACGAACGCATAAGGGGGGAAAGCCTTCGTGGTCCAGATACTCTATGTCAGCACCCAAACTGCGCAGCGCATTGACCAGCTGGCCAATAGGCCGGGCATACATACGGGCGGTACCGGTCAGCATGTGCGCCTCGTTGGGCGACGCTGCGTAGTAGGCGGTCAGGAAACGCATGGCGGTGCCTGAACCATGGATGTTCACTTCGTCGGCATCGCTTTGCAAAGCCTTGAACAATACTTCCGTATCGTCGGCAATGTGTGGCGGTTGTATGGGTAATGACTGACCTATCATACGCTGCATGAGCAGCACGCGGTTGTAGATACTTTTGCTCGGAGGCAGACTAATTTCTACATTGAGCTGAGCTGGTGCCTTTACTATATATTTCATATTGTCGTGATAGCGTGTTGTCGCAGCCATGGGCATCTGCCATAATAATGGCACAACACCCTGACGGCTGAGTGGTAATTATTTGTGCGCTCAGCTGACAGACTGAACGCAGAAGCTAACAATGATACAAAGATAGGTCTTTTCGGCGCGCATATCAAAAGTATTGACAAGAAAAATGTAGAATGCAGAAAACTTTCTATACATTTGTACACCGGTTTGCCCACATGCATACGGTTTATCATCCATCTTTTTACCTTTCAAACACCAGCTCATGAAGAACGTAATAGGACTCGACCTTGGAGGAACTAACTCCGTTTTAGGCATCGTTGACAGCCGTGGATCTATCAAAGCCACAACGGCGATAAAGACGCAGAGTTATACTACAGCTGAAGCGTTTGTGGATGCTGCTTTATCGGCACTCAATATCCTCATCGAACAGGAAGGAGGCATCGCCAACATGTCTGCCATGGGTATAGGAGCACCCAACGGAAATTACTACTCTGGAGCCATAGAGTATGCACCTAACCTCTGCTGGGCACACAACGGCGTTGTGCCGCTTGCCGAAATGTTCAGCCAACGGCTCGGAATACCTGTGGCACTCACCAACGATGCCAACGCTGCGGCCATAGGTGAGATGACCTACGGCGTAGCACGAGGCATGAAAAACTTTATCGTACTCACCCTCGGCACAGGCGTGGGGTCGGGCATAGTGCTCAACGGGCAGCTCATCTACGGCCACGACGGCTTCGCTGGCGAATTGGGGCATGTCAATGTCGTCAGTCACGACGGGCGCGTATGTGGATGCGGACGTCAAGGATGCCTCGAGGCGTACTGCTCGGCTACAGGAGTGGCACGAACGGCAAGAGAGAGGCTCGCCAATACTGACAAACCGTCACTGCTCAGAGTAATGAATGCCGACGACATCACGTCACTCGATGTGGCAATGGCTGCCCAGAAGGGTGACAAACTGGCAGTGGAGGTCTACGAGTTTACAGGCACAATGCTCGGAAAGGCATGCGCCGACTTCGCCGCTTTCTGCTCACCCGAAGCATTTATCTTCTTCGGAGGACTCACAAAAGCAGGCGACCTC
The DNA here is from genome assembly GCA_900320845.1 of uncultured Prevotellaceae bacterium. GTDB lineage: Bacteria > Bacteroidota > Bacteroidia > Bacteroidales > Bacteroidaceae > Prevotella. Next base: position 5,885 of record ONTS01000014.1, on the reverse strand, counting down.
ATCATGAATCCGATAAAGAAAGGATTTGCAGACAACGCACTCACCATCTTCAAAGGCAAACCCAAGTTCCTCGTAAGCGGCCTTGACGGAGCTTCGGCAGCCGTGCTCGGAGCATCGGCAATAGGATGGGAACTCGCCAATAAAATGATGACTCACCGATAAGACCTCAACACATGAACAAACCATAAGCGAAAGGCACCTCACACCATTATAGATACTATGGTATGGGTGCCTTTCGCTAACGAACAGTGGCTCGCCAAAATCGCTATATAACAATCATCACAGAGTCATTAGGCTCCTTTTTACACAGCTATCTCGCCGAAATTGGTCACCAAAGTCGACGAGATTGGTTTGCAAAGCTTCCCCACTGGCATTCCGTTTATTCAGCTTGGGTGTGGCTAGCGCTGAACACTCGTTATACAGCGGGGTCGCGCCTCACTTTATCTTTTTCATCATGCTGTAAGCCTGATGCAGCCCGAGCTGTCCCGCCTTACTAAGGTCGGCAAGGGCTTCCGCTTTTTTTTCCTCTCGCTGGTAGCAGATGGCGCGGTTGTAGTAGGCTTCGGCAATGACGTCGTTCATCTGTAGCGCCGTAGTAAACTCCTGCAGTGCATCTGCCGTCATGTCCTGTTGCAGATACATGCAGCCGAGGTTGTAGTGCAGATAGGGGTTGTCGGGGCTTAGGCTGAGGGCTCTCTTAATGTCTTCCATGGGCTGCCGCAGCAGTAAGGGCAGTTTGTTTATGGGCTCCATGCTGCTGGCTGATGCGGCATGTTGCACGCTGCAGTAGGCGCGATGCCACCATAGCAGGGCAGAGGTGCTGTCGATACGCAGACACTGGTCAACGTCTCGCAAAGCATCGGGGTAGTTCTGCACATCGGCATACACCACAGCACGGACAAACAGTGTCGGAGTGTGGCGCATAGTGTCTTGTGCGGACGACAGGGTATCGATGAGTGCCAATAGGTTGCGGCTCATCTCCTGGTTGAGTGGTTGACTGTTGCATCCCACATATATTCGTCGTTACACACGATGTTGCTGGTTGTATGCCTCAACGGTAGGTTCGAAGGCTGCTGAGGCGGTCAGCGTGTTGCTGTAAGGACGTGTGCTGAGGGTGTACATGGGCATAGGTGTGCTCTCACTGCGCAGATGTTGCACTCGACCTCGGTAGGTACTGGCATACTCGTGTTCCACAGTAGGCTCGTCTTCTACCACTATCTGATTGTATTTAGACAGGTCTATCTCACTCTTCTTACGTGTCTGTCGGCGTTGTGCGGCTGTCCATCGTGGCTGCGTGCCGTTGAAGTGCTTGTTGATTTGTGCCTGCACGATGCGTGCCTCGTCGGCAGCGGCTTGGCGTGTCATGCCCAACTTGCGATAGCACTCGGCACGCTGGTATAGACCTATCCAGAAGTTGGGAAATTGTTTGATGATGCGTGTGTAGTCGTCTATCGCCCTACGCAGGTTGCCTGTACGCTGCAGTAGCGTCGCACGGTTGTAGATGGCGATGACGTTGTCGGGCTCGCGCGAGATGATGAAGTCAAAATCGTCGACGGCACGGTTGTAGTCGCCTACCTGAACGCGCAACAGTCCGCGGTTGAAGTGGGCCAGAAAGTTGGTGCTGTCAAGGTCGATGGTGGTGTCATAGTCTGCCATGGCACCGCGCAGATTGTTCTGGTTGAGGCGTGCCAGGGCACGGTTGACGTAGTTGCTTGCCATGGTGGGTTTGAGACGTATGGCATGTGTGAGCTGTTCGTCTGCTTCTTGCCATTGCGATTTTGACAAACTGATGCCCGCACGTACCATCCATGCCTGCGCATTATACGGATCCAGCTCCAGACTCTTGTCCAGTTGCTGTGCGCCGAGCGTGGTATCGCCCTGTTGCATGGCTATCTCAGCGCGGATGGTGTAAACTGTGGCGAAGGTGGGCCAGCGCGATATGAGAGTGTCGAGGTCGAGGGTGGCCTGGGCATAGTCCTTCAGTTCCACACGACATAGGGTGCGGTTGAGCCACATGTTCTGAGCGTCGGGCTCCATACGCAGCGCCGTGTTATAGTCGGCTATGGCGTCATTGAACTGTTGTTGGCGTATGTACGACAACCCGCGTAGCTCATACATCTTAGAGATGTAGGGGCATAGCTCTATGGCTTGGCTACAGTCGGCTATGGTTCCGGCATAGTCGTCAAGGTAGAATTTGGCAATAGCACGCAGATACCAAGGCTCGTAGAGGTAAGGCTTGGCATCGACGGCACGAGTGAAATACTGGATGGCCAGGATATAGTCCTCGTAGTACATTGCGCTACGTCCGTTGAGAAGTATATGTTCCACATTATATTGTGCCATGGCCCTGAACGGCAGCAGCAACAATAGCAACATGGGTAGAACACGTCGTAGCATACGTGATGAGTAGGGGGAAGTGTTGGTGTGAAAAGTTTGAGTAGGGTATGTGAGTGCCTACTGCTTGGTGCGGTAGTCGCACTGGTAGCGACCTTGCTTCATCGCTTTCAGCTTGTTCTTTATCAGCTGTTTGCGCAAGGGTGAAATGTGGTCGATGAAGAGGTGGGCGTCGAGATGGTCGAACTCGTGCTGCATGACGCGTGCCAGATAGCCTTCTATCCATTCGTCGTGCTGCTGCCACAGTTCGTCTTGCCACTGCACACGGATGCGCTTGGGGCGTACTACCTTCTCATGTATGCCTGGCAGAGAGAGGCATCCTTCTTCCGATGTATCGGTGTTGTCCTTGTCGCTGTCAACAATGTGCGGGTTGATGTACACCTTTTTGAAACCTTTGTACTCCGGCAGGTCCTCGCTGAGCTCGTCGAGGTTGATGACCGACAGGCGGATACTCTTTCCTATCTGCGGAGCAGCAAGACCTATGCCGCCCGAAGCGTCGAGAGTCTCCCACATGTTGGCAATGAGTTGCTCCAAGTCGGGGTACGAGGCGTCAATATCTTGGGCTTCCTTGCGGAGCACAGGGTGTCCATATATATATATAGGTAGTATCATGTTGCGATAAATGATGATAGATTGATAATGTGTTGCAGAATGTCTCTTCAGCCTCTGTGTAGGTTCTTCCGGCTGTTGAGAAAGTCTTCCAGCAATATGGTGGCACTGATACGGTCGACAAGTGCTTTGTCTCGGCGTGCTTTTTGCCTGAGTCCGCCGTCTAGCATGGCACGATGAGCGAGCACGGAGGTGAAACGCTCGTCGTAGAAGTGTATTGGGATATCGGGATACTTCTGCTTCCATTTGTCGGCGAAGACCTTCACACGCTGCATGTTTTCGCTCGGTGCTCCGTTGGTCTGCGTAGGCTCGCCCACGACGAGCGCCTCCACAGACTCGGTGGCGATATACTTTTCGAGCCACGAAAACAAAACGCTCGTCTCAACTGTCGCCAATCCCGTAGCAATGATTTGTCCGGGGTCGGTGACAGCTAAGCCCGTGCGTCGTTGTCCGTAGTCAATGGCGATAATGCGTCCCACCAGTTGCTACGGCTTTATTCGTTGTAGAGCAGCCAAGCGTTGGGGTATTTGCTCCTCATGCTGTCGCGGCTGGCGATGGCTTCGTCCTTAGTGTTGTGGGTAGATGCTACAACACGGTACATCTGCTTGCTGCTGTCGAAAGCAATCTGTGCCTGATAACCGGCATTGCGCAACTGGTTCATCATACCTTCGGCGTTGGCGCGCATGGAGAACGAACCCACTACAACACTGTAAGCGCCCAGACCAGAACCATTCACTACAGAAACCTTTTCCTGACGTACGCTGACATTGTCGTTGTTGTCGGTGATGGTCGTAGTAGTGTTATCCTCATAAGTGCGCGGAGTGATAGGAGTCACGGTAGGAGTCTCGCCCATTGTGGGATCATTGGTAGCGATTGTGGTAGTGCCATCCTGAGCTTTAGCTTTTTCGTAAGCCTTTCGATAAGCACTCTCGTTTGACTTACAACTTGAGAATGCAAGTGCTACGCATACGGCAGCACCAAGAAACAGAATCTTTTTCATGATGTGTGAGTATTGACAATTATTAGATTTCGTTGTAATAACACGGTGTCTGTGCATGGTTGAACCACATCTGCATAATGCAGAAAGACATTTCATTGTGCGAAGGTAGGCAAAATAAATCATATACAGCAAATAATTGGGTTTAATGTTTGTTAAAATCCATAATGTAGTGTTTTTATGGAAGAAAAAGTAGAGTATTATTGCACATGAAAAGGAAAGATTTGTTACCTTTGCCCTTGAAGATTATTGTTTAACCCTCAAATATCAATAAAATGAAATCAGCCGGTTACATTGGAGCTTTTCTTGGAGGTGCCATCATGGGTACAGTGTTAGGTTTGCTGCTCGCCCCTGAAAAGGGTGCAGACACACGCAACAAGATCACAGATACCGTGAAAGACTTCTGCAAAAAGCACGACCTGAAACTCAATCGCAAAGAGATGAACGACCTGGTCGACGATCTCGAGGATGCTGTTGAGGAAGACTAAAAACAGGAAAACAGGGAAGCGGACAGCGTAACAAGCGCGTTCACTTCCCCCTTTTTCTTCATCAGACACTTAAAGGAATAGCACTCCATCATAAATCGTCATGTATTCATCCGATCAAAATGTAGAAACACTGGCGCAACTCTTTGAAAAAGCAAAGCGTTATGCCAAGATGCAAGGTGAATATGTACGCCTTGATGTCACTGAGAAGGCTGCACGACTGCTCAAGGTGGCTGCACTCGCACTCTGTGTCATATTATTGGCACTGCCCATACTCCTATTTCTCTCATTGGTCATTGCCCATGCCATCATGCCATGGGTAGGAACGGTGGGAGCTTATGCCTTAGTGGCAGCATGTTATATCATATTGCTCATCGTGGTGTTTGCCAATCGCAAACGATGGATAGAACGACCACTGGTGCGTTTTCTCTCTTCGGTGATGCTCAACGAACAATAAGGGCGTAAAAACTTAAGTAGACACTTCATATTACTCACAGCTATGCCGACAAATCCTATTCCACAACAACCTGTGCGAGACCTTTCAGACATACGCCGACGCAAAGAAGAACTGCGACGACAGCTCTCTGAAGAGTCAACGACAATCAATAAAAAGGTGAATGCCCTCTTTACACGCGAAGCTAACGTGTCGCCGGTAAAGCGTATCACTGGACTTATGACCAATGCTGGAACATCTATCGACATGGCACTGCTGGGGTGGAAGCTATACCGCAAGCTCAACCCCTCGAAGAAGAAAAAGAAGAAGACGCAGCGTCACTCATGGATGCTGTGGAAGAAATAAGGCTGTCAAGGAATACAGCCTCTTACCCATACACATCAGGCTCCGCCATCTTATTGATGAGGGAGCCTGATGCTGTTATGCCGTGCGTCATTCGGCACTGACAGGGCGATGTTTGGCAGCCGTACCGAACTTCTTATTCGGCTTGTTGTCCATCTGTAGCGTCAGCTTTCCGCCACGCATGATGTCGTCGTAGGTAACAAAGGCGTTGGGGTAGGGTTTGCCGTTGAGCCGAGCCCATTGTATATAGATGTTGTCTGCACTGTTGTCGCGTGCCTCGATGATGAAAGTCTTCCCCTTTGGCAGGCGGATTACAGTGCGTTTGAATAGCGGACTGCCCAGCACGAAGATGCCGTTGGAGGGATTTACCTGATAGAATCCCATGGCGGAGAGGATGTGCCATGCCGACATCTGGCCGCAGTCTTCGTTGCCGCAGTATCCGTCGGGCTGGTCGTGGTAGAACATCTCCTGTATCTGTCGTACCTTTTCAGCCGTCTTCCATTGTGCTCCAGCGTATGCGTAGAGGTAAGGTATGTGGTGGTTGGGCTCGTTGCCGTGGGCATACTGGCCTATCATGCCCGACACATCTGGTGGAGCACCCTCG